>NZ_JAMMTO010000045.1:0-212 GCF_051807745.1 Salmonella sp. NW38 | reverse complement strand
GTGCATCCGGGAGGATTCGAACCTCCGACCGCTCGGTTCGTAGCCGAGTACTCTATCCAGCTGAGCTACGGATGCATCGGGAAACTTACTTTACTGCAGATTTTGATACCGCGGGAAAGCCGTATCAAGTAAGAGATGGTGCATCCGGGAGGATTCGAACCTCCGACCGCTCGGTTCGTAGCCGAGTACTCTATCCAGCTGAGCTACGGATG
>NZ_JAMMTO010000044.1:0-216 GCF_051807745.1 Salmonella sp. NW38 | reverse complement strand
ATGCGTTGAGCTAACCGGTACTAATGAACCGTGAGGCTTAACCTTACAACGCCGAAGATGTTTTGGCGGTTGAGAGATGATTTTCAGCACTGATTCCGGATTTTCGGGAACGAAAGATAAAAGATTCGTTTCCGGCAACAGAATTTGCCTGGCGGCACTAGCGCGGTGGTCCCACCTGACCCCATGCCGAACTCAGAAGTGAAACGCCGTAGCGCC
>NZ_JAMMTO010000043.1:0-267 GCF_051807745.1 Salmonella sp. NW38 | reverse complement strand
TGAGGGAAAGGCGAAAAGAACCCCGGCGAGGGGAGTGAAAAAGAACCTGAAACCGTGTACGTACAAGCAGTGGGAGCCCCACCACTAAGCCAGTGGTGAACTCCACATACGCATCCTTTGCTGAGGATACGGTTAACGGAGCGAAAGCGACGTTCAACCGCAAAAGAAGCAGAGGGGGCTTAGTGGTGGGGTGACTGCGTACCTTTTGTATAATGGGTCAGCGACTTATATTCTGTAGCAAGGTTAACCGAATAGGGGAGCCGGAGG
>NZ_JAMMTO010000042.1:0-286 GCF_051807745.1 Salmonella sp. NW38 | reverse complement strand
AGAAGTGAAACGCCGTAGCGCCGATGGTAGTGTGGGGTCTCCCCATGCGAGAGTAGGGAACTGCCAGGCATCAAATTTAGTGTGCTGATATGGCTCAGTTGGTAGAGCGCACCCTTGGTAAGGGTGAGGTCCCCAGTTCGACTCTGGGTATCAGCACCACTTAATACGGTTAAAGTTTGGCATTTGAAAAAGAATTTGTCTGGCGGCAGTAGCGCGGTGGTCCCACCTGACCCCATGCCGAACTCAGAAGTGAAACGCCGTAGCGCCGATGGTAGTGTGGGGTCTC
>NZ_JAMMTO010000041.1:0-306 GCF_051807745.1 Salmonella sp. NW38 | reverse complement strand
CGGGAATAGCTCAGTTGGTAGAGCACGACCTTGCCAAGGTCGGGGTCGCGAGTTCGAGTCTCGTTTCCCGCTCCAAATTTGAAAGTACTTGTTAAGTACAGACCACCAATCGCAGGATTTCGAATTGCGACAAGGCGGCAACTGAATGAGTCCTCAGGAGCTTACTGAAGTAAGTGACTCAGGCGAGTGAAGGCAGCCAACGCAGTAGCGGTTCGAAAGACGAAGATTATGCGGGAATAGCTCAGTTGGTAGAGCACGACCTTGCCAAGGTCGGGGTCGCGAGTTCGAGTCTCGTTTCCCGCTCCA
>NZ_JAMMTO010000040.1:0-316 GCF_051807745.1 Salmonella sp. NW38 | reverse complement strand
CCGCCGGGAGCGGATTTGAACGTTGCGCAGCAACGGCCCGGAGGGTGGCGGGCAGGACGCCCGCCATAAACTGCCAGACATCAAATAAAGCAAAAGGCCCAATCGAAAGATTGGGCCTTTTTGCATTTATCTCTCTATGGAAAAAGTTATCGGATAATGACGCCGACGCGTTTTATATTTGGTTTATACCCTTCATACTTCAAGTCGCTTATGTGTTGGCTACGGATTACTCGGCCCATTCATGGGCCTCGCCCTGACGGGCCGTCGCACGCGACGTTCAAATCTGCTCCCGGCAGATTTGTCGCTCACCCCAGTC
>NZ_JAMMTO010000039.1:0-383 GCF_051807745.1 Salmonella sp. NW38 | reverse complement strand
AATTTGAGAGACTCACGAACAACTTTCGTTGTTCTGTGTTTCAATTTTCAGCTTGATCCAGATTTTTAAAGAGCAAATATCTCAAACATGACTCGTAAGTCAGTTTTGAGATATTAAGGCAGGTGACTTTCACTCACAAACCAGCAAGTGGCGTCCCCTAGGGGATTCGAACCCCTGTTACCGCCGTGAAAGGGCGGTGTCCTGGGCCTCTAGACGAAGGGGACACTGAAGTCTCAATCGCAAGACGCCTTGCTATTCACTTTTCATCAGACAATCTGTGTGAGCACTGCAAAGACCGTTTCTTTAAGGTAAGGAGGTGATCCAACCGCAGGTTCCCCTACGGTTACCTTGTTACGACTTCACCCCAGTCATGAATCACAAAG
>NZ_JAMMTO010000038.1:0-439 GCF_051807745.1 Salmonella sp. NW38 | reverse complement strand
CCCGCCGCGGCGGTTATCCTCCGGGTCGGACGAGCGCGTCAGCGCCTCCGCGTAGCCCAGCGCCGCATCGCGGTTTTTCGGGTCCAGGCGGCAGGCGTTCGCATACGCCCCGGTGGCGGTACCGGCATTACCCAGTACCATACCGATGCGCCCCAGCATGAGCCAGCCCTCAACATTGCCGGCATCATTCTGCAGGCGGGTGCGCAGCCCCAGCGCCAGCCGCGCCATCTCCTCTTCATTCAGCGGCTGCGCCTGCGGGTCCAGCGCCCGCGCCAGCAGCCCGGGCGTCTGCGCCGTCGCCTGCTGCCAGGCCCTGACCTGCTGATAGCTGCCGGTCTGTGAGTAACTGATGGCGGCCACGACCAGCGCAATGACGGCCCCCGGCACGTAAACGCCCCACCCGGCGCGCGCGCCGCAAACCGGGGTGTCCGCCGGCAGC
>NZ_JAMMTO010000037.1:0-506 GCF_051807745.1 Salmonella sp. NW38 | reverse complement strand
ACCACGCCCCCCCCCGCTGCGTTGATATTGCGGATGATATGGTCGGCGTGCCTGTAGAGGCTGACGGCAAAAATCAGTGCCAGCCAGCGATGCAGGTCCATCAGCTGCACATAGCCCCCGTCACTCACGGTAAAATCCTGGCGGGAAAAAAGCGTGGTCACCGCCCCTGCAATCCGGGTACACAGCTGACGGTTCAGCCCGATGTCAGCCACGCCTGGTGCGTACGCCGAAAACTGCGGTCCCCACTGGCCGTAGTGGCCGTCAAGCTGCGTCAGCATAAACAGCAGCATTCTGGCGGCAGATTCGGTATCCGCCTGCGTCACCTGATACTCAAACTGCTCCAGATTAAAATTATCCGGCTGAGGGAGGTGACCCACGGGGATACCGACAAACGCCACGCGGTCAGTTGCACCGGTAGTTTTTTTTCGACCGGTTCAGTCCGGGAAGTCATCATTCATTCACTCCAGTGTCAGGAAAAAAGCGCAGGAAATCCCCTGACCGGTGCC
>NZ_JAMMTO010000036.1:0-507 GCF_051807745.1 Salmonella sp. NW38 | reverse complement strand
GGCACCGGTCAGGGGATTTCCTGCGCTTTTTTCCTGACACTGGAGTGAATGAATGATGACTTCCCGGACTGAACCGGCCGAAAAAAAAACTACCTGTGCAACTGACCGCGTGGCGTTTGTTGGTGTCCCCGTGGACCACCTCTCTCAGCCGGATAATTTTAATCTGGAGCAGTTTGAGTATCAGGTGACGCAGCCGGATACCGAATCAGCCGCCAGGATGCTGCTGTTTGTGCTGACGCAGCTTGACTGCCACTACGGCCAGTGGGGACCGCAGTTTTCGGCGTATACGCCGGGTACGTCCCTCGAAGGGCTGAACCCTGTTCTGTGTACCCGGATTGCCGGGGCCGTTACCACACTCTTCTCCCGCCCGGACTTTACGGTCAGCGACGGTGGCTATGTACAGCTGATGAACCTGCACCGCTGGCTGGCGCTGATTTTTGCCGTCAGCCTCTACAGGCACGCCGACCATATCATCCGCAATATCAACGCAGCGGGGGGGGGCGTGGT
>NZ_JAMMTO010000035.1:0-544 GCF_051807745.1 Salmonella sp. NW38 | reverse complement strand
AATTTGAGAGACTCACGAACAACTTTCGTTGTTCTGTGTTTCAATTTTCAGCTTGATCCAGATTTTTAAAGAGCAAAACTTCGCAGTGAACCCTTTCAGGTACACTCTGAAGTATTTTTTCGTAAACACTCACGAGATGGTGGAGCTATGCGGGATCGAACCGCAGACCTCCTGCGTGCAAAGCAGGCGCTCTCCCAGCTGAGCTATAGCCCCATCGTGTAGTCAGAACCTCTTTACCGATAATTTTTCCTGAGACAAGGCGTGGAATAACGAAGCATACATCAGTATGTGAGTTATTTCACAACGCAGTATTCAGGGAAAATTTGGTAGGCCTGAGTGGACTTGAACCACCGACCTCACCCTTATCAGGGGTGCGCTCTAACCACCTGAGCTACAAGCCTGTAGAGGTTTTACTGCTCGTTTTTCATCAGACAATCTGTGTGAGCACTGCAAAGTACGCTTCTTTCAGGTAAGGAGGTGATCCAACCGCAGGTTCCCCTACGGTTACCTTGTTACGACTTCACCCCAGTCATGAATCACAAAG
>NZ_JAMMTO010000034.1:0-644 GCF_051807745.1 Salmonella sp. NW38 | reverse complement strand
TTTTTGTCTATGGAAAACCCCCAGCTAGGCTGGGGGTTCCGGAAAGCTTTCAGCTTTAAGCCAGTTATTAAAACCCCTTTTGATTTGTTAAAACATCTTGCGGTCTGGCAACTGCAAAAGTTCAACAAGAAATCAAAAGGGGGTCCCAATGGGGGACGAAAAGAGCTTAGCGCACACCCGATGGAACTGTAAATATCACATAGTTTTCGCGCCCAAATACCGAAGACAAGCGTTCTATGGAGAGAAGCGTAGGGCAGTAGGCAGCATATTAAGAAAATTGTGTGAATGGAAAAACGTACGAATTCTGGAAGCGGAATGTTGTGCAGATCATATTCACATGCTTCTGGAGATCCCGCCGAAGATGAGTGTGTCGAGCTTCATAGGATATCTGAAGGGTAAAAGTAGTCTGATGCTTTACGAGCAGTTTGGGGATCTAAAATTCAAATACAGGAACAGGGAGTTCTGGTGCAGAGGGTACTATGTCGATACGGTGGGTAAGAACACGGCGAAGATACAGGACTACATAAAGCACCAGCTTGAAGAGGATAAAATGGGTGAGCAATTATCGATCCCTTATCCGGGCAGCCCGTTTACGGGCCGTAAGTAACGAAGTTTGATGCAAATGTCAGATCGTATGCGCCTGT
>NZ_JAMMTO010000033.1:0-662 GCF_051807745.1 Salmonella sp. NW38 | reverse complement strand
TTTGCTCTTTAAAAATCTGGATCAAGCTGAAAATTGAAACACAGAACAACGAAAGTTGTTCGTGAGTCTCTCAAATTTTCGCAACACGATGATGAATCGCGAGAAACATCTTCGGGTTGTGAGGTTAAGCGACTAAGCGTACACGGTGGATGCCCTGGCAGTCAGAGGCGATGAAGGGCGTGCTAATCTGCGATAAGCGCCGGTAAGGTGATATGAACCGTTATAACCGGCGATACCCGAATGGGGAAACCCAGTGTGACTCGTCACACTATCATTAACTGAATCCATAGGTTAATGAGGCGAACCGGGGGAACTGAAACATCTAAGTACCCCGAGGAAAAGAAATCAACCGAGATTCCCCCAGTAGCGGCGAGCGAACGGGGAGGAGCCCAGAGCCTGAATCAGCATGTGTGTTAGTGGAAGCGTCTGGAAAGGCGCGCGATACAGGGTGACAGCCCCGTACACAAAAGCGCATGTGCTGTGAGCTCGATGAGTAGGGCGGGACACGTGGTATCCTGTCTGAATATGGGGGGACCATCCTCCAAGGCTAAATACTCCTGACTGACCGATAGTGAACCAGTACCGTGAGGGAAAGGCGAAAAGAACCCCGGCGAGGGGAGTGAAAAAGAACCTGAAACCGTGTACGTACAAGCAGTGGGAGC
>NZ_JAMMTO010000032.1:0-1019 GCF_051807745.1 Salmonella sp. NW38 | reverse complement strand
AGAACTTTAGCAACAACGCCCGCGCCAACGGTACGGCCGCCTTCACGGATTGCGAAACGCAGACCGTCGTCCATTGCGATCGGGTGGATCAGGGTAACAACCATTTTGATGTTGTCGCCCGGCATTACCATCTCTACGCCTTCCGGCAGTTCGATGGTACCAGTCACGTCAGTAGTACGGAAGTAGAACTGCGGACGGTAGCCTTTGAAGAACGGAGTATGACGGCCGCCTTCATCTTTGGACAGAATGTACACTTCAGATTCGAACTTGGTGTGCGGCTTGATGGTGCCCGGCTTAGCCAGTACCTGACCACGTTCGATTTCTTCACGTTTGATACCACGCAGCAGAACACCTACGTTCTCACCGGCACGGCCTTCGTCCAGCAGTTTGCGGAACATTTCAACGCCAGTACAGGTAGACTTCTGAGTCTCTTTGATACCAACGATTTCAACTTCTTCACCCACTTTGATGATACCGCGTTCTACACGACCGGTAACAACGGTACCACGACCGGAGATGGAGAATACGTCTTCGATCGGCAGCAGGAACGGCTTGTCAATCGCACGCTCTGGTTCCGGGATGTAAGAATCCAGGAAGCCAGCCAGTTCGATGATTTTCGCTTCCCACTCTGCGTCGCCTTCCAGCGCTTTCAGAGCAGAACCACGAACGATCGGAGTGTCGTCGCCCGGGAAGTCGTACTGAGACAGAAGTTCACGAACTTCCATTTCAACCAGTTCCAGCAGCTCTTCGTCATCAACCATGTCGCATTTGTTCAGGAACACGATGATGTACGGAACGCCTACCTGACGACCCAGCAGGATGTGCTCACGGGTCTGCGGCATCGGGCCGTCAGTCGCAGCAACAACCAGGATCGCGCCGTCCATCTGAGCAGCACCGGTGATCATGTTTTTAACATAGTCGGCGTGCCCCGGGCAGTCTACGTGTGCGTAGTGGCGGGTCGGGGTATCGTATTCAACGTGAGAAGTGTTGATGGTGATACCACGCGCTTTTTCTTCCGG
>NZ_JAMMTO010000031.1:0-1207 GCF_051807745.1 Salmonella sp. NW38 | reverse complement strand
TGTAAATAGACCCGTTTTAGTTCCAGGCATTTTTTGAGATCCCGGCCAAATGATTGTGTTGCCGATATTCCTCCGGCGTCATATTGTTCAGTGATTCATGAGGGCGTTCACAGTTATATTCTGACACCCATCTTTCCGTGATTTCCCGCGCTTCATTCAGCGTTCTGAACAGATAAAAATCGAGTATTTCTGTACGGTATGTTCGGTTAAAGCGCTCAATAAAAGCGTTCTGCGTCGGCTTACCCGGCTGAATAAATTCCAGTTTTACTGCATGTTGCTCTGCCCATTCAGCCAGTGCAAGTGAGATAAATTCCGGACCATTATCCATGCGTAGCATGACCGGATAGCCACGATTTGCCGCGATCCTGTCGAGTACACGGACCACTCGTGGGGCTGGAAGATTCAGATCTATTTCAATCGACAACGCCTCACGGTTAAAGTCATCAACGACATTGAACGTGCGAAAACGACGCCCACAGACCAGGGCATCATGCATAAAATCGACAGACCAGCTCTGGTTCAGCGCTTCCGGCGTGGCCAGTGGCGAGGGGTTACGCACCGGCAGCCGTTGTTTGCCCTTACGGCGAAAATTCAGCTTCAGCAGACAATAAATACGGTGGATCCTTTTGTGATTCCACATGTATCCCTGCCGCCGCAGAACCTGAAAAAGCTTCGGAAAACCGTATCGTGGATACCGTTCAGCTGCCGCCTGCAATGCGGTAATAACGGGTTCGTCACGTGTGTTATCCGGACGGTAATGGTAAACCGTTCTGCTCAGGTTCAGACTCCGGCAGGCCTGACGGATACTGAGTCCAAATGTCGTTATCAGATGAGTGACCAGCTCACGCTTAAAGGCTGGTTTTAAAGTTTTTTTTCGATAACGTCTTTCAGCGCCCGGTTCTCAAGACTCAGGTCGGCAAACATCTGTTTGAGGCGCCGGTTCTCGTCCTCAAGATCCTTGATCTTTTTAATATCAGAAGCCTCCATGCCGCCATATCTGGACTTCCAGTTGTAGTAGGTGGCTTCAGAGATACCAGCCTCCCGGCAGACATCTTTAACGGTTCGTCCGGCTTCAACCGACTTAATCACAGCGATGATCTGATTCTCAGTGAAACGGGTTTTACGCATCGCGATCTCCTTCGTTGGAAGATTGATTATGCCGGATGATCTCTAAATATGAATGGCACGATTATGCGGGATACTTACA
>NZ_JAMMTO010000030.1:0-1227 GCF_051807745.1 Salmonella sp. NW38 | reverse complement strand
CAATTTGTAGTGCTACACTCCAGACCTTTCCGAATCCGCTGATTTTCATAATGTTGAAGTTATTCGCTAAGTACACATCGATCGGTGTTCTTAACACGCTTATTCATTGGGGCGTATTTGCTTTTTGTGTGTATGGGATGCATACGCATCAGGCGCTGGCGAACTTTTCCGGTTTTGTTATCGCCGTATCGTTCAGCTTCTATGCCAATGCGCGCTTCACCTTTAACGCCAGCACCACCACGCTTCGCTACATGATGTACGTGGGATTTATGGGAACACTGAGCGCCGTTGTTGGCTGGATGGCTGACAAATGTTCCCTGCCGCCACTCCTTACTCTTGTCACCTTTTCAGCTATCAGCCTGACATGCGGATTCATTTATTCAAAGTTCATTGTCTTTAGGGATGCGAAATGAAAGTCTCGTTAGTCGTTCCGGTCTTCAATGAAGAAGCCACGATACCTATTTTCTATAAAACGGTTCGCGAGTTTGAAGAGCTAAAACCGTATGAAGTTGAGATTGTTTTCATCAACGACGGAAGCAAAGATGCGACTGAATCAATAATTAACAAAATAGCTGCATCTGATCCGCTCGTTATTCCGCTTTCGTTTACGCGAAACTTCGGTAAAGAACCTGCTCTTTTCGCGGGTCTCGACCATGCAACCGGGGATGCGGTCATTCCTATTGATGTCGATTTACAGGATCCGATAGAAGTTATCCCCCATCTCATTGAGAAGTGGCAGGCTGGCGCAGATATGGTGCTGGCTAAGCGCTCAGACCGCTCAACTGACGGGCGCATGAAGCGTAAGACAGCTGAATGGTTTTATAAGCTGCACAATAAAATCAGCAATCCGAAAATTGAAGAGAACGTCGGTGATTTCCGGTTAATGAGCCGTGAGGTTGTCGAAAATATTAAATTAATGCCCGAACGCAACTTGTTCATGAAGGGGGTGCTCAGTTGGGTTGGCGGAAAAACGGATGTTGTTAAATATGTCCGTGCCGAACGCGTGGCCGGTGATTCGAAATTCAACGGCTGGAAATTATGGAATCTGGCGCTCGAAGGGATTACCAGCTTCTCAACTTTCCCTCTCCGCATCTGGACGTATATCGGGTTAGCTGTCGCAGGTGTTGCATTCCTGTATGGTGCCTGGATGATATTTGACACTCTGGCGTTCGGTAACGCCGTGCGGGGATACCCGTCACTTCTGGTGTCGATACTGTTTCTTGGTGG
>NZ_JAMMTO010000029.1:0-1594 GCF_051807745.1 Salmonella sp. NW38 | reverse complement strand
AGAACGTACTGGACAACAGCATCGTGAATGATGCTAACCGCGACACGCTGCTGGCGAAGCGCATCGAGAACATGACCTCCGTGGAAATGAACGGCACGGCGATTTTTGACGACAGCGCGAAATCAGACAAGGGCTGGACGCACGACTACAGCTCGGTGGATACGCCCAATGGCGGCTGGATATTTAACAATACCAGCGTGACGGCGGGCGGGGACGTGAACCTGAAGGGGGTGGCGTTCACCAATGCGACGGTGACGGTGAGCAACGGCAGCCTGACGCTGGATAACGGTGGTGCGGTTCCGCTGACCGGTACGACGGTCACGGTTAATGATGGTGCGGTCAGCGTTCACTCCGGGGGGGGTAACATCGACCTGACGAAGGGCAACATCAGCGCGAAAAGGGATATCACCCTGAAGACGGATAACGGGACGGTCCTGATATCCGGGACAAACGCTACTGTGAAAGCCAATATCACTTCATCTGATGGCGATATTATGATTACAGGCAATAGTGGAAATTCCATGGGAGTTCGTCTGGTCAACGCCAACCTGACTTCGATTAATATGAGCATTAATGGAAGTGCTATCGGAGGAAGTAATGACGATATGGCCTCCTTTGGTGCGGTATCGTTATTCGGTGCGGATGAATTCCATGTTGCAAATACTGGACATGGAGAAATGAATGGCTATGTTAACAACTACCTTGATCTTACTCGGAATGGGGCGATTGTTATTGGACAAATTTTTGCGGGGGGTGATACAAATGTAGTTTTTGACGGAAGTTTCGATATTAAAGGTGATGCTTTTACCACGGGGGCTAAACCTAGTTCTACCTATGATATCTTCTTTAATAATGGTTCTTCATCGATTACATTTAAGGGTGGGAAATCGTCCATGACATCATGTAGTCATGGTGTTTATACCAGGTTTTCGGCGTACTCGGCTACACATACAACAAATTTTATCCTTGATGGCGCGGATTTTGTCTTCAATGTTACTGCTGGGACTGCTCCCCACCAAGGGTTAAGTATGCTTGGTACTATTGAGTTTAATAAATATACTTCAGGGTTTGCTTTTTCTGGTAATGGCAATGCACAGCTAAATATACATACGAGTTCTCAAGAGGAAGGAATCTATCTTAATCGACTAACAAATAAAGATTTATTAGGTAATTTTTCTCTTAACGTTACGAATGATATTGGCGATGCTATTGTCATGCTAGGTCACACAGCGGTTAATCTGGTTAATGCCACGATTACCGGAACCAGCGGAACTGGGGCGGGTTTTCGGCTGGAAAGTACTGATAAATCTAATGTCAGTCTGGGTAACAATACGATTACAGGCATTAGTAAAACGGGTTCAGGTATTAAGTTAATCGGTAATAACATCACGCTGAGTAATGGTACCCTGAACGGTACGTCAGGTAATGGTTCCGGTGTGGTGCTGACCGGGGGCAGTAATTACACCCTTGATGGCGCATCGGTCACCGGGACTGCGGCCGCTGGTTCCGGTATCGCAGTGAATGGCACGCTTACCGTGAATAACGGAACCGTAGTGAAAGGCCTTGCCACAGGTGGCGGGAACGGGGTGACGGT
>NZ_JAMMTO010000028.1:0-1645 GCF_051807745.1 Salmonella sp. NW38 | reverse complement strand
ACCGTCACCCCGTTCCCGCCACCTGTGGCAAGGCCTTTCACTACGGTTCCGTTATTCACGGTAAGCGTGCCATTCACGGCGATACCGGAACCATCGGCCGCAGTCCCGGTGATTGATGCGCCATCAAGGGTGTAGTTGCCGCCTCCTGTCAGCACCACTCCGGAACCATTGCCTGACGTGGCCGTACCGGTCAGGGTGCCATTGGTGAACGATATATTTTTCCCCTTAATTAATATACCCGCACTTCCGTTTTCCGAAGACCCCGCAACATTAGAACCATTCAGATTCATATTATGTTCCTGAATACCAGGGCCAAAGGAAAGTAAAACCCCTACATCGTCAGCACTACTCCCGGACAGGGAAACCCCTCCCTGAAAAACAGTATTTAAACTTGCATCAATCCCTGCTGCACTACCTCCGACCCCAGTCAATTGAACATTTCCATCCAATTCCCCAGTATACAATCTGCTTAATATTATTCCACCCAAGGCCCCTTGACCATGAACACTCACATTACCGTTTCCTTTAAATGTTAAACCATTCGCATAAGTACTGCCGCCATAACCACCTAAAGTAATCCCATTCCAAAACTTTGAATTAGCATCAATGTATAAATTCGAATTATTTAACACAAATTCAAAACCTGCATCTGCCCACTGCCCAGTGGCAGCAAGACTAAGGATAGCTGAGCCAGACAAAGCACTTGCAGTTATGTAAAGATCACCGTCGGACACATTAATTTGAGTTCTTCGATATCGACTACCCAGGCCTGCCTCATTACTCCTAGTTCCGTTGCTTTCATTGCTCGCATTAATATGCGTTTCACCTTTTAAATTCAATATCGCACCACTTTCAAACAAAAGTGAAAAACCTCTAGCATCCTTACTGGATAATGCAGAAATATTTATATTTTTAGCTTCAAATGAATTCTCACCTGAGAATATCAATCCACCATACTGCGAATCAACAGTTGTAATGATAGGATTGATTTTTTTCGTATCCAAAAACAAATCAACATCACCACTTTGAGAAGTGAAAGAGGCATTACCAATCCCCAGCGTTCCCATTACCTCAGAAGCAACATTTAAAGAGATATCTTTATCCGCTAAAAAATTTGCGTTTGTTATATTTATAGCCTGCATTGAAACCAAGTTCACCCCCCCTTCAGTCGAGGTGATATTGGCTTTTACCGACGCATTTTTGCCCGAAATGGCGATAGAGCCCGCATCCGCTTTAAGCGTGATATTCCCTTTCGCACTGATATTCCCGTTCTTCAGGTCAATGCTGCCGGCCCCTGCGTGAACGTTCACTCCGCCGTCCACTGTGAGGGTCGTTCCCGTCAGTGGCGCAGGACCGCCGTTATCGATGCTCAGGTTGCCATTCGTAATGGTGACAACTGAGTTTGTAAAGCCCGCGCCTTTCAGGCTCACATCCCCGCCCGCCGTCACGCTGGTATTGTTAAATACCCAGCCATGGTTCGGGAGGTCAGCCAGAGTGTAATCCTGTGTCCAGCCCTTGTCTGATTTCGCGCTGTCGTCAAAGATGGCATTCCCTGCCATATCGACCGTGGTCATGTTCTCGATGCGCTTCGCCAGCAGCGTGTCGCGGTTAGCATCATTCACGATGCTGTTGTCCAGTACGTTCT
>NZ_JAMMTO010000027.1:0-2345 GCF_051807745.1 Salmonella sp. NW38 | reverse complement strand
AGTTCACGCTGCAGGTCAGTCTCACTCAGGCCCTTCAGTCCTGGGGGATTGCCGGTGAACACCACCTGTTTCACGCTAACCATGGTATGATTATCCCCCGAGAGCGACCGGCGGGCTGTCCCCTCTTCCGGCAGGACCAGCGGGGCGTTCACGGGCGCTTTCGGAGCCAGTACAGACTCCTGGCGTAACTGGTTGCCCAGCGTCCCCGCACCGGGCACGGAAACCGGGGAAACGGCTGAGGCTATACCGGAGTACACCAGCAGGACCAAGGGGGAGAACAGGAAAGTAGCCCGTCGTACGTTTTTAGCACGAGCAAAGCACGCCCGTTTAATCAGACTTTTCATATAGTAATCACCAGATTGGTTTTGATTAAAAAAAGAAACCCGACTATTCCTTCCTGGCGGGCCACATGCAGGCAGACGGCCCACTCAACCCCGACCGTCATCCCGGAACTATCTTAATCTGCTATTTACTAACCCTATAAACCGCAGACGCCTTGCGTAAAACAAATAAAATCTATCTTAACGATCGATTTTACATATCAAACATGTAAATCATAACGATCGAAAAACATAATCAAAAAGGAATAAAAAAAACATAACCCATTGTAATAGAATAGAAAAAGAGGAAAAACAGAAGGTAAACACACGGTAAAGGTGATGTAACAGCAGGGTAACGGGAGAAAATTTCAACAGAAAGGAACAATGAGTGTTCAGGGATGCTTGAATATCTCAGTCAGAAATAATATCTGATAAAAATAATCAAATACAGATATACACATAAACTTATATTTTTTAACACAAAAACCGCAAGAAAATCACTCAGTGTCGAGAATAAATAATTCGAAATTAAATACAATCTGAGGTCTGTCTATTTCCTTACATTTCACAGTCAAAACTTAAGTTTCGATTAAAAGAGCCACTTACGTGGCTCAGAAAAATGGGTAGATTTACTCATCCTCCCGACTTAATATTGTGCTGAATGTATGCCCCTCTGTATCAATCAAAACGAGTTTCAATGGTTCATCCGGCAATCTGTCCAGATCTTCATTTAGTATTCCGGCAGGAAAAACAATCGTTGCCGCAGACCCTACTACAGCCTGTATCCCATAATGACTTACAGAAAACTGATTATAATCATAATCATTCCGGAAACTGTCTTGTGGTAATGAAGACAACATCGCCGTATCCCAGTACATAATCGTTTCCCCACTGGATGTTTTAAGCCACGCTTCCATAATGTGTTCAGGAGCCTCTGGTGTTCCCGCATCTAGATAAGCATGCACAGTGACCCGCCCGTCTGACAGAAGTTTTCCATTCGTGAGACTAATATGATGTGTTGTAGGGCTAACCGGGCCGTGATGATAAGGTGTCACTACAGAGCCACGATAGTAACTGTAAGTCCCTACATCGAAAACCACGACAAATACCAACAGACCTAACGCCAGTTTTTTATAAGCGACAGGACTTACAGGCAGGGGAAGCGAACCGCAGCACCAGTTAAATACCCGACTACCTGTCAAATGTGGCTTCTTCTTCAGAATGATATTATCGAAAGCATAAACATGTGAACCACAGAGAAATATCGTCGTTCCCATTGCAAGATTGCACGCCGCCATTGTCCATTCATCTATACAAGTGGCACCCTGCCAGCCAAACATCAGCATCAGTAACACAGAGAAAAGCATAGAAAGCAACGCTGAGATTCGGGTAAAGAGCCCGAGCATTAGAAATAACCCCGCAATAAGCTCAGCTGCGCTAAACAGGATAACTCCAGCATATAATAGCCAGAAATGTTGCAACATAAAGGAAATAATATGCTCCAGCCCCAACAAAGCACCTGGCATCGCGGTCTGGAACTTGTACGCCATCCAGTGAGGAGCATCCGGATTAAGTTTATCAGGAGCATAAATAAACCGCCGACTCCCCCCTCCCCAGTAGATAAACCCCTGAATAATTCTGACTGCTAATAAACCAATACCAACCATCCAGTATTGAGTAGAGGGGGCAATAGATGTACCAACTAATTCTACTTGAACATTTGTACTGTCGGCAGCATTTTCGGTTTGGTTAAACATATTCATTCATCCCTATTCTAGAAAAAACACCTTGGTTAAATGCAATAACACCAGGTGCATCTGATATTCCAAAATAATAATTGTAGATATATTATTGCAAGCATTATCTGTCTACTGGTATCCCCCCATTTCCCGAGTTACCTGTACGGAGTGAAAATAACAGGCAAAAACCTGTGGCCATATACAATTATTGTAAGTATCCCGCATAATCGTGCCATTCATATTTAGAGATCATCCGGCATAATCAATCTTCCAACGAAGGAGATCG
>NZ_JAMMTO010000026.1:2212-3963 GCF_051807745.1 Salmonella sp. NW38 | reverse complement strand
CCACCAGGCCCGCGCCATCACAACCAGTCCGACCCAGAAAAGCACCGGAGCCTTCAGCAGGCCGTTATCATCAAAATCACCGGGATGGCAGAAGGGTAAGTGCTTCATGATGACAACCTTTGGCTTGTCCCTACCCGTTCAGAAGCCGCATCAAAGGGCAAGTGCTGTTGCCACACATCACTGATGACGTCGGCAAATTTCTCCGGGTGTCCCTCAAACAGCACCTGCTCCACGTCACTGTCTTGTAACTGGTGCTGCAGCATCTCGCGCCAGTCATGCTCTTCCACCAGACGCAACGTGGCCCGGATGTATGCCTCGTAGCCTGTGGCAATCAGTTCTTCCGGCAGTCTCAGACGGCGGAACAGTCCTCCGTCAATATGGCTGTGCACTTCAGGACCGCTCAGGCACACACCCGGCAGCCCCTGACGGACCGCATCCACCACGCCGTTCATGTTCCCGTAGGGAAACGGACTGACAAACAGTTCACAGCTGTTCAGCGCAGACTGGTACGCCTGTACTGGCATGTGGGCATTCACCTCCGCCCCCGGCAGCACCGCATGGATGGCGTTCCGCAGGTAGTCCAGCGTTAACCCCTGCGCAAAGCCCATGTAAAAGCAGAACCGAACAGCTACCCGGCTACGGCGCTCTATTTCTGCCAGCGTTGCCAGAAAGTTCGGGTTAATTTTCATGACGGAAGCACACACTGCCACCCTGACCGGCAGCGGCTCACGCCACTGTGCCTGCTGGCGGGTGAGGAACGGCGTACGCGTGACCGGTACGCGACGGACATCGGCCGGGGGCACAAACGGCATGGCATCGGCAGGAACCCGGATAACGGTTTCGCTGAAGCAGCTCTCTTCCCCGACCAGGTCTTCCTCTATCACAAAACCGTTTATCTGCCCGCAGAACGTCGAGGCCCCGTGCCCCAGACCAACCAGTTGCAGCGGGGCCAGCCGCAGGTTGCTCAGGTAAATCGTGAAGGGGAACATGCCTATCCCGGCGTACAACACCACGTCCGGACGCAGTTTCCCGGCAATGGCCCAGGCTTCCTGCAGGGCAGACGCGGTGTCCACCTCGTGGAAGACATCAAAAACCTGCCGGCTCACCGTATCCACCGCCGAAGTCAGCCCCACCGCATGGACGGTGAAACGCCCACGCAGGGCCGCCAGCGCCCGGGAGTGAGTCCGGTACACGCTGTGCTGACTGGTGAACCACTCCAGCACAACCAGCAGCACCGGTTTTTTGGGCGGTCCCTGAACCTCAGGGGCGTCAGTGGCCGTCTGCCCCCGGTTATCCCCCACCGCAATATCCTTAAAGTCCCCGGCCAGCAGCGAGCGACGGATAAGATCGTTCAGACTACGCTTTATTCGGTGCTTTTCTGTCAGGTCCGCATAGGAGCAGTGCATGTACACATCGTGCAGCACCGCGGTCGGCAGAAAATCCAGGGAGTCCAGTTCAGCAAGCCGGTCCGGTAACCAGGCCAGCAGTTGCTCCCGCTTGCCGTGCGCGGCAGATGTCGGCAGGGTACGGCCACTGATAAGCGCCAGGAACAGACGAGCCACCGTCCGGCGGTCATACTGCCACAGGACATCCGGCTGCAGGGCAATCTGCGAGTCCGGGAAGTAACACAGGCAGAACAGACGCAGGTTATGGCTGTTGAGCGTCAGAGGGTCAACCACGCCCCCCCCCGCTGCGTTGATATTGCGGATGATATGGTCGGCGTGCCTGTAGAGGCTGACGGCAAAAATCAG
>NZ_JAMMTO010000026.1:0-2112 GCF_051807745.1 Salmonella sp. NW38 | reverse complement strand
CCGGTTCAGTCCGGGAAGTCATCATTCATTCACTCCAGTGTCAGGAAAAAAGCGCAGGAAATCCCCTGACCGGTGCCTGAGCACCGGCCGGAATGAGGTTTCTCTGTGTGATTAAAAAAGGATGCGGTCAGACTCTCAGCGACCGGATGTCTTCGCCCTGCCCTGCGCAGGCCTGCCGGCGTCCAGGGACTCCGACTGACAGTCACTGTCGTCACACAGACTGATATCCACCGTCTGCTCTGCCGGCTGATAACCGCTTACCGGCACCGGCGGCGAGCCTGCGGCATGGAAACCGTCCTGAGATGCCCGGTTCATCTGCGTCACCTGCGCATTTGCTGCCCCCTGGCGGAGACTGTTTACTTCAGCCTGTTTGCGAAGTGACGCATTATGTGACTGATTGTGATCATGTTCCTGATTGTGGTCAGGTTCAGACGGCACTGTGGGTTTATCGGTGTCGCCTCCTGGTTTTTGGTCAGGCTGGTTATTCCCTCCCTCATCCGGCATCGGTGGCACAACAGGAATGACTTCGTGGATATTCTCGTTACCAATGACGCTTCCGGTGTTATCCGGTGTCGTTGTCACTGAGGAATCCGGATCGTGGTTCAGTGTACCGGAGACATCCAGTGCGGCTCCCTGTTGAGAACCACCTGCCAGTTGAGTTCCGCCTTCCAGGCTGACATTCCCCTGCGTCTTAATGCCTGAACCAGTGACGGAAGTCCCTTTGATGTCTGCGCCGGTAAACTGAGAACCATCCGCGATACGGACCGCGTCTCCGCTGGTTGCGTCCCCGGTCACCGTGGCACCGGTCACCGAACCGTCCACCGTGACGCCAGTACCGCCGTCCTGAGTGGCCGAGCCGGTCACCTGCGAAGATGTATCCGCCGTCAGGCTGCCTGTCACCGCGGCCCCGGTTCCGGTCTGCGTGGTACCGCTCAGGTCGGAGTTGTTCAGGGATGCGTTGCCACTCACCTGCAGACCCGTACCGCTGTCCGAATGCCCCTTAACTGCAGAACCATCAACGCCGGCCCCGTCAGTCACCCGTACCGCCGTGCCGCTGTCTGACGTGCCCGTGATGTTCGCCCCCGACACCTGACCGCCGAGCTCCACCGCCGTGCCGCCGCCCGTGGCATTGCCGTTGAGTACAACTTCATCCAGTTGACTGCTGCCCTGAGTTTTAATGGCTGTGCCGTTACCTGACACTGAGGCATTGATGACAAAGTCCTTCCCGCTATCGGTATAACCATCTGAGTGAATGCTGGCATTGTTCACGACCAGCGCCGTCCCGTTACCAGTCGCTCCTGCCGTCACCCCTGAAATGTCATCCGCTATCGTCAGGTTACCGCCCAGACTCACGCCCGTCCCCGTATCTGCTGTTGTGCTGCCGTTCAGCACAATCCCGCTGATACTGACGTTACCCTCGGTGGCAATCCCCGAGCCCTGCTCTGAGGTTCCCGTCAGCGTCACCGGCGTGGTGACCGGAGCCTGTGTGGTGATGGTCTCCGTTTCCGGATTGCCGTCTGCATCCAGTACCGGATTACCGTCCGCGTCCTTCTTCTCCTGGGTCACTTTGGTGATGGTCTGAATGCTGACATTCGCGTTATCCGCAAGCTTCAGCCCTGTACCGCTTGTCGAAGAGGCATTCAGCTTCGCGGCGCTGGTATCATCCAGCGTCACACTCCCGGTGACCGCCACACCGTCACCGGAGGTGGAACTGCCGTTCAGCACGGCTTCTGTCACCACCGCGTTATCCGCTAACTGCACACCTGTGCCGGTGTCTGAACTCCCCTTAACCGAAGCACCGGTCAGGGCTGCACCCAGATTGACGCCTGTTCCGCTGGCTGCATGTCCACTCACCTGAGTGGAGCTGTCTGTGGTCAGGTTACCGGCGATATTGACTCCGTTGCCGCTGTCAGCCCTCCCGTTCAGCATCGCGTTTGTCAGCGTGGTGTCACCATCGACCTTAACGCCGTCTCCGGAAAATGCGGTTCCTGTAATCGAGATACCGTCACCGCTGTCGGTGACGAGGTCGCCGGAAACCGTCACCCCGTTCCCGCCACCTGTGGCAAGGCCTTTCACTACGGTTCCGTTATTCACGGTAAGCGTGCCATTCAC
>NZ_JAMMTO010000025.1:2478-4040 GCF_051807745.1 Salmonella sp. NW38 | reverse complement strand
TTGAGCATCAAACTTTTAAATTGAAGAGTTTGATCATGGCTCAGATTGAACGCTGGCGGCAGGCCTAACACATGCAAGTCGAACGGTAACAGGAAGCAGCTTGCTGCTTTGCTGACGAGTGGCGGACGGGTGAGTAATGTCTGGGAAACTGCCTGATGGAGGGGGATAACTACTGGAAACGGTGGCTAATACCGCATAACGTCGCAAGACCAAAGAGGGGGACCTTCGGGCCTCTTGCCATCAGATGTGCCCAGATGGGATTAGCTTGTTGGTGAGGTAACGGCTCACCAAGGCGACGATCCCTAGCTGGTCTGAGAGGATGACCAGCCACACTGGAACTGAGACACGGTCCAGACTCCTACGGGAGGCAGCAGTGGGGAATATTGCACAATGGGCGCAAGCCTGATGCAGCCATGCCGCGTGTATGAAGAAGGCCTTCGGGTTGTAAAGTACTTTCAGCGGGGAGGAAGGTGTTGTGGTTAATAACCGCAGCAATTGACGTTACCCGCAGAAGAAGCACCGGCTAACTCCGTGCCAGCAGCCGCGGTAATACGGAGGGTGCAAGCGTTAATCGGAATTACTGGGCGTAAAGCGCACGCAGGCGGTCTGTCAAGTCGGATGTGAAATCCCCGGGCTCAACCTGGGAACTGCATTCGAAACTGGCAGGCTTGAGTCTTGTAGAGGGGGGTAGAATTCCAGGTGTAGCGGTGAAATGCGTAGAGATCTGGAGGAATACCGGTGGCGAAGGCGGCCCCCTGGACAAAGACTGACGCTCAGGTGCGAAAGCGTGGGGAGCAAACAGGATTAGATACCCTGGTAGTCCACGCCGTAAACGATGTCTACTTGGAGGTTGTGCCCTTGAGGCGTGGCTTCCGGAGCTAACGCGTTAAGTAGACCGCCTGGGGAGTACGGCCGCAAGGTTAAAACTCAAATGAATTGACGGGGGCCCGCACAAGCGGTGGAGCATGTGGTTTAATTCGATGCAACGCGAAGAACCTTACCTGGTCTTGACATCCACGGAAGAATTCAGAGATGGATTTGTGCCTTCGGGAACCGTGAGACAGGTGCTGCATGGCTGTCGTCAGCTCGTGTTGTGAAATGTTGGGTTAAGTCCCGCAACGAGCGCAACCCTTATCCTTTGTTGCCAGCGATTCGGTCGGGAACTCAAAGGAGACTGCCAGTGATAAACTGGAGGAAGGTGGGGATGACGTCAAGTCATCATGGCCCTTACGACCAGGGCTACACACGTGCTACAATGGCGCATACAAAGAGAAGCGACCTCGCGAGAGCAAGCGGACCTCATAAAGTGCGTCGTAGTCCGGATTGGAGTCTGCAACTCGACTCCATGAAGTCGGAATCGCTAGTAATCGTGGATCAGAATGCCACGGTGAATACGTTCCCGGGCCTTGTACACACCGCCCGTCACACCATGGGAGTGGGTTGCAAAAGAAGTAGGTAGCTTAACCTTCGGGAGGGCGCTTACCACTTTGTGATTCATGACTGGGGTGAAGTCGTAACAAGGTAACCGTAGGGGAACCTGCGGTTGGATCACCTCCTTACCT
>NZ_JAMMTO010000025.1:0-2378 GCF_051807745.1 Salmonella sp. NW38 | reverse complement strand
GTGACTGCGTACCTTTTGTATAATGGGTCAGCGACTTATATTCTGTAGCAAGGTTAACCGAATAGGGGAGCCGGAGGGAAACCGAGTCTTAATTGGGCGTTAAGTTGCAGGGTATAGACCCGAAACCCGGTGATCTAGCCATGGGCAGGTTGAAGGTTGGGTAACACTAACTGGAGGACCGAACCGACTAATGTTGAAAAATTAGCGGATGACCTGTGGCTGGGGGTGAAAGGCCAATCAAACCGGGAGATAGCTGGTTCTCCCCGAAAGCTATTTAGGTAGCGCCTCGTGAATTCATCTCCGGGGGTAGAGCACTGTTTCGGCTAGGGGGCCATCCCGGCTTACCAACCCGATGCAAACTGCGAATACCGGAGAATGTTATCACGGGAGACACACGGCGGGTGCTAACGTCCGTCGTGAAGAGGGAAACAACCCAGACCGCCAGCTAAGGTCCCAAAGTCATGGTTAAGTGGGAAACGATGTGGGAAGGCCCAGACAGCCAGGATGTTGGCTTAGAAGCAGCCATCATTTAAAGAAAGCGTAATAGCTCACTGGTCGAGTCGGCCTGCGCGGAAGATGTAACGGGGCTAAACCATGCACCGAAGCTGCGGCAGCGACACTCAGGTGTTGTTGGGTAGGGGAGCGTTCTGTAAGCCTGCGAAGGTGGCCTGTGAGGGTTGCTGGAGGTATCAGAAGTGCGAATGCTGACATAAGTAACGATAAAGCGGGTGAAAAGCCCGCTCGCCGGAAGACCAAGGGTTCCTGTCCAACGTTAATCGGGGCAGGGTGAGTCGACCCCTAAGGCGAGGCCGAAAGGCGTAGTCGATGGGAAACGGGTTAATATTCCCGTACTTGGTGTTACTGCGAAGGGGGGACGGAGAAGGCTATGTTGGCCGGGCGACGGTTGTCCCGGTTTAAGCGTGTAGGTGTGTGTTCCAGGTAAATCCGGTTCACTTTAACACTGAGGCGTGATGACGAGGCACTACGGTGCTGAAGCAACAAATGCCCTGCTTCCAGGAAAAGCCTCTAAGCATCAGGTAACATCAAATCGTACCCCAAACCGACACAGGTGGTCAGGTAGAGAATACCAAGGCGCTTGAGAGAACTCGGGTGAAGGAACTAGGCAAAATGGTGCCGTAACTTCGGGAGAAGGCACGCTGACACGTAGGTGAAGTGATTTACTCATGGAGCTGAAGTCAGTCGAAGATACCAGCTGGCTGCAACTGTTTATTAAAAACACAGCACTGTGCAAACACGAAAGTGGACGTATACGGTGTGACGCCTGCCCGGTGCCGGAAGGTTAATTGATGGGGTCAGCGCAAGCGAAGCTCCTGATCGAAGCCCCGGTAAACGGCGGCCGTAACTATAACGGTCCTAAGGTAGCGAAATTCCTTGTCGGGTAAGTTCCGACCTGCACGAATGGCGTAATGATGGCCAGGCTGTCTCCACCCGAGACTCAGTGAAATTGAACTCGCTGTGAAGATGCAGTGTACCCGCGGCAAGACGGAAAGACCCCGTGAACCTTTACTATAGCTTGACACTGAACATTGAGCCTTGATGTGTAGGATAGGTGGGAGGCTTTGAAGTGTGGACGCCAGTCTGCATGGAGCCGACCTTGAAATACCACCCTTTAATGTTTGATGTTCTAACGTGGACCCGTGATCCGGGTTGCGGACAGTGTCTGGTGGGTAGTTTGACTGGGGCGGTCTCCTCCTAAAGAGTAACGGAGGAGCACGAAGGTTGGCTAATCCTGGTCGGACATCAGGAGGTTAGTGCAATGGCATAAGCCAGCTTGACTGCGAGCGTGACGGCGCGAGCAGGTGCGAAAGCAGGTCATAGTGATCCGGTGGTTCTGAATGGAAGGGCCATCGCTCAACGGATAAAAGGTACTCCGGGGATAACAGGCTGATACCGCCCAAGAGTTCATATCGACGGCGGTGTTTGGCACCTCGATGTCGGCTCATCACATCCTGGGGCTGAAGTAGGTCCCAAGGGTATGGCTGTTCGCCATTTAAAGTGGTACGCGAGCTGGGTTTAGAACGTCGTGAGACAGTTCGGTCCCTATCTGCCGTGGGCGCTGGAGAACTGAGGGGGGCTGCTCCTAGTACGAGAGGACCGGAGTGGACGCATCACTGGTGTTCGGGTTGTCATGCCAATGGCACTGCCCGGTAGCTAAATGCGGAAGAGATAAGTGCTGAAAGCATCTAAGCACGAAACTTGCCCCGAGATGAGTTCTCCCTGAGACTTTAGGTCTCCTGAAGGAACGTTGAAGACGACGACGTTGATAGGCCGGGTGTGTAAGCGCAGCGATGCGTTGAGCTAACCGGTACTAATGAACCGTGAGGCTTAACCTTACAACGCCGAAGATGTTTTGGCGG
>NZ_JAMMTO010000024.1:0-4470 GCF_051807745.1 Salmonella sp. NW38 | reverse complement strand
TGCGCAGCAACGGCCCGGAGGGTGGCGGGCAGGACGCCCGCCATAAACTGCCAGGCATCAGACAAGTGAAGAAGCCCATCCTGACGGATGGGCTTTTTTGCGTGTGTGGTAACTGTAAAAATGCAGGCCTGATAAGCGCAGCGCCATCAGGCAACCTGCACCGCCGGATGGCAGCTTCGCCTTATCCGGCCTACGGCATCGACATAATGCCTGTGTATACCGCCTTATTCCGTCGACATAACCGCAAGCCTTCCCTACATAGATGCGGTAAACTAAGCCTGATTTTGCATCAGGAAAGCGTCTATGAATCACTCCCTAAAACCCTGGAATACCTTCGGCATTGATCATTGTGCAAAGCACATCGTATGCGCTGAAAACGAACAACAACTACTGAGCGCCTGGCAGCAAGCAACTCGTGAGGGACTGCCGGTTATGATCCTGGGTGAAGGAAGCAATGTCCTGTTTCTGGAAAATTACGCCGGCACCGTGATCCTTAACCGCCTGAAAGGCATTGAGGTCAATGAAACCGCGGACGCCTGGCACCTACACGTCGGCGCAGGCGAAAACTGGCATCAGCTGGTTCGCTACGCGCTGGACAACAACATGCCCGGCCTGGAGAATCTGGCGCTCATCCCTGGCTGCGTTGGTTCCTCGCCTATACAGAATATTGGCGCGTATGGCGTAGAACTACAGCGCGTCTGCGACTATGTTGACTGCGTTGAACTGGAAGCGGGAAAACGTCTGCGTTTGTCCGCGGCGGAATGCCGTTTCGGCTATCGTGACAGCATCTTCAAAAATGAATATCAGGATCGCGTTGCGATCGTCGCGGTGGGTCTGCGTTTGTCAAAGCAATGGCAGCCGGTGTTGACCTATGGCGATCTTACTTGTCTGGACCCGAAAACGGTCACCGCGCAACAGGTATTTGATGCTGTATGCCATATGCGCACCACAAAATTGCCGGATCCTAAAGTGAATGGCAATGCGGGCAGCTTTTTTAAAAATCCCGTTGTCGCAGCCGATATCGCCATGGAACTACTGGAACGATTTCCCAACGCGCCGCATTACCCTCAGGCAGACGGCTCAGTGAAGCTAGCGGCAGGCTGGCTGATTGACCAATGTCAGTTGAAAGGCGTCGCCATTGGCGGCGCTGCGGTACATCGCCAACAGGCGCTGGTACTGATTAATGCGAATGATGCGACAAGTAAAGATGTGGTGGCGCTGGCGCATCATGTCCGGCAAAAAGTGGGTGAAAAATTTAATGTCTGGCTGGAGCCTGAGGTTCGCTTTATTGGTCAGCTCGGAGAGGTGAACGCTGTGGAGAGCATTGCATGAAAGATACTACCGTTCCCCTGACGCTGATCTCACTACTTGCCGACGGAGAGTTTCACTCAGGCGAGCAGTTGGGTGAACGGCTGGGAATGAGCCGCGCGGCGATTAATAAACATATCCAGACATTACGCGACTGGGGAGTAGATGTATTTACCGTTCCCGGGAAAGGATATAGCTTACCGGAACCCATCCAGTTACTGGATGCTGACCGTATACATAGCCAACTGGATAGCGGAAACGTGGCGGTATTGCCCGTTATCGATTCAACCAATCAGTATTTACTTGATCGAATTGGTGAGCTGCGCTCAGGCGATGCCTGTGTAGCAGAATACCAACAGGCAGGGCGTGGTCGTCGCGGGCGTAAATGGTTCTCACCGTTTGGCGCGAATCTATATCTTTCAATGTACTGGCGTCTGGAGCAGGGGCCTGCGGCGGCAATAGGCTTGAGTCTGGTCATTGGAATTGTGATGGCGGAAGTGCTGCGTGAACTGGGCGCAGATAAAGTTCGCGTGAAGTGGCCTAACGACCTCTACCTACTGGATCGCAAGCTGGCGGGTATTCTGGTCGAGTTAACCGGTAAAACGGGCGATGCCGCACAAATAGTGATTGGCGCTGGTATTAACATGGCAATGCGTCGTGTAGAAGAGGACGTGATAAATCAGGGATGGATCACGTTGCAGGAGGCCGGAATTACGCTCGACCGCAATATGCTGGCCGCAAAGCTGATTTATAAGCTACGTGCTGCGCTTGAGCTTTTTGAGCAAGAAGGTCTTTCTCCTTATCTTTCGCGCTGGAAAAAACTGGATAATTTTATTGGTCGTCCGGTAAAACTGATTATTGGCGACAAAGAAATATTTGGTATTTCTCGCGGCATTGATACTCAGGGCGCATTATTGCTTGAACAGGATGGCGTGATTAAACCCTGGATGGGTGGAGAAATATCGCTGCGAAGCGCCGAATAGTAAAAAAGGGGAGTCGGTACTCCCCTTTTTTCTGTTATTTCCGCAATCTTACCTGTTCCACCGCATGGTTAGCGCTCTTGGTCATAATAAGGCTGGCACGTTCTCGCGTGGGTAAAATATTTTGTTTTAAATTCAACCAGTTAATTTCTTTCCAAAGCGAAGCTGCTGTATTAACAGCTTCTTCTTTAGATAATTTCGCATAATTGTGGAAATAAGAGTCAGGATCGGTAAACGCCCCTTCGCGGAATTTCAGGAAGCGGTTGATATACCATGTCTGAAGAAGTTCTTCTGGCGCATCAACGTAAATAGAGAAATCAACGAAATCAGAGACAAATACATGGTGCGGATCGTGAGGATAATCCATGCCGCTTTGTAAAACATTCAAACCTTCAAGAATCAATATATCAGGCTGAGCGACGGTTTTATCCCCTTCAGGAATAACATCGTAAATCAAATGAGAATAGACTGGCGCCGTCACGTTCGGTACGCCCGACTTGAGGTCAGAAACGAATTTCACCAGTCGGTGCATATCATACGATTCGGGGAAGCCCTTTTTCTTCATTAACCCGCGTTCTTTCAACACATGGTTTGGGTGGAGGAAGCCGTCTGTGGTAATCAATTCAACACGGCGGTGTTCCGGCCAGCGACTCAGCAACGCTTGCAGAACGCGTGCTGTCGTGCTTTTACCCACTGCGACGCTGCCCGCGATACTGATGATATAAGGGATTCGCTGGCCGTTAGTGCCCAGAAACTGTTCCAGGACAGCCTGACGACGCAGATTTGAACTGATATAGAAATTTAGCAAACGGGAGAGAGGTAAATATATTTCTGCAACTTCTTCCAGCGATAAATCTTCATTAATGCCTTTTAACTGCGCGATCTCATCCTCGGTCAGGGTCATCGGCACAGAATCGCGAAGCGCAGCCCACTGGCTGCGATCAAACTGTAGGTAAGGCGTCATTAACGATTGCTCTTTTATACTCATAAGCATGTTTCTGGCTGCTATTGCTACATCAGTTCAGCGATGAACGAGGGCCATCCCTGACATGCAACGGCACGTCACATTTAAGTTAATTTGGACAATGGGCAGGAGGGTAACACCAGATGGGGAGGAATAATAAGAAAAAATCTCGCTGTGAAAGCTATCCCTGAGAAGCAATGTGACGAATATACCAGATACAGAAGATTGCTTTCTATCGACGGAACGTTGAAATGCCGCGTCGTATCCTGGTCAGACGGTCAGTAAAATGCCGAAAATTTATGCTCTCTTGTTTGAAATTAGAGCATTTTTGTCTCTTATAGCGCAAAATGTGAGCGATAGAACATTTTATGCAATTTTTTAGTTGCATGAGCACGCAGGTCTCCATAGAATGCGCGCTACTTGATGCCGACTTAGCTCAGTAGGTAGAGCAACTGACTTGTAATCAGTAGGTCACCAGTTCGATTCCGGTAGTCGGCACCATCAAGTCCGGTGGGGTTCCCGAGCGGCCAAAGGGAGCAGACTGTAAATCTGCCGTCACAGACTTCGAAGGTTCGAATCCTTCCCCCACCACCATTTTCGGCCGCGCGATGGCGCAGCCCGAGACGATAAGTTCGCTTACCGGCTCGAATAAAGAGAGTTTCTCTCGATATTCAGTGCAGAATGAAAATCAGGTAGCCGAGTTCCAGGATGCGGGCATCGTATAATGGCTATTACCTCAGCCTTCCAAGCTGATGATGCGGGTTCGATTCCCGCTGCCCGCTCCAAGATGTGCTGATATAGCTCAGTTGGTAGAGCGCACCCTTGGTAAGGGTGAGGTCGGCAGTTCGAATCTGCCTATCAGCACCACTTCTTTTCTCCTTCCTGTTTTTCTCTTCTGTTTATTAGCATTCAACAAGTCGGGCGTGTTGCCTGGTTGATGTGGTGATATCACCGATTTATCCGTGTCTTAGAGGGACAATCGATGTCTAAAGAAAAGTTTGAACGTACAAAACCGCACGTTAACGTCGGTACTATCGGCCACGTTGACCATGGTAAAACAACGCTGACCGCTGCCATTACTACCGTACTGGCTAAAACCTATGGCGGTGCCGCCCGCGCATTCGACCAGATCGATAACGCGCCGGAAGAAAAAGCGCGTGGTATCACCATCAACACTTCTCACGTTGAATACGATACCCCGACCCGCCACTACGCACA
>NZ_JAMMTO010000023.1:0-4504 GCF_051807745.1 Salmonella sp. NW38 | reverse complement strand
GGTCATGTTCTCGATGCGCTTCGCCAGCAGCGTGTCGCGGTTAGCATCATTCACGATGCTGTTGTCCAGTACGTTCTGGGCGCCGGCCGCCGAGCCCGCCGAACTCAGACTCACATTGGTCAGGTCCGCCAGGCCGCCCAGCAACTGGCTTGTGGCCAGCGAAAAGCCGGTACCCTGAACGTGCGCCACCCCGTTGACGTTAAGTGTGGCCGCTGAGAGGGTACTGCCCGTCACCTTAACGCCGGTAGTGGTCTCGGTGGTCCCGTTCAGGGTGAGGGCGTTATTCGTGGTAAGGGTGCTGTTGCTGACCTGCAGCGAACTGATGGAAGGGTGAGATATGTCGGTGCCGGCAGTCCCGGTCAGAGTGATGTTACCCCCGGTGGAACTGATGTTACTGCCCGACAGCTGCACGCCGGAGGAGGAGGCTGCGCCCAGTCCTCCGGTGGTCAGATTTTTCGCCAGTCCGGTAATATCCACATCACCACCGGTCGTCAGGTTCACACCGGACATCACCACTGCCTGTCCCCAGAAGGTGGTCCCGTTGAGCACGATGCCATCTTTCGATGAGATGTTGGCATTCGTGAGCGTCATGCCGTTACTGCCGTCCTGCACCATGTTGGTTATACTCACCGCACCGTTGCCACTGGTGATATTCACGCCATTGGTGGCGGCCTTTGCGGCATTCAGTGTGACGGTGCCGGCTGCCGCATTCAGCGTGACGCCTTTATCTCCACTAATGAGTACGCGTCCACCGCCGTTGCCGGGGTCGTTGGCCTGCAGACTGATGCTGCCCGGCGAGTTCATTGCAAGCTTACCGCCGGCGGTAAAGCCAAGCACTGCGCCCCAGCCTGTGCTGCCGGTCACCGAACCGTTGATCGTCAGGTCATTATCTGCATTCACGTTATAAGCATATCCGCCAAGCCCCCGGGACAGGTTCAGCGTTACATTTCCTCCCTTGATCTTCCCGTTGTTCGTGAATGTTAATGAAACACCACTGGCGCTATTCCCCGCATCTGCAAGCAGGTCCCCCCCGTTGAGCGAGATATTGATAAACTTGCCCAGACTGATGGAGGCGTTGTTCGTCGTGTTCCCCGCCAGTAAATCAAGGTTCAGCTTCCCGGTCGTGGCACCAATGCTGACATTGTCACCGGTACTGATATTGTTATCGGCCAGCAGGGTCAGCTTCGCATCCGTCCCGGCAGTTTTTATGATGTTTGCATTCACCGTGATGTTGCCGGTCTCTCCGTCCGTATCCGTCCCGCTGGTTTTGACGGTGACGCTCGTCCCGGCGTTCAGCTGATTCACGATACTGCTGTTGAGGATTTGTCCCCCGCTGGCCGTCGGAGTGAAAATGTCGGTGCCGTCCGCGGTGGCGGAGTCGATACCCGTGTCAGCTCCGGCCCCCACAATGGTCACATCCGTCGGATCCAGCAGCCACTCACCACCGTGTCCGGCGCGTGCTGACGCATCCACCGCACCAGATGCCTGAAGATTGCGGTGAGACGACGTTTCCACCCGGCCGCCGTCACCCGACTTTGCACCGCCTTTTGCCAGAACCGTCCCGCGGAAGTTCGTGTAATCGTCAGACCACAGAACCGCAGTCCCACCGTTGCCGTTTTCAGTGGCCGACACGTCAACCGTGGCCGCCTTGTCCATGACCACCTTTGAGGCATTTTTGATGTGGCTGTCCTGACCCTGCCAGCCGCCGCCCACGTACACCTCACCGCCACCAGTTTTCCCGGTCGCCGTGGTCAGACTGCCGCCTGCCAGGTGGATGTTCTGTCCTTCCAGCGTGATTTTTCCGCCCTGGCCGGTCTGGCTGTCAGCCAGCAGATGGCCTGACTGGCTCACCACCCCGCTGTCGCCGCCGTTCAGGACTATTTCCCCACCCCGGTTCGCCAGCCCTTTTGCCTCAACGGTGCCGCTGTTGTTCACCACCGTGTTCAGCAGCATGTCCTGCCCTTTCGCCGTCAGGTACACCTGCCCGTTGGTGGCCGATATCAGCCCCTGGTTCTCCACCAGAGCATTCACCACGCTGCCGTTCACTGACACCGACGTCAGTCCGCCGTTATCGAGCTGCAGGGTGACCGTTTTACCGGCTGCCAGGATGGTTTTCCCGGATGGGGTGGTGACGGTGCCGCTGTTGCTGACCCGCTCTCCGGCCAGCACGATGTAGCCGCCCTTCGACGTCGTCAGACTGCCCTGGTTCACCACCTGTGCGCCGGGATTACCGCTGCCGCTCAGGGTGTACTGCCCCTTCATAAAGTCAGTGGTACTGATGTTCTTTGTGGAGGCCACCAGGCCACCCACGTCCACCCGGGCATTCTTCCCGAACAGTACCCCGTTGGGGTTGAGGATAAACACCTGGCCGTTGGCCTTCAGGATCCCCATAATCTGTGACCCGCTGGCGCCCGTCACCCGGTTCAGCGCCACCGAACTGCTGTTGGGCTGCACGAACTGCACGGTGTTGTTTTTGCCGATGTCAAAGCTGTGCCAGTTGGTGGCCATGTTCTGCGTCTGCTGATGAATGGTCATCTGGTTGCCAGACGTGCTGATGCTCCCCTGACCACCGACAATCTGCCCGCCGGTCGGCAGGTCTGCCGCCAGCGCCATCGCTGGCAACAGTCCAGCAATCAGCCCCGTCAGCAGCGCGACAGGGGTTAAGGTCCCCAGCAGTTTTCTGAACGGCGACAGCGCTGTCAGGTCTGCGAGATGACCCGTGCTCTTTTCCTTGCCGGCACCCGCCGTAATTTCACTGACAATCACAAGTTCATTGCGGCGCTTGTCGAATTTAAGTTTATATATTCTGTTCATTGCCTTATTCCTTTAATTCCTGACTGCGTGAAGCGTTCTCTCAATAAATCAGCCTGTTAATCACTGCAGCGATAACAGACCCGCCGGAACTCAGCGCGAGAAATCCCCTTCCACGGCAGTGGAATACATTTGTCTTTATATTTTGCTGTGAACTACATCAGAAAGTTTTTACCGCCGACACCCAGAAACGGTCGTTGTCGTCATGCACCGCGTTCGGGTCTGCATTGCCGGTCCGGTGCGCCCATGTCATCGTCAGGGCATAGTTACCCGCATCCGCCACCGTGGCATACAGGCCGGCACCGGCCAGGTTCAGGTTGTTGCTGTCAGCGAGGCGTCTACCACGACCATTGTCGTTATTCCGCCACTGCTCACCCCAGCCCTGGTCATAAAAGGTGGCGAGTGTCAGGCTCGGGTCATTACCCAGCCACGCCAGTGCAGGCAGAGACCAGTGGCTGCGGACTTCTGCCGTCCCCACCACACCCTCATCCACTGACCCGTCCCCGATATCATAGGCACGCACCGCAGACGGCCCGCCCATCAGGAATTTCTGTGACGCGTCCAGGTTGTTATTCGCCAGTTGGCCATTCACCCCGGCATAAAACGAAAACGGACCCCAAACCTGCTGGTCATGGTTAATCTGGTAATTAAAACGTGCAAACTGACCACCTGAATTCGCATCACCGGAAATATCACGGGAGAACTCACTACGCAACCCGACATTCCCGGTGGTCCCGACAAGGCCAAAACCGGTCAGGCCACCGGGAAGGTCCGCGACGGAACCGGTAATGGCAGCGCTGCCGATATTCACCTGCTTACGTCCTCGCGGGCTGCTGTTGCTCGCAAAAACGTCCGGATATTTATCCGTCAGGAACTGCTGCCCGGCATTCAGGCGAACATCCACGCGCGCCCGCGAGGTACGTATCCACGGCTGGGTGACATAGAGCCCCCAGTTATCCGAATAGCCGTTAAAGCCCAGCCCGCTCAGGTTGTAGTGGTAGTTCAGATGGCTGTAGTTGACGCCGACGCGCGTGCCATACCCGCCGCCCGCCAGCAGGCTGTAGTCCAGGGAGCCGTTGAACAGGTCGCTTTTTTCGTACGCATCCAGCAGATCAACCCGCAACTGGTCGCCCATGCCCAGCAGATTATTTGCATAGCCTCCGAGCATCACCCGGCTGCGCCCAGTCGTCGGGTCACCCTGGTTATCCAGCCCAACGTAACCCCCAAACTGCTTCCCCTGAGTCAGCGTGATATCTGGCGTAGTCGTACCAGGCTGACTGCCGCTCTTCATAGCCACCTGTGCATTGACGCCCGGAATTTCGCCCAGCAACAAGGCTTCACGCTCCAGTTGCTTACGGGTCACTACGTCACCCCGCGGTGTGGTGGTGCTGACCAGACGCTGCGCAACAGAGGTGCTAACAGAAGAGGTATTGCTGATATGCGCACTGTCATAACGCCCGGGGATAATCCGGATAGTGAGTACACCGTCTTTCAACGTCTGCGGCGGCAGGACCGCCCGGGCAACCAGCAGCCCGTGATGGCGGTACAGGGCAGTGATTTTTTGTGCCATGGATTCCAGCCCGGCAAAGGTCTGCGGGCGGTTCAGGTCGACGGCCAGTTCACGCTGCAGGTCAGTCTCACTCAGGCCCTTCAGTCCTGGGGGATTGCCGGTGAACACCACCTGTTTCACGCT
>NZ_JAMMTO010000022.1:0-5659 GCF_051807745.1 Salmonella sp. NW38 | reverse complement strand
GGGCTGTCGTTCACCGTGGAGGCCGGGGAGTGGGTGCAGGTCACCGGCGGCAACGGCGCCGGAAAAACCACCCTGCTGCGCCTGCTGACCGGGCTGGCGCGTCCGGACGGCGGCGAGGTGTACTGGCAGGGCGAACCCCTGCGCCGCGTGCGCGACAGCTTCCATTCCGGCCTGCTGTGGATAGGGCACCAGCCGGGGATAAAAACCCGCCTGACGGCGCGGGAGAACCTGCATTTCTTCCACCCCGGCGACGGCGCGCGCCTCCCGGAGGCGCTGGCGCAGGCCGGTCTGGCGGGATTTGAGGACGTGCCGGTTGCCCGGCTCTCGGCCGGACAGCAGCGCCGGGTGGCGCTGGCCCGCCTGTGGCTGACCCGCGCCGCGCTGTGGGTGCTCGACGAGCCGTTCACCGCCATTGACGTTAACGGCGTGGCGCGCCTCACCCGGCGGATGGCGGCGCACACGGCGCAGGGCGGGATGGTCATTCTCACCACCCACCAGCCGTTGCCGGGGGCCGCGGACACCGTCCGCCGCCTGGCGCTGACCGGCGGGGAGGCTGGGCTGTGATGTGGCGTGTCTTCTGTCTCGAACTGCGCGTGGCGTTCCGCCACGGCGCGGACATCGCCGGCCCGCTGTGGTTCTTCCTGATGGTCATCACCCTGTTTCCGTTAAGCGTCGGGCCGCAGCCGCAGCTGCTGGCGCGTATCGCGCCGGGCATCATCCAGGTGGCGGCGCTGCTGGCCTCGCTGCTGGCGCTGGAGCGGCTGTTTCGCGACGACCTGCAGGACGGCAGCCTGGAGCAGCTGATGCTGCTGCCGGTGCCGCTGCCGGCGGTGGTGCTGGCGAAGGTGCTGGCCCACTGGGCGGTGACCGGCCTGCCGCTGATTATGCTCTCCCCGCTGGTGGCGCTGCTGCTGGGGATGGACGTGTACGGCTGGAAAATCATGGCGCTGACGCTGCTGCTCGGCACGCCGGCGCTGGGGTTTCTCGCCGCGCCGGGCGTCGGGCTGACGGCCGGCCTGCGGCGCGGCGGCGTCCTGCTGGGCATTCTGGTGTTGCCGCTGAGTGTTCCGGTGCTGATTTTCGCCGCTGCGGCGATGGACGCGGCATCAATGCATTTACCCGCTGACGGCTATCTGGCGGTGCTGGGGGCGCTGCTGGCGGGCAGCGCGACGTTAAGCCCGTTCGCCACCGCGGCGGCGCTGCGCCTCAGCGTGCAGTAGCGCCCCGGCGCGACGGACATTTTACTGGTTTCAGGAGGTCAGGTGACGACTATGTGGAAAACCCTTCATCAGCTGGCGGCGCCGCCCCGGCTGTATCAGATTTGCGGCAGGCTCGTGCCGTGGCTGGCGGCGGCCGGCATCATTGTGCTGGCCACGGGCTGGGTCCGGGGCTTTGGTTTCGCCCCGGCGGACTACCAGCAGGGGGAGGGCTACCGCATTATGTACCTGCATGTCCCGGCGGCCATCTGGTCAATGGGTATCTATGCGGCGATGGCGGTGGCGGCGTTTACCGGGCTGGTCTGGCAGATGAAAATGGCCAGCCTTGCCGTCGCGGCGATGGCGCCGGTGGGGGCGGTGTACACCTTCATCGCGCTGGCCACCGGCGCGGCGTGGGGCAAACCGATGTGGGGCACCTGGTGGGTGTGGGACGCGCGCCTGACCTCGGAGCTGGTGCTGCTGTTTCTCTACGCCGGGGTCATCGCCCTGTGGCACGCCTTTGACGACCGTAAAATGGCCGGGCGCGCGGCGGGCATTCTGGTGCTGGTCGGCGTGGTGAACCTGCCGGTTATCCACTATTCCGTCGAGTGGTGGAACACCCTGCACCAGGGCTCGACGCAGATGCAGCAGAGTATCGACCCGGCGATGCGCTCGCCGCTGCGCTGGGCCATCGCCGGCTACCTGCTGCTCTTTATGACGCTGGCGCTGATGCGGATGCGCAACCTGATTTTACTGATGGAAAAACGCCGCCCGTGGGTGAGCGAACTGATACTGAAAAGGGGGCACCGGTGAGTCCGGCATTTTCATCGTGGAGCGATTTTTTCGCCATGGGCGGGTACGCCTTTTTTGTCTGGCTGGCGGTGGCGATGACCGTGGCGCCGCTGGCGCTGCTGGCGCTGCACACGGTGCTGCAGCGCCGGGCCATTCTGCGCGGCGTGGCGCAGCAGCGGGCGCGCGAGGCGCGGATGCGTGCCGCACAGGCGCAACAGGAGGCCGCGTGAACCTGCGACGTAAAAACCGGTTACGGGTGGTCTGCGCGGTGCTGGCGGGCCTGGGGCTGACCACCGCCCTGGTCCTGTACGCGCTGCGCGCGAATATCGACCTGTTCTATACCCCCGGCGAAATTCTCTACGGCAAGCGCGAGACGCAGCAGCTGCCGGCGGCGGGCCAGCGCCTGCGCGTCGGCGGGATGGTGATGCCCGGCAGCGTCAGGCGCGACCCGGACTCGCTGAAGGTGAACTTCAGCCTCTACGACGCCGAGGGGTCGGTGACGGTGAGCTATGAGGGGATACTGCCGGACCTGTTCCGCGAGGGGCAGGGGGTGGTGGTGCAGGGCACCCTGGAGAAGGGCAACCACGTCCTGGCGCACGAGGTGCTGGCCAAGCATGACGAGAACTACACCCCGCCGGAAGTGGAAAAGGCGATGCAGGAAAACCACCGCCGCCCGCAACGCGCTGATAAGGACACCTCATCATGATGCCTGAATACGGCACCGCGCTGCTGTGCCTGGCGCTCGGCGTGGCGCTGCTGCTGTCCGTTTACCCGCTGTGGGGCGTGGCGCGCGGCGACGCGCGGATGATGGCGTCGGCCGGGGTGTTCGCCTGGCTGTTGTTTATCTGCGTGGCGGGCGCGTTTTTCGTGCTGGTGCACGCCTTTGTGGTTAACGACTTCACCGTGGCCTATGTCGCCGGCAACTCGAACACGCAGCTGCCGGTGTGGTACCGGGTGGCCGCCACCTGGGGGGCGCACGAGGGCTCGCTGCTGCTGTGGGTGCTGCTGATGAGCGGCTGGACCCTGGCGGTGGCGGTGTTCAGCCGGCCGGTGCCGGCGGATATCGTCGCCCGGGTGCTGGCGGTGATGGGAATGGTCTGCGCCGGTTTTCTGGTGTTCATCCTGTTCACTTCCAGCCCGTTCGCCCGCACGCTGCCGGCCTTTCCGGTGGAGGGGCGCGACCTGAACCCGCTGCTGCAGGACCCGGGGCTGATTTTCCACCCGCCGCTGCTGTACATGGGCTATGTCGGCTTCTCGGTGGCCTTCGCCTTCGCCATCGCCGCGCTGCTGAGCGGGCGTCTGGACAGCGCGTTCGCCCGTTTTGCCCGCCCGTGGACGCTGGCGGCGTGGGTGTTCCTGACGCTGGGCATCGTGCTCGGCTCGGCGTGGGCCTACTACGAGCTGGGCTGGGGCGGCTGGTGGTTCTGGGACCCGGTGGAGAACGCCTCCTTTATGCCGTGGCTGGCGGGCACCGCCCTGCTGCACTCGCTGGCGGTCACCGAACAGCGCGCCGGCTTTAAGGCGTGGACGCTGCTGCTGTCCATCTGCGCCTTCTCGCTGTGCCTGCTGGGCACCTTCCTGGTGCGCTCCGGGGTGCTGGTGTCGGTGCACGCCTTCGCCTCCGACCCGGCGCGCGGAATGTTTATCCTCGCCTTTATGGTGCTGGTCACCGGCGGTTCGCTGCTGCTGTTCGCCGTGCGCGGGCACAGGGTGCGTTCGCGGGTGAACAACACGCTGTGGTCGCGCGAGTCGCTGCTGCTCGGCAACAACGTCCTGCTGATGGCCGCCATGCTGGTGGTGCTGCTGGGCACCCTGCTGCCGCTGGTGCACAAACAGCTGGGGCTGGGCAGCATTTCGGTGGGGGAGCCGTTCTTTAACACCATGTTCACCTGGCTGATGGTCCCCTTTGCCCTGCTGCTGGGGGTGGGGCCGCTGGTGCGCTGGGGCCGGGACCGGCCGCGTAACATCAGGAAACTACTGCTCACCGCCCTGGTCTCCACCCTGGCGCTGTCGGTACTTTTGCCATGGCTGCTGGAAGATAAAATCATCGCCATGACGGCGGTGGGGATGGCGATGGCCTGCTGGATTGCGGTGCTGGCGGTGGCCGAAGCCGTACAGCGCGTGTCCCGCGGCACGAAAACCTCTCTCAGCTACTGGGGAATGGTGGCGGCGCACCTCGGGCTGGCGGTGACGATTACCGGCATCGCCTTCAGCCAGAATTACAGCGTGGAGCGTGACGTGCGGATGCGGGCGGGCGACAGCGTGACCATTCACGACTACCGCTTCACCTTCCGGGAGGTGCGGGACATCACCGGCCCCAACTACCGTGGCGGGGTGGCCCTCATCGGGGTGACGCGCCACGGCGAGCCGGAGGCGGTGCTGCACGCGGAGAAACGGCTCTACAACACCAGCCGGATGGTGATGACCGAGGCGGCGATTGACGGCGGGCTGACCCGCGACCTGTACGCCGCGCTCGGGGAGGAGCTGGACAACGGCGCGTGGGCCGTGCGCCTGTACTACAAACCGTTTGTCCGCTGGATATGGGCCGGGGGGCTGCTGATGGCGCTGGGCGGGCTGCTGTGCCTGGCGGACCCGCGCTACCGCCGCCGTAAACCATTGCCGGAGGCCGGATGAAACGCAACGTACTGTTATTACCGCTGCTGATTTTTCTGCTGATTGCCGCGGCGCTGCTGTGGCAGCTGGCGCGCAACGCGCAGGGCGATGACCCGACGAATCTCGAATCGGCGCTGACCGGAAAGCCGGTGCCGGCGTTCCGCCTGGAATCGCTGGAGACGCCGGGTCAGTACTACCAGGCGGAGGTGCTGACGCAGGGGAAACCGGTGCTGCTTAACGTCTGGGCCACCTGGTGCCCGACCTGCCGCGCCGAGCATCAGTACCTGAACCGGCTGGCCGCGCAGGGTATCCGGGTGGTGGGGCTGAACTATAAGGACGACCGGGAGAAGGCGGTGGCCTGGTTAAAGGAACTGGGTAACCCGTATGCGCTGAGTTTATCGGACAGCGACGGGATGCTGGGGCTGGACCTGGGCGTGTACGGCGCGCCGGAAACCTTCCTCATCGACGGCAGGGGGATTATCCGTTACCGCCATGCGGGCGATTTGAATGCCCGGGTATGGGAAAGTGAACTGAAACCGCTGTGGGACAGATACAGCCGGGAGGCGGCGCAATGAGACTGTTACCGGGCATGGTGATGCTGATGCTGGCGCTGGTTATCTCCGGGTCAGCGCGGGCGACCACCGACGTGATGCCGTTTAAAGATGAAGCGCAGGAGCAGCAGTTCCGCCAGCTCACGGAGCAGCTGCGCTGCCCGAAATGCCAGAATAACAGCATTGCGGACTCGAACGCGATGATAGCCACCGACATGCGCCGCAGGGTGTATGACCTGATGCAGGAGGGGAAGAGCCGCCAGGAAATCATCGATTACATGGTGGCGCGCTACGGCAACTTTGTCACCTACGACCCGCCGCTGACCCCGCTGACGGTGCTGCTGTGGGTGCTGCCGCTGGCCGCCATCGTGGCGGGCGGGTGGATAATCGTTGCCCGCACGCGCCGGCGGGTGCGCCTGCGCCGGGAGCCGCTGCCGGCGGACACCCCGGTTTGCGGCGCGCGCGCCGGGTGGGGCGTTTACGTGCCGGGGGCCGTCATTGCGCTGG
>NZ_JAMMTO010000021.1:0-5660 GCF_051807745.1 Salmonella sp. NW38 | reverse complement strand
CCTGTTAGGGCGCGGCTGGTAAGAGAGCCTTACAGGCGCATCTGAAAAACCTCCGGCTATGCCGGAGGATATTTATTTTTATGCAGGCCGGATATATTACTCACCATAATTTGATTTGCGGATAACGGCGCTTGCGCTGGTCGTTAAGGGCGAGACCGTAGGCTGAATGACCGCCAACGCACACGTAGCCTGAAATAGACGAACAAATTAGTACTGGAAAGATGAACCCTCACTGTATTAATTTAATCATCCGCGTAAATAATGAGCCTGCCCTGAAAACATAACGACAGGCTCCTGAAAAGGAGTGTTTTTTTTCATGTCCAGGTCGCTTTTAACCAACGAAACCAGTGAACTTGATTTGCTGGATCAGCGTCCCTTCGAGCAAACCGACTTCGATATTCTGAAATCCTACGAAGCGGTAGTGGACGGGTTAGCGATGCTTATAGGTTCCCATTGTGAAATCGTATTGCACTCTTTGCAGGATCTAAAATGTTCAGCCATTCGTATTGCCAATGGCGAACATACGGGCCGTAAAATTGGCTCGCCGATTACCGACCTGGCGTTGCGCATGTTGCACGACATGACAGGGGCGGACAGTAGCGTGTCGAAATGCTATTTTACGCGCGCGAAAAGCGGTGTCTTGATGAAGTCGTTGACGATTGCCATTCGCAACCGCGAGCAGCGCGTCATTGGTCTACTGTGCATCAACATGAATCTTGATGTGCCATTTTCACAGATTATGAATACCTTTATTCCGCCGGAAACGCCGGAAGTGGGTTCAGCGGTTAATTTTGCCTCCTCAGTCGAAGATTTAGTCACCCAGACGCTGGAGTTCACGATCGAAGAGGTAAATGCCGATCGTAATGTCTCTAACAATGCGAAAAATCGTCAGATCGTCCTTAACCTGTACGAAAAAGGCATTTTCGATATTAAAGACGCCATTAACCAGGTAGCCGATCGTTTGAATATCTCAAAACACACGGTTTACCTCTATATTCGCCAGTTCAAAAGCGGCGACTTTCAGGGGCAGGATAAATAATGCGTTATGCCATTATGGTCACCGGGCCGGCATATGGCACCCAGCAGGCCAGCAGCGCATTGCAGTTCGCCCACGCGCTGCTCAATGAGGGGCATGAGTTAGCCAGCGTCTTTTTCTATCGGGAAGGGGTCTATAACGCCAATCTCCTGACCTCGCCGGCGAGCGATGAATATGATCTGGTACGCGCCTGGCAGAAATTGAATACGCAGCATGGCGTAGCTCTGAACATCTGTGTCGCGGCGGCGCTTCGTCGCGGTATTATTGATGAAACTGAAGCCGGCAGACTGGGGTTGCCGTCCGCCAATCTTCAGCCGGGCTTTACGCTAAGCGGCCTGGGCGCGCTGGCGGAGGCATCTCTCACCTGCGATCGGGTGGTGCAGTTTTAATGAAACGTATTGCATTTGTCTTTTCCACCGCGCCGCACGGTAGCGCTTCAGGTCGTGAAGGGCTGGATGCGCTGCTGGCGACGTCAGCGCTAACGGAAGCGCTGGGCGTCTTTTTTATCAGCGACGGCGTCTTTCAGTTATTACCAGGACAAAAACCAGACGCTGTTCTGGCGCGTGACTATATTGCTACTTTCAAGCTCTTTGATTTGTACGATATTGATCAATGCTGGATCTGCGCGGCATCGCTGCGCGAGCGTGGTCTGGAGAACGTTAATTTTGTGGTAGACGCTACGCCGCTTGAACCCGTGGCGTTACGCCGCGAGCTTGGCAACTATGATGTCATCCTGAGATTCTGAGGCGTTTATGCTGCATACCTTACCTCATTGCGCTTCGGGCGTTGATTTTCCCGCTTTGCTGCGCCTGCTAAAAGAGGGCGATGCGCTTTTGCTGCTCCAGGATGGCGTTACCGTCGCGATTGAAGGTAACCGCTTCCTTGAAAGTCTGCGCGATGCCCCCATAACGGTCTATGCCTTGAAAGAAGACATTGACGCCCGCGGCCTGGGTGGTCAAATTTCAGACAGTGTCGTCAGGGTTGACTATACTGAGTTTGTCAGACTCACGGTTAAGTATGCCAACCAGATGGCCTGGTGATGGCGGGATCGTTGTATATTTCTTGACACCTTTTCGACACCGCCCTAAAATTCGGCGTCCTCATATTGTGTGAGGGCGTTTTATTACGTGTTTACGAAGCAAAAGCTAAAACCAGGAGCTATTTAATGGCAACAGTTAACCAGCTGGTACGCAAACCACGTGCTCGCAAAGTTGCGAAAAGCAACGTGCCTGCGCTGGAAGCATGCCCGCAAAAACGTGGCGTATGTACTCGTGTATATACTACCACTCCTAAAAAACCGAACTCCGCACTGCGTAAAGTTTGCCGTGTTCGTCTGACTAACGGTTTTGAAGTGACTTCCTACATCGGTGGTGAAGGTCACAACCTGCAGGAGCACTCCGTGATCCTGATCCGTGGCGGTCGTGTTAAAGACCTCCCGGGTGTTCGTTACCACACCGTTCGTGGCGCGCTTGACTGCTCCGGCGTTAAAGACCGTAAGCAAGCTCGTTCTAAGTACGGCGTGAAGCGTCCTAAGGCTTAATGGTTCTCCGTTAAGTAAGGCCAAACGTTTTAAATTAATGTCAAACTAAACTCGTAGAGTTTTGGACAATCCTGAATTAACAACGGAGTATTTCCATGCCACGTCGTCGCGTCATTGGTCAGCGTAAAATTCTGCCGGATCCGAAGTTCGGATCAGAACTGCTGGCTAAATTTGTCAATATCCTGATGGTAGATGGTAAAAAATCTACTGCAGAATCAATCGTATACAGCGCGCTGGAGACCCTGGCTCAGCGTTCTGGTAAATCTGAACTGGAAGCTTTCGAAGTCGCTCTCGAAAACGTTCGCCCGACTGTAGAAGTTAAATCCCGCCGTGTAGGTGGTTCTACTTATCAGGTACCAGTTGAAGTCCGTCCGGTCCGTCGTAATGCTCTGGCAATGCGTTGGATCGTAGAAGCTGCTCGTAAACGCGGTGATAAATCCATGGCTCTGCGCCTGGCGAACGAACTTTCTGACGCTGCAGAAAACAAAGGTACTGCAGTTAAGAAACGTGAAGACGTTCACCGTATGGCAGAAGCCAACAAGGCGTTCGCACACTACCGTTGGTAATCCCTTCGGAGTCATAGTCACCAGGCGGGCGCTTCAGGTAAGTCGCCCGTTTTGGATAACTTAACTGAACGCCTAAAGATATCAACGAGGAATCAAATGGCTCGTACAACACCCATCGCACGCTACCGTAATATCGGTATCAGTGCGCACATCGACGCCGGTAAAACCACTACTACCGAACGTATTCTGTTCTACACCGGTGTAAACCACAAAATCGGTGAAGTTCATGACGGCGCAGCTACCATGGACTGGATGGAGCAGGAGCAGGAGCGTGGTATTACTATCACCTCCGCAGCGACTACTGCATTCTGGTCTGGTATGGCTAAGCAGTATGAACCGCATCGCATCAACATCATCGACACCCCGGGGCACGTTGACTTCACTATCGAAGTAGAACGTTCCATGCGTGTTCTCGATGGTGCGGTAATGGTTTACTGCGCAGTTGGTGGTGTTCAGCCGCAGTCTGAAACCGTATGGCGTCAGGCAAACAAATACAAAGTTCCGCGCATTGCGTTCGTTAACAAAATGGACCGCATGGGCGCGAACTTCCTGAAAGTTGTTGGTCAGATCAAAACCCGTCTGGGCGCGAACCCGGTTCCGCTGCAGCTGGCAATTGGTGCTGAAGAAGGTTTCACCGGCGTTGTTGACCTGGTGAAAATGAAAGCCATCAACTGGAACGATGCCGACCAGGGCGTTACCTTCGAATACGAAGATATCCCGGCTGACATGCAGGACCTGGCTAACGAATGGCACCAGAACCTGATCGAGTCCGCCGCAGAAGCTTCTGAAGAGCTGATGGAAAAATACCTGGGTGGTGAAGAACTGACTGAAGAAGAGATCAAACAAGCTCTGCGTCAGCGCGTTCTGAACAACGAAATCATCCTGGTAACCTGTGGTTCTGCATTCAAGAACAAAGGTGTTCAGGCGATGCTGGATGCGGTAATTGATTACCTGCCATCCCCGGTAGACGTACCTGCGATCAACGGTATTCTGGACGACGGTAAAGATACTCCGGCTGAGCGTCACGCAAGCGACGACGAGCCGTTCTCTGCGCTGGCGTTCAAAATCGCTACCGACCCGTTTGTGGGTAACCTGACCTTCTTCCGTGTGTACTCCGGTGTGGTTAACTCTGGTGATACCGTACTGAACTCCGTGAAAACCGCACGTGAGCGTTTCGGTCGTATCGTTCAGATGCACGCCAACAAACGTGAAGAGATCAAAGAAGTTCGCGCGGGCGACATCGCGGCTGCTATCGGCCTGAAAGACGTGACTACCGGTGACACCCTGTGTGATCCGGAAAACCCGATCATTCTGGAACGTATGGAATTCCCTGAGCCGGTAATCTCCATCGCGGTAGAACCGAAAACCAAAGCTGACCAGGAAAAAATGGGTCTGGCTCTGGGCCGTCTGGCGAAAGAAGACCCGTCATTCCGCGTATGGACTGACGAAGAATCTAACCAGACCATCATCGCTGGTATGGGTGAACTTCACCTGGATATCATCGTTGACCGTATGAAGCGTGAATTCAACGTTGAAGCTAACGTGGGTAAACCTCAGGTTGCTTACCGCGAAGCGATTCGCGCGAAAGTTACCGACATCGAAGGTAAACACGCGAAACAGTCTGGTGGTCGCGGTCAGTATGGTCATGTTGTTATCGACATGTACCCGCTGGAGCCGGGCTCTAACCCGAAAGGTTACGAGTTCATCAACGACATCAAAGGTGGTGTAATTCCTGGCGAATACATCCCGGCCGTTGATAAAGGCATCCAGGAGCAGCTGAAGTCTGGCCCGCTGGCGGGTTATCCGGTAGTTGATCTCGGTGTGCGTCTGCACTTCGGTTCTTACCATGACGTTGACTCCTCTGAGCTGGCGTTTAAACTGGCTGCGTCTATCGCCTTTAAAGAAGGCTTTAAGAAAGCAAAACCAGTTCTGCTTGAGCCGATCATGAAGGTTGAAGTAGAAACACCTGAAGAGAATACCGGTGACGTTATCGGCGACCTTAGCCGCCGTCGTGGTATGCTCAAAGGTCAGGAATCTGAAGTTACAGGCGTTAAGATCCACGCTGAAGTACCGCTGTCTGAAATGTTCGGATATGCAACTCAGCTGCGTTCTCTGACCAAAGGTCGCGCATCGTACACTATGGAATTCCTGAAGTATGATGATGCGCCGAACAACGTTGCTCAGGCCGTAATCGAAGCCCGTGGTAAATAAGCCGCAGGGTTAAAAACCAAAATCCCGTGCTCTCTCCTGAAGGGGAGAGCGCTATAGTAAGGAATATAGCCGTGTCTAAAGAAAAATTTGAACGTACAAAACCGCACGTTAACGTCGGCACCATCGGCCACGTTGACCACGGTAAAACTACCCTGACCGCTGCAATCACCACCGTACTGGCTAAAACCTACGGCGGTGCTGCTCGTGCATTCGACCAGATCGATAACGCTCCGGAAGAAAAAGCGCGTGGTATCACCATCAACACTTCTCACGTTGAATACGATACCCCGACCCGCCACTACGCACA
>NZ_JAMMTO010000020.1:0-5881 GCF_051807745.1 Salmonella sp. NW38 | reverse complement strand
CATCCAGCTAATCGGCATTGGTGTACTCGGCGAGTATATCGGAAGAATTTACATTGAAACCAAAGCAAGACCTAAATATATTTTGAAGGGGAAGAATAGTGTTAAATAAAAGCACGGTGGCTTTATATTTGATCTTCTCATTATGCGTTTTCGCGCTTTGCCTTTATATTTCCTTCAATAACCCAGTTACATCTGATGGAGCATCTTTATTTTTAGAAGCAAAAGATATGGCGGATGGAAACATTCTGCTACGAGGATGGACTCTTTCTACTGTATCGTTTTATTTCACTGAGGCGATATGGTATATGATAGTAATCAGGGTTTTTGGTGACAGTATATACCTGATGTATGTGTTACCAGCCGTATTCTACACGATTACTATTATGCTGGCCTTTGCTCTGTCACATACAGATGGGAAAATGAAGTGGTCAATCGCAGCGCTAATTCCATGCGTAATCATTTCATCTCCTATGGCGTCAACCATGACACTAGAGACATGTGTACATGTAGGAACTATCATATTTGCTCTGGTGTGCTTAAATATGCTTAGGTATGATAAACATACAACAATTAAACTGGCATGCGTCACGACTCTCACTGCTGCATCTGTATTCAGCGACTCGATATTCAACTACTATATCACTATACCGATAGTTGTTACTTTTATTGTTCATGTATTGATAAACAAAGACTTTAGCAAGTGGCGCTATGTATTTGCAGTTATTGTTGGTGTTGCCATAGCAAAGTTTCTTGCTTTAGTGGCAAATTATTTTGGTCTACTAAACACCCCCGGGACTCAACCTCCAGCATTTGTTAACTACGAGAATATACCATCTAACCTCAATCTTTTCATTGTTGGCATCATCCAGTATTTCGACGCCTTCATTTTCGGAAAACAGCTTTCTGCAAGCAATGTGATGATATTTAGTAGATTTGCAGTGATGATATTTTGGTTAGCTCTTTTAGTTGTAGCTATTAAAAACAGGTTTAAAGCTTCGTTTGTTGATACTGCATTATCCATTTCCTCAGTATTGCTACCAGCCGCATATGTAGCAAGTAATATGCCTGTAGACCTTGGCACTACAAGGTATCTGGTTTTCTCTTTTATTACTGGATCCGCTCTAATTGCACGTTATCTAAATTCACAAGCCGATCAAAGACTCTATGCTTTTGCTTCAACTATCATACTGATTTTTATTTTCATCCCAAGCGGAAGATACGAACTACCGAATTCGAGAGTACAAGATATTAGTAACTTTGTTCGTGATAATAACCTCGGTGATGGTTACGGCACATACTGGGTTGCGTCTGCCGTGACTCTGTTTAAAAACGGAGACGTAAGGCCAATCACGTTTACTGATGAAAACAAAGCGGTTAGGTTAAACTGGCTGTCCAATAAAGCATGGTACGGTTTTAAATCAAGATATATCGTCACAGAGTTCAAGCATGATATTGATAAAATATTAAACCAGTATGGACGGGAGGGGCATATAAAAGAGATTGATAACGCATATATAATTTACTATGATGATGCAAGGATTGTTATAGAGTAGTCAACAAGGAGCCTGTCCATAATTCTGTGTAACTGCAACTGTATTAAAGGTGATCGCTCTGGCGCTGAGGGATCCCCATAAATCAGTGCTAATAAACCAACACCATATTCTGGTAGGTTCTGGCGAGGTGATTAAGAACGGTGCTTAGCACCGTTTGTTTTAAAATTAGCGGGGAGTGTCGTAAGACATTCTCCGCTAACGTCAGATACGAGATTACACGCCGTGTTTTAATGCTATTGGCCTGGTACCTAAGATGTAACCCTTGATTTTCAGCGTGATAGCCGATAAGCCACAGCACTATTGTGCTCAGTGTTGCCAGTAGGCTCAGTACCAGCACTCTTTCTGCCGAACGGCTGTAGCTGGCACGCAGGCCGAACCCAAAACGTTCACTTTTTTCATCCCTGAAGTTTTGCTCAATCTGCATTCGGCGACTGTATAACTTCATGATTTCTCGCGGCTTAAAGTTGTTTGTGCTACTGAATATTAACCACGGTTCTTTTGCCGCCGAGCGGGCATCTTTTATCTGTGATGGTCTGGCTATACCACAGCGAGAGCATTTATTTTTCCGTCCTTTCGGCAAATAAAAATGACCATCGCATCGGGTATATTTTGATCGGGCAAGCATTCCCGGCCCCAGATATTCCGGTTTAGTACTGGCCTGCAATTCCTGACGCCGGAACCAGTATTCCCCCTTGCTGTCCAAACGCATCCGGACATTGCCTCTGATGCGTCCGATAAAATCCCAGCCGAGAGATTTTATGTGCCGGAACCAGTCATTTTGGAACCCTGCGTCCGTGACGATGATGACCCTTGCTTTTGGGTTTACCGCCTCGAAAAGAGTATTAAGAAAAGCTTGCTGTACCTTTGCGTTTTGCTGTTTTTCCGAAGGAACTATCCAGCTCAGCAAGGGTAGCGAACGTCCATCGCAAATCAGGCTGGCACGGAGTACGTGATACTCCTGAGAGGGATACCCGCTCCAGTCAACAGCGATGACGCACAGTGATAGTCGGTTCGTCAGCATGGAAATAATATTTCTGAAAATCAGGGGGATATCGTGATGAAGAGACACATTACCGAGCAAACGATCAACACGTTTTATTTTATTTTTGACCTGAGCAGTACCTGGTAAATAACGTCCGATACTGGTCAGCGTCAGAGATGCGCCATTGATAAGTGCGATGGTGGCGTCCAGCAAAGCATTTTGTCGATATTTGTGAAACGGAGCTAAAGCGCCGCAGAAAAAATTTTGACATACCTGGCGAGCAGACATAGAGGTGATCTCATTGAATTGGTTACACAAATCAGTAGATCACAAAACTCTATGTCTGTCTTTTTTTACCCGCCCATTACTGGGGATTCCTCAGCGCTCTAGCGGTCACCGACCTCAATAATAAAACGACTCATTGCCAGCCGCCAGTGCTGGATCGGCATACTCCACTTTTTTGAGACATCTTTGATCGCCAGATAAATAACCTTCCACACTGAGTCGTCTCCCGGGAATACCTTGCATTTCTTATCTCGGCCCGGATCACACTGTTCAGTGATTCGATAGCGTTTGTGGTGTAGATCGCCTGGCGGATATCCGGCAGGTAGCTGAATAATGTGTTCAGGTTTTCCCTGTGCGCACGCCTGCTTTTGCTGATCTGCGGGTATTTGTCGTCACACACGCCCGCGAACACATTCAGCATCATCAGCGCCGCCTCTTCGGTAAACCGTCTTCAGACCACTGGTGACCGCCTTGTAGTCTTTCCAGGACACGTATTTCAGGCTGCTACGTACTATATGGATGATGCACAGCTGGATATGGGTCTGCGGGTAGACGCTGTTTATCGCATCCGGAAAGTCTTTCAGGCCGTCCACACAGGCAATCAGGATGTCCTGAAAACCACGATTTTTCAGCTCCACCAGCACATTCAGCCAGAATGTTGCGCCTTCATTTTCGGTCAGCCACCTACCCGGCAGAGCTTTCTGGCCTTCGGTGTTGATACCCAGCGCCAGGAAGACAGTTTTGTTTATGACGCTGTCATTTTGTCGGATTTTTACGACAATGCAGTCCATGTAAACAATGGGATACAGCGCATCCAGTTACCGGTTTTGCCACTCCGTAGCCTGCTCTTTTAGGGCATCTGTGACTTTGGATATCAATGTGAGCGACACATCGGCATCGTACATTTCTTTGAAGGTGGCGGCGATTTTGCGCGTGGTCATGCCTTTGGCATATAGCGATAAAATCTGGCTGTCCATCTATGTGAGCCGCGTCTGGTTCTTCTTAATCAACTGAGGTTTGACGGTGTTTCCACGGTCACGCGGCGTGTTCAATTCAATCTCGTCATCACCGCAAAGCAGGGTTTTTGACGAGTAGCCAGTACGGATGTTTGAGCTTTATTGTGCGTGTTTTTTTCATGCCCGGGATGGTCGGTCAGTTCTGCATTGAGCGCAGTTTCGACAGTAAGCTTCGTCAGCATTCGGGAAAACTGGTTGAGATCGGCTTTGGTTTTAAGGCCTTTAGCCAGTTCAGCAGCCAGCGCTTTGAGTTTATTTTCGTCCATCATTTGCCTGTCTCCGTTGTCGGAATGAACATATCAAAAACAGGCAGATACACAATTTAAATTACAGTCTCTGAGGCGGAATTATAGTTAATTACACCACTTAGGCTTGCTCCATATTACAGGTCCTAACCATATTTTCCCTTCCGCACCGTTATACAATATTTTTCCGTTTTTACTCTTTAATTCTGACTCTATTATTTTATCCGCCTTGCCATCTTTTGTGTAATATAAAACCTCACCATTAATGCAGTACCAACTTGGTCTGGACAACCACGTTCTAGGAATTACAAATTTATTATAAGAGTCTGTGAGTTCAGAAGAGTGTACTTCTGCATCAATCGAGTTTAATAGTTGCATTCTCCAAAAATCCTCTCCATAAATATATGTTATTCCAGTTGACTTTACAATTGAAATAATTTTTTTATTTATTTCTGAATTCATATTGGATTTATTGTAACTAAAAGACTCTGCTTTTGTTGTATATAGTACTGGTGCTATTGCTGACATGCATATAGCCATTGCAATAGTTAATGAATATGAATATGTATTATTTTTTATATTACTTTTAAAAATTTTAAAAATGGTGGCAAATACAGAAATTTTTAGTATACAAGTTGCCCAGAAAATATGACGACCTTCTGGGTTGAGGCATGATATAAGTAGCAGTCCTAAAACAAAACCTGTAGCTCCCAATGCACATAACAGATCTAGTCGACAAATACTAGTTTTAGTTTTTCTGCCATCAATCAAAATGTGAAGAAATATTTTTAAGCCATATACAATAGTTGCAATAAATAAAAGTATATACAATAAGCCCATAAAGTAGAAAGGTGTCAATATTCCTATTGCGTTACTTCCAACAGCCAAGCTAGAGGATGAAGAGTACACCAGGATTGACTTTAAAATTATAAAAAGATTGTCAATTGCTTTATCTGGAGATATTAACAACGATGCTTGAGAATAGTCGACCTTGAGTGGGAAATGTCTGCCTAAAAGATAATCATTTGCCATCTTGCCGATAACAAAAGATACAGCTATAGATAACATTGACACAACTGAATTTTTTGATCTGAATATAATCAGTATGAATAAAATGAAAGGTGCTATAATAATCAAAGTTCTAATTGGCTGCTCTGCAGTCATTAGAATAACAGCAAGGGCAGAAATACACAAAAAACTCTTTTTGCTTTCTTGAATATATATGATAACCGGTAGGCATATCATAATAGAAAGTACTACATTCGAAAGATGCGATTCCTGACCAAGTAAAAAATCAATATCATCCATACCAAGCGGAATGAATAAGCAAGTTGATAGTAAAAGAGAAAAATATTTATTACCACAATATTTAGAGATAATTAGATTGCAAATATAAAACCAAACGCAGATCGCTATTGCACCGCCTATTGCATAAGCCTTATATCCTGAAAAACCAATGCAGTTGGCTAAGGCTATGAATGGGCTTATTTTTAGCATAATAAGTTGGTTGCCGTAGAAAAAATCATGTGGAAGTAAAACCCCTTCATCTCTTATGGCTGAAGCTAAAACTTGATATGCTGCTGAATCTGCGTGAAAAAAATTCGGATAAATATAAATGTGATGCACTAAGCCAATGGCAAGGCCAATAATGATTACAGATACATGCCAAAAATAATTTTTTTTAAATTCCATCATTTTATTTGACCAACTTTCTTAATGATATATTTAGGTCTTGCTTTGGTTTCAATGTAAATCCTTCCGATATACTCGCCGAGTACACCGATGCCGATTAGCTGGATA
>NZ_JAMMTO010000019.1:0-26251 GCF_051807745.1 Salmonella sp. NW38 | reverse complement strand
GCAATGGACGACGGTCTGCGTTTCGCAATCCGTGAAGGCGGCCGTACCGTTGGCGCGGGCGTTGTTGCTAAAGTTCTGGGCTAATTACTCGTTAATTAGTTTTGAATTGAAGAGGGCGCTTCGGCGCCCTTTTTGTTGCCTGCTATTTAGCCGCTGTTATATTTATTCACCCTTTTTAACGCTTCTCCCATGGCGTAAATCGCTTTGTGCTATTGTAATCATAACCATTCTCATTTACACTTTGTGCGGAAATTGAACGGGAGCGATCATGTACGTTTGTTTGTGTAATGGTATAAGCGATAAAAAAATCCGCCAGGCTGTACGACAATTTCATCCACAGTCATTTCAACAGTTGCGTAAATTTATTCCTGTGGGAAATCAATGTGGTAAGTGTATTCGCGCCGCGCGAGAAGTGATGCAGGATGAGTTAACGCAAATGCCGGAATTTAAAGAGATCGCCTGAGTCACACTCTTTTTTTTGACATCCCTGTAGCCCCATCTACGCTCTAGAGAGTGGAAGCGGAGGGACTATAAAATGAAAGGTGATGTTAAAATCATAAATTATCTCAATAAACTATTGGGAAATGAGCTTGTCGCAATTAATCAGTATTTTCTTCATGCCCGTATGTTCAAAAACTGGGGGCTGACCCGGCTTAATGATGTTGAGTACCATGAATCCATTGATGAGATGAAACACGCCGATAAGTATATTGAGCGTATTTTATTTCTGGAAGGCATACCGAACCTACAGGATCTGGGCAAGCTGGGCATCGGTGAAGATGTCGAAGAGATGCTACGATCGGATCTCCGGCTCGAACTGGAAGGCGCAAAAGATCTACGTGAGGCAATAGCCTATGCCGATAGCGTTCATGATTATGTCAGCCGGGATATGATGATTGAAATTCTTGCCGACGAGGAAGGTCACATCGACTGGCTGGAAACTGAGCTGGATTTGATTGCCAAACTTGGTATGCAAAATTATCTGCAATCACAAATCAAGGTTACCGATTAACCGTCTGGAAAGAAAGCTTTCCAACCTGTTATGAAACCCGCCACCGCCAGCCATGGCCCAAAAGGTAGCGGGTTTATTAATGCCGATTTACCTCTCACCAGTAGCGCGACGCCAAACCCGCCACAGGCCAACATGGCGGCAAGGAAAACCAGTAACGGCAGTGTTTCCCAACAATGCCACGCTCCTAAGGCTGCAAGGTACTTGACGTCGCCATATCCAAGCCCCTCTTTCTGATAACGCAGGCGATAGCCCCAGTAAATTAACGCGAATCCGCCATAGCCGGCGATAGCACCCCAAAGCGCATCCGGTAAACGCTCCGGCAGGCAAATCTGGTGATAAAGCAGACCACCCCACAGTAATGGACAGGTAAACCGGTCAGGCAACAGACCGGTACGCGCGTCGTATATGCCAAGTAATAAAGAGAACGACGCATAAAAAATGAGAAAGGGGAGGGCAACAAACATAAGCAAATCCTCGTCAAGGCTTGTGCTCACCTTTATAGATTTATGCGACAGCGACAACGACGTATCGCCAGATTTGCCTGATGCCTTCCAAAGAAAAGATGCGCGTTGCCATCCCATGCGTACCATCTGGAATCATGCTCGCATAAGAATAAAGCGCTTAATTTCTATCCGACACTTGCGTCAGGCTGAGATTTACGTATAATGCGCGGGCTTGTCGTAATTGACGGCAGGTTCGATTTGAACCTCGAATAGCCGATTTGGCTATTTAACAATGCTCCCAATCGGGGAGCTACGTAAGAACGGTTACACTCTCCCATCAATCGTAATGGGTGTGAGGAGTAATCATTTTCGTTTATAAAATAATTGGAGCTCTGGTCTCATGCAGAACCAAAGAATCCGTATCCGCCTGAAAGCGTTTGATCATCGTCTGATCGATCAATCAACCGCGGAAATCGTCGAGACTGCCAAGCGCACTGGTGCGCAGGTTCGCGGTCCGATCCCGCTGCCGACCCGCAAAGAGCGCTTTACCGTTCTGATCTCTCCGCACGTTAACAAAGATGCGCGCGATCAGTACGAAATTCGCACTCACAAGCGTCTGGTTGACATCGTTGAGCCAACCGAGAAAACCGTTGATGCTCTGATGCGTCTGGACCTGGCTGCCGGTGTAGACGTGCAGATCAGCCTGGGTTAATCAGGTCATCGAGCGATTGAGAGGTTGATACAATGATTGGTTTAGTCGGTAAAAAAGTGGGTATGACCCGCATCTTCACTGAAGATGGCGTCTCTATCCCAGTAACCGTAATCGAAGTTGAAGCAAACCGTGTTACTCAGGTTAAAGACCTGGCTAACGATGGCTACCGCGCTGTTCAGGTTACTACGGGTGCTAAAAAAGCTAACCGTGTCACCAAGCCGGAAGCGGGTCACTTTGCTAAAGCTGGCGTAGAAGCTGGCCGTGGTCTGTGGGAATTCCGTCTGGCTGAAGGCGAAGAATACACCGTAGGTCAGAGCATCAGCGTTGAACTGTTTGCTGACGTTAAAAAAGTTGACGTAACCGGTACCTCTAAAGGTAAAGGTTTCGCTGGTACCGTTAAGCGCTGGAACTTCCGTACCCAGGACGCTACTCACGGTAACTCCTTGTCTCACCGCGTTCCGGGTTCTATCGGTCAGAACCAGACTCCGGGCAAAGTGTTCAAAGGCAAGAAAATGGCAGGTCAGATGGGTAATGAGCGCGTAACCGTTCAGAGCCTTGACGTAGTACGCGTTGACGCTGAGCGCAACCTGCTGCTGGTTAAGGGTGGTGTTCCGGGTGCAACCGGTTGCGACCTGATCGTTAAACCAGCTGTGAAGGCGTAAGGGGATAGCAATGGAATTAGTATTGAAAGACGCGCAGAGCGCGCTGACTGTTTCCGAAACTACCTTCGGTCGTGATTTCAACGAAGCGCTGGTTCACCAGGTTGTTGTTGCTTATGCAGCTGGTGCTCGTCAGGGTACTCGTGCTCAGAAGACTCGTGCTGAAGTAACTGGTTCCGGTAAAAAACCGTGGCGCCAGAAAGGCACTGGCCGTGCGCGTTCAGGTTCTATCAAGAGCCCAATCTGGCGTTCCGGTGGCGTGACCTTCGCTGCTCGTCCGCAGGACCACAGTCAAAAAGTTAACAAGAAGATGTACCGCGGCGCGCTGAAAAGCATCCTGTCCGAACTGGTACGTCAGGATCGTCTGATCGTTGTCGAGAAGTTCTCTGTAGAAGCGCCGAAAACTAAGCTGCTGGCACAGAAACTGAAAGACATGGCTCTGGAAGATGTGCTGATCATCACCGGTGAGCTGGACGAGAACCTGTTCCTGGCCGCACGTAACCTGCACAAGGTTGACGTACGCGATGCGACTGGTATCGACCCGGTTAGCCTGATCGCCTTCGACAAAGTCGTAATGACTGCTGATGCTGTTAAGCAAGTTGAGGAGATGCTGGCATGATTCGTGAAGAACGTTTGCTGAAGGTGCTGCGCGCACCGCACGTTTCTGAAAAAGCGTCTACTGCGATGGAAAAAACTAACACCATCGTTCTCAAAGTTGCTAAAGACGCGACCAAAGCAGAAATCAAAGCTGCTGTGCAGAAACTGTTTGAAGTCGAAGTCGAAGTCGTTAACACCCTGGTTGTTAAAGGGAAAGTTAAACGTCACGGACAGCGTATCGGTCGTCGTAGCGACTGGAAAAAAGCTTACGTCACCCTGAAAGAAGGCCAGAATCTGGACTTCGTCGGCGGCGCTGAGTAAGTCGGAGGAGTAATACAATGGCAGTTGTTAAATGTAAACCGACATCTCCGGGTCGTCGCCACGTCGTTAAAGTGGTCAACCCAGAGCTGCACAAGGGCAAACCTTTTGCTCCGCTGGTTGAAAAAAACAGCAAATCCGGTGGTCGTAACAACAATGGCCGTATCACCACTCGTCATATCGGTGGTGGTCACAAACAGGCTTATCGTATTGTTGACTTCAAACGCAACAAAGACGGTATCCCGGCAGTTGTTGAACGTCTTGAGTACGATCCGAACCGTTCCGCGAACATCGCGCTGGTTCTGTACAAAGACGGCGAACGCCGTTACATCCTGGCCCCGAAAGGCCTGAAAGCTGGCGACCAGATTCAGTCTGGCGTTGATGCTGCAATCAAAGCAGGCAACACCCTGCCGATGCGCAATATCCCGGTTGGTTCTACCGTTCATAACGTAGAAATGAAACCAGGTAAAGGCGGTCAGCTGGCACGTTCCGCTGGTACTTACGTTCAGATCGTTGCTCGCGATGGCGCTTATGTCACCCTGCGTCTGCGTTCTGGTGAAATGCGTAAAGTCGAAGCAGACTGCCGTGCAACCCTGGGCGAAGTTGGCAATGCTGAGCATATGCTGCGCGTTCTGGGTAAAGCAGGTGCTGCACGCTGGCGTGGCGTTCGTCCTACCGTTCGCGGTACTGCGATGAACCCAGTAGACCACCCACATGGTGGTGGTGAAGGTCGTAACTTTGGTAAGCACCCGGTAACTCCGTGGGGCGTTCAGACCAAAGGTAAGAAGACCCGCAGCAACAAGCGTACTGATAAATTCATCGTACGTCGCCGTAGCAAATAATTTTAGAGGATAAGCCATGCCACGTTCTCTCAAGAAAGGTCCTTTTATTGACCTGCACTTGCTGAAGAAGGTAGAGAAAGCGGTGGAAAGCGGAGACAAGAAGCCCCTGCGCACCTGGTCCCGTCGTTCAACGATCTTTCCTAACATGATCGGTTTGACCATCGCTGTCCATAATGGTCGTCAGCACGTTCCGGTATTTGTTTCCGACGAAATGGTCGGTCACAAACTGGGTGAATTCGCACCGACTCGTACTTATCGCGGCCACGCTGCTGATAAAAAAGCGAAGAAGAAATAAGGTAGGAGGAAGAGATGGAAACTATCGCTAAACATCGCCATGCTCGTTCTTCTGCTCAGAAGGTTCGCCTTGTTGCTGACCTGATTCGCGGTAAGAAAGTGTCGCAGGCTCTGGATATTCTGACCTACACCAACAAGAAAGCGGCTGTACTGGTCAAGAAAGTTCTGGAATCTGCCATTGCTAACGCTGAACACAACGATGGCGCTGACATTGACGATCTGAAAGTTACGAAAATTTTCGTAGACGAAGGCCCGAGCATGAAGCGCATTATGCCGCGTGCAAAAGGTCGTGCAGATCGCATCCTGAAGCGCACCAGCCACATTACTGTGGTTGTGTCCGATCGCTGAGACTCTGGAGACTAGCAATGGGTCAGAAAGTACATCCTAATGGTATTCGCCTGGGTATTGTAAAACCATGGAACTCTACCTGGTTTGCGAACACCAAAGAATTCGCTGACAACCTGGACAGCGATTTTAAAGTACGTCAGTACCTGACGAAGGAACTGGCTAAAGCGTCTGTATCTCGTATCGTTATCGAGCGTCCGGCTAAGAGCATCCGTGTGACTATTCACACCGCTCGCCCGGGTATCGTTATCGGTAAAAAAGGTGAAGACGTAGAAAAACTGCGTAAGGTCGTAGCGGATATCGCTGGCGTTCCTGCACAGATCAACATCGCCGAAGTTCGTAAACCTGAACTGGACGCTAAACTGGTTGCTGACAGCATCACTTCTCAGCTGGAACGTCGCGTTATGTTCCGTCGTGCGATGAAGCGTGCTGTACAGAACGCCATGCGTCTGGGCGCTAAAGGTATCAAAGTTGAAGTTAGCGGCCGTCTGGGCGGCGCGGAAATCGCACGTACCGAATGGTACCGCGAAGGTCGCGTACCGCTGCACACTCTGCGTGCTGACATCGACTACAACACCTCTGAAGCGCACACCACTTATGGTGTAATCGGCGTTAAAGTGTGGATCTTCAAAGGCGAGATCCTGGGTGGTATGGCTGCTGTTGAACAACCGGAAAAACCGGCTGCTCAACCGAAAAAGCAGCAGCGTAAAGGCCGTAAATAAGGAGCGTCGCTGATGTTACAACCAAAGCGTACAAAATTCCGTAAAATGCACAAAGGCCGCAACCGTGGTCTGGCTGCAGGCGCGGATGTTAGCTTCGGCAGCTTCGGCCTGAAAGCTGTTGGCCGTGGTCGTCTGACTGCCCGTCAGATCGAAGCAGCACGTCGTGCTATGACCCGTGCAGTTAAGCGTCAAGGTAAGATCTGGATCCGTGTATTCCCGGACAAACCGATCACTGAAAAGCCGCTGGCAGTGCGTATGGGTAAAGGTAAAGGTAACGTGGAGTATTGGGTTGCCTTGATTCAGCCGGGTAAAGTCCTGTATGAAATGGACGGCGTACCGGAAGAGCTGGCCCGTGAAGCATTCAAGCTGGCAGCAGCGAAACTGCCGATTAAAACCACCTTTGTAACTAAGACGGTGATGTAATGAAAGCAAAAGAGCTGCGTGAGAAGAGCGTTGAAGAGCTGAACACCGAGCTACTGAACCTGCTGCGTGAGCAGTTCAACCTGCGTATGCAGGCTGCAAGTGGCCAGCTGCAACAGTCTCACCTGTTGAAGCAAGTGCGTCGTGATGTCGCACGCGTTAAGACTTTACTGACTGAGAAGGCGGGTGCGTAATGACCGATAAAATCCGTACTCTGCAAGGTCGCGTGGTTAGCGACAAAATGGAGAAATCCATTGTTGTTGCTATCGAACGTTTTGTGAAACACCCGATCTACGGTAAATTCATCAAGCGTACGACCAAAATGCACGTACATGACGAGAACAACGAATGCGGTATCGGCGACGTGGTTGAAATCCGCGAATGCCGTCCGCTGTCCAAGACCAAATCCTGGACTCTGGTTCGCGTTGTAGAGAAAGCGGTTCTGTAATACAGTACGCATTCTCAACGAATAAACGGCTCAGCGATGGGCCGTTTATTTTTTCTACCCATATCTGATTTGCGGTGTTATAATGCCGCGCCCTCGATATGGGGTTTTTTTAACGACCTGATTTTCGGGTCTCAGTAGTAGTTGACATTAGCGGAGCACTAAAATGATCCAAGAACAGACTATGCTGAACGTCGCCGACAACTCCGGTGCACGTCGCGTAATGTGTATCAAGGTTCTGGGTGGCTCGCACCGTCGCTACGCAGGCGTAGGCGACATCATTAAGATCACCATCAAAGAAGCGATTCCGCGTGGTAAGGTCAAAAAAGGTGATGTGCTGAAGGCGGTAGTGGTGCGCACCAAGAAGGGTGTTCGTCGCCCGGACGGTTCTGTCATTCGCTTCGATGGTAATGCATGCGTTATTTTAAACAATAACAGCGAGCAGCCTATCGGTACGCGTATTTTTGGGCCGGTAACTCGTGAACTTCGTAACGAGAAGTTCATGAAAATTATCTCTCTGGCACCAGAAGTACTCTAAGGAGCGAATCATGGCAGCGAAAATCCGTCGTGATGACGAAGTTATCGTGTTAACCGGTAAAGATAAAGGTAAACGCGGTAAAGTTAAGAATGTCCTGTCTTCCGGCAAGGTCATTGTTGAAGGTATCAACCTGGTTAAGAAACACCAGAAGCCGGTTCCGGCTCTGAACCAACCGGGCGGCATCGTTGAAAAAGAAGCTGCAATTCAGGTTTCTAACGTTGCAATCTTCAATGCGGCAACCGGCAAGGCTGACCGTGTAGGCTTTAGATTCGAAGACGGCAAAAAAGTCCGTTTCTTCAAGTCTAACAGCGAAACTATCAAGTAATTTGGAGTAGTACGATGGCGAAACTGCATGATTACTACAAAGACGAAGTAGTTAACAAACTCATGACTGAGTTTAACTACAATTCTGTCATGCAAGTCCCTCGGGTCGAGAAGATCACCCTGAACATGGGTGTTGGTGAAGCGATCGCTGACAAGAAACTGCTGGATAACGCAGCAGCAGACCTGACAGCAATCTCCGGTCAAAAACCGTTGATCACCAAAGCACGCAAATCTGTTGCAGGCTTCAAAATCCGTCAGGGCTATCCGATCGGCTGTAAAGTAACTCTGCGTGGCGAACGCATGTGGGAGTTCTTTGAGCGCCTGATCACTATTGCTGTTCCTCGTATCCGTGACTTCCGTGGCTTGTCCGCTAAGTCATTCGACGGTCGTGGTAACTACAGCATGGGTGTCCGTGAGCAGATCATCTTCCCAGAAATCGACTACGATAAAGTCGACCGCGTTCGTGGTTTGGATATTACCATTACCACTACTGCGAAATCTGACGAAGAAGGCCGTGCTCTGCTGGCTGCCTTTGACTTCCCGTTCCGCAAGTAAGGTAGGGTTACTAAATGGCTAAGCAATCAATGAAAGCACGCGAAGTAAAACGCGTAGCTTTAGCTGATAAATACTTCGCGAAACGCGCTGAACTGAAAGCGATCATCTCTGATGTGAACGCAACCGACGAAGATCGTTGGAATGCGGTTCTTAAGCTGCAGACTCTGCCGCGTGATTCCAGCCCGTCACGTCAGCGTAACCGCTGCCGTCAAACTGGTCGTCCGCACGCTTTCCTGCGGAAGTTCGGGTTGAGCCGTATTAAGGTCCGTGAAGCCGCTATGCGCGGTGAAATTCCGGGTCTGAAAAAGGCTAGCTGGTAATTGTCACCAATTGAATCACGGGAGTAAAGACAGATGAGCATGCAAGATCCGATCGCGGATATGCTGACCCGTATCCGTAACGGTCAGGCCGCGAACAAAGCTGCGGTCACCATGCCTTCCTCCAAGCTGAAAGTGGCAATTGCCAACGTGCTGAAGGAAGAAGGTTTTATTGAAGATTTTAAAGTTGAAGGCGACACCAAGCCGGAACTGGAACTGACTCTTAAGTATTTCCAGGGTAAAGCTGTTGTAGAAAGCATTCAGCGTGTCAGCCGCCCAGGCCTGCGCATCTACAAACGTAAAGATGAGCTGCCGAAAGTTATGGCCGGTCTGGGTATCGCAGTTGTTTCTACCTCTAAAGGTGTTATGACTGATCGTGCAGCGCGCCAGGCTGGTCTTGGTGGCGAAATTATCTGCTACGTAGCCTAATCGGAGGAAAAAATGTCTCGTGTTGCTAAAGCACCGGTCGTTGTTCCTGCCGGCGTTGATGTCAAAATCAACGGTCAGGTTATTACGATCAAAGGTAAAAACGGCGAGCTGACTCGTACTCTCAACGATGCTGTTGAAGTTAAACATGCAGATAATGCACTGACCTTCGGTCCGCGTGATGGTTACGCAGACGGTTGGGCACAGGCTGGTACCGCGCGTGCCCTGCTGAACTCAATGGTTATCGGTGTTACCGAAGGCTTCACTAAGAAGCTGCAGCTGGTTGGTGTAGGTTATCGTGCAGCGGTTAAAGGGAATGTAGTAAACCTGTCTTTAGGTTTCTCTCACCCGGTTGACCATCAGCTGCCGGCAGGTATCACTGCTGAATGTCCGACTCAAACTGAAATCGTGCTGAAAGGCGCTGATAAGCAGGTGATCGGCCAGGTTGCAGCAGATCTGCGCGCCTACCGTCGTCCTGAGCCTTACAAAGGCAAGGGTGTTCGTTACGCCGACGAAGTCGTGCGTACCAAAGAGGCTAAGAAGAAGTAAGGTAACACTATGGATAAGAAATCTGCTCGTATCCGTCGTGCGACCCGCGCACGCCGCAAGCTCAAAGAGCTGGGCGCAACTCGCCTGGTGGTACATCGTACCCCGCGTCATATTTACGCACAGGTAATTGCACCGAACGGTTCTGAAGTTCTGGTAGCTGCTTCTACTGTAGAAAAAGCTATCGCTGAACAACTGAAGTACACCGGTAACAAAGACGCGGCTGCAGCTGTGGGTAAAGCTGTCGCTGAACGCGCTCTGGAAAAAGGCATTAAAGATGTGTCCTTTGACCGTTCCGGGTTCCAATATCATGGTCGTGTCCAGGCACTGGCAGATGCTGCCCGTGAAGCTGGCCTTCAGTTCTAAGGTAGAGGTGTAAGATGGCTCACATCGAAAAACAAGCTGGCGAACTGCAGGAAAAGCTGATCGCGGTAAACCGCGTATCTAAAACCGTTAAAGGTGGTCGTATTTTCTCCTTCACAGCTCTGACTGTAGTAGGCGATGGTAACGGTCGCGTAGGTTTTGGTTACGGTAAAGCGCGTGAAGTTCCAGCAGCGATCCAGAAAGCGATGGAAAAAGCCCGTCGCAATATGATTAACGTCGCGCTGAACAACGGCACCCTGCAGCACCCGGTTAAAGGTGTTCACACGGGGTCTCGTGTATTCATGCAGCCAGCTTCCGAAGGTACCGGTATCATCGCCGGTGGTGCAATGCGCGCCGTTCTGGAAGTTGCTGGGGTTCATAACGTTCTGGCTAAAGCATACGGTTCCACCAACCCGATCAACGTGGTTCGTGCAACTATTGATGGCCTGGAAAATATGAATTCTCCAGAAATGGTCGCTGCCAAGCGTGGTAAATCCGTTGAAGAAATTCTGGGGAAATAAACCATGGCAAAGACTATTAAAATTACTCAAACCCGCAGTGCAATCGGTCGTCTGCCGAAACACAAGGCAACGCTGCTTGGCCTGGGTCTGCGTCGTATTGGCCACACCGTAGAGCGCGAGGATACTCCTGCTGTTCGTGGTATGGTCAACGCGGTTTCCTTCATGGTTAAAGTTGAGGAGTAAGAGATGCGTTTAAATACTCTGTCTCCGGCCGAAGGCTCCAAAAAGGCGGGTAAACGCCTGGGTCGTGGTATCGGTTCTGGCCTCGGTAAAACCGGTGGTCGTGGTCACAAAGGTCAGAAGTCTCGTTCTGGCGGTGGCGTACGTCGCGGTTTCGAGGGTGGTCAGATGCCTCTGTACCGTCGTCTGCCGAAATTCGGCTTCACTTCTCGCAAAGCAGCGATTACAGCCGAAGTTCGTCTGTCTGACCTGGCGAAAGTAGAAGGCGGCGTTGTAGACCTGAACACGCTGAAAGCGGCAAACATTATCGGTATCCAGATCGAGTTCGCGAAAGTGATCCTGGCTGGCGAAGTCACTACTCCGGTAACTGTTCGTGGCCTGCGTGTTACTAAAGGCGCTCGTGCTGCTATCGAAGCTGCTGGCGGTAAAATCGAGGAATAAGTAGCAGATGGCTAAACAACCGGGATTAGATTTTCAAAGTGCCAAAGGTGGCTTAGGTGAGCTGAAACGCAGACTGCTGTTTGTTATCGGCGCGCTGATTGTGTTCCGTATTGGCTCTTTTATTCCGATCCCTGGTATTGATGCCGCTGTACTTGCCAAACTGCTTGAGCAACAGCGAGGCACCATCATTGAAATGTTTAACATGTTCTCTGGTGGTGCTCTCAGCCGTGCTTCTATCTTTGCCCTGGGGATCATGCCGTATATTTCGGCGTCGATCATTATCCAGCTGTTGACGGTGGTTCATCCAACGCTGGCAGAAATTAAGAAAGAAGGGGAGTCTGGTCGTCGTAAGATCAGCCAGTACACCCGTTACGGTACTCTGGTGCTGGCGATATTCCAGTCGATCGGTATTGCTACCGGTTTGCCGAATATGCCTGGTATGCAGGGCCTGGTGATGAATCCAGGCTTTGCATTCTATTTCACCGCTGTTGTAAGTCTGGTTACAGGAACCATGTTCCTGATGTGGCTCGGCGAACAGATTACTGAGCGCGGTATCGGTAACGGTATCTCAATCATCATCTTCGCTGGTATCGTTGCGGGACTCCCGCCAGCCATTGCCCATACTATCGAGCAAGCGCGTCAAGGCGACCTGCACTTCCTCGTGTTGCTGTTGGTTGCAGTATTAGTATTTGCAGTGACGTTCTTTGTAGTATTCGTTGAACGTGGTCAACGCCGTATTGTGGTAAACTACGCCAAACGTCAGCAAGGTCGTCGTGTCTATGCTGCACAGAGCACACATTTACCGCTGAAAGTGAATATGGCGGGGGTAATCCCGGCAATCTTCGCTTCCAGTATTATTCTGTTCCCGGCGACCATCGCGTCATGGTTCGGGGGCGGTACTGGTTGGAACTGGCTGACAACAATTTCGCTGTATTTGCAGCCTGGGCAACCGCTTTATGTGTTACTCTATGCGTCTGCAATCATCTTCTTCTGTTTCTTCTACACGGCGTTGGTTTTCAACCCGCGTGAAACAGCAGATAACCTGAAGAAGTCCGGTGCATTTGTACCAGGAATTCGTCCGGGAGAGCAAACGGCGAAGTATATCGATAAAGTAATGACCCGCCTGACCCTGGTTGGTGCGCTGTATATTACCTTTATCTGCCTGATCCCGGAGTTCATGCGTGATGCAATGAAAGTGCCGTTCTACTTCGGTGGGACCTCACTGCTTATCGTTGTTGTCGTGATTATGGACTTTATGGCTCAAGTGCAAACTCTGATGATGTCCAGTCAGTATGAGTCTGCATTGAAGAAGGCGAACCTGAAAGGCTACGGCCGTTAATTGGTCGCCTGAGAAGTTACGGAGAGTAAAAATGAAAGTTCGTGCTTCCGTCAAGAAATTATGCCGTAACTGCAAAATCGTTAAGCGTGATGGTGTCATCCGTGTGATTTGCAGTGCCGAGCCGAAGCATAAACAGCGCCAAGGCTGATTTTTTCGCATATTTTTCTTGCAAAGTTGGGTTGAGCTGGCTAGATTAGCCAGCCAATCTTTTGTATGTCTGTACGTTTCCATTTGAGTATCCTGAAAACGGGCTTTTCAGCATGGTACGTACATATTAAATAGTAGGAGTGCATAGTGGCCCGTATAGCAGGCATTAACATTCCTGATCAGAAACACGCCGTGATCGCGTTAACTTCGATCTACGGTGTCGGCAAGACCCGTTCTAAAGCCATCCTGGCTGCAGCGGGTATCGCTGAAAATGTTAAGATCAGTGAGCTGTCTGAAGAACAAATCGACACGCTGCGTGACGAAGTTGCCAAATTTGTCGTTGAAGGTGATCTGCGCCGTGAAATCAGCATGAGCATCAAGCGCCTGATGGATCTTGGTTGCTATCGCGGTTTGCGTCATCGTCGTGGTCTCCCGGTTCGCGGTCAGCGTACCAAGACCAACGCTCGTACCCGTAAGGGTCCGCGCAAACCGATCAAGAAATAATCGGGGTGATTGAATAATGGCAAAGGCACCAGTTCGCGCACGTAAACGTGTAAGAAAACAAGTCTCTGACGGCGTGGCTCATATCCATGCTTCTTTCAACAACACCATCGTGACTATTACCGATCGTCAGGGTAATGCGCTGGGTTGGGCAACAGCCGGTGGTTCCGGTTTCCGTGGTTCTCGCAAATCCACTCCGTTTGCAGCTCAGGTTGCAGCAGAGCGTTGCGCTGACGCCGTGAAAGAATACGGTATCAAGAATCTGGAAGTTATGGTTAAAGGTCCGGGTCCAGGCCGCGAATCTACTATTCGTGCTCTGAACGCCGCTGGTTTCCGCATCACTAATATTACTGATGTGACTCCGATCCCTCATAACGGTTGTCGTCCGCCGAAAAAACGTCGCGTATAACGCTTCGTTTTCCAGGTTAGTTGGAGAAAGAAAATGGCAAGATATTTGGGTCCTAAGCTCAAGCTGAGCCGTCGTGAGGGCACCGACTTATTCCTTAAGTCTGGCGTTCGCGCGATCGATACCAAGTGTAAAATTGAACAAGCTCCTGGCCAGCACGGTGCGCGCAAGCCGCGTCTGTCTGACTATGGTGTGCAGTTGCGTGAAAAGCAAAAAGTTCGCCGCATTTACGGTGTGCTGGAGCGTCAGTTCCGTAACTACTACAAAGAAGCAGCACGTCTGAAAGGCAACACCGGTGAAAACTTGTTGGCTCTGCTGGAAGGTCGTCTGGACAACGTTGTATACCGTATGGGCTTCGGCGCCACTCGTGCAGAAGCACGTCAGCTGGTTAGCCATAAAGCAATTATGGTAAACGGTCGTGTTGTTAACATCGCTTCTTATCAGGTTAGTCCGAATGACGTTGTTAGCATTCGTGAGAAAGCGAAGAAGCAGTCTCGCGTGAAAGCCGCTCTGGAGCTGGCTGAGCAGCGTGAAAAGCCAACCTGGCTGGAAGTTGATGCTGGCAAGATGGAAGGTACGTACAAGCGTAAGCCTGAGCGTTCTGATCTGTCTGCGGACATTAACGAACACCTGATCGTCGAGCTTTACTCCAAGTAAAGCTTAGTACCAAAGAGAGGACACAATGCAGGGTTCTGTGACAGAGTTTCTAAAACCGCGCCTGGTAGATATCGAGCAAGTGAGTTCGACGCACGCCAAGGTGACCCTTGAGCCTTTAGAGCGTGGCTTCGGCCATACTCTGGGTAACGCACTGCGCCGTATTCTGCTCTCATCGATGCCGGGTTGCGCGGTGACCGAGGTTGAGATTGATGGTGTACTACATGAGTACAGCACCAAAGAAGGCGTTCAGGAAGACATCCTGGAAATCCTGCTCAACCTGAAAGGGCTGGCGGTGAGAGTTCAGGGTAAAGATGAAGTTATTCTTACCTTGAATAAATCTGGCATTGGCCCTGTGACTGCAGCCGATATCACCCATGATGGGGATGTCGAAATCGTCAAGCCGCAGCACGTGATCTGCCACCTGACCGATGAAAACGCGTCTATTAGTATGCGTATCAAAGTTCAGCGCGGTCGTGGTTATGTGCCGGCTTCTACCCGAATTCATTCGGAAGAAGATGAGCGCCCAATCGGCCGTCTGCTGGTCGACGCCTGCTACAGCCCTGTAGAGCGTATTGCCTACAATGTTGAAGCAGCGCGTGTAGAACAGCGTACCGACCTGGACAAGCTGGTCATCGAAATGGAAACCAACGGCACAATCGATCCTGAAGAGGCGATTCGTCGTGCGGCAACCATCCTGGCTGAACAACTGGAAGCTTTCGTTGATTTACGTGATGTACGTCAACCGGAAGTGAAAGAAGAGAAACCAGAATTCGATCCGATCCTGCTGCGCCCTGTTGACGATCTGGAATTGACTGTCCGCTCTGCTAACTGCCTCAAGGCAGAAGCTATCCACTATATCGGTGATCTGGTACAGCGTACCGAGGTTGAGCTTCTTAAGACGCCTAACCTGGGTAAAAAATCTCTTACCGAGATTAAAGACGTGCTGGCTTCCCGTGGACTGTCTCTGGGTATGCGCCTGGAAAACTGGCCACCGGCAAGCATCGCTGACGAGTAACCGGATCACAGGTTAAGGTTTTACTGAGAAGGATAAGGTCATGCGCCATCGTAAGAGTGGTCGTCAACTGAACCGCAACAGCAGCCATCGCCAGGCTATGTTCCGCAACATGGCAGGTTCACTGGTTCGTCATGAAATCATCAAGACGACCCTGCCTAAAGCGAAAGAGCTGCGTCGCGTAGTTGAGCCGCTGATTACTCTTGCCAAGACTGATAGCGTTGCTAATCGTCGTCTGGCATTCGCCCGTACTCGTGATAACGAGATCGTGGCAAAACTGTTTAACGAGCTGGGCCCGCGTTTCGCGAGCCGCGCCGGTGGTTACACTCGCATTCTGAAGTGTGGCTTCCGTGCAGGCGACAACGCGCCGATGGCATACATCGAGCTGGTTGATCGTTCAGAGAAAACAGAAGCTGCTGCAGAGTAATCTGTAGTAACGTAAAAAAACCCGCTTCGGCGGGTTTTTTTATACCCTCCTGAACCCCATATATCTACAATAATTGTATTCTTTTCGTTCAATCCCTGGAGCGACGTATGTGGTTACTTGACCAGTGGGCAGAGCGTCATATTATCGAGGCACAGCGTAAAGGCGAGTTTGATAATCTGCCTGGCCGCGGCGAGCCGCTTATTCTGGATGATGATTCTCATGTGCCGGCGGAACTTCGTGCGGGTTATCGCTTACTCAAGAATGCGGGCTGTCTTCCCCCTGAACTGGAGCAGCGCAGAGACGCTATTCAGTTACTTGATATCCTCAACAGTATCCGGGAAGATGACCCTCGATACCATCAGGTTAGTCGCCAGCTCTCGCTGCTTGAACTAAAACTTCGGCAGGCTGGGTTGAGTACCGACTTTTTACACGGTGAGTATGCAGAAAAACTGCTGCATAAAATCAACGATAATTAACGGAGCTTGTATGTATCGCATTGGTGAGCTGGCAAAGCTGGCAGACGTAACGCCTGATACCATTCGCTACTATGAAAAACAGCAGATGATGGATCATGAGGTACGTACTGAAGGCGGGTTTCGTCTGTATACCGAGAACGATCTGCAGCGTCTCAAATTTATTCGTTATGCGCGACAGTTGGGTTTCACGCTCGACTCGATCCGCGAACTTTTATCGATCCGAATTGATCCTGAGCACCATACCTGTCAGGAGTCAAAAAGTATTGTGCAAGAGCGATTGCAGGAGGTTGAAGCCAGGATTGCGGAACTGCAAACGATGCAGCGTTCGTTACAAAGGCTTAATGATGCTTGTTGCGGAACGGCCCACAGTAGCGTCTATTGTTCCATTCTGGAAGCCCTGGAGCAGGGGGCCAGTGGAGCGAAATCAGGATGTTGATTTATTGAACCGGCGGGGCTACACTCGCGCCGTTAATTTATACAATCGGGAGACATTATGAGTCGTTATCAACATAAGAAAGGGCAGATAAAGGACAATGCCATTGAGGCATTACTGCATGATCCACTGTTCAGGCAACGCGTTGAAAAAAATAAGAAAGGCAAAGGAAGTTATCTGCGTAAAGGTAAACACGGTAATCGAGGGAACTGGGAGGCCAGTGGCAAGAAAGTAAGTGACTTTTTTACCACTGGCCTTCTGCTTATTAAGAACGGTTATTTTGTTCTTTCAGCAGATCGCGGATTTCGCCCAATAACACTTCCTCTTTAGAAGGCGCTGGCGGAGCTGCCGGCTCTTCTGCTTTTTTACGGTTGAGTCTGTTGATAAGCTTAATGGCAACAAAGATAGCAAAGGCCACAATCACAAAATCAAATACGTTCTGGATAAACACGCCGTAATGCATGACGACCGCCGGAATATCTCCCTGCGCTTCGCGTAACGTAAAAGCAAATTGTTTAAAGTCGATCCCGCCGATTAACAATCCCAACGGCGGCATAATGATATCGGCAACCAGTGAAGAAACAATCTTACCGAATGCCGCGCCAATAATGACACCCACTGCCAAATCCACAACATTCCCGCGCATCGCGAATTCGCGAAATTCTTTAATAAAACTCATTTTTATTCTCCCTATGCAGCTGACGTTATAAGTTTAACAAATGCTAAGGCATTTTCCATTTACGGCTTCTGTTTAGCGAAATAAATTAAACCTTGATAAATAAAGGGAATTAAAAAGGGCGCTGAATGAGCGCCCCTTAAATTAGAGGAAGAAAGGACTTGGCTGGAACAGACGTTCGACGTCGGTAATAAACTTTTTATCGGTCAAAAACATAATGACGTGATCGCCTTGTTCAATGCGCAAATTGTCATTAGCAATCATGACATCATTACCGCGAACGACCGCGCCAATAATGGTGCCTGGCGGCAGTTTAATTTCGTCAATGACGCGGCCAACCACGCGGGAAGTGCTTTCATCGCCGTGCGCGACGGCTTCGATGGCTTCGGCAACCCCGCGACGTAGTGAGGAAACGCCGACGATATCTGCTTTACGCACATGGCTCAGTAATGCAGAGATGGTGGCCTGCTGCGGAGAAATCGCAATATCTATAACGCTACCCTGCACAAGATCGACATAAGCTCGACGCTGAATCAGCACCATCACTTTTTTGGCACCCATCCGCTTAGCCAACATCGCGGACATGATATTGGCTTCATCATCGTTAGTGACCGCGATAAAGAGATCGACCTGATCAATATGCTCCTCCGCCAGCAATTCCTGATCGGAAGCGTCGCCAAAAAAGACGATCGTGTTTTGCAGTTTCTCAGCCAGTTCTGCGGCGCGTTGTTGATCGCGTTCGATCAATTTAACGCTATAGTCTTTTTCCAGACGCCTTGCCAGCCCGGCGCCGATATTGCCGCCGCCCACCAGCATGATGCGCTTGTAGGGTTTTTCCAGACGCTGTAATTCGCTCATTACTGCACGGATATGCTGTGAAGCCGCAATAAAGAAGACTTCATCCCCTGCTTCCACGATAGTCGAGCCCTGAGGGCGGATTGGTCTGTCATGGCGGAAAATTGCGGCAACGCGGGTATCGATATGCGGCATATGCTCTCGCATTGTCGAGAGCGCGTTACCTATTAGTGGACCGCCATAGTAGGCTTTTACTACTGCCAGACTGACTTTCCCTTCGGCAAAGTTTACAACCTGTAATGCTCCCGGATACTCGATCAGGCGATAAATATTATCGATAACCAACTGCTCCGGCGCGATCAGATGATCAATCGGAACCGCTTCAGAATGAAAGAGTTTATCCGCATCGCGAACATAGTCCGGGGAGCGAATGCGGGCGATACGGTTTGGAGTGTTGAAGAGTGAATAGGCTACCTGACAGGCAACCATATTAGTTTCATCTGAACTGGTGACAGCGACCAGCATATCCGCATCGTCAGCGCCCGCTTCGCGCAACACGCGGGGATGCGAACCATGCCCCTGAACTACGCGTAGATCGAACTTATCTTGCAAACTGCGTAACCGTTCGCCGTTGGTATCAACCACCGTGATGTCGTTGTTTTCGCCGACCAGGTTTTCCGCCAGTGTTCCGCCAACTTGCCCTGCGCCCAGTATGATAATTTTCATCAGTCGTGGCCCGTTATCTCATCACTTCTTGATTAGCTTAGCGTAAAAGAACCCATCACCTTCTTCGCCGCCCGGCAGATTTTGCTGTCCTGGCTGATCAGGTGTTCCCGTTTCGCTGAGTGTGGCATCGGGAGTGCGTTGCAAAAAGGCTTTGATCTGATCGCGGTTTTCTTCCGGTAGTACGGAGCAGGTGGCGTAAACCAGCGTCCCGCCGGGCTTCAGGCGCGGCCAGACGGCATCAAGGATTTCCGCCTGTAATTGCGCCAGCTCCGCGATATCGCGATCGCGACGCAGCCATTTGATATCTGGATGACGGCGAATGACGCCGGTTGCGGAGCAGGGCGCATCCAGCAGAATACGGTCAAACTGCTGCTCGCCGCACCATTGGGCGGGATAACGTCCATCCCCTTGTTTAACTGTCGCTTTCATCCCAAGACGCTTTAGGTTGTCGTAAACGCGGGAGAGCCGTTGTTCATCAATATCAACCGCCAACACGTCTGCTTCAGAGGCCACTTCGAGAATATGCGTGGTTTTACCGCCGGGCGCGGCGCACAAGTCTAAAATGTGCTCACCGTTCTGAGGAGCGAGAAAAACCGCACATCCCTGCGCAGAGGCATCCTGGACAGTTACCCAACCCTCAGCAAAACCGGGTAAAGCATGTACCGGAGCTGGCGTTTCCAGACGTACAGCGTCGGGATAATCGGGATGCGGATATCCCTTCATGCCTGCGTCTTCAAGTAAGCCAAGCCAACCGTCGCGGGTGTGGTGTGTACGATTTACACGTAGCCACATAGGCGGACGCTGGTTATTCGCATCAATAATGCGTTGCCACTGTGTGGGGTAAGCATTTTGCAAACGCTTTACCAGCCAACCGGGATGTAAAAAGCGCGCATCGCTGGTCGCAAACTCATTAAGCAACGTTTCCTGCTGGCGCTGGAACTGGCGCAGGACGCCATTAATTAACCCTTTCAACTGCGGACGTTTAATGGAGACCGCGCCTTCAACGGTTTCAGCCAGCGCCGCATGGGGAGGAACGCGGGTGTACAGCAACTGATAAAAACCGACCATAATTAAGTAATGCACTGTACGCTGCTTGCCGGTCATTGGACGAGACATCAGCTTATTGATCAGCCATTCCAGCTGTGAAAGAGTTCGCAGGACGCCAAAGCACAGCTCCTGAAGTAGCGCTTTGTCTTTATCGGCGACTTTTTGTTGCAGCGGCGGGAGCACATTACTTAATGATTGTCCCTGCTCGACGACCTGTTCAACGGCCTGTGCTGCCAGACTACGTAAATTGTTTTGTTTTTTCATATGTATAAAATAAAAATGCCCGGTAACACCGGGCGTATAAAGACGTGACCGTCAGGCAAGACGGTTACCAGGAATAAACCATTCCCGGCGTGAATTTAACAGATCCTGGGCGCTCATCGCTTTTTTGCCGGCAGGCTGAAGCGAAAGCAAATTTAATATCCCCTTGCCTGTTGCAACCTGAATGCCCTGTTTCGTCGCGGCCAGAATGGTTCCCGGCAGCGACTGCGTGGCGTCCTCAATGACGGACGCCTGCCAGACTTTTACCGGCTGGCCGTCGATTTCCAGCCAGCTCATTGGCCACGGATTAAAGGCGCGAATGCAACGCTCCAGCTGTGCTGCGGAGAGAGACCAGTCAATACGCGCTTCTTCTTTACTGAGCTTTTCCGCATGAGTAACCAGCGCTTCATTCTGCGCTTCAGGCGTCGCTGTGCCGTCCGCCAGTTGTTTTAGTGTGGTAATTAACCCCTGCGGGCCAAGTTCAGCCAACTTATTATACAGTGAGCCACTGGTATCTTCTGCGGTAATCGGGCACGCAAGTTTATACAGCATGTCGCCGGTATCCAGCCCTACATCCATCTGCATAATTGTGACGCCGGTTTCCGCATCGCCTGCCCAGAGTGAGCGCTGAATAGGCGCCGCGCCACGCCAGCGTGGAAGCAGCGAACCGTGAACGTTGATACATCCGAGACGGGGCATATCCAGCACTGCCTTTGGGAGAATCAGACCATATGCTACGACAACCATGACGTCAGCATGTAAGTCAGCAACCAGATGCTGGTTTTCCTGAGGACGAAGCGACACGGGCTGGAAAACGGGCAGGCCTTTTTCTTCCGCCAGCACTTTTACCGGGCTGGGCATCAACTTTTTGCCGCGACCTGCTGGACGATCGGGTTGGGTAAATACGCCGACAACGTTATGTCCAGAAGTTAACAGCGCGTCGAGATGACGCGCTGCAAAGTCAGGTGTACCCGCAAAAATAATACGTAGTGAATCTGACACGTTGGTTCTTGTCCTTTAAGCCCGGGCGTTCAGGCGGTCGAGTTTTTCTACTTTCTGACGAATACGTTGTTGCTTCAGCGGCGACAAATAATCGATAAACAGTTTACCGACCAGGTGATCCATCTCATGCTGAATGCAGATTGCCAGTAAACCATCCGCTTCAAGCTCAAACGGGTTGCCGTCGCGATCCAGCGCGCGGATTTTCACTTTCTCGGCGCGCGGCACTAAAGCGCGCTGTTCCGGAATCGACAGACAGCCTTCTTCTATACCCGTTTCGCCACTTTTCTCCAGCAATTCCGGGTTAATGAGTACCAGGCGCTCGTCGCGGTTTTCCGAAACGTCAATCACGATGATTCGCTGGTGGATATCGACCTGCGTTGCAGCCAGACCGATACCTTCTTCGGCGTACATCGTTTCGAACATATCATCGACGATACGCTGAATTTCTGCATTCACTTCTTCAACCGGCTTTGCGACTTTGCGAAGGCGCTCGTCCGGAATATGTAACACTTGCAAAACTGACATAATTATCCAGAGTTGTGTTCAGGAGTTGAAAAGATTATTACCTCTATTCTAGACAAATCTCCACCTGATTGACAGCATCAGTGACCAATCGCAAAGATTGTTCAGACTGCTTGTGGCAGGGGAGGGAAAGGATGGCCCGTACCGAAATTTGGTTACGTTTAATGTACGTCGGCGACCTTTATGGCGAGGCGATGTTGAACATGGCGAATTCGCTTATTCGCCAGCCTCAGATAAATCGCACGCACCTTCAGGAGGCTGGTCTTACCGCGCGGCAAGCTGAACGTTTTTTACAGCTTCCAGCAGGTGTGCTTGATGAGACATTACGTTGGCTTGAACTACCGCAGCACCATTTTCTGTGTGCGGATAGTGAGATTTATCCTCCCCAACTGCGTGCTATTGACGATTATCCCGGCGCTATTTTTATTGACGGCGATCCTGCCTGTCTGCATACCTGCCAGCTTGCCGTCGTAGGAAGCCGGAGCCACTCCTGGTATGGAGAACGCTGGGGACGTCTGCTTTGCGAAAGCCTTGCGAAAAGCGGTTTGACGATCACCAGCGGCCTTGCCCGGGGAATTGATGGCGTAGCACACAACGCCGCGGTGAGTATGGGGGGAAAAAGTGTAGCGGTGTTAGGGAATGGTTTGGCAAAGATTTATCCTCGCCGACATGCCGTGCTGGCTGAAAACTTGATTGCCACCGGCGGCGCAGTGGTCTCAGAATTTCCGCTTTCAACGCCTCCGCTACCGCAAAATTTTCCTCGCAGAAACCGCATTATCAGCGGACTGAGCAAAGGCGTGCTGGTGATTGAGGCGGCGTTGCGCAGCGGTTCGTTGGTGACGGCGCGCTGCGCGCTTGAACAGGGGCGGGACGTTTTTGCATTACCAGGTCCTATCGGTAGTCCGGGAAGCGAAGGCACGCACTGGTTAATTAAACAAGGGGCTACGCTTGTGACGACGCCGGAGGATATTCTGGAAAATTTGCAATACGGCTTACACTGGTTGCCAACTACGGCGGAAAATTCACTTTATTCACTAAATCAGGATGAGGCGGCATTGCCATTTCCTGAGCTCCTGGCTAACGTAGGAGATGAGGTAACACCTGTTGACGTCGTCGCTGAACGTGCCGGCCAACCTGTGCCAGCGGTAGTGGCTCAGCTACTCGAACTGGAGTTAGCAGGATGGATCGCAGCTGTACCCGGCGGCTATGTCCGATTAAGGAGGGCAAGCCATGTTCGACGTACTAATGTATTTGTTTGAAACATACATCCATAACGAAGCCGGGCTGCGCGTGGATCAGGACAGACTGGAGCGTGATCTCACCGACGCCGGGTTTGATCGCGAAGACATCTACAATGCGCTGCTGTGGCTGGAAAAACTCGCTGACTATCAAGATGGCCTCGCGGAACCCATGCAACTTGCTTCCGACCCTCTTTCAATGCGCATTTATACGGTTGAAGAGTGTGAAAGGCTTGATGCCAGTTGCCGGGGGTTCCTGTTATTCCTTGAGCAGATTCAGGTGCTAAACCTCGAAACACGAGAAATGGTGATTGAGCGTGTGCTGGCGCTGGATACCGCAGAGTTTGACCTGGAAGACTTGAAATGGGTTATTTTGATGGTGTTATTCAACATTCCGGGCTGTGAAAACGCCTATCAGCAAATGGAAGAATTACTCTTTGAGGTAAATGAAGGTATGCTGCATTGATAGGTGTTAATGCTGCATGAGTGAATATGGCTAAATCAGCACTGTTTTCGGTGCGTAAAAATGAGCCCTGCCCGCAGTGCGGGGCCGAACTGGTAATTCGCTCCGGGAAACATGGTCCGTTTCTCGGCTGTTCTCGCTATCCGGAATGCGATTACGTTCGTCCGCTGAAAAGTCAGGCGGACGGACATATCGTTAAAATTCTGGAGGGGCAACTGTGTCCTGAGTGTGGCGCCGTACTGGTGCTGCGTCAGGGGCGCTTTGGCATGTTCATCGGATGCAGTCAGTATCCGCAATGTGAACATACAGTGGTTATTGATAAACCGGATGAAACGGCGATTGCCTGTCCAGCCTGCCAGCAAGGACATTTGGTCCAGCGCCGTTCTCGTTACGGAAAAATCTTTCATTCCTGCGATCGCTACCCGGAATGTCAGTTCGTCATTAACTTCACACCGGTTGCGGGGGAATGCCCCGAGTGCCATTATCCGCTACTCATCGAAAAGAAAACCGCGCAGGGCGTGAAGCGCTTTTGCGCCAGTAAACAATGTGGAAAGCCGGTTCCGGTGGAATAAACAAGTGAATAATAACCTGCCAACAGGATCTATCGCCGCGGCGGTAGATCTCCTGAATAAAGAAAATGTCATCGCTTATCCAACAGAAGCCGTTTTCGGCGTCGGCTGCGATCCCGATAGTGAAACAGCCGTTACGCGCCTGTTGGCATTAAAACAACGGCCCGTCGATAAGGGACTCATTTTGATTGCCGCCAGCTTTGAGCAGTTAAAACCTTATATTGATGACAGCATACTTACCGCCGCACAGCGTAAAGCGGTATTTGATTGCTGGCCCGGGCCGGTAACGTTTGTTTTTCCTGCGCCCGCGACAACGCCGCGGTGGCTCACGGGACGTTTTGATTCCCTGGCCGTTCGTGTTACCAACCACCCGCTGGTGGTCGCGCTATGCAATGCGTATGGCAAACCGCTGGTTTCCACCAGCGCCAATCTGAGCGGATTACCGCCATGTCGTACCGTTGAAGAGGTGCGTGCGCAATTTGGCGATGATTTTCCGGTGGTTGAAGGCGCAACGGGTGGGCGTTTAAATCCTTCAGAAATTCGCGATGCTCTGACGGGCGAACTGTTTCGACAGGGGTAATATGATGGAAACCTATGCTGTTTTTGGAAATCCGATTGCGCACAGCAAATCGCCATTTATTCATCAGCAATTTGCTCAGCAGCTAGATATTGTTCACCCCTATGGTCGCGTGCTGGCCCCTATTAATAATTTCATTAATACGCTTGATGCCTTTTTCGCGGCAGGGGGAAAAGGCGCAAACATCACAGTACCTTTTAAAGAGGAGGCGTTTGCGCGATCGGATGAGTTAACGGAACGAGCATCGCTGGCGGGAGCAGTCAATACATTAAAACGGCTGGAAGATGGTCGTTTGCTTGGCGACAATACTGACGGTATCGGTTTATTAAGCGATCTCAAACGTTTAAATTTTATCCGCCCAGGATGGCGTATTTTGCTGATTGGCGCGGGCGGCGCATCCCGGGGCGTGCTGTTACCTCTGCTTTCTTTGGATTGCGCGGTCACTATCACCAACCGTACAGCTTCGCGTGCCGAAGCGTTGGCGAAAATCTTTGCTCATACCGGCAGCGTTCATGCCATGGATATGGACAAGCTGGATAGTTGTGAGTTTGACCTGATTATTAATGCGACCTCCAGCGGCATACGGGGCGAAATCCCGGCGATTCCGGCGTCACTTATTCACCCTTCCCTCTGTTGCTATGACATGTTCTATCAAAAAGGGAATACGCCATTTCTCTCCTGGTGTGTACAACAGGGCGCAAAACGTTACGCAGATGGGCTGGGAATGCTGGTGGGGCAGGCTGCACACGCCGTTTTGCTTTGGCACGGTGTATTACCGCAGGTCGAGCCAGTGATTGAGCTGCTACAGCAGGAATTATTAGCGTGAACCAGGCCATACAATTTCCTGACCGCGAAGAATGGGATACTGCCGCCAGCGCTGTCATCTTTCCCGCCATGGTCAATGGGATGCAACTCACGTGTGCAATAAAAAAAGATGTACTGGCGTATCGCTTTGGTGGAGAAACAGCGGAGCAATGGCTGGCCATTTTTCGTGAGTATCGCTGGGACCTGGAAGAAGAGGCTGAAGCATTAATCCTGGCCCAGCAGGAAGACGATCACGGTTGGATATGGTTATCCTGAGAAAGATAGTCGTCTTTCCATTTTACATAGTTATTGGCGGAGTACTGCAGGCCCGATCTCTCAGCATCGCTCAGGGGGCGGATCTGTTTTACCGGACTGCCAAGATATAAATAGCCGCTTTCCAGCCGTTTGTGCTGCGGCACCAGGCTTCCCGCGCCAATCATTACGTCATCTTCTATTATCGCGCCATCCAGCACAATGGAGCCCATACCGACCAGTACGCGGTTACCGATGGTACAGCCGTGCAGCATAACTTTATGGCCAACGGTAACATCTTCGCCAATGATTAATGGGTTGCCGTGTGGATTGGATGGAGACTTGTGGGTTACGTGAAGAACGCTGCCATCCTGAATGTTCGTACGAGCCCCTATCGCAACGTAATTCACATCGCCGCGAATCACCACAAGCGGCCAGATCCCGACATCATCCGCCAGACGGACATCGCCAATAACCACGCTGCTGGTATCGATCATCACGCGCTGACCGATTTCAGGAAAAAGATCCTTATAAGGACGTAATGTGTCAGACATGTCTACCTCATCATAAATGAATAGTCATGAAGACTTTGGTTGCTTTAATGGCGTTGTGCAAGGGGAGATAGCATCAAAAAATCGCCACTTTGTGCAGGAATGGAGCGAAAGGGATGAAAAATCAACAAACAGAAAAAAAGATCCAAAAAACGCTTGTGCAAAAAAATGGGATCCCTATAATGCGCCTCCATCGACACGGCGGATGTGAATCACTTCACACAAACAGCCGGTCGGTTGAAGAGAAAAACCTGAAAATGAGGGTTGACTCTGAAAGAGGAAAGCGTAATATACGCCACCTCGCGACGGTGAGCTGAAAGCCGCGTCGCACCTGCTCTTTAACAATTTAT
>NZ_JAMMTO010000018.1:0-32789 GCF_051807745.1 Salmonella sp. NW38 | reverse complement strand
ATTACGCTTTCCTCTTTCAGAGTCAACCCTGAATTTCAGGATTTTTCTCTTCAACCGACCGGCTGTTTGTGTGAAGTGATTCACATCCGCCGTGTCGATGGAGGCGCATTATAGGGAGTTCTCTGCTGACCGCAATAGAAAAATTGCAGAAAAATGACTGTTTGCTGCATTCCCCAGCAAAACCCCTGGTTATACCCATTTACGCACAGACTTATCCACAAAATGCGCGTTCATTTCCTGGATCTTCTCACTCTGCAAACGATCTTTCAGGGATAAAAGCCGGGCCAGAATTTAAAAAGAAAAATTCGCGAGCGTTGCGCAAACGTTTTCGTTACAATGTCGCCGCAAAATGAGAATGCCCCATAAGGGGCGTTAGCTGAGTTTTTACGCAAATATTCAGCTAACGCTCTCTGTAATCGTCAAATCCAGGGGATTTACCATGCAACAACGTCGTCCAGTCCGCCGCGCTCTGCTCAGTGTTTCTGACAAGGCCGGTATCATCGAATTCGCCCAGGCTCTTTCCGCACGCGGTGTGGAACTGCTGTCTACGGGGGGCACCGCCCGCCTGTTAGCAGAAAAAGGCCTGCCGGTGACCGAAGTTTCCGATTACACCGGTTTCCCGGAAATGATGGATGGACGCGTAAAGACCCTGCATCCAAAAGTACACGGCGGCATCCTCGGCCGTCGCGGCCAGGACGATGCCATTATGGAACAGCACCACATCGCCCCTATCGATATGGTTGTCGTTAACCTGTATCCGTTCGCCGAAACCGTTGCACGCGTTGGTTGCTCGCTGGAAGATGCAGTAGAGAACATCGATATCGGCGGCCCGACCATGGTGCGCTCCGCCGCGAAGAACCATAAAGACGTGGCCATCGTGGTGAAGAGCAGCGACTACGACGCCATTATTAAAGAGATGGACGCTAACGAAGGTTCTTTGACCCTCGACACCCGTTTCGATCTCGCGATTAAAGCCTTCGAACACACCGCCGCCTACGACAGCATGATCGCTAACTACTTCGGCAGCATGGTTCCGGCCTACCACGGTGAAAGCAAAGAAGCCGCCGGTCGCTTCCCGCGTACGCTGAACCTGAACTTCATTAAGAAGCAGGATATGCGCTACGGCGAGAACAGCCACCAGCAAGCTGCCTTCTATATAGAAGAGAATGTGAAAGAAGCGTCCGTTGCCACCGCACAACAGGTGCAGGGCAAAGCGCTCTCTTATAACAACATCGCTGATACCGACGCGGCGCTGGAGTGTGTGAAAGAGTTCAACGAGCCAGCCTGCGTAATCGTCAAGCACGCTAACCCGTGCGGCGTGGCGGTAAGTACCTCTATTCTCGACGCTTACGATCGCGCCTATAAAACCGACCCGACCTCCGCGTTCGGCGGCATTATCGCCTTTAACCGTGAGCTGGATGCGGAAACCGCACAGGCCATCATTTCTCGTCAGTTTGTCGAAGTGATCATCGCCCCATCCGCAAGCGAAGAAGCGCTGAAAATCACCGCTGCCAAGCAGAACGTCCGTGTTCTGACCTGCGGCCAATGGGCAAGCCGCGTTCCGGGCCTGGATTTCAAACGCGTTAACGGTGGCCTGCTGGTTCAGGACAGGGATCTGGGTATGGTGAGTGAAGCTGAACTGCGCGTGGTGTCCAAACGCCAGCCGACCGAGCAGGAGCTGCGTGACGCGCTGTTCTGCTGGAAGGTAGCCAAGTTCGTGAAGTCCAACGCTATTGTGTATGCCAAAGAGAACATGACCATCGGTATAGGCGCAGGCCAGATGAGCCGCGTGTACTCCGCCAAAATCGCCGGGATTAAAGCCGCTGATGAAGGTCTGGAAGTGAAAGGCTCAGCCATGGCTTCCGACGCGTTCTTCCCGTTCCGCGATGGTATTGATGCCGCCGCCGCTGTCGGCGTGAGCTGCGTTATCCAGCCAGGCGGTTCTATCCGTGATGATGAAGTCATTGCCGCTGCCGATGAACACGGTATTGCGATGATCTTCACCGACATGCGCCACTTCCGCCATTAATTCAGGGAGCAGACGATGAAAGTTTTAGTCATTGGTAACGGCGGTCGCGAACACGCGCTGGCCTGGAAAGCCGCACAGTCGCCGCTGGTTGATACCGTTTTTGTCGCACCGGGTAACGCCGGTACCGCGCTGGAGCCCGCGTTGCAGAACGTGGCTATCGGCGTCACAGATATTCCGGCGCTGTTGAGCTTTGCCCAGAACGAGAAGATTGATCTGACCATCGTCGGCCCGGAAGCGCCGCTGGTGATCGGCGTGGTCGATGCGTTCCGCGCGGCGGGTCTGAAGATCTTTGGCCCAACCGAAGGGGCCGCCCAACTGGAAGGCTCCAAAGCGTTCACCAAAGATTTCCTCGCCCGTCACCAGATCCCGACGGCGGAATACCAGAATTTCACCGAAATTGAGCCTGCCCTGGCGTATCTGCGCGAGAAAGGCGCGCCGATCGTCATCAAGGCCGATGGTCTGGCTGCGGGTAAAGGCGTTATCGTGGCGATGACGCTCGAAGAAGCCGAAGCCGCCGTGCAGGACATGCTGGCAGGTAACGCCTTTGGCGATGCAGGCCACCGCATCGTGATTGAAGAGTTCCTCGACGGCGAAGAAGCGAGCTTTATCGTGATGGTCGACGGCGAACACGTGCTGCCGATGGCTACCAGTCAGGACCACAAACGCGTAGGCAACGGCGATACCGGCCCGAACACCGGCGGTATGGGGGCCTACTCACCGGCGCCGGTGGTAACTGATGAAGTGCATCAGCGCACCATGGAACGCATCATCTGGCCAACCGTGAAAGGCATGGCGGCGGAAGGTAACACGTACACCGGCTTCCTGTATGCGGGTCTGATGATCGACAAGCAGGGCAACCCGAAAGTTATCGAGTTCAACTGCCGCTTCGGCGATCCGGAAACCCAGCCGATCATGCTGCGCATGAAGTCGGATCTGGTGGATCTTTGCCTCGCCGCCTGTGACGGCAAGCTGGATGAGAAAACTTCCGAGTGGGACGAGCGCGCTTCATTAGGCGTGGTGATCGCTGCGGGCGGTTATCCGGGCAGCTACAACACCGGCGACGAGATCCACGGTCTGCCGCTGGAAGAAGTGGCTGACGGTAAGGTCTTCCATGCTGGAACCAAACTTGCCGATGACGACCGTGTGCTAACCAGCGGCGGACGCGTCCTGTGCGCCACCGCGCTGGGTCACACCGTGGCTGAGGCGCAGAAACGCGCTTACGCCCTGATGACCGACATCCGCTGGGACGGCAGCTTCAGCCGTAACGACATCGGCTGGCGCGCCATCGAGCGTGAGCAAAACTAACGGCTGAGTTTAGCCAGCAGCGTTTTGCGCGTAATGCCCAATTGGCGGGCGGCTTCCGTTTTGTTGCCGCCCGTTTTTTCCAGCGCCGCCAGAATGATCTCTTTTTCCACATCGACCAACGGTTGGATCTCACCACTGTATTCCGTTTTTATCGGCGTCGCGGCAATAGCGAGAGGCAATTCGCGTTCAGAAATGTATTCTCCCGTTAGCAACACCACCGCCCGCTCGATAGCGTTTTCCAGCTCACGGATATTGCCCGGCCAGTCGTAGTGGATCAGCAGATCCATCGCCTGCGGCGTAAACCCCTTCACCGCTTTGCGGTTACGTTCGGCAAAACGCCGCAGAAAATGGTCTGCCAGTAGCGGAATATCTTCCCGACGCTGGCGCAAAGAAGGCATTTCAATCGCCACCACATTCAGGCGGTAATAGAGATCCTGGCGAAAGCGACCGGCACTCACCTCTTCCGCCAGATCGCGGTGGGTAGCGGCAATTAACCGAACATCCACAGATATCGTCTGGTTACTTCCCACGCGTTGCACTTCGCGCTCCTGAATCGCCCGCAGCAAACGTACCTGCATTAACGGCGAGATATCGCCGATTTCATCAAGAAACAATGTCCCGCCGTCAGCTTCGACAAAGCGTCCCTCCCGACGTTTATCCGCGCCGGTAAACGCGCCTTTTTCGTGTCCGAACAGCTCAGACTCCAGCAGCGATTCATTAAGCGCGGCGCAGTTGAGCGTGACCAGCGGTCTATCGCTCCTGGCGCTACAGGCGTGTAGCGCCCGCGCCACCAGCTCTTTACCCGTGCCGGAGTCTCCGTGAATCAATACCGTGGCGTCTGATGGTGCGACCATCGCGATTTCATTCAGTAAATGTTGCATCGCCGGACTGCTGCCAATCATGCCAAACTGCGCAGCCGACGCCGATGGCAATTCAGCGCCCGTTTCCCGCGTATGCGCCAACGCCTTTTCCAGCGTCTCCTGCAGACGGTCAAAATCCAGCGGTTTAATTAAATAGTCGAGCGCGCCGGCTTTCAACGCCTCTACCGCCGTTTCCACGCTGGAGAATGCCGTCATAATCAAAATCGGAATGGCGGGGTTGAGCGCTTTAATCTCCTTCAGCGTGGCGATACCGTCCATCTCCGCCATACGCACATCGCACAGTACCAGATCAAAGACTTTCTCACGCACCTGAGCCAACGCATCATGCCCACTGTAGGCCAGAGCGACGTTATAGCCCCAACCCCGAAGCAGAGCCTGTAAAATCGTGCAGTGGCTTACATCATCATCCACAACCAGAATATCGATTTTTCCGCGTATCACCCTTGTTAATCCTGTTGTCTCGCTATCACTGGCAACCAGATAGTAAAGACCGCGCCTTTACCCTCAATACTTTTCACCTTAATCGCGCCGCCATGCTGTTCGATGATATTTTGCACCACCGCCAGCCCCAGGCCTGTCCCGTCAGCTTTGGTCGTAAAATAAGGTGTAAAAATCGCCTCCAACTGATCCGGGGCGATCCCTTTCCCGCTATCGGTAACAGTGATGATAACGCGGTCGGTCCCACTGTCTTTTGCCTCTACGGTAATCGTTCCCTGGCGGCCAATCGCATGAATAGCGTTCAGGTACAAATTCAACAGCACCTGAGTCAGCCTGTCCGGGTCAGCCTGAATACGCTTAAGCGTCTCATTCGCCGTGAATCTCAACTGAATCTCTCTGCTTTGGGCATCCTGGCTGACCAGATTCAGGGAGTGAGTAATAATATCATTGAGGTTAACCGTCTGGAGCGTCAGATGCGCGGGCTTTACCAGTTCGAGCAATTCGCTTACCACCCGGTTCAAACGGTCGGCCTCTTTGGCCATCACCTGCGCCAGTTCATGCGACTCGCCGCCGGCTGGCGTGCGCTCGGCAAAGTATTTCGCCAGCCCTTTGATGGACGAGAGCGGGTTACGAATTTCGTGCGCGACGCCCGCCGCCAGATGCCCCATCGCCACCAGCTTTTCTTTACGCTTCATTGCATCAAGCAGTTCTCTGTGCGAGCGCTGATAACGCTGATGCCAAAAAAACGCCAGTAACGTTGCCAACAGCACCGCCGCTAACGCAGACAAAACAATCAGCGTATTACGCCACTCCCTTGCCTGTGTCGCGGCCAGCTCGCTGGCGTCAAAGGCAATAAAAATAGTTTGTTTCGCTGGTTCGTCATCATTGGCGCTACGCGCCATGCCGTGCCCCCTCATACCGTGACCTCTCATACCGAAAAGCGGCTGGAACTGACGGTAAATTTCCAGCGCAGGCACCGTCTCGCCGTTAGCAGCAACGTCGACACGCCGCCAACGCTCCTGCGGCCCGGGGTTTAGTTGATGCATTTCAGATGGGGAATAGAGCGATTTGCCCACCATGCCAGGGTTGCTATGAGTGATGATTACCCCCTGCGCATCCGTTACGGCGAACCACAACACGCCTGGCTGACCCGCCATCTCTTCCAGCAATGTCTGCTGCTGCGCGTGATGCATCCGCATTCCCATACCTACTCGCGTGCCGGACTCCAGAGCGCGAATGAGTACATTTCCCTTTTCCAGCAGCGTCTGCCTGGCGGCAGCGCTCTCACGGCCATAGTCGCGAATGACCATAATGGAAAATAGCCCCACCAGAATGAAGATCGCCGCAGGTAACAGCCGACTCAACCACGTTGCAGCGGCATCTTTATGTAATCGTATAAAACTCACAGGCTTCCCCGGCTCGTTTTTATTTTCCTTACTTAAGCAGAGATCATGCCATTCTGCGCTCCGCATAACCGCGCGTTGTCGCACACCCTTTCGGATACGGGTGGGTAAAAATGACTCGCCAGGCGGGTCATGCGAGTCATTTTTACTCGCTTTTTGCCGCCTGAAGCGGGTTAACTCGCTGCCCGACAAGGAATAGTTACCTGGCACGGAAGATGCAAGAGAGAGGATAAGATGAGCAACAGGAGAACGCAAAATGAAACGGAACAATAAATCAGCTATCGCGCTAATCGCCCTCTCTCTTTTGGCCCTGAGCTCCGGCGCCGCCTTCGCCGGACATCACTGGGGCAACAATGACGGTATGTGGCAACAGGGAGGTAGCCCGTTGACCACGGAACAGCAGGCGACGGCGCAGAAGATTTATGATGATTACTATACGCAGACCAGCGCGCTGCGCCAGCAACTGATATCCAAACGTTATGAATATAACGCGCTACTGACCGCCAGTTCGCCGGATACTGCGAAAATTAATGCGGTTGCCAAAGAGATGGAGTCATTAGGCCAGAAGTTAGATGAGCAACGCGTGAAACGGGATGTCGCGATGGCGCAGGCTGGCATACCACGCGGCGCAGGAATGGGCTATGGCGGTTGCGGCGGCTATGGCGGCGGTTATCATCGCGGCGGCGGTCATATGGGTATGGGAAACTGGTAAAGCATGTTTGCCGAATGGCGGCTTCGCCATTCGGTATTCCATCAAAAGGTTTTCGCTTGCGGCTGCCAGTGACAGAAATCTGAATTCGCCACCAGCAAAAGTTGCGATCCTTCCGGCGCCTCCAGCCATGCTACGCTCACCTCTACCGATGAGCGGTTCTGGCGGCGCTCAATGTGGCTTATTGCCCAGGAATCCAGATCCGGTTTCAGCGTTTCACCTTCACAGGTGGTTACCGTATGGTCGGCGTGCCAGCGTCCCTGGCGTAGTATGACCCGCCCCAGGCGCAAGGCGTCGCTGGTCTGACGGATTTGTTCGGCGCGATAGCGATACAAGGCAATCTGATCGTTGGAAAGCTGCTGCTTCTGCCCCCCAACTTCACGCTGCATAAAACTGAGTTCGCCATGAGCGTCGAAACGCGCGCGAATATGTTCTGGCGGTTTGCTGTAAATATTGAGTTCAATAAGCGAAAGCGTATCACCCTGCCAACGATATTCGCTGGTCGTCGTGCTGCCGCTATGCCACGGGCTAAAAACAGAAAGCAGATGGACTTCATCGTTCGTATCTTTACGCCAGATACGCACCGCGCCGTGATCGCCGGCAAAGCCGCTGGCAGTAAACGGAGGCGGTGAAGCGTTATGACTGCAGGCAGTCAGCAACAGCGCGCCAGAAAACAGAAACGCGCGACGCCAGACAGACAAAAGGGGCTGACGAGCCCCTTCGATAAAACTGTTCACAGCTACGCGTCTTACTTAACTGCGTCTTTCAGCGCTTTACCAGAAACAAACGCCGGTACGTTAGCGGCGGCGATTTTGATTTCTTTACCGGTCTGTGGGTTACGGCCAGTGCGCTCAGCACGGTGGTTCACTTTGAAGGTACCGAAACCAACCAGTTGTACAGCATCGCCTTCTTTCAGAGACTCAGTAATAGCAGCCAGAGTGGATTCCAGAGCAGCTTTAGCCTGGGTTTTGGACAGTTCTGCTTTGTCTGCAATTACATCAATCAGTTGAGTCTTGTTCATAAGTTATCCTTACAATGTGTTTATCGCTTGCTAAGCATCGAGTGCGACGGAAATGCCAGAAAAGCACTCTCCTGCATACACGCACCGATAGCCACTTTTTTTCGCCTCCCAAATGTAGACCAGACGGGGGGCATAAGGGAAGCCTTATGGCACGACAAATCAGACGTTAAATCACGTTTTCTGGTGTCATTGCTGAAAATTTATACCGATATTGCTCTCACCAGCCTCGCGCAGGTCTGCCCTGAGCCCTTTTATCAGTTCAATATCGCGTTCTTCGCAGTCGGCTAAAAGTCGGAATATTTCCCACTGAATATCCCATTCCTGTTCAACGGCAGGGTTCGTTTTGAGCTCCTCATCGGTCATTTCCCGACCAGCCTGAGTCATTTCCAACATCGCCACCGTAGTAATAGAAGTCTTACTAACCTCAATAGCGTGTTCCAGCGTTTCGCCGCTAAGACGAGAATGCATTAATTCGCTTAATGCGACACAGGCATCAATCGCCGGATAAACGCCGTACAGATCATAGTCGTCGGCTGCCGGAATTGCCTCTTCAAACTTCTCCAGTTGGCTATCGAAATTGACCTTTGCATCTTTCACCGTCAGGGTTTCCCAGATCAGATCCAGAATGCGACGGTAGATCTGTCCGTCGCCGAATCCCGTCTGCTTGCAAAACATGGCGTAGTTCGGGTACATGCGCTCGCACAAGCAGGCCATAAAGGTAACGTGCTGCCAGCTTTCCAGCCGCTCCAGACGCAAATGAATCGGGTTTTGTAACATGATGGAATCTCGAATCGGAAATTAGCGGCAGTTTACCTGAATCAGCGCTGAATTTCTTGCCAACGAATAAACGCCGGACGCCCGGAAGCGACGGCATCCGCCCAGCGCGTCGGCTCCGGCAGGCGATACCCTTTCATACAACGCTGTACCCACGCCAGCGCGCTGTCAGTACTGACCCGGTGCCCCGTCGCGATAAACAGCGGATTACAGCGCGCCTTGCTGCGCCATACCCACGCCAGTTGCTCGCCTTTATCCATTAAGGGGCTAAGTGCGCCAGGTTCGGTGGAAAGTGGTTCAAATTTACCGCATAGCCGTTTTTTCGCTACACCGATGGTTGGCACGTCCACCAACAGTCCAAAATGACTGGCGACGCCAAGCCGACGCGGATGCGAAATACCGTGACCGTCCACAAACAGCAAATCGGGCTTTTGCGAGAGCTGTTCCCACGCCGCCAGCAGCGCAGGATATTCACGAAAAGAGAGAAAGCCGGGGATATACGGCATAGTGGTGGCAATACGCGCCACCTTGTACTCTACCAGTTCAAGCGACGGATATTTCAGCAATACCATCGCCGCCCGCGTCACCTCGCCGCCCTGCTCAAAACCGACGTCCGCCCCGCCGATAAACGCTGGCGGATCTTTGTCCAACCGATCTTCGCGGCAAACCGATGAAGCAAGTTCTATCTGTTGAGCGCGTAGCGACGCGAGATCCATACTAACTCCTTAGCTGTGATACTGCGCAGAAAGTCGGTGCACTGCCTCCACAAATGCGCCAGCATGTTCTGGCGGCACATCCTGATGGATGCCATGTCCAAGGTTAAAGACGTGCCCTTCTCCCTGACCGAAACCAGCAAGTATAGTCGCTACCTCGTCTTCGATCCGTGCCGGCGGCGCATACAGCATCGAGGGGTCCATATTGCCCTGCAACGCCACTTTATGGCCAACGCGACGGCGCGCATCGGCGATATCTGTCGTCCAGTCGAGACCCAGCGCGTCGCAGCCGGTTTCCGCCATCGCCTCCAGCCACTGACCGCCACCTTTAGTGAACAGCGTTACCGGCACGCGGCGACCGTCGTTTTCACGCAGCAGGCCATCGACGATTTTATGCATGTAGTAGAGGGAGAACTGCTGGTAATCGCGGCCAGTCAGCACGCCGCCCCAAGTGTCGAAAATCATCACCGACTGCGCGCCCGCTTTGATTTGCGCGTTGAGGTACAGCGTGACGCTTTTCGCCAACTTATCCAGCAGCAGATGCAACGCCTGCGGGTCAGCGTACATCATCTTTTTAATCACCGTGAAGGCTTTGCTACTGCCGCCTTCCACCATGTAAGTCGCCAGCGTCCACGGGCTACCGGAGAAGCCGATCAGCGGAACCTCGCCTTTTAGTTCGCGGCGAATCGTACGCACTGCATTCATCACATAACCCAGTTCATCTTCCGGATCGGGAATGGGCAGCTTATCGACATCGGCTTTGCAGGTGACAGGAGCCGTAAAGCGCGGGCCTTCCCCGGCTTCAAAATAGAGCCCCAGGCCCATCGCGTCCGGAATCGTCAGGATATCCGAGAAAAGGATCGCCGCATCAAGCGGATAACGGCGCAGCGGCTGTAAAGTGACCTCGCAGGCCAGTTCGGCATTTTTGCACAGCGACATAAAATCGCCCGCCTGAGCGCGAGTGGCTTTGTACTCCGGTAGATAACGGCCCGCCTGGCGCATCATCCACACTGGCGTAACATCAACGGGCTGGCGCAGCAGCGCACGTAGATAACGATCGTTTTTGAGTTCGGTCATTTTTACATTCCTTTAGCGTTGATGCGCCCAGTGTAACATGTCAATCATATTCAGCCCGACACATTGCCACCGTATCTTCGATCAAACGGCGCGCGACGGTGCCCGGCGGCGGCAGTAGCGGCAGATCGTCATAACGGTACCAATTTGCTTCCAACAGCTCTTTCGGGTCGATGACGATATCGCCGCTGTCGTACTCCGCCATGAAAGCGGTCATCAGCGACTGCGGGAAAGGCCACGGCTGGGAAGTCACATAGCGCAGATTTTTCACCTTAATGCCGCTCTCCTCCATTACCTCTCGCGCGACCGCCTGTTCTAAGGTTTCGCCGACTTCAACAAACCCGGCCAGTACCGTATGCACGCCGTTGCGGTGGCGAACATGCCGGGCAAGTAGAATAGAATCCTCACGGCGAATGGCAACAATAATGCAGGGGGCGATTTGCGGGTAGTAACGCTCGCGGCAATGGCTGCACAGCATCGCCCATTCGGTTTTACTCGGGTGCATAGGGTGCCCGCAATAGCCGCAAAATTTATGCGATCGGTAAAACTCCGCCAACTGTACGCCACGTCCCGCCAGTTGGAACAACCCGGCATCCTGATCGATAACCTGGCGAACCGAGCCCATATCATGGCGTCGATGTTGTAACACCAGCCAGACGGGCTCGCCTTGCCATTCACCTATCCGGAGTGCGCGCTGCCCCACAAGATCGAAATTTGCTGCCAGCCCGTGTGGTAATTCCCCATACGGCAACCATAATTTTTGTTCATGGCTGACGATCCACCAGCCACTCTCTAATTTTTCAATTATACGATCCATAGCTCTTGCACTACCTTTGCTTCACTGGCATGTTGTTAACATTATTTTTACATTCATGGCGAGCAGCCTTTATCTAACTTGCGGAGACAATCATGCTAAACCAGCTGGAAAACCTGACGGAGCGCGTTGGCGGAAGCAACAAACTGGTCGATCGCTGGCTGGATGTACGTAAGCACCTGCTCGTGGCTTACTACAACCTGGTTGGCATTAAGCCTGGCAAAGAATCGTACATGCGGCTGAATGAAAAAGCGCTGGATAATTTTTGTCAGAGCCTGGTCGATTACCTTTCCGCCGGGCACTTCAGTATTTATGAACGTATTCTCCATAAATTGGAAGGAAACGGTCAGCTTTTACATGCGGCAAAAATCTGGCCGCTGCTGGAAGATAATACGCAGCGCATTATGGATTATTACGACACCAGCCTGGAAACTGCCATCGATCACGATAATTGTCTCGAATTTCAACAAGCTCTGTCAGATATCGGCGAAGCGCTGGAAGCCCGCTTTGTGCTGGAAGACAAGCTGATTATGCTGGTGTTTGACGCGATGCACGACGGCGCCAGAGTCAAACGTCCCGCTTGAGTTCTGCGCGAGTAACGGGTAGTTTACTTCAGCCCCCTCTTCGGAGGGGCGGTTATCTTGTCGGAGTGCTAATTTTCCACAAAAGCGTTCGTGATGCGTCAAGGCGGCAAGTCGGTGAATCTCCAGGAGCTTACATAGGTAAGTGACTGGAGTGAGCGGACGAAGCCAAAGAAGAGGCAGCGCGAAGGATGAAGTGGAAAAGGCTGAGACCGTTAATTCGGGATCCGCGGAACCTGATCAGGTTAATACCTGCGAAGGGAACAAGAGTAATTCTGCTTTATGCTGCTGCCTTTACGGGCGGCGCACATCCATTACTCCATCCGTCGTCTGACAAGCCACGTCCTTAATTTTTTGGAATGAGCTATGTCTACAACAACGTTAACCCGCCGCGAGCAGCGCGCTAAAGCCCAGCATTTTATCGATACGCTGGAAGGCACCGCATTTCCCAACTCGAAACGCATCTACGTGACCGGTTCGCAGCATGATATTCGCGTACCGATGCGCGAAATTCAACTTAGCCCGACATTGATCAGCGGAACGAAAGACCATCCGCAGTATGAAGAAAATGAAGCGATTCCGGTATATGACACCTCCGGCCCATACGGTGATCCTGATGTGGCGATTAACGTCCAGCAGGGGCTGGCGAAACTACGCCAGCCGTGGATTGAAGCACGGGCTGATGTAGAAACGCTTTCTGAACGCAGTTCTGCCTATACCCGCGAACGCCTGACAGATGAAGGACTTGACGCATTACGCTTTACCGGTCTGTTAACGCCAAAACGCGCCAAAGCCGGACACTGCGTGACGCAACTTCATTATGCCCGCCAGGGGATCGTCACTCCCGAAATGGAGTTCATCGCCATCCGTGAAAACATGGGCCGCGAGCGCATTCGCAGTGAAGTACTGCGCCACCAGCATCCCGGAGAAAGCTTCGGCGCGCGCCTGCCGGAGAACATCACCCCGGAATTCGTGCGCGATGAAGTCGCCGCCGGACGCGCCATCATCCCCGCTAACATCAACCACCCGGAATCGGAGCCGATGATTATTGGCCGCAACTTCCTGGTGAAGGTCAACGCCAATATCGGCAACTCGGCGGTGACCTCCTCTATCGAAGAAGAGGTGGAAAAACTGGTGTGGGCGACGCGCTGGGGGGCGGATACGGTAATGGACCTTTCCACCGGGCGCTATATTCACGAAACCCGTGAGTGGATCCTGCGTAATAGCCCAGTACCAATCGGCACGGTGCCGATCTACCAGGCGCTGGAAAAGGTCAACGGGATCGCCGAGGATCTTACCTGGGAAGCCTTCCGCGACACGCTGCTGGAGCAGGCCGAACAGGGCGTCGACTATTTCACTATTCACGCGGGCGTGCTGCTGCGTTACGTGCCGATGACCGCCAAGCGCCTGACCGGCATTGTCTCGCGCGGCGGTTCAATCATGGCGAAGTGGTGCCTCTCGCATCACAAAGAGAACTTCCTGTTCGAACATTTCCGCGAGATTTGTGAAATCTGCGCCGCCTACGACGTTTCCCTGTCGCTGGGCGACGGCCTGCGACCGGGATCGATTCAGGACGCCAACGACGAAGCGCAGTTCTCCGAGCTGCATACGCTGGGCGAGCTGACCAAAATCGCCTGGGAATACGACGTGCAGGTGATGATTGAAGGCCCGGGCCACGTGCCGATGCATATGATTCAGCGCAACATGACCGAAGAGCTGGAGCACTGCCATGAAGCGCCGTTCTACACCTTAGGGCCGCTGACTACCGATATCGCGCCGGGCTATGACCACTTCACCTCCGGCATTGGCGCGGCGATGATCGGCTGGTTCGGCTGTGCGATGCTGTGTTACGTCACGCCGAAAGAGCATCTCGGCCTGCCAAACAAAGAAGATGTGAAGCAGGGGCTGATCACCTACAAGATCGCCGCCCACGCCGCTGACTTAGCCAAAGGGCATCCGGGCGCGCAGATTCGCGATAACGCGATGTCGAAAGCGCGCTTTGAATTCCGCTGGGAAGACCAGTTTAACCTCGCGCTCGACCCGTTCACCGCCCGCGCCTGGCACGATGAAACCCTGCCGCAAGAGTCCGGCAAAGTGGCGCACTTTTGCTCGATGTGCGGGCCGAAATTCTGCTCAATGAAAATCAGCCAGGAAGTTCGTGATTACGCCGCCGCACAAGCCATTGAAGTCGGCATGGCGGATATGTCGGAAAACTTCCGCGCCAAAGGCGGCGAAATTTATCTCAAGCGGGAGGAGGCCTGATGTACCAGCCTGATTTCCCGACCGTGCCGTTCCGTCTCGGACTTTACCCGGTGGTGGACAGCGTGGCATGGATTGAGCGTCTACTGGAGGCGGGCGTGCGCACGATCCAGTTGCGTATCAAAGATAAACGCGATGAAGAGGTGGAAGCGGACATTATCGCCGCCATCGCACTGGGGCGTCGTTATGACGCCCGGCTGTTCATCAACGATTACTGGCGTCTGGCAATTAAGCACCGCGCTTACGGCGTGCATCTGGGCCAGGAAGACCTTGAAACCACCGACCTGGAGGCGATTCAGGCGGCGGGGCTACGCCTGGGCGTATCCACTCACGATGATATGGAGATAGACATCGCGCTCGCCGCTAAGCCTTCTTATATCGCACTCGGCCACGTCTTCCCGACGCAAACCAAGCAGATGCCTTCCGCCCCGCAGGGGCTGGCGCAGTTGGCGCGGCATATTGAACGTCTGGCGGATTACCCCACCGTGGCGATTGGCGGCATCAGCCTTGAACGCGCTCCGGCGGTGCTGGCGACCGGCGTCGGCAGTATTGCCGTGGTCAGCGCCATCACCCAGGCCGCCGACTGGCGCGCCGCTACGCAACAGTTACTTGCAATCGCAGGAGTCGGCGATGAATGACCGTGACTTTATGCGCTACAGCCGGCAAATCCTGCTCGGCGATATCGCCATTGAAGGCCAGCAAAAGTTGCTCGCGAGTCATGTCCTGATCGTGGGTTTAGGCGGGTTGGGTTCACCCGCCGCGCTGTATCTGACGGGAGCAGGCATCGGCAAACTGACGCTGGTAGACGATGACGACATTCATCTGAGCAATTTGCAGCGCCAGATTCTATTTACCACCGATGATATCGCAGGTTCAAAATCTCAGGTTGCCCGGCAGCGCCTGACACGGCTCAACCCGGATATCGAACTGGTGTCGCTCCAACAGCGGCTGCAAGGCGAGGCGCTCCGACATGCGGTCGCGCGTGCCGACGTAGTGCTCGACTGTACCGACAACATGGCCACGCGCCAGGAAATTAACGCCGCCTGCGTGGCGCTCAACACTCCGTTAATTTCCGCCAGCGCCGTCGGCTTTGGCGGCCAGCTAATGGTCCTCACACCACCGTGGGAACAAGGCTGTTACCGCTGCCTGTGGCCGGACGATGTCGAGCCTGAACGCAACTGCCGTACCGCCGGTATCGTCGGACCGGTTGTTGGCGTGATGGGCACTTTGCAGGCGCTGGAGGCAATCAAATTACTCAGCGGAATGGAAACGCCGAGTGGCGAGCTACGCCTGTTTGACGGTAAAACCAGCCAGTGGCGCAGCCTGGCGCTGCGTCGTGCCAGCGGCTGTCCGGTCTGCGGAGGGCAACATGCAGATTCAGTTCAATGATGAACCGATGCAGTGCGCCGCAGGGCAAACCGTCAATGAGCTGCTTGCTGCGCTTAATCAGCTTAAACCGGGCGCGGCGCTGGCGCTCAATCAGCAGATCCTGCCACGCGAGCAATGGCGGCAACATATCGTGCAGGAAGGCGACCAGATCCTGCTTTTTCACGTTATAGCAGGAGGTTGAGATGTTACGTATTGCCGACAAAACGTTTAATTCACATCTGTTCACCGGCACCGGAAAATTTGCTTCGTCGCAGCTGATGGTCGAGGCGATTCGCGCCTCCGGCAGCCAGTTGGTGACGCTGGCGATGAAGCGCGTGGATTTACGTCAGCACAACGACGCTATCCTCATGCCGCTCATTGAAGCGGGCGTCACGCTGCTGCCCAATACTTCAGGGGCGAAAACTGCCGAAGAGGCGATTTTCGCCGCCCAACTGGCGCGTGAAGCGCTGGGTACCCACTGGCTGAAATTAGAAATCCACCCGGACGCCCGCTGGCTATTGCCGGACCCGATTGAAACGCTAAAAGCCGCCGAGGCGCTGGTGAAGCAGGGTTTTGTGGTGCTGCCCTACTGCGGCGCGGATCCGGTGTTGTGCAAGCGGCTGGAAGAGGTCGGCTGCGCGGCGGTGATGCCGCTTGGCGCGCCTATCGGTTCGAATCAGGGGCTGGAAACCAAAGCGATGCTGGAGATTATTATCCAGCAGTCCACCGTACCGGTGGTGGTCGACGCCGGGATCGGCGTCCCCAGCCACGCGACGCAGGCGCTGGAAATGGGCGCAGATGCGGTACTGGTCAACACCGCAATTGCCGTGGCGGATGACCCGGTGATGATGGCAACCGCTTTCCGCCTGGCTGTAGAAGCGGGAGTACTGGCGCGCCAGGCTGTGCCAGGAAGCAAAAGTTCGCAGGCCAGCGCCACCAGCCCGCTCACCGGGTTTCTGGAGGCGTTAGCATGAAAACCTTCACCGACCGATGGCGGCAACTGGAGTGGGACGATATTCGCCTGCGTATCAACGGTAAAACCGCCGCCGACGTGGAGCGCGCGCTGAACGCAGCGCATCTTAGCCGGGACGATTTGATGGTGCTGCTCTCCCCCGCCGCCGCCGATTATCTGGAACCGATGGCGCAGCGCGCGCAAAAACTTACCCGCCAGCGCTTTGGCAACACCGTCAGTTTCTATGTGCCGCTTTATCTCTCGAACCTGTGCGCCAACGACTGTACCTACTGCGGTTTCTCGATGAGCAACCGCATTAAGCGTAAAACGCTGGATGAGGTGGATATTCAAAGGGAGTGCGATGCTATCCGTAAACTGGGCTTTGAGCATCTGTTGCTGGTGACTGGCGAACATCAGGCCAAAGTAGGCATGGACTATTTTCGTCGTCATTTACCGGCTATCCGCCGTCAATTTTCATCATTACAGATGGAAGTCCAGCCCTTGTCGCAAGAAAACTATGCGGAGCTCAAAACGCTGGGGATCGATGGCGTGATGGTTTATCAGGAAACTTACCATGAGGCAATCTATGCACAGCATCACCTGAAGGGAAAGAAACAGGACTTTTTCTGGCGGCTGGAAACGCCGGATCGGTTAGGCCGGGCAGGTATCGACAAAATCGGTCTTGGCGCGCTAATTGGTCTGTCGGACAACTGGCGGGTGGATTGCTATATGGTGGCGGAGCATCTGTTGTGGATGCAGAAACACTACTGGCAGAGTCGCTATTCTGTTTCCTTCCCGCGTCTGCGTCCGTGTACTGGCGGTGTGGAACCCGCATCTGTGATGGATGAAAAGCAACTGGTGCAAACGATTTGCGCTTTCCGGTTATTGGCGCCGGAAATTGAATTATCACTCTCCACCCGCGAATCGCCGTGGTTTCGAGACCATGTGATTCCTCTGGCAATCAACAACGTTAGCGCCTTCTCGAAAACCCAGCCCGGTGGGTATGCTGACGATCATCCGGAACTTGAGCAGTTTTCTCCCCACGATGCCCGTCGGCCTGAAACCGTAGCAAGCGCGTTAAGCGCGCAAGGGTTACAGCCCGTGTGGAAAGACTGGGACAGTTGGCTGGGGCGCACTTCGCAAATGCGGTGAACCCGTATGTAAACGCATTAGTATTTCACAAGCGAGTACGTAATGTGAAAAACGGGAGATTGTTATCGACCTCCCGTTTTTTTATTTTGTCATCGTCAGCAACGGAAGCTGACCAGGGCAAAGTATCCCTTCCTCATTTTTGCCCAGCCTTCTCCCCTTCATCAGTAATTGACGACCGAGGGCTGGCCACTGGATTATCGAAATAGCGGTGAACTTGAAGTTTTTGGGCAGCGTTCCTGACTGTAATTTCTCTGGCGGCCCTCTTCCAACCGTGTCTGCTGATCGTTTTTGTCCATAAAATGATGCCCCAGAACAACGGGAATCAGGGGGCGAACCCATCAGGGAAAAATGTGTTGCGGCCGAACGCCGATGGGAACGTTACTTGATGGAAAACGCATCTGGGCTGAGGAAAATTTAAGCCAGATGTAATCTGACAGATATCTGTATAAATAAAATTGTTATTTAATAACCAATTAAATTATTTAAGCTCTTCTTACTCCCATATTTCACAAGGAATGCCGTATATCTCCGTTCTGAACAGCACTGCGATTTTAAAGTGGCGTTGTAGTAGAGAAAACTGAGCATCAAATATTTTTTCGCCGAAACTTGATAGTTTATGCCAATATTTTATGTATTCAATAGCATGATTATTGCCATTTCCACTACGACACATGCCTCGCCCATGAACTTTGCGTAAACTGACTGGTATTCATTATAATGTTATCATGCTTAAACTCAATAAAATCGCAAAAAGAATTATAATTTTCATTTAAAGAATAATTAAAATGTTTTCTAATTCCATTACATACACCATCAGAATAGGGATCAGCATCAAATTTAGTATGCATTATTTCCAATCCAGCAAGTAAAGCCGGGTGGTTATTGCGATCAACAGCTATTATCCCGTTTTCCATAGAAGCACGGCCATCTATCCTTTCTACATGAACAGCGATTCCATCCGGAATATATATACCCCCCAGTTTTTCCGTGATAATCATATCAGCATCGAGATATATACACCCACTATTTGTTGATAAATCATAACGCCCAACCTTATCCGCCTCCAAAAATAACTGACCAGCCTTTAACATAGCCATATTCCTGTAAAAATCAAACCATCCATGGCCTTTATCCAGTAAGTAAGATTTAATTAATGAATCATTACCCTCTTGAATATCACTCAATTCTTTCTTCAATAGCTGCAGTAAATGATAATCCCTTTTTTCTTCTGGCATGGACTCTTGCTTAGAAATATTTTCCATATAAATTTCTGATAATTTTTTATCGTACATGCTAAAGTCAATATCATTTCTATATATGATTTTTATGTTTTCATAGTCATACTCAAGTTTTGAAAAAGCATCCTTTTGTCCCGGAAAAAAATCACCATCTACAAAAATACCTATAAGACGTTCTTTTTCAATTGTTGCTGCTTTAATGATATTGTTAAGGTAGGGGTTTTTCTCTGTGTTAATTATAGGTATATCATTTTTCCCAAAGCGAGCAGGATTCCGCTCAAACCACTGGAAAAGAAGAGGGGTTTTCTCATCTAAAAAGCACAAGGGATAATCTTTTCCATTAAAACTTGTAAACTGAATGTCCCTGTTGGTAACAGTTTTAACCAATTCATTTTTTGAAAGCGCGGGAACATATCTATTTAATGGTGGAATCATAACAATTAAATGCTCCATGCTTACTTCATTACATATTTTACATGATGATTATTAGCACATGTTTTTTAGCGTTGCAATCGCTGTCAGCTAAAAGATGCTAAACTAAGCATTAACCGGTGGATACATAAATATCCTACTAGTGAGCAATTAAATAAATAACTTGTTAACTTTATTTTTATTCCAGAAATGGCATCATATTTATAATTCCTGTAATAAGGGCAAACAAAGACCTTAATGGAATTAAATGCTTCATTTAATGATTTAAAATTCCCCGCGTAAACAACCAATAAAACAGGTTTATCATTTAATGTATGAACAGCAGGCATTTTATAATGGCGAGCCAATAGACTTTAATAACTTAGATTTATGGGATAAATTTAAAGTCACATTTGGATTTAATGTTACAGAAAAAAACAAACCCAATGGTAAAAAATTCAATTTTGAGTATTGTGGATTCTCTACTTTTATTACGCCAGTTGATGGCGTTGACGAGATTTTAGCGAAGTGGTTCTCAAACAAACATAATGTAAGTGTCCCAACGCCTTATACATTCGGTCAGGACCCCATTCCTGGCGTCAATCTTTATCGTAATACAAAAGCAAAATTTGTTATGGCTAACGGCGGTAATAGTCTTCCCTGCGCGATGGCAAAATATAATGCAAAAACTGGACAATTTATTCATATAACCAGTGATAGTGAGTTTTCACCAATAATACGAGAAACAAGAGTCATAAAAAATAATTTATTTATTCATTAAATTTATAATTACAGATAAAATCAAGAGCCAGCATGGCATTGAAAAATAAAATACGGCTTTTTTATCTGCGCTGATTTTGACTCGATGAAGAATAACGGTGGCGACAATAATAATAAGACAATAAATAAATATAAGTAATGATTTATGGTGAAGTATATATAACGATAGAAACAATAAAAAAGCGGACAGAACGTTTGAAATGGTTATCTTTTTTGTAAATACCAAAAGACTAAACATTAAATAGATTAATGAAATAATCGCTGGCATTTTCTTTCCTTGTAGACAAGCGACCCGGGATTCGGTATCCAGCATGAAGCTGGTGGAGGGATAAATACCCCTCCACCATTTAACGATTACTCGTTATCAGAACCGCCAAGGCCTGCGTTCAGCAGCTCTGCCAGGCTGGCAGATGCGTCTTCTGCAGTCACCTGCGGTGTTGCTGGCTGCTCGCCCGCGGCGCGACGGCGCATACGATCCTGATGGTACGCATAACCGGTACCGGCCGGAATCAGACGACCCACGATAACGTTCTCTTTCAGGCCGCGCAGTTCGTCGCGTTTACCCGCAACGGCTGCTTCGGTCAGGACACGCGTGGTCTCCTGGAACGATGCGGCAGAGATGAACGATTCGGTTGCCAGAGACGCTTTGGTGATACCCAGCAGATCGCGGGAGAAGGTAGCCCCCACTTTGCCGTTCGCTTCCAGCTCGCGATTAGCGATCTTGACGCGAGAGTATTCAACCTGTTCGCCTTCCAGGAAGTCGGAACTACCGGCGCTTTCGATGGTCGCTTTACGCAGCATCTGACGAACGATAACTTCGATGTGTTTATCGTTAATCTTAACGCCCTGCAGACGGTATACATCCTGGACTTCGTTAACGATGTAACGCGTCACAGCATGAACGCCACGCAGACGCAGAATGTCGTGCGGCGCTTCCGGACCATCGGAAATCACATCACCACGTTCTACACGTTCCCCTTCGAACACGTTGAGCTGACGCCATTTCGGAATCATCTCTTCGTACGGGTCACTACCATCAACCGGCGTAATCACCAGACGACGTTTGCCTTTGGTTTCTTTACCGAAGGAAACGATACCTGCGATTTCAGCAAGGATTGCCGGCTCTTTCGGACGACGCGCTTCGAACAGGTCCGCAACGCGCGGCAGACCACCGGTGATATCCTTGGTACCGCCGGATTCCTGCGGAATACGCGCCAGGGTGTCACCAGAACTGATCTGTACGCCATCTTCCAGCTGTACAATCGCTTTACCCGGCAGGAAGTACTGCGCAGGCATATCGGTACCCGGGATCAGAACGTCATTACCCTGAGCATCAACGATTTTCAGCGCCGGACGCAGATCCTTACCACCAGTAGTACGTTCAGCCGAATCCAGAACCACCAGCGAAGACAAACCGGTCAGCTCGTCGGTCTGACGCGTAATGGTCTGACCGTCGATCATGTCAGTGAAGCGGATGAAACCACTCACTTCGGTGATAACCGGCATGGTGTGCGGGTCCCAGTTTGCCACGGTTTCGCCGCCGGCAACCTGCTCGCCATCACCTTTCGCCATGACAGCGCCATAAGGCACTTTATAGCTCTCTTTGGTACGACCGAATTCGTCGATCAGCTTCAGTTCGGTGTTACGGGAAGTGATAACCAGTTTACCGCTGGAGTTCACAACCGACTTCACGTTGCTGAGCTTGATGCTACCTTTGTTTTTCACCTGAATGCTGGATTCAGCAGCCGCACGCGATGCCGCACCACCGATGTGGAACGTACGCATCGTCAGCTGTGTACCCGGTTCACCGATGGACTGTGCCGCGATAACGCCGATAGCTTCACCTTTGTTGATGATGTGGCCACGCGCCAGGTCACGACCATAGCAGTGCGCACATACACCAAAGTCGGTGTCGCAGGATACAACGGAACGCACTTTAACGGCGTCAACGGAGTTTGCTTCCAGCAGGTCACACCACTGTTCGTGCAGCAGCGTGTTGCGTGGAACCAGAATGTCCGCGGTACCCGGTTTCAGCACATCTTCTGCTGTCACACGGCCCAGAACGCGGTCACGCAGCGGCTCTTTCACGTCGCCACCCTCGATAACCGGGGTCATCAGGATACCTTCGTGCGTACCACAGTCATCTTCGGTCACCACCAGATCCTGCGCGACGTCAACCAGACGACGAGTCAGGTAACCGGAGTTCGCGGTTTTCAGTGCGGTATCCGCCAGACCTTTACGCGCACCGTGCGTGGAGATGAAGTACTGGAGTACGTTCAGACCTTCACGGAAGTTCGCGGTGATTGGCGTTTCGATGATGGAGCCATCCGGCTTCGCCATCAGACCACGCATACCGGCCAGCTGACGAATCTGTGCCGCAGAACCACGCGCACCGGAGTCGGCCATCATGTAGATGCTGTTGAAGGAAACCTGCTGCTCTTCCTGGCCGTCACGGTTAATCACGGTTTCGGTTTGCAGGTTATCCATCATCGCTTTGGATACACGATCGTTCGCCGCAGCCCAGATATCGATAACTTTGTTATAGCGTTCGCCAGCGGTTACCAGACCGGACTGGAACTGCTCCTGGATCTCAGCAACTTCAGCTTCCGCCTCAGAGATGATCTCGTGTTTTTTCTCCGGGATGACCATGTCATCAATACCAACGGACGCACCTGAACGCGCTGCATAAGCAAAGCCGGTGTACATCGTCTGGTCCGCAAAAATAACGGTCGGTTTCAGACCCAGAATACGGTAGCAAGTGTTCAGCATTTTGGAGATCGCTTTCTTGCCCAGCGCCTGGTTGACGATGGAGAAAGGCAGACCTTTCGGTACGATCATCCACAGAATGGCGCGACCAACGGTCGTGTCTTTCAGGCTGGTGTGCGCAACGAATTCGCCGTTTTCATCTTTTTCATATTCAGTGATACGCACTTTAACGCGCGCATGCAGAGAGGCCAGACCTGCGCGATAGATACGCTCAGCTTCTTTCGGGCCAGTCAGCACCATGCCTTCGCCTTTGGCGTTAACACAGTCACGGGTCATGTAGTACAGACCCAATACCACGTCCTGAGACGGAACGATGATAGGTTCGCCGTTCGCCGGAGACAGGATGTTGTTGGTAGACATCATCAGCGCACGCGCTTCAAGCTGGGCTTCCAGCGTCAGCGGTACGTGAACAGCCATCTGGTCACCATCGAAGTCGGCGTTATATGCCGCACAAACCAGCGGGTGCAGCTGGATAGCTTTACCTTCGATCAGAACCGGTTCAAAGGCCTGGATACCCAGACGGTGCAGAGTCGGCGCACGGTTCAGCAGTACCGGGTGTTCGCGGATCACTTCGTCCAGGATATCCCAAACGACAGCTTCTTCGCGCTCAACCATTTTTTTCGCGGCTTTGATGGTGGTGGCAAGGCCACGCAGTTCCAGCTTGCCGTAGATGAACGGTTTAAACAGCTCCAGCGCCATTTTCTTCGGCAGACCGCACTGGTGCAGACGCAGGTATGGACCTACGGTGATAACAGAACGACCGGAGTAGTCAACACGCTTACCGAGCAGGTTCTGACGGAAACGACCCTGTTTACCTTTGATCATATCGGCCAAAGATTTCAGAGGACGCTTGTTAGAACCGGTGATCGCACGGCCGCGACGACCGTTATCCAGCAGGGCGTCAACCGCTTCCTGCAGCATACGTTTTTCGTTGCGTACGATGATGTCCGGCGCAGCCAGATCCAGCAGACGCTTCAGACGGTTGTTACGGTTAATGACGCGACGATACAGATCGTTCAGATCTGACGTGGCGAAACGACCACCATCCAGCGGAACCAGCGGACGCAGATCTGGCGGCAGAACCGGCAGAACGGTCAGGATCATCCACTCTGGCTTGTTGCCAGACTGTACGAAGGCTTCCAGCAGTTTGATACGCTTGGTCAGCTTCTTACGCTTGGTTTCGGAGTTGGTTTCGTTCAGCTCTTCGCGCAGAGTTTCACACTCTTGCTCCAGATCCATGCTCTTCAGCAGGGCCTGGATAGCTTCCGCACCCATCTTCGCGTCGAATTCGTCACCGAACTCTTCCAGCGCGTCCAGATACTGCTCTTCAGTCAGGATCTGTTGACGTTCCAGGTTGGTCATACCGCCTTCGATAACCACATAAGATTCGAAGTACAGTACGCGTTCGATATCACGCAACGGCATATCGAGCAGCAGACCGATACGGGACGGCAGCGATTTCAGGAACCAGATGTGAGCAGTCGGAGACGCCAGCTCAATGTGGCCCATACGCTCACGGCGTACTTTGGTCTGGGTCACTTCAACGCCGCACTTCTCACAAATAACACCACGGTGTTTCAGGCGCTTGTACTTACCGCACAGGCACTCGTAGTCTTTTACCGGCCCAAAGATACGGGCGCAGAAAAGGCCGTCACGCTCAGGTTTGAACGTACGGTAGTTGATGGTTTCCGGCTTTTTAACTTCACCGAAAGACCATGAACGGATCATGTCTGGCGAAGCCAGAGCAATTTTGATCGCATCAAACTCTTCGGTTTTAGTCTGCGCTTTCAGAAACTTTAATAAATCTTTCACGGATTTGCTCCCGTCGGAGTTAGCACAATCTGGTGTCGGGTTTTACCCCGACACCAGTGACCTGTTTGAGCGAGAATTACTCGTCTTCCAGTTCGATGTTGATGCCCAGCGAGCGGATCTCTTTCAACAGAACGTTGAAGGATTCCGGCATACCCGGTTCCATCTGATGGTTGCCGTCCACGATGTTCTTATACATCTTAGTACGGCCGTTCACGTCATCAGACTTAACGGTGAGCATTTCCTGCAGGGTGTAGGCGGCGCCGTAAGCTTCCAGCGCCCACACTTCCATCTCCCCGAAGCGCTGACCACCGAACTGCGCCTTACCACCCAGCGGCTGCTGAGTAACCAGGCTGTAAGAACCGGTAGAACGCGCATGCATCTTGTCATCAACCAGGTGGTTCAGTTTCAGCATGTACATGTAACCGACGGTTACCGGACGTTCGAACTGTTCACCCGTACGACCATCGAACAGGGTGATCTGACCGGAGGTCGGCAGGTCGCCCAGTTTCAGCAGCTCTTTGATTTCCGCTTCTTTCGCACCGTCGAACACTGGTGTGGCAATCGGCATACCTTTACGCAGGTTTTCTGCCAGACGCAGCACTTCATCATCGCTGAAGGTGCTCAGGTCGACTTTCTGACGAACGTCGGCGCCCAGATCGTAGGCACGCTGGATGAATTCGCGCAGTTTCGCGACTTCCTGCTGCTGTTTCAGCATGGCGTTAATCTTGTCGCCAATACCTTTCGCAGCCATACCCAGGTGGGTTTCCAGAATCTGACCGATGTTCATACGAGACGGTACGCCCAGCGGGTTCAGTACGATGTCTACCGGCGTGCCGTTTTCATCATAAGGCATGTCTTCGATCGGGTTGATCTTAGAGATAACACCCTTGTTACCGTGACGACCTGCCATCTTATCACCCGGCTGGATACGGCGTTTAACGGCCAGATAGACCTTCACGATCTTCAGCACGCCCGGCGCCAGATCGTCGCCCTGGGTGATTTTACGGCGCTTCGCTTCAAGTTTTTTCTCGAACTCGTGTTTCAGTTCGTCATACTGCTCAGCCAGTTGTTCCAGCTGATTTTGTTTCTCTTCGTCGGTCAGACCGAGTTCCAGCCAGCGGTCGCGCGGCAGTTTGTCGAGCTTCTCAGCTTCAACGCCGCCGGAAACCAGCACCGCACGGATACGGCTAAACAGGCCCGCTTCGAGGATCTGCAGTTCTTCAGACAGGTCTTTTTTCGCCTGCTTGAGCTGCATCTCTTCGATTTCCAAAGCACGTTTGTCTTTTTCTACGCCATCGCGAGTAAAGACCTGAACGTCGATAACCGTACCGGAGACACCGTTAGGTACGCGCAGAGAAGAGTCTTTAACGTCAGACGCTTTCTCACCGAAGATCGCACGCAGCAGTTTCTCTTCCGGCGTCAGCTGGGTTTCACCTTTCGGCGTCACCTTACCGACCAGAATGTCACCGCCGGTCACTTCCGCGCCGATGTAAACGATACCGGATTCATCCAGTTTGGAGAGCGCAGCTTCACCCACGTTCGGGATATCAGCGGTGATCTCTTCCGGCCCCAGCTTGGTGTCACGGGACACGCACGCCAGTTCCTGAATGTGGATGGTGGTGAAACGGTCTTCCTGGACAACACGCTCGGATACGAGGATGGAGTCTTCGAAGTTGTAGCCGTTCCACGGCATGAACGCCACGCGCATGTTCTGACCGAGCGCCAGTTCACCGAGGTCGGTGGACGGACCGTCTGCCAGCACGTCGCCGCGTTCAACCGGCTCGCCCAGAGACACACATGGCATCTGGTTGATACAGGTGTTCTGGTTAGAGCGGGTGTATTTGGTCAGGTTATAGATGTCGATACCTGCTTCACCCGGGTACATCTCGTCTTCGTTAACTTTGATAACGATACGGGACGCATCCACGTACTGAACAGTACCGCCACGTTTAGCTACTGCAGTAACACCGGAGTCGACGGCGACAGCACGTTCCATACCGGTACCCACCAGCGGCTTATCAGCGCGCAGAGTCGGAACCGCCTGACGTTGCATGTTCGCACCCATCAATGCACGGTTGGCGTCATCGTGTTCCAGGAACGGGATCAGGGACGCACCGACGGAGACCACCTGCTGGGTGGATACGTCCATGTAGTCAACCTGGTCACGGCTGAACAAGCTGGATTCGCCTTTGCTACGGCAGGTAACCAGATCTTCTACAAAGTGGCCTTCGTCATCCAGGTTGGAGTTCGCCTGAGCGATAACGTAGTTGCCTTCTTCGATAGCAGACAGGTAATGAATTTCGTCAGTGACCACGCCATCAACCACACGACGGTACGGCGTCTCAAGGAAGCCATATTCGTTAGTCTGTGCGTACACGGACAGGGAGTTGATCAGACCGATGTTCGGACCTTCCGGCGTTTCGATAGGACATACGCGACCGTAGTGCGTCGGGTGTACGTCTCGAACTTCGAAGCCTGCGCGTTCGCGGGTCAGACCGCCTGGGCCGAGTGCGGAGATACGACGTTTGTGCGTAATCTCAGACAGTGGGTTGTTCTGGTCCATAAACTGAGACAGCTGGCTGGAACCAAAGAACTCTTTCACTGCGGCGGAAATCGGCTTGGCGTTGATCATATCCTGAGGCATCAGGGTATCCAGATCGCCCAGAGACAGACGCTCTTTCACCGCACGCTCTACACGCACCAGGCCAACGCGGAACTGGTTTTCTGCCATTTCGCCGACGGAACGGATACGACGGTTGCCGAGGTGGTCGATATCATCCACTTCGCCTTTACCGTTACGGATATCGATGAGCTTCTTCATGACATCAATGATGTCGTCTTTGCTCAGGATACCGGAACCTTCGATTTCGTCGCGCAGCAGAGAACGGTTGAATTTCATACGACCCACCGCAGACAGGTCATAGCGGTCTTCGGAGAAGAACAGGTTCTCAAACAGGCTTTCAGCCGCTTCACGAGTCGGCGGCTCACCAGGGCGCATCATGCGGTAGATTTCTACCAGCGCGCTCAGACGATCGTTAGTTGGGTCGACGCGTACCGTTTCAGAAATGTACGGGCCGTGGTCCAGATCGTTGGTAAACAGCGTTTCGATACGTTTGTGGCCGGACTGGCTCAGCTTAGCCAGCAGATCCAGGCTCAGCTCCATGTTCGCCGCGCAGATCAGCTCGCCAGTGGATTCGTCAACGTAGTCTTTAGAGACGACTTTACCTGCGATGTACTCAACCGGAACTTCGATATGCTTGATATCGTCTTTTTCCAGCTGACGGATGTGACGCGCGGTAATGCGACGGCCTTTTTCAACGTACACTTTGCCGTTAGCTTCGATATCGAACGACGCGGTTTCGCCGCGCAGACGTTCTGGAATCAGCTCCATCTGCAGCTTGTTGTCGCGAATTTCGAAGACAACTTTCTCAAAGAACAGGTCAAGGATCTGCTCAGTGGTGTAGTTCAGCGCACGCAGGATGATGGTCGCAGGCAGTTTACGGCGACGGTCGATACGCACGAACAGGTTGTCCTTCGGATCGAATTCGAAGTCCAGCCAGGAACCACGGTAAGGAATGATGCGCGCGTTATACAGCACTTTACCCGAAGAGTGGGTTTTACCTTTGTCGGAGTCAAAGAAGACGCCCGGACTACGGTGCAGCTGAGAAACGATAACACGCTCAGTACCGTTGATAACAAAGGTACCGTTGTCGGTCATGAGCGGGATTTCGCCCATGTAGACTTCTTGTTCTTTAATGTCTTTAACGGTGCCTTCCGGCGCTTCGCGCTCGTAGATCACCAGACGCAGTTTTACGCGCAGCGGTGCGGAATAGGTCACGCCACGGATCTGACATTCCTGAACGTCAAACACCGGTTCGCCAAGGCGGTAGCTGACGTACTGCAGCTCGGAATTACCGCTGTAGCTCTGAATCGGGAACACGGAACGGAAGGCTGCTTCCAGGCCGTACTGCCCTTCAGGATCTTGCTCGATAAACTTCTGAAACGAGTCAAGCTGGATAGAAAGGAGATAAGGTACATCCAGAACTTGTGGACGTTTACCAAAATCCTTACGAATACGTTTTTTCTCGGTATAGGAGTAAACCATAGGGTTCCTCAGCTCGCTGACAAGTCGACCCATCTGTCCTGCGGGGGACAGTTTGTGCAACACTATTTTGTTGACCGGAAAATGGATACTTTCCGCAATGCCTGTTGCTATCACGCTTAAACCATTTCATTGCGATTTACACAGAACGTACGCTCTGTCGCAGTATATTAAGTCGTCGATAGAAACAAGCATTGAAAGGCACAGCAGTAGTCAAACAGTGTGAAACGCTACTGGCGCCTTACAGCGCAAAAAGGCTGGTGACTAAAAAGTCACCAGCCATCAGCCTGATTTCTCAGGCTGCAACCGGAAGGGTTGGCTTATTTAACTTCAACTTCAGCGCCAGCTTCTTCCAGAGATTTTTTCAGTGCTTCAGCGTCATCTTTGCTCACGCCTTCTTTCAGAGCGGCCGGAGCAGATTCTACCAGGTCTTTAGCTTCTTTCAGACCCAGGCCAGTTGCGCCACGTACTGCTTTGATAACAGCAACTTTGTTAGCGCCAGCAGCTTTCAGAATTACGTCGAATTCAGTTTTTTCTTCAGCAGCTTCAGCCGGGCCAGCAGCTACAGCTACAGCAGCAGCAGCGGAAACACCGAATTTTTCTTCCATTGCAGAAATCAGTTCTACAACGTCCATTACGGACATAGCGGATACTGCTTCAATGATTTGATCTTTAGTGATAGACATTTAAATTGTTCCTGAATATCAGAATAAGTTTATACGTAAGCAAATGCTTGATAAAGACAACTGCGATTACGCAGCTTCTTTTGCATCGCGTACAGCAGCCAGTGTGCGAACCAGTTTGCCAGCCGAAGCTTCTTTCATGGTTGCCATCAGGCGTGCAATTGCTTCTTCGTAGGTCGGCAGAGTTGCCAGGCGGTCGATCTGAGACGCCGGGATCAGCTCACCTTCAAAGGCTGCAGCTTTGACCTCAAATTTTGCATTCGCTTTCGCGAACTCTTTGAACAGACGAGCAGCAGCGCCCGGGTGTTCCATAGAGTATGCAATCAGGGTCGGACCAACAAACGTGTCTTTCAGGCACTCGAACTGAGTACCTTCAACGACGCGGCGCAGCAGGGTGTTACGAACAACACGCATGTATACGCCAGCTTCACGACCTGCTTTACGCAGTTCAGTCATTTTATCTACAGTTACGCCACGGGAATCCGCAACTACTGCAGACAGCGCGCCTTTGGCTACTTCGCTGACTTCAGCAACAATCGCTTGTTTGTCTTGAAGATTTAAAGCCATTAGCTTTGCTCCTGGATGTTTGCCGGAACTCATGTTCCGGAACTCACTTCACTCATCTCAACGAGAAGAGCGTCTTAATACGGTGAGCAGAAACAAGCCAGAGTATCAAAAATAATCTTAGCGTTCTGTCACCGTCTACGCAGGGGATTAAGCCTCTTGCGAGACGCCTGCGGTCTTCGACGGAGGCCTGGATAGGCCAGGCTCCAACGAACAAATTCTTTCTATGACTTCGTCCTTTGAACCGCAGCTGTGTTAGCTGCGCTCGTTCACACCAGTCACATAGTTAACTATGCTCCTGGCGACTCACTCACTTGCTGCCTTGCTGCAATTCAAATGACTCGCATAGTGCTCTGTTATATTTCAACAGAATCGTGGGGGTAAGATTGTAGACAAAATCACCGCCCACGTAAAGACTAATCTTAGTTCGCAGATGCGCTCAGACCAGCCTGATCAACGGCAACGCCAGCACCCATGGTGGTGGAGATGCTAACTTTCTTGATGTACACGCCTTTCGCCTGGCTCGGTTTTGCTTTTTTCAGCGCAACCAGCAGAGCTTCCAGGTTTTCTTTCAGTTTGTCAGCGTCAAAGTCCACTTTACCGATGGTGGTGTGGATGATGCCGTTTTTGTCGTTACGGTAACGAACCTGACCTGCTTTAGCGTTCTTAACCGCTTCAGCAACGTTCGGCGTTACGGTACCGACTTTCGGGTTTGGCATCAGGCCGCGCGGACCCAGAACCTGGCCCAGCTGGCCAACAACGCGCATTGCATCCGGGGATGCGATAACAACGTCGAAGTTCATTTCGCCTTTCTTGATCTGGTCAGCCAGATCTTCCATACCTACCAGCTCAGCGCCAGCAGCTTTAGCTGCTTCAGCGTTCGGGCCCTGGGTAAATACGGCAACGCGAACAGAACGGCCAGTACCGTGCGGCAGTACAGTCGCGCCACGAACGTTCTGGTCAGATTTACGAGCATCGATGCCGAGGTTAACGGCAACGTCAACGCTTTCGTTGAATTTAGCAGTGGCCAGCTCTTTCAGCAGGGCAATAGCTTCGTTGATGTCGTACTGTTTGGTCGCATCAACTTTTTCACGGATCACGCGCATACGCTTGGTCAGTTTAGCCATTTCTTAGTCCTCCACTACCAGGCCCATGGAACGTGCAGTACCTTCGATGGAGCGAGTCATCGCTTCAATGTCGGCACCGGTCATGTCGGCAGCTTTGGTCTGCGCGATTTCCTGCAGCTGAGCGCGGGAAATTTTACCTACTTTGTCTTTGTTCGGCTTGCCGGAACCAGACTTGATACCAGCCGCTTTTTTCAGCAGAACAGCTGCCGGAGGCGTTTTGGTAACGAAGGTGAAAGAACGGTCAGCGTAAACGGTAATAACAACCGGAATCGGCAGACCTTTTTCGATGGAATCCGTTTTTGCGTTGAACGCTTTGCAGAATTCCATGATGTTCACACCCTGCTGACCCAGTGCTGGACCAACCGGCGGACTCGGGTTCGCCATACCAGCTGCAACCTGCAGCTTGACGTAGGCTTGTACTTTCTTAGCCATTCTAAATTCCTCGAATTGGGTAGTATCGCTTCAAAGAAGCTCCCCGTGATAAATATCGCTTCATGGGCATAAGGCCCATAAAAACAAAAGGCGCGAAATTGTATGTCAATTTCGCGCCCTATGCAACGATTAGATCGCTGCTTTTTTGATCGCAGCCTTACGCTTTCTCAACCTGGCTGAAGTCCAGCTCTACCGGGGTCGCACGACCGAAGATAGAAACAGACACTTTCAGGCGAGACTTCTCATAATCGACTTCTTCGACAACGCCGTTAAAGTCTGCGAACGGACCGTCGTTAACACGAACCATTTCACCCGGTTCAAACAGAGTTTTCGGCCGCGGCTTATCGCCAACCTGCTGCAGGCGGTTCATGATCGCATCGACTTCTTTGTCGCTGATCGGCGCCGGACGGTCAGACGTACCGCCGATAAAGCCCATCACACGCGGCACGCTGCGCACCAGGTGCCAGCTTGCGTCGTTCATGACCATCTGGACCAGAACGTAACCCGGGAAGAATTTGCGTTCACTTTTGCGACGCTGGCCGCCACGGATCTCAACGACTTCTTCAGTCGGCACCATGACTTCGCCAAACAGCTCTTCCATATTGTGTAATTTGATATGCTCGCGCAGCGATGTGGCTACGCGGCCTTCAAAACCGGAAAACGCCTGAACGACGTACCAGCGCTTTTTAGGTGCTTCAGACATCTCAGAACCTCAGGCCAGTGATAAAGGATACCAGGCGAACCAGAATACCATCCAGTCCCCACAGGATCAGTGACATAACTGCGGTAACCGCAGCGACGATCAGCGTGGTGTGCAGCGTTTCCTGGCGAGTCGGCCAAATGACCTTACGGACTTCGGTTCTCGCTTCACGGGCAAAAGCAACGGTTGCTTTACCTTTTGTCGTCAACAGCGCGACACCACCCGCTGCAGCAATCAGAATTACTACGGCCAGCGCACGCAGCGGCAACATCATGTCGCGATAGAGGTAGTTGCCGACGATTGCGACGATCAGCAATATGGCAACAACTATCCACTTCATCGCTTCCAGGCCGCGCCCGCTCCCTTGAGCTTCGGTATTCGCACTCATAAACCAACCTGTCAGAAGTATTCTACAAACATTTTCACCCCGCAATCGCGAGGCAATCCAAATCGAAACGCTTATTCGCCTTTCGGATTATACGCCCTCTACAGAGCCTGTCTCAGCAATGATTATGACAAATAAAATCACTGATGAGCCAGGTTCTGGTGTGAAAGCGTGCAAAAAGGGCATCAAATGATGCCCTTTTATTGCGCATTGCGTCAAATGTTATCAGCGATTAGCCGAGAACTTTAGCAACAACGCCCGCGCCAACGGTACGGCCGCCTTCACGGATTGCGAAACGCAGACCGTCGTCCATTGC
>NZ_JAMMTO010000017.1:0-36319 GCF_051807745.1 Salmonella sp. NW38 | reverse complement strand
AGTTCACGCTGCAGGTCAGTCTCACTCAGGCCCTTCAGTCCTGGGGGATTGCCGGTGAACACCACCTGTTTCACGCTCACCGTGGTATGATTATCCACCGACAGCACACGACGAGCAGGTCCTTCTTCAGGCAATACCAGCGGCGCACTGATCGGCGCCGCTGGCGTGCGTACTGACTCCTGACGCAACTGGTTTCCCAGCGTACCTGCACCGGGTACGGAAGGCACAACAGCCGCCTGAGCACTAGCGCAGACTATCAGAGCCAGAGGCGTGAGCAAGAAAGGCGCGCGGCGCATTTTCTCAGAGCGAGCGATGCCCGTCCGCAGAACCAGACTTTTCATGTAATAATCACCAGATTAATTTTGATTTAAGAGAAGAAATGTCCACCACAGCACTATCGATGACGCGGTGAACCACCTGATAAAACAAGGGGCCTGTGCCTTTGAGAAATTAATCCGACAACTATCTTAGCCCACCATCCTTTATAGCCTATAAACCGCAGACTCAACACCCAAAGCAATAATTTTCGATCTTATCGATCGAAAATTTCGATTAGCAAAAATGAATCATAACAATCAATTAACAGAATCAAAAGACACAAAAAAACATAACCAATTGTAATTTATTATAAAAAATAAAAACACACAGGTGAAGGATAGGTAAGCCACATGTAAACAAAGAGTAAATTAGCATGGTTTATACGGGGGCAATTTAAAGGAATACAGAATTATCTTATTAAGAAATAATCATTAAAAATATTCACACAAAGATAGATAGCTGCTATTACTGAATTGAGACTCAGGTTCTGAATATGTATAAGCAGGAAGGATTTAAATGAATAAAATATTACTAATTGCCGGCCTGTTAGTTGCCGGGCCGACGTTTGCAGGAGAAGCTCACGTTTGTAAATCACAGACAGTAGCGAACTCTGCAGCGAATGCAGAGCTGACAGACGATACGGTCTTTAAATGTGGCGAAGGTATTCATGGAACGATCCCGGCGCTTGCCAGAGACGGATGGAAAATCGTACAGCAGACAGACCAGGCCGATGTCAAAGATCCTTCAAAGACCTATGCGCAATTAATCATCCAGAAAGATTAGTGCCACTCTGTAAGTGGCATCCCCCTTCAGTGGCCCCTGACGGGGTTACTCCCGTCAGGGTAAGATTAACGCGGGTCACAGGACCCGCGCTGGTTTAACACTCGATCTTAAATGCCTCGTTACTGGCCGTGATGTATAACGGTTTCCCCTCGTTCAGAATGCGGTTAATCATGCTTTCAGTCAGGTCTATTGACTCACCAAAATCATCACCACCCACTTCTGCCCGCGCGGTCTCCCACCAGGTCTCATCCTTATCAGGATGACATCCCTTCGCATAAGCCACCTTCCGGCCACGTGAAGTCAGCGCCCCGATTTCGGACATAATGTATACGCCGTGATCTTTGACCAGGGCCACGCCACAGTGATTTTTGCGTGCTTCCTGAAGCACCGGTTTTAAGTCTTTTGCGCTGAATTTCAGCATGATGTTTCTCCTGTCAAAAATAAGGGGAGAAACACCCCCACCGGGGAGTTTCTCCCCGATGGGTTTACCGTTAACTTACGCGGCCAGTCGTGGCTGCTGTGGTACAGGCTGGTCTATCACTGGCTGCTCAAACTGCTCACGTACCCAGCTGATGGCCTGGCTCATCGCCTCACCGTAATCGCTGCTGGTCAGTCTGTTGATGTTATCCACCTCACTGTCCCAAGTGAAGCACTCCAGCAGAATGCCGTTTTTATAGTGCACATTCACCGCAAAGCAGACCGGGGTGAATACCCCGTCTGCCACCTTGTCGACCCAGGACACGATGTATTCCGGATTGAACTCCAGAATATCTATCTCATCAATGTTCTGTGGCCCCACGAATAGACGCAGTGAGCCGTACTCTCCGCGATACTCGTGCAACAGCCGCGGCTCTGTGGTGGCGTTCGCCACAAAGCGGCACAGTTTCCGGTAGCAATGCTGCGTGATGTCCTGCAACTGCTCTGCCAGCCAGGTCTCAAACCGGTGCCAGTAGCGTACCGTTTTGCTGAACGTCGCCTGCGGAATGCGCCGGTGTACAGGTAAATCCTGCTGGCCGGTCACCCGCAGGTACGTTTCTTCGTCTGCCTCCGTCAGCGCCGCGGGGTTCCCCTTCAGCAGCAGGTCACACTGACCGCTGCTGTGAGGATGAACCCGGGGAAGCCAGTCCGGTTGCTCTGCCTCTTTCGAGAGCGTATCAAGTCCTGCTATCCACAACGTCAGTACCTGCCGGCAGCGTGCCAGCGTGGCTTCATCACTGTCCAGACCGGACAGCATGGCCTCCATCACCGCCATCAGTTTTTCCCGGGTGAATAATATCCGGGTATTCACGTAGTCGGAGTGACTGCCCCGCAGCTGCCAGGTGATATCCTCTTCGGTCACATCCAGGCTCAGTCGCTCTGAATAATGCTGACTGATGTATTCGTCAATAATGCTCATGGGGAATTCCTCATCAGGTTAAACAAAGGGATTTCCCCTCAGGGGAAAATCCCCTGTCGGGTAAGGTGTTAAATCAGGCAGCCAGTTTCAGTGCCGGCCGCAGTGTCGTTATCTTATTCAGTGAAGCACGCTCCTGGCGTATCCAGTCCAGCGCCTCACTGACCACAGTCTGCCAGTCACTGACGTGAGGATGTTCAGCGTCAATCACATCGGTATCGCGCGTGAAAACATTCAGCTCCGAATCATTGTGGTAGAGCACCCGGGCTTCAAACCGAACCGGGGTCAGATTACCGGCCATGATTTCCTCCAGATAATCCTCCAGAGAAGCATCATCATACGCGTACAGATATTGACACTCGTCTATATCGCGACCGGACATATGCAGCTCGATGCGACCAAACGACAGGTTAAAGCAGCGCACTTTTCGGGGTTCAACAATCAGCCGGCGAAAAAGGCGCCCCAACTGCACGAGGCACCGGTCCTCCGTCTGGTAAAGCTCCCGGGCCGTCCACGCCATGAAGCGTGTCCAGTAAGGCAGCGTCGCTTCAAGCAGTTCCCGGGGGAACTGCTCTCCCGACATCAGGTCCCCCTGACCGGTCAGACGCAGGAATGCATCCTCCGGCAGGGCCAGCAACGCCTGCGGGTCTCCCGGTAAAAGCCGGTCAACCCGGCCGCTGCACTCTGACACCGTGCGCGGCAGTATCGCCATATCGTAAGATGCCTCTGCCAGCGCATCGAGACCGCGTATCCAGAACGTCAGAATACGCTCTGCCTGGCGGCACTTCTCCCGCAAATCCGGGTTCAGCGCCACCTCATCGAGCATGAACTGCATCACGGACAACAGCCGGTCACGGTTCAGAACCATGTCGGTATTGACGTAGTCCGATCCCCGGTCATCCACCTGGTAAAAAATCTCCTCAGCGTTCACACTGAGTCCCAGTGTTTTACTGAGCTGCCGCTGAATATAGAAACTGGCCAGCATAAGTGACTCCTGTTTATGACAGGGGTCTCCCCACAGGGAGAACCCTGTCGGGGTGAAGTGAAAAAATCAGCTAAGCCGCCTGCCGCGACCGTTCGGCCTGCCACCGGTGGTGCCAGTGCCCCAGCACAAACATCGGCGTCGCCATTTCCCGCTTAATGGCCACGGTCAGGCTGTTGCCAGTGGCCACAATGGCCGGGATACCCATCAGGGACAGCTGGATGTAACACATCATCGCCGCCACCGGGTCAATATCCACGCAGTACACCATCATCTGTTTTTGCGGATTGAACCCTGCCTCCAGCATAGCTTCTGCCATTGCCACAATCATGCCACCCGCCCCACAGGCCGGGTCACTGACCGTGATGAAGTCACGCTCACCGGAGGTGAGCACCGACAGCCTGTCACTCAGGGTCATACGTGACATCGTGTAACAGACATTGTACGGGGTGAAGTACTGGCCATGACGTGCATTGCCCAGCTCAAGGTTCATAAAAATCTGCCCGAGAAAATCTGTCGGACAGAATTCCAGCCCCTGTATCACCTCTGCCAGCAGACGGGACATGTTGTGCGCATCCTCCGCAGAGTAGCGTGCAACCCGTTGCATATAGTCCGCTTCATAAGCCTCATCCCGGTGAATCGCGTTATACAGCGAGCAGGCTGCCATATGGACAAAATCACTGAAGACCTGCCAGCGATTCGCATCCGGTGCCGTCTGGTTAAACAGGCTGACAAACCGCTGCACGTGCGGGTTAGTCTTCCCCCGACGCGCAGCCCACGGCAGCGCCACCACGTTATCATCCGGGTCATCAGGCCCGTCGTCGTTCGCCGCGCCCTCGCCTTCCGATGCCACCGGAGCCGTCAGCAAAGGAAAACTGTCAGCCCGTTCCGCTTCCTCCGGCACGCCGGTTGAAGCAGGAACCCGGTAACAGGTCAGCAGCCCGGGACACATTTCAGACAACGTCAGTATTTCACTGTCTGCGCCCACGTCGTTGAGAAACAGTGACCGCTGAGGCTGGTCACACCGTTCCCACTGGTAAATGCGCGCCAGCGCGTTAATGGCCATCAGCGGTGTGATGCCACACTCAAGATGGCGCTCAACCACACTGCGACAGCCCAGCGTCGTGTCGTCGAGTGGAAAACCGTAATGTGTCTCCAGTATCAGCGTGGCCATCTTCTGCCACATCTCCACCATCGTCATCGCGGGTCTTCGCGCACTCAGCCACACCATCGCCTTTCGCGCTGCCTCCGCCGCCCGAAACAGGCGCCACGGGTCGTCGTGTAAAAATGACACCCAGGGTGCCACGTCGTGCCGCGAGGGCTGTCTGCCTGGCAGTCCCAGGGAAGCCGTCAGAAACGCTGCCCCCAGTTCCGCCACCAGGGCTTCCTGAACCTCATCGGTACGCCCGTCCACCGTTAAGCCGAAGCGATGTAACCGCTGCGGGTGTCCGGTGGCCTGGACCAGCAGATTCAGCATATCCTGCCAGTATGTTTCTTCCCCGGCATAAGCCGCCGCCGGCGGGAGCTCAATCCGGTCATGTAATGCCCGGTAGACTGGTAAAATATTGTCCCGGTGGATAACGGGTATCCCGCTGCTCCGGAGCAGGTCACGGACAACGCTCAGTGACGGTTGCTGCGGGGGTGGCAGTGGCCACCCGGGCTGCAACGTCTCCGGCAGTCCGTCACACTGTTCAGGGTTAATCACCTTAAACAGTGACAGCGTCGGACGGTAGCGAACCAGCGTTACCGGTTTTTCACCGCTCCTGACCTGACCGCCAAGCTGGCGGAGGTCATCGCCGGTTAACCAGCGACCTGAATGCAGTGACCGCTGCTGCATGGCCTGCCACAACAACAGCACGTTAACGCCGGTAAACGGCTCGCCCGTCAGGGCATGCTCCGGTAAACCCGGCACGGTGCCGTGCCACGGCACCTGGCCTGCGGCCAGACTGCCGATAATACGGCCAGTGATAAACCGGCTGATATCACCCGGATGTAATGAGGTGTTCATCTGCTCTCCTGTCAAAAAAAGGGAGAGCGCCCCCACAGGGAGACGCGCTCCCCGTGGGAAAAGTCAGTGCCACTGTGGCACTGAGCGGATTAATGAAGTAAACGGCCGACAAAACCTGATATGCGACCCGGCAGGGTTACCAGTTCATGACTTATCAGTTGTAGCTGTTCCGGATGGAAATTTGCGTACAGTAGTACAGACGTCATCACACCCGTGATAGTCATGCCAAGCAGAAGGCGGTTACGCCGCCGCCGGAACTGCGCCTCTTTTTGCTGCACCTGCAAGTGCAGGTACAGCCCCAGCGTCTGCAGTTCGGCAAAGCGCGCAAACTCTTCCCGTCGTAAGGCCTCGCATGCCTCGTCATAGCGCAACAGCTCCGTCGGGTGGTTCTTCTTCAGGAAACTACGGTAACCGCCATCCCTCATTGTGTGGTAGTGGCGGTCAAATTCCGCCTGCAGCCACTGGTTAAAGCGGTTACGGGTTCTTCGGAAAACCTCCGGTTCAGTCACTGTGGATGCGGGGGTTTCATTCGTGGTCATCACGCTCATACAGACTCCTTTATAAGAAAAAATCTGACGGCGTCCCCCTCACGGGTTCCCCCGTCAGGGTGATTGGTAAAACTAAATTAACGGTCGAAAGTGAGTGTCACCTGACCGTTTGAATGTTCACGTTTAATACAGACGTTCTGCCACAGGGGTGCGTTCTGGTTACCATCAGGTGGCAGGCAGAAATACCCAAATTCCACCATAACCTGGCCTGAAGGCGCCTGACTGAGGGCCTCAAAACCGTGGTAAATCAGCCGCTGCAGCCGCTCGTTTTCACAGGCGGGGGCCAATGGGTAACTGACCATCTGTGCCCACACCGGCTCCTCGATGGCGACGGCCGGCGGCGTGCTGCTGAGCAGCGCCGACATATCCATCATGCCGCCTCATCGTTAACCGGAACGGTGGCCACAGTGTCAGTCACCAGGACCGGAACAGAAACGTTGCGCCGGTTCTGCCGCCGGTGCCGGCTGCCCAGGAACCGCAACAGCATCTGCTCGGCGACCATCACTGACTCCTTATCGTCCACACTCTGGCGCTCGCTGTAGTACGGCTCAGCACTCTCCTCACCGAAGTAAAGCAGTTCCACGCCGGGTTTCAGCGCGTCACTGAGGCGAAGTACCACCGCCCGGCCACAACACTGACCGTCATCGGCCAGTTGCCAGCGACCGGTATACACCGTTCGTGGCCGCCAGTCGGATGCCTGCAGTCTGGCCTGTCTTCGGCGGTACAGCACCGCAATGCCGTGATACACCGAAAGAGCTGCCCAGCGCACCAGGCGCCACAGATGACGCAGCAAAAAAACAAACAAGCGGTTAATAATCATCAACGTTTATCTCCTGTTGTCAGAACAGACGCAGTACCAGCAGCAACATCCCCAGCATGAGTGTTCCCGCCAGTTTCAGCAGGAGCATCAGGCCAATGAGCTTAATCAGTGCGGTACGGTCGCGGGAATAACACTCCTCATGCACCAGGTGGCGCACGCGGTTTTCCTGCTCCGGGGTCAGTGTGTTGTCGGTTTTTTCACAAACCGACGGAAGGTGAATGTGAGACATAAAATCCCTGTACTGAAAAGGGACCTGCCCCTGACGGGGCATGGCCCCGGGGTGTGAAACGAATTAATTCGATGCCGTCAGCGAAGACGGAAAACGTGGGTTAACGGAAATATCACGCCATATCAGGCCTCCTGCGAAAAATGCGGGAGCCCTGACGGGCATCCCCGCAAGGGTAAATAAGATAGTGCTTTTGCATTCCCGGTCATTCGTCCACCGGTTGCGCCCGGTCAGGGGAAACAACGGACAAACGAAAGACAGGAACGGTTAGCCGGTAATGTTCCGGGAACCACTGCGCAAATACGGCAGTGGTCAGCCAGCCGGCCCAGACAGGCCTGCGTGGCAGACCTCGAAAAGTGAAAAGCAGATCGCTATATCCAGCCGTCCGCTTCAGCATTGCATATCGCCCGGTCAGCACGGACATCATGCTGCCCCTGGCTCATCGCCTGCATCCAGACGGGTTCACAAAGCGTTCTCCCCAGATGTTCAAGCGTGCCAAACAGTGCTTTTGCGGCTGTCGTAAGGGGTTCGATATCACCCGATTGCATCCTTTCTAAAAATTCACCGCAGGCAAAACCACAGTTAAATACCGCACATTCAAACTCAGGCTCTTCAGCTTTCTCGTCGTAAGGGGGGTATAAACCGGCGTTCACAGACGCCCGGATACTCAACAAATCGCCTTCCATATGAGCAAGCCAGATAAAAGCGTCAGTGCGGGTTTTCAGTGAATAAACGTCCATAAATCCTCCTGTCGGAATATCAGAGGGATTTATCTCCCTCAGGGAAGAAAATCCCCTGTCGGGTAGTCAATCAATGGTTAGTGAAAATCGGCCGTGTAATCAGGCATTTCCCAGGCATAGCGCAGATGCGCAAGCTCCAACGCCTGGCGATACGCTGTGTTCATGGCACAGTGAAAAGAATCAAATTCTCCGCAATCCACCGCCCGTTCGTGACGGGGGTTCATCCAACCGGAACGTTTGTTCACGACGGCATGAAAATGGTCGTTGTCATCCCGCCAGACCTCTGCCTGAAAACGCAGATAACCGGTGTGATTAGCGATCCATTCACTTTTGCCGTGACGGATATGTGGAAAAGCTTTACGCAGAATACTGACCAGAGAAGTCAGAAAGGTGTTCATGGTTTTCTCCAGAAGTAAAAAACGGAGAAAACCGTCACCGACATCGGAGAGGTTTTCCCCGATGGGTGAGTAATGCAAGACAGGCACTAAAGCACGAAAGCTTTAGTTATGTTATTGACGCCCCCACTATCATGCCAACTGACATAATAATGTCTGTTCCCAGGGGTGACAGACGTACCGTCCGAAGACGCTACCTCTCAGGCTACGGTAGCATTGGCATGGGTCGCCCTAAGGCGTCAGTCTCAGACCCGCTATGACTTTGGCATGTGATCACCCGAAGGCGCTTCTCTCAGATCACTCGGTACTCACAGGTACCTGAAGCATTGGCAGTTATCCGGAGATAACGATTAGCGATTACATATTAACCAGACTGGTCAGCAAAACTCAAGACCATAACTGAAGTTTTTTATGCCGTGACATTCATTGTCCGTGTTCAATCAGTATTGCTTTATCAAGTCTTTTTATCAGGGCGTAGTTAGTTTCAAGGTTATACCAGCACAACGCTTTGTTACCATTATAAGACAGGCAATCATGATAATCATATGCAATAGCCTTCATATTTAATTCATAAGCAGCAAGACGATACCAGTCTCCCATGCATTTTTTATAATCACTCGAACTGTCACTATAATTTTTATACGTACAATGAAAGTTAGCCTGCGTAATAAATGATTCAGTATCAGGTCCATCCAGCATTACTAAATCATGGACTCGTGACAACTCCATTAGTAGCAGAAACAATATAGCTCCTGAAACATATACCACAAAAAAAACTGGATGTTTCGATTCAGGCATTTTACTCCTCCCCCAGTTCTTTTTGACTATAGACTCTTTTTATATAGTCCCCTCTCCCATCGCCGTGACCCAAATCAATGGATGTTAACGCGCTGGCTTCTTTTTGAGTAAAACCTTTAGAAATATAATATTTCTCCGCATCCTGAGCGTAGGCATAACGTAATGAGTGATTTGAATTTTCATATTTCAAACCACCGACCCGACGCATGATATTGATATAACGATCAAGCGCCTGTTGCAGAGAAGGCATGTCTATTAATTTACCATTATTTTTCTCTGCACATAAAATTGCTTCGTTGATTGCTGATAATACTTTTTCTTTATCGACAACACGTGTATCACGAGCACGACCTCCTTTTGTACCAAATATAACTCTGACACGTTCATCGCCCCGTAATATTGCTTGTTTCCACGTTTTGATTGATTTTGCTGCCTGTACTGCTTCTTCATTACGCAGCCCCAAATAACGGGAAAGTTGCATTGTTGCAGCCACGCCCTCATCTTTCGCTTTAATCAGGGCGAGCGCCTCGCGATAGCGCTCGTCCGATATAGCCAACTTTGTGCCCATACGACTGTCTCCCGAAATACCTAACGCTTTATTACTTAATCGTTCATATTTCGGATCTGCCATTTTTGTCTTCCCCGCCAGAGAAAGAATAGTTCGAATTCCCGCCATTTCATTTTGTAAGGTACGTTTAGAAATACCTTCGGCCTTACGACTTTCAATATATAATTCAATATGCCGGACTTTTAACTGCTGCGCAGAGCGGATCTGAACATTTAAATCCAACAAACGATGAGACAATCGTTCTACTATTTTCGAACGATCGGACACTGTTTTAAAACTTCCCTTACCTTCTCTTGCGAGAACGACGAGTTCACGTTTTAACAATTTACACCCTCTGGACATGACAGCTCCTTAAACAAAACGTACGACAACACCCTTTCGTTTTCATAAACGAAAGTCCCATTGTCCTGCGTTCTGATGAACGGCTCTGAAAACTAAATTTTAATAACATAAACATCCTTCCCCCGACGACACGGTTTTAAGTGCGCTTCCTGCGTCTTAACGGATATCTGTGCATCAGGGAATGCAAGATGTTGAGGTATTGCGAGGTCTCAAATCAGTGAAAACTGATCGCAGCTGTAGCTGTACCTGTCTCCAGGTCGCCTCCGGCGTCATCTTCATGACGTCGCCATCGATATCGCGTTAATTCTCTCCTTTTCAATAAGTTATACGTAAGCATTACGGTTTCCCGCTTTGTACGTTGAGGTTAAATGATGTATCAGATCGTTTTTCCAGTTTGCACTACGTATCGTTCAGATTGTCAAACTGGTCCGTACGGCCTGATATAGCTGGTTAAATCGTTCTGCGCTTCGCGCGTCACTTTGTCGTCGTTTCACTTGAGCAAAGTGACGCGCTCATTCTCGAAACGCTCAATGCATCGTCCGGAAGATGCCCCAAATGTTGCGACGTTCGTCGCGCCAAATGGCCGGCATACCCGTACATGCAAAGTTTGTTCGAGCCACGAGCTCTGGAAGTAATACAGGAAATACGGCCACAGACCGTACTGACAGGTGTGCTTATCTCAAATCCTGAGAAATGAGAACGCAACTATAGGGAAGATTGCGGGCTAAATGCACAAGAGCTGCTTCAGCAAAAGGTCAGACTTCGCCTCCATTGATGCGTTGAGTAAGGCATCAATGTCTGTTCTCAGGAGTAACAGACGTACCGTCCGAAGACGCTACCTCTCAGGCTACGGTAGCATTGGCATGGGTCGCCCTAAGGCGTCAGTCTCAGACCCGCTATGACTTTGGCATGTGATCACCCGAAGGCGCTTCTCTCAGATCACTCAGTACTCACAGGTACCTGAAGCATTGGCAGTTGTCCCATGGACAACGGTGTTACAGCCCGATAATAGATCAGCCCTTCATCGCAAATCAAGGCAGATCCTCATAAGTCATGGTGTTTTTCTCTGGACGCAGAACAAAAAAAGTCTGATTAAGCTCAGTATTTTGCTCTATATCCAGAATCAGTCCGTTATCATTGAATACCTGCTCAGCAGTTTGAACATCACCGCAAACGCGTAATTTTAGCTGACACAACAATGCTCCGTTTTTATCGAAACACTCTCTGACTTTTTGTTCAGAGATATAGATAAAATTTCCAGGCGTATTAATTTCAGCGTTCAAAAGCGCGTTCCATTTACCCAGTGAAATAAAATAACTTTCCCAGCCCATCAATTTTAAATTTTCAAACGCGCGTGTAAATTTGAATAATACAGACTGTGAAACAAGTTTTTTACAACAGACAGAGCGGAGATATTCAATTTTAAACTTGAGATTGGCATTCACGCCTTTACTCCGCCCCTCCATTAATAGCCAGTCGATATCCTGAGCAACTAACTTAGAAAATAATTTACTTTTCTTGGCCACTACCAGCCAGTTAAAAATAAAGATATGTTCGGAAAATGATGAATGGATTTTATTATCAATTCTCGCAATATTTAATGCAACCAATGTACACCAAGTAAAATTTTCGAGCGCATCATTTTTTCCATTCATTTAATTCACCATTTCTCCATAAAATAAAGCCGTCTAACTAATCGAATTTAAAATCACGCTATGTAATTTCAGAGCATATAAAATCTTCAATATGTACACTTTCACCGGATGTCTGCCCCGCTTCTTTAGGCTTATAAAATCGCATTTCACATTGCTTCTTTGTTAATTTAACATCAGAGAAATATAACCACTTAACAGGTGGATTACCGGCTTTATGGATCGTTGCAGTGATCTGGTATTTATATCTTTTCATCATCCTGACCAATAATAACTTTTACCATTACTTAGTATGACGGACAGAAAAGTATCACATGCAGGTGTGTGTCGCCAAGCATAAAACCGTATTCAGAATTGATGTACCGCAACGTCTGTAAAGGCGACCGTGACGTCACAGTTATCCCTATTCATTTCCTATTACACTTATATATGAAGTTAAGAGACACAGAGCGTTATGATGAGTAAAAACACCAGACCTGAATCAGGAGTTGTCGATGAACATCATTTTTCATGTCCCCGAACTTTCCCGCAGTATTCCCTGCCTGAACAATGTTAAAAATTATCTGAAGCTGAGTTTGCAGCCAGAGGATGAGGTAATCCGCATTGTTTTTAACGCTGAGGCGGTTAAAAGCCTGATATTGGGAGAAGAGGGTGCCCTTCGTTGGCTAAGCCTGTGCGAAGAATATCCTTATATAAAGCTATTAGTGTGTAGAAATTCACTTCAGGGATATTCTCTTTCACCTGATATGCTTATCAATAAGGTTGAAGTAATTCCTGCAGCCGTCGTAGCTCTGGTTGAGTTCCAGAAAAATGGATGGATATATTTGCGGCCATAACGTGACTGCCCCACCTCAGACTGAGGTTGGGGTCAAGTTTAACGGGTTAACGTTACGACAAATCGCTTCGTTGAAATGACGGGATCAGGTATTGAAAACAGAATACCGATCGGTACAAACCATTTGAACTTCCCCCCTCCATCTGTATAGTATGATTATTAATCAAATCTTACCGAGGTTCACGCCATGAGTAATGAAGGATTTAATCCCGAAGACATTGAGGACACCCTGTCCCGATTTGGTCGTGGCCAGAAGAAAACCATACGTTCCTCAACGGCCGGTATTCCGGATTTTGTGCCTCGCAAGGCTAAGTTACAGAGCAGTCCCGTTGAATTATCCACCAAAGACGAGGCGCTCTGGGCTGCAGCCGCTGATCGTGCAGAACAACAGCAAGCACAGGAACTCCCACCTGCCAGCCCTTGTTTTAGCCAGGCTGATATCGACGAGTTTCTGGCGAGGAAACCGCAGAAATATCAGATGACCGAACGGGACTACAAGGAACTAGGGCGCAATATTTTTCTGGGGGCGGGAGATTTGATTGTCTCAACCGCAAAGGTAGCTATCTATGGAGTATCGTGTATTCCTGATCCTACGCCTAGTAAAGATGATGAAGTTTGGTATTACTCTACGGACGAGAACGGATGGAGTCATGCTTATAACAGAAACGGTGATAGGTTATATTAGGAGATGGCAATACGATAATTGCCATCTCACCTTACTCACATTTTCTTCCCTTTCGATATCGCTCCTGATGCTGCATCCTTTATATGTTTCGAACCCTCAGAACCTGCATCTTGAGGCATTTTAGTACCACCTGATATAGCTTTATCAATAAACGCTCCGACGTTAACTCCTGTCCATCCAAGCATACCAAACCAGGTCAAGGGGAATATTAAATACATCACCCCCAACACCAGATTCATGATCCAGCCATCGTTCACTGAACCCACAAAATCGGCGAAGGGTACACTGCTACCGCTACCCTGACCGGACTTCGTGCTATACAGCAACGTCAGCAACTGGTCATCCAGCCAGCCAGCGATTTCCCACCAGAACGGAATGAAAAACAACGCAAACATGGCGAACGTTATTGTGACGATGGTTTTTGGCTCGTAGGCGCTGAATACCAGCAGAACCGGAATCACGATAATCACCATCATCTCAAGCAATGCCTGTACGATGGGTAACGCCTGTTTCAGCGCGTCAAACCCGGGGGTTGCCTCAAACTGCTTCATACCCAGTCCTATGCTCGATGTCAGACGTGTTACGTTACCCAGTAACCCGCTGGCATTGTCACTACTTCCTATCGTATAGGTTTCCCCGCCTCCGGACAGAGACAAATTACGGGGGCTGACCAGCCAGCGCAGCGCCAGCTCTTCCCAGCTAGCCATATTCTGCTGCTGCATTTCCCTTTTAACCCGGGACGGGAGACTGGCCAGAACCCGGTCCTTCAGACCTTTTTTGCCGTCTGACCACCATTGCCGGCAGGTCGGATATCCTCCGCCCCCCGTGTTGGCATAGCCCGCATCACGGGTCGCATTATAAGGCCATGCCTGCCGCGGTTTCTGCGACGTGTATGTGTCGTAGTATCCCGCCGTATTCAGAAAATAATCACTTCCTATCCAGCCCACAGAGTTTATCGTTTTATCACTTAATGACTGATTGGTACTCTTCAGTTTGTAATACGCTCTTGAATAACAGCTGTTGGCAAAATCCTGCAGTTCCTGCGTCAGGATGGGGTCCTTAATCTGAGAATGCTGAACTTCAAAGCGCATCTGCCTGATTTTTCCACCGCACGGAATGGATGCAATCATTGCCTGTGTCACCCCTTTTGACAGCCGGTGCACCAGATACCACCACACCGGCACATTCGCAGTTTTGCCCTGAAAATCGGTCAGAACCGCGTTGTAACCGGAGTCCTGAGGTGAGGCGACCTGTATGTTGCACTGTTTATCACGGCTGCTGTCATACTTCATCGTACTGATATCAACCGGGAACATCGGGGTACAACAAAAGCAAATCACCAGAAACGAAACATAGATACTGTTCTCCAGCCTCGGCAGGGACAGCATCCCTTTATTGCCCTCATCAAAGCCTTCCTCCCGGACCTTCAGCCATATCCCCATCCCCTTGAAGGCAAGAGGTAACAGATACAGACCGGTACTGCTGAGAATGTTCCACATGGCGTTGTTCAGCATCCAGCCAAAAAACACCAGGATGTATTCCAGAATACTGTTCGCTGTCATATTCTGTTCCTCATCGTGGCGCCAGCCAGACGTTGTATTCAGACAACGCAATCAGTGCGATGGCCATGACTTCAAGACGCCGCAGTGACGAGAGTGAACGTCCGTCACCCCGCGAACGGATCTGCGCCATCAGCGACTGTCGTATTCCACAAAACCAGGTTCCGGCCAGAATGGCGTACAGCATCAGACGCCAGGCCAGCAGAGGAAAACGGGCGCTATCGAGCCAAAGCCTGATAATCATACCCTGTGATCCCTGAAGAACGACGGCGCTCAGGATTGCCAGGACCACCGTCATCCCAACTCCCCAGAGAAACACCTGTAATGCGAGCCGGGAAAAATGCCGGAACCCTGCCGGCAGCGGCTTCATTTTGGGTAACCATGAGTTCAGCGACATATCACTCTCCCCCTTTTTGATTAAGGGAATTCATCCCCTCATCGGTACTCGGCGTGCGTTGCTGCATCTGGTTACTGCTGTTACGGACTTCCTGACGTTCAAGCGTTACCAGCAGGCTGTTACTGCTGATGGCCCGGCGCAGCTCCATTTCGTTTTTCAGTGCCTGCAGCTCACGGTCGAGTGAGTCAATACGACGATCGCCTTCTTCTATCGCCTGCTTCTGTGCAGCCGCATTGGGTTCAGACTCTCCGGTCGTTAGAATTCGCCGCATAGCCAGCGCCGTTTCAATGGTGTGAGCCATAGCCAGTTCTCCCGCCAGCCGCTGGACCAGCGCATTTTTATCGGTATCATCCCTGAGCGCTTCAATCACACCGCGAGTCACCGGTAATCCTCCGGTTTTCAGTTTGCCAAGTTCTTCTGCCGAAGGTGCCCCCTGGCTGCTGACCAGTTTGCTCAGCGCCTCCAGATTCACTTTCGTGGACTCATCGAGCAGCGGGCCAAAACCGGTGCCGGCCACGCTGGCACCTGGGGCATTGTCAGTCCCGCCACTCTCACACTGGCTTTTATCTTTACAGGTACGGATACTGCGATCGCCCAATACCTGCACGATAGCGGTGGCAGCTGCATCTGAATTTTTGAAAATCTGGCAGGAAGAACCGTTACAGGCCGAAGAAGTAACGCTGCTGTTACTGGTGACGGGTTGGCCATTAAGCATATTATAGCCAGCCTTAGCCATATCACGTACCGGTTGAATAGCGGGCTGCCCTTTCCCTCCGGCCTTTTTCCCGCCAATCCAGGTGGCACCTTCCTCTCCGGTAGCCTTGTCTTTCGCCTGCTCAGCCCGGGTAGCATCCCCGCCGCTGCGGTTTATCGCATCACGGTACTCGTCCCCGACGGCTGACTCTGTCCAGGCACTGTCACCCATGGTGTAATCGGCCAGTTTTTTGGACATAGCTTCACAGCTGAGTTTGGACTTATCGAAAGAAACACCGGCCTGTAAAATCCCGTTAGTGATCATGTCATACAGCCCCGGATTGGCCCGCTGGATTATCATTCCGGGCAGGCTTGATACGGCCCCCGTGGCCCCCTGCATTACCTCCCCCATCAGATCCTTAAAACCACTCGTTAACCCGTTCAGTTGATTCCCCACCGTGGTTTTAATGTCAAAGTTTCCGCACATCAGGTCACTGTTAATCCCGGCACTGACCCCAAGACGCTGCATGCGGTTCAGGGAGGCAGGTTGAGATATTACCGAACCGCCACCAATGGAATAAAACAAACTGTCACTCACCGCATTTGTGGCTATACTGCCGATCCCCGCCCCTGCAGCCAGAACGGCGGGTGATATCGATATCAGGGACAGCGAAACAGCTGTGAATAAAGGCGTCATGATTTTCTTTTTTTTCATCTCAGGTACCCATTAGCTGAAGTTAGTGCTGTAAAGGAAGGTCTGCCCACGTCGCTTGCAGCAGCTGTAGGGCTGCCACAAGGCCCAGGCATAGTTCCCGTTTTCGGCCACGTGACCACCGGTATCAGGGAAAACCGCGCAGGATTGCGACAACGCAGGAGACAGACGCTGCCATTTGTGATTTTTCATGCCGGTGTTTTCGGTCACAGGATCAGGTGGCCAGTAGCCAGGGGAACGATGTCCGACAAGGGGTTGATAAACATGGATTTGCCCACTGCGGGTAATAATATCGGCAACCCGCTGAGCAATAACTGCACCTGCTTTATAGTCATCCTGCTGGATGATAAACCCGCTACGCGGATAGACATTGCCCCACATATTTTGTGAAGCCTGACTCCCGACTTCACGCTTACCCGGGATAAGAGCCTCCGGGTAGGCCAGTTCAGGCACACCGGTACGCCATACCAGCGTATCCAGTGTGCTGAGGAAATAAGGGAACAATGGCGTGGCGGCACTGTTGCAGGAATACCCGGGTATCTGACCGCCAATGAGGGAAGTAGCCGGATGGCCAATCGCATCGGCATATTTAAAGCGGGTGTGCAGGGAACGCTGGCCAGGAACTTTGCTGACCGATTCACCGCCGCCGGCAGACAAACCTGCCAGGGCACCACTGATGGCATTCTCAACACCACCGGAGGCGCCGCGGACCAGCGCCATCTCGGTCCAGGGGGTTTTACCCTTGTCCTGGTAGACCGACACGACGGTTTCAGGAATAAAATGTGTCACCTTTATGGAGGTCTTTACCGTACAGCCAAACGGCGTACACAACAGCCAGTAACAAATCCCACTCACCCGCCAGCTAATGCATGAGGGTGAGGCCGATGAAGCCACAATAGTGGCGGTGTTAATGGCCGCATTAACTGGAGGTAAACTGCCGGCGGTTAGCATCAGGCTGAGCGCAACAGGACGTAACCGATTCGATATCGTGCTCATGGGGTTCCCCTCGGCAGATATGTTCTGGCCAATGTGACATCGGCCGTACCGTACACCACATCACGGTCATCAAACACCACGGCCGGATATTTTTTCAGACCCAGTTGCCAGGCCTGAATCAGGCCCTGATAAGCCCTGACTATTACGGTCTGCCGTTGTTTCCATTCAGGGGACTGGATGATCGACTGTGCCTGACGCTCTGCGTGCACTGAATTTTTCGAAAGCGGGCCAAACAGACTTTTCTCCAGCTGTTCCGTTTCATCCAGATAAACAATACGTGTGTCGGCAAGCACGTTAGCCGGCAAATGTTGCCGGTCCGTATAAACCACTGTCGAGGCTAAAGAAGGGGCTGACAGCATCAGTGCCAGCAGGGAAAGATATCGAAACATGCTGCTCTCCGGTGAACTCACTCCGAAGTAGTGTGTATCGTACTCATGAAATATACAGCGAAGAATTCATGATCAATTTTTTAAAATTTATGCTTTAGCAAAACCCTGACTATGATTTTGTGCTGCATGTATGGGTGTAGCCAACAATTGCTCCTGTACGCCAGATCACGTCACTTACATACAGGGATATTTGGATTGGGGTATGTTTGCCTGAATTTCTCAGTAATCTCAAGCAGGCGATACAGACTCAAAGTGTATATCGCCTGCAATGAACTAAAAAAACACTGTTTGCTAAATACCACAAACATCACTGTTCACAGTACTTCTTATTTAAACACTTCAGCAACTGCATCAAAATTGGGGCCATGCTGACGGGCAGCAATAATATGATGATACCCTCCCCCTTTGTTATCTGCGAGTTCTAATAATTTCTTATGCAAATCGGAAGGTGAGGTCACGCTCTCATTTGTTGCACTGACACTAATATTCCCCAGACATTCAAGTTTAAAATGCTCAACCTCCTTCAATGATACCTGCTCCGCCGCCCCCCAAAAAAGAGATCAACATAGATAGAGATGCCACAAACAACTTCATGACTTTCATTTATTTCCTCCTGAATAATTATGTTCAGTTAAACGTTCTTCTCAGTCACTCTTTCACCCACAGGTCAGGTAATACAATATTTTTATTCACATCACATGATAATTTTTACTCCCTCAAAAAACCACTTGCTCATTTTAAGCTGCATGCTATAGCGTTAGTTTTCACTTTTGTAAAAGGAGTCACCTGTGAAACACATCAGAATAATATTCTTTATCCCAGTGATATTGTTATTCTCAGCAAATTCATACTCCGCTTCTCCCATCGGCTGCACCGCTAAAAAACAGGAAGTGGAAAACCAGATCGCTTACGCCCGGGAACATAACAACATATACCAGATTGCCGGTCTCCAGAAAGCACTCCGTGAAATAGATGAGCACTGTATCGATCCACTATTACTGAAACAGCATCAGTTAAAAATTGCGCAAAAAGAAAAAAAGGTGGTTGAAAGTCAGGCCGAACTGGAGCGCGCCCGTGAAACCGGAAATCCTAAAAAAATGGCGCAGAAACAGAAAAAACTCGATCGAGCTCGCGAAGAACTTCAGGACGCACAGAACACGTTGTACCAGTAGTTCCCATGTACCCTGACAGTCTGAAGAATCTGCCTGTCAGGGTACTAAACTGATAGCTTTAATTCAGCTTACCGATAATAAATCGTACAGCCTGCCAGCAATGCACAAACCAGTATTGCAAGCAGAAAACGCCATTTTTTCATTTTCATCTCTTCTTTATACATCTGTCACAGCATCTCATTTCAGCAGGGGGGTCAGAAATACCGCACAGGCCTTCAGCATTCTTTCCGGATGCCCCTTCACATGACCGCTAAAAACGTAGCTCCCTTCCCCGGCCTCCCTGTAGCTCATCTCCAGCCAGTAGTCCTCCTCCATTCCCAGTACCGACGGAATATCCCGATTGTAATAATGCACCTCCAGCTCCATTACCGGTCGTTTCATTATTCCCCGAATAGTAAAGGCTATGTCTCCGCCGTGTACCCGGCCGTTGTTTATCACCACCACACCTTCCCCCACCGACTGCTGGCTGCTCTCAAACACCACCGTATAGATACCTTCTTTCATTTTACCCTCAGGTTACTGTTACTCACTCCACGGTCCAGGCTTGTGAAAATGTTTCATCACCGAACAGTTCCGCCAGCCCACTGATTTGTTTCAGACGCAGCACTTCCCCTGCGTCCTTTACATCGACACACAGACGACTGAAGCGCCGCAGCTCCATCCGCCGGGAGAACGGGTCCTGCATGGCATCCCACGTACAGAACCCGTACCGCTCCAGTGCCAGCCACTCCGGCAGGTTATAATCCGTCCAGTAAAAACAGCGCCCCACAAACAGTACCGCCCGGGCAGCCAGCAACCCATGATGGCGGTACAGGGCGGTGATTTTTTGTGCCATGGCTTCCAGCCCGGCAAAAGTCTGCGGGTGATTCAGGTCGGTAGCCAGTTCGCACTGCAGGTCGGCCTCACTCAGCCCCTTCAGTCCCGGCGGATTACCAGTGAACACCACCCGTTTCACACTCACCGTGGTATGGTTATCCGCCGACAGCGCGTGACGGGCCAGCCCTTCTTCGGGCTGCACCAGCGGTGCGCTGACCGGTGCTGCTGGTTTCCCAGTGCGCCTGCGCCGGGTGCGGAAGGCACGACAGCCGCCTGAACGCCGGTGCAGACAATCAGGACCAGAGGCGTAAGCAGGAAAGGCGCACAGCACACTTTCTCAGCGCGAGCGACACCCGCCCGCAAAATCAGACTTTTCATGCAATAATCACCAGAATTTTACTGTGAGAGAAAAATATCAGCTACAGAACCAGATATGGCTGACTACTTATAAAGCAGACTACCTCTACCCCGGGACATAAATCGGGTAGATAACTCAGCCCACTGTTTTTTAACCCTATAGACCGCAGCCCTCTAATGTAAAACAAACAAAATCGATCGATAAGATCGATGATTTCAAATAAAATAATCAATCATAACGATCTATTAAGTGAATCAAAGGAACACAAAAAAATTCGTAAATAATTGTTTTTTAGTGGCAAACAAGGATGGCATGCAGAAAAAAACCAAGTTGCGAAAATATAAACGAGATGTAACGGAGCGTGATTTGAGCAAAAGAACAGGGGAATGTTAAGTACCACAGAAATATATCATCTGGAATTAATCTTTAAATTTCCCCATAAAAATAACATCAGAAATATTCATCTCAGAAGTGAATGGAACGAAGTTATTTTGTTGTAATCCCCGCCAGAGAGTTTTGTCAGTCGGCACTAACCTTTCGGTAAGTGCGCCATAATGCGCGAGAAGTACCCGTAATAAAATATTTTAAGTTATTACATTTGGTTTTTGACACATGGAAACTGCTGGCGATATTAAAGGACATAGTATTTACCCGGCATTAACCAACACATACAAGGAAGTTAAACATGAAGATTGTTTTTCATATACCAGAGCTTTCCCGGAGTATTCCCTGCCTCAATAATGTGCGTAATTACCTTAATCACGCCACGAGGCCACATGAAACATTCATACAGGTTGTTTTTAATGCGGATGCTGTAAGGAGTCCGATTCGAGGGAAGAAAGCGCTGAACGCTGGCGTACTTTGTCTGAACAACACCCGTGTATTCAGCTGTCCGTCTGTAATAACTCCCTTCATGGATATGCTCTTTCTCCTCAACAACTCATTGACACCATCCGGATCATCCCGGCGGCAGTCGTGCCCCTGCCAGATCTCCAGCAGAACGGATGACTATACATTCGTCCATAACACCGACAGGGCTCCCCGACTTGATGCAGGCACCGCGCCTCAAACTGAGTAAGCAAGCTATGTTATATCTGTTCATTCTCATCCTGATTATCCCGTTGCCGGCGGTTGCTACTGACACCCAAATCACACTGCAGTGCGATGGCCGGAGCCCGCTGACTGTGGTTCTGGCCGGATATGGGCTGGTTACTGAGTCATGGCCCCCGGTGTTTTTCGAAACTGGAATACGCATAAAGGATGAACATTTTACTTCTGGCAGACCTGTGGCCGTGTGACGTTTCAGTAATGGCGACCACCTTTATCAGGTTAAAGTTCCACCTGACTAGTTTGCACTGTACCGGGATGACAGCCCGGGGAAAATCCGCCGCTGTATGCTTCTGGCTCAAAAGGAGTTACAACCGGAGGATTTACCCCGGGTACCTCGCTGTGGAATACTGTGTATATGGAAAGGGCGATCGATGCCCTGAAGCGTAAGGGACTAAAGATCAACGAACAACTGCTATCGCATTTGTCGCCATTAGGCTGGAAACACATCAATCTGACAGGCGATTATATCTGGAAGAGTAACCGGATACCGCCTTCCGGTAAGTTTCGTCGGCTGAGACCAGCCAAAGTCGAAAGGTCAAAAAACAACCTTAACGTACAATAATTAATGAGATGGTCACTCCCTCCCTCACAGCTGTATGCTGTGAACAGGCTTAAAATGGAGACCCATCATGGAAAACATTGCTCTCATTGGTATCGATCTGGGTAAAAACTCTTTCCACGTCCATTGTCAGGACCGTCATGGGAAAGCGGTTTACCGTAAAAAGTTTACCCGCCCAAAGCTGATTGAATTTCTGGCTACTTACCCTGCAACAACCATTGCGATGGAAGCCTGTGGCGGTTCTCACTTCATGGCCCGCAAATTAACTGAGCTGGGGCATACACCAAAACTAATATCTCCACAGTTCGTCCGACCATTTGTTAAAACAAATAAAAATGATTTCGTTGATGCTGAAACTATCTGTGAGGCAGCGTCACGCCCATCAATGCGTTTCGTTCAGCCAAAAACGGAATCTCAGCAGGCCATGCGTGCTTTGCATCGGGTACGGGAATCATTTGTGCAGGATAAGGTTAAAACGACTAATCAGATGCATGCTTTCCTGCTGGAGTTTGGTATCAGCATTCCGAGTGGGGCCGACTATTATCAGCCGACTGAGTACTATCCTTGAAGATGCCAATTTACCTTTGAATCTCAGTCAGTTATTGCAGAGGTTAGAGCAACATTACCATTATCTTCTTGAGCAAATAAAGGGTCTGGAAGCACAGTTAAAGCAAAGGTTAAACGAGGATGAGGTTGGACAACGTTTATTGACCGTTCCCTGTGTGGGAACGCTGACGGCCAGTACTATTTCCACTGAGCTTGGCGATGGGAAACACTACGCCAGTAGCCGTGACTTCGCAGCGGCAACGGGGCTGGCTCCACGTCAGTACAGCACCGGTGGTCGAACAACTCTGTTGGGGATAAGCAAACGAGGCAACAAAAAGATCCGAACATTACTGGTCCAGTGCGCCAGAGTGTTCATACAAAAACTGGAACACCAGAAAGGCAAACTGGCGGACTGGGTCAGGGAATTAGTGTGCAGAAAAAGTAACTTTGTTGTGACCTGCGCACTGGCAAACAAGCTGGCCAGGATCGCCCGGGCGCTTACAACGCGACAACAGACGTTCGCGGCGTAAGTCTCTACAACAATAAATTGTTTAAACAATCGATTATCTGGTTTTGCGAATACTGATCATTGATGATACAAACGGCCGACCGGGCTGTTGAAGAACCTGTATATCGGAATGGCTCATCTGAAGCCGTATAATTTTTCTGAGGTTCATCAGGCGCGGAACTCATCGTGGCGCGATTCTGACGCCGGATAGATTTAAGCAAGCCAATGATATCGTCGAAAATCAGTGTTGCAAAAACGGGAGTGACCATAGATTCGATATCCAAACTGACCCCTATTACGGCAGGAATCAGAACTCGGTCCCCTGGTGCTGAAGTTTTATGTAGTCAGCAGTGTGCCACCCTGCTCACCCTCGCGGTTCGCTACTGGCTGTCGCAGTCCGGCACATCAAAAAGTATGCTGAATTTATTGGTCCCCCCCGACTCGGACAGGTAATGCTTAACATGCTCGAGACACCGGGATATCCTTGGACGGTTGAGACGCTGGCGCAACGAGTACATATGTCCCGTGCGAGTTTCGCCCAGCTATTTCGGAACGTGTCCGGAACGACGCCCTTAACCGTGCTAACTACGCTGCGCCTTCAAATTGCCGCTCAGTCGCTCTCTCGTCAAACCTTGCCGGTTATTGCGATCGCAGATTCGGTGGGTTATGCGAGTGAATCCTCTTTTCATAAAGCGTTTGTCCGTGAATTCAGCTGTACGCCAGGCGAGTACCGTAAACGGGCCAGCCAGCTCTGGCGATAAGCATTCCCGGCCCCTTGCGTTTGCCGGGTAGCAATTATTCGCAATAAGAAGCATTGAATCTTAAGAGGATAGCGATTAGCTGATAAGGATGATTCGCATTTTGTCTTATCATAGGCATAATGAACTGACACATTTCAGTTGACAGTCTGATTTAAAAGGCACTTTCCAGCATCCAAGTGCCTTTTTTGATTAATTAATGTATTTCCGGCCATACATCTCGCGGAAAAGCAGCCTGATAATGGCTTACTCCCTACTTTTACAAAAGCGCGCGCAACTTGAGCTAAACCTCAGTAATAACTGAGCCTCACCACGACATCTGCACTGAAAGGTCCTATGCTGATATCCTGACCTGAAACCTTATGTATATTTGCTCTAAAATCATTTTTCAGAATGGAATCCACTTTGACATCATCTATTTTCTGAGCGGTGTTAAAAGCGATGGCTCTTCCAGTGGAATCTGCAATACTCAGCCCCACCCCGTCGTTTAGCTTAAGCGAACCATCGGCATTTATCACTGGGTTCGTGGGCTCAAAATACATATTGATGCCAAACGGCGCGCTGACAGCCACCGAACACCCCTTGCTTTTCTTGATTAGCGTAGAAAATGTTTTTTGCAACTTAACCCCTTTTTCTAAATCGCTGCTTTTAACCGCACCAAAATCGATCGTTTCAGGACTGACTGACACACCCATGGTACAGGGAATATACGTAATGTTCGGAGTGGATAAATTGATGGCACCACGATGAAGATCATAGCGATTATAAAGAGTCACAAATAAACTCTGAAATCCTCCGGATAACAGTGTCCCTGATACGGGGATTTTCCCCCTACTGCTATCAACCCTGATGTCATACGAAATAGTGATATCTTTAGTAAACTTACCTGTACTCGTCGACGTATAACCGATAGTATTAAAAACTTGATGGTCATAAGCATATCCATCAATATATATAGTAAACCGAATGCCATTCATCATACTTAAAAAAGCATTGTAGTCGGCAGTTGTATCGATATCCACAGCTTGCATTATAGATATTACTGGTGACTCACAAATGATTCTCTTAGTTATTTTAGGTGAGGTATACAGTACCGTCCCATCCGGTGTATCAGCAGGCAATGCCATCTGCGGAACGTTGATGTATACCTGATCTCCATCAGTAAAAGTACAACCGGGGTCAGCGCTTGCAGGAAAGACTGTAAAATAACCGCTACAAAAAAAGAGGAGTAACATTAAAATTCTGGACATGATAATTCTCCGGGCCACGTATAGCTGCTAAAATAACCAATACTTCATCGTGAAATTCTGACTGTATCCGTCGGCTATTTTTCTTGCAGCGTGCACAGCGCGCCGGCACAATGATACTGATTAATATTCAGCCCGCCGAAATCATCAATATAACCGACACGCAATGTGTCCCCCTCCCATTTCGCAGTAAAGTCCTGCGATGAGAAAGGCGCCAGCATTACGCTGTCGAATCCAGGGAAGCTGCCTTTGTTATCACGCCCCAGATAGCCCAGCGTAATATAGTAAGGTGTCGGATTATTCAGCACTAACTTGTCGTTCTGACGGGTTATCGTGACTTTTTCCTCAACGCGGTCGTTCGCCTTTTTCTTTATCTCTTCCGGTCGGTAGAACAGCTTCAGCCGACTCTGTAAGGCGATTTGAAGGACATTTTCCTTATCGCTTTTCGGCGGTATTTCTCTAACATTAAAGTAGAACAGTGTCTCCCGGTCTCTGGCCAGTGACGCCGCGGCAGGTAACGCCATGATTCTGACCTGGGTCTTTTTACCCGCATCTATACGCTGTAGGGGCGGTAACGCCAGTAAATACGATTCAGAACGCTTTCCACTGGCATCATCAACCCACGACTGGGCCAGATAAGGCTGGGTTTTACTCTGGTTGCTTAACGTTATCGCCAACGATTTATCTTCACCGCCCATCACAATCCGGGTCCGGTCAACGTTCACGGCGGCATGAACCACCGAGCTCCCCAGCAGTGACAGGCCCACCGCAAACGATACGAACCCTTTATTCCCATATTTAAACAACACGTCTTTTCTCCACTAATGACAGGGCAACAGCAGGACACCCGATGCCAGGTCCGGGGATTCAGGAAGCTGGAGTCTGCACTGCCCCTGAGACCAGACGACGCTGACATCCTTGCGGTTGGCACTGCTGACGCCGGTAAGGTAGGTAAATCCCTGGTCCCCAATAATGCCCAGAACTTTACCGCTGTGACTTTTGACCTGTGTACCGAAAGGCGGGAATGTGCCGTCGGCAAGCCGAATGGTTCCCGTCAACTGCCCTCCCTTCGTGGCCGTAATTTTTCTGTAGCCGATGGCCCCTTCCGTCAACACTTTACTGATGACGTTCCCGGAGACGGTGATATCCGCAGGCAGTGCGGTAATATCGACGGCAATGTCTGACCGTTCATAGCTTGAACCGGCAGGTACCACCGCAATACCAAAGCGGTTCGTCACCCCGTTATCATTGTCAACCGGCACACCCGCCACATCGCCGGTATCGATCATCAGCCGCGGGTCGTTTTCAGCCATATTCTGGTGGAAGGCGGCACCATGTCGGGTAGCCGTAAAGGATCCATACCAACTGAGGCCAAGGTTCTTATACTGCTGGCTCAGCATGCTGAGGTTTGCATTACCCTGACCGTAAGGTGTCGTTGTCTGAATATTGCCGCTCAGCAAAGCTCCATTCTGCTGTCCCTCATCCCGCTGTTGCCCCACCCCAAGGCTCCAGGAAGTTTTATCCGATGGTCGGTTATAAAGGGTCGCCACCTGGCTCATCCGCCCATTACTGTCATGCTGCATGCTGTAACTTATCTGTCGCTGGGAGCCCCAGGGCAGCGTGAGCGAAAGATAAATCTGATTATCCTGTTCGTTGAGCAAGGTCCGGCTGCGCCCTACAGAAAGCGAAGCCGTTGCCCCCTGAAAAGGACCAAGGTTAAAGCTCTTGTTGAGTGACGCAGTGTAGTTATCATTGGCGCTACTATCCCAGTAGTTTTGATGGCTTAGGGAGAACAGAACGTTCAGGTTCAGTGAACTGATGGACTGGTTGAACGTCAGCATATAGCTCTGCTTTTCTGTCAGTGATGTCCCGTAACCGTTCGAACGGTCGATATACTGGTTCATCGACATGAAGCTTTTTTCTGAAAAGCGGTAGCCGGCAAACGCAATGGTGCTACCCGTCTTATCAAAGGTTTTGGCGTAGTTAAAACGGTAGCTGTAACCGGTCTGCTGTGGCTGATTGTTCACCTGTGCCACAGACTGGGTAATATCAAAGGAGGCGGCCCCGAGCAGCCCCATATTTTCGCCAACACCCAGTGCCAGTGCACGATATTGCCCGTCACTGGCTATAAAGCCACCATACAGGGAGGTGTTATTAAACGCCCCCCACGTAATCTCGCCAGTTGAGAATAAAGGCTCCACGGTGTGACTGGTTCCGGCATAGGTCAGCGGTTTCCCTATTGCGGTTTTAAAACGTATGTTGCCCTTACGGGCAAGAAACGGAACGCTGGAGGTATTCACCTGCCAGGTGCGCACATGACCGTTATCCTCCCGGACGGTCACGTCAAGGTTTCCGCGCACCGTTTCACTGAGTCCCGGGACGACAAAGGGGCCTGCCGGCACCTGGGACTGCCAGAGGATTCGTCCGTTCTGGGAGACGGTGACCTGAGCGTGGGTTTGAGCAATGCCGGTAATCTGCGGGGCGTAACCCCGTAGCGACGGGGGCAGCATACGCTCATCGCTGGTCAGGGATACCCCGGTGAAGCGGAACGTATCAAAAATATCGGAGCTCAGATAGGTTTGCCCTATCACCAGTCTGGCCTGCAGCGAAGGTATGGGCCTGAACAGATAGGTTTGCGGCAGACTCAATGATGACTGGTTGTAATCACGCCCCCGGGTCGTGTTGTACTGATAATCCGAGCGCAAACGCCAGGCCCCCAGGTTGAGTCCTGACGTGCCATACAGGCTGTAATTGGTGCTGACATCTCCCTTATCCGGCATATAACGACTGGCTAACAGGTTATAGTCAAAAATTAATCCGTTTACTCCGTTATCCCACTGCGCAGGTGGGGACCATTCCTCGTCCTGGTACAAAAGGTCGGCCTGCGGAATAGTGATCGACAGGGCCTGATTATCCGGCGAATACACAACGCTGCTGTCCGGCAGGGTAAGACGTACACACTGCGTGCCCGGCCAGAAGGTCAGCTGTTTTTTAACCTCGTTTTTAAGCGCCATGGCATCAATCACGGACGGAGTCAGACAGGCATAACTGTTATTTTTAGTATTATCTGGGTTAAATTTAACCATTTGCTGGTCTTTAATCATCTGACCATTCAGAATAATATCGACTAGGTATTCACCGGGAGCAATATATCCTTCCTGCGAATACGCCGATAAATCGACATTTTTTCTGTTATCGGTATCTAAAAGATGAGTATTAAACTCAACACCCCGAGCATTAACCACAGGAAAATAAATCGCCAACAGAAATGCCAGATACGAAGGTTTAATACTCATCTATAATATTCTTTTTTATTATTCAGAATAGATTAACTGTCTGGATTAAAATTCTGAGGGTATTACTTGTAATTCATGGCATAAGTGACATCAGCTGCAACAGTACCTGTCGCAACGGCATCGCCATTTTTCTCAAGTCGGGCACCAAATTTCAGCATATTATCACCCGAGGTCAGACCATGATCCGCGGAGGCGGCGTTGGCCGTCAGGGGCAGATTCCCCGCCATCGTATCCATCAGGCGAATACCCACGCCCTGTGCGGTACCGGTATTGGCATACAGGTCAGCATTTTTCGCATCTGCCGAGCCTGCAAACTGAACTGAAACTTTAGAGAAAGAAGGATAATCCACGGTACCTGTACCACTGGTCGCACCGGCATGGGCGGTCAGGTCACAGTTTTGCAGGTGAATCGTAATGGGCTGGGTGACAGAATAACCTGCACCTGTTTCTAACACCTTGTTGGCAACCTGGCCCAGTGGAACGTTAATATCCTCATCGCCCGGGGCAATGCTGCACGGAGAGTTAATCACACTCCCCGTAAAGTGCAGAGTACCATGACCATAATCAACACCTGTTGGTGCAGCAGCCCATGCACTGCTTGTCATGCAGCCCGCAACACAAGCTGCCAGAACTAACTTATTTACTTTATCCATTTCACATTCCGTTCATTTGGTTGAAAATCAAGAGTTAAGCTGACATTCCATTCTGCTTCCACGGTTAACGGGCAGTGTATTCAGGTTGCGATTACCCTGATTACCAGACCATCATTCCGCTGCATTGATAAAAGCCTAAGCATTTCTGACACAGCCTTTAAAACAAAAAAAATCGATCTGTACGATCGATAATAGCGATCAAATGGCTAATTATAACGACAAAAATTATTAATAAAAGCCTTAATAAACAATAAGATAATCAATCTTCAACATTTCACTAACTAATCATGACATTTACATCCGCGCTAAATAAGTCAATAACTCCTGACGACATTAAAATCGCAGCCATAAGCATAAAAACAACATATTTATCATTACATTACTTTGTATAGATATTTTAAAATAACTATTTAGTCGCTATCTGCAACGTTGATATCTATCGTCGATTATACCGATAGATATATTTCGCTTTTAAAATCACCTATTCAATTAATAGGCTTTTAAAGATCAATTATCATACGCAGTGTTAAAACGAAGAAGGGAAGAAGGATGGTGTATTTATGACGGATGATATTGGGCGACAAAAGCAATCAGATGATTTCTGGGCAGAAGTCATTCATCGTTCAAAAAACCAACTATCTGATATTAATATCAGGAAGTTCCAAGAATGGAGAATTATGGTCGGCGACAAGGAAATTAATCGATTACTAAGATTAATGGAATTACTTTTATCTCCGGATAATCAGAATTTCGAAATTAAATTCTTATTTGATTGGCTTAACTTCAGGATAAATGGCCGCTTTCTATTCAGCTGTTTTAGAAGTAGCGGAAAAACAATTATCAAACAAGGTATGAAAGGTGAAATATATTGTGTACCTGTTTTGTATGTTATTATTCGCTATTTAATTGACGATTCAAGGAAGCTCTCCCCGTCATATTGCAAAGAGAAAGAGATTGATATCAGCCAAATCTTTCAACCAAATTTTACTTAACATTACAAATTAGAGGCTGTGATAAAATGAAAAGCAAATCGATTAATAAAGACAATCATAAAACAATACCCATGAGCGTATCCCAACACCATCGACAACCACTCTATATAGTTATTGCATTATGGTGCCAACAACAAAATCGATGGATTAATCGTAATGATATAGCTAAGGCATTTTATATATCAGAACGAAGGGCTTCATTTCAGTTATCTTATATAACTCATCGTCAAAAAAACAAAGTCACATTTAGACTGCGGCGAAGAATAATATCTCACCACCCATGTAATGAGATATGGGTTAAAAAAGTCATCATAGAATATTCAGATGATAATATTAGAAAACAATCAGCACAAGATAATAAGTCAAAAAAAAGAAATATGAGTGCTTATCGTTCTCGAGTGGGTAATGGAATGTCTTCAGGGACAGAAATTTGGAAAACATTGATAATGATGCGTTCACCTCCGGTGGAAGGAGATAATTAATTTGCCTATGAAGTGTTAATCATATCAAACATCTTGTTGTTTTAATAAAGTTACCATCTACAGATTTAAATTTATGTTAAATATAAACCATACTCTTTGTGCATTGAATTAAAATCTTGTATTTGTAATAATTCCGGATATTTTCTATTTACTTTTATTTATACATTATTACATATAACACACTGTTTTTTTTGGTTTTATATTACTTTCAGATATAAAAGAGCCGTTTGCGCGGCTCAAATCATGACCTTTTTACGCGCCCACACGACTTAACGATGTGATAAATGTATGTCCTTCCATATCCATGAATGTCAGTGTCAGAACCTCATCTGGCAGTCTGTCCAGACCGTCTTTCAATTCGCCAATAGGAAGAGTGATCGTTGAAGCGGCGCCCACTATAGCCTGTATCCAATAATGACCAGCAGCGAACTGATTATAATCATAATAATTCCGGAACCTGTCCTGCGGGAGTGTCGACAGCATTGTCGTATCCCAGTGAACAAGCTTTCACCATTTACGGTTTTTAGCCATGCTTCCATGATATGTTCAGAGGGCCTCTGGCGTTCCTGCATTGAGATAAGTATGCACACTAACTAGTCCATCTGACAGAAGTTTGCCGTCAGTAAGGGTAATATGGTGTGTGGTCGGACTGACAGGACTATGATGATAAGGCGTCACAACTGAGCCCGGTATAAACTGTAAGTTCCCACGTCAAATATCACAACAAAGGCCTGTAGCCCTAACGCCATTTTTTATAAGCACCTGAACTTAATGGTAAGGGAAGTGTGCGCAGCAAAACAGCTGACTGTGGAAAATCAGATAACCTATGCCAGTAAACATAACAACACTTACTAGCGTGCCGGCCTTCAGAAATCACTTCGAGAAATAGAATAGCACTTTAACGCTCCGCAATTACAGGAGCAGCAGCAGTTAAAATTACTGAAAAAGGAAAAAAAGTGGCTGAGCGCCAGGCTGAACTGGAACGAGCGCACTAAACCGGAAATTCAAAAAAATGGCGCAGAAGCAGAAAAATCTGGACCGCGCCCGCGAAGAACTTCAAGATGCACAAAGTATGTTGTACCGATAGTTCCTTTATCCCTGACAGCTTTAAAATTCGGGTTGTCAGGTTTACATTGACTGCTGATAAATAATCTTACCGATAATTCAACCGTAGAGACTGTAATTAAAATTGTGTAATTGCCTATTTTTGATATGTTCACTCCAACAACGGAGACAGGCAAATTATGGACGAAAAGAAACTCAAAGCACTGGCGGCTGAACTGGCTAAGGGCCTTAAAACCGAAGCCGACCTCAATCAGTTTTCCCGTATGCTGACGAAATTAACCGTCGAAACAGCGCTCAATGCGGAGCTGACTGACCACCTCAGGCATGAGAAAAATGCGCCCAAAACAGATTCAAACACCCGCAATGGCTACTCGTCAAAAACGGTGTTATGCGATGATGGCGAGATCGAACTGAACACGCCGCGTGAACGTGAAAACACCTTCGAGCCGCGGCTGATTAAGAAGCACCAGACGCGCATTACGCAGATGGACAGCCAGATTTTATCCCTCTACGCCAAAGGCATGACTACCCGCGAAATCGTCGCCACCTTCAAAGAAATGTACGACGCCGATATGTCACCCACGCTGATATCTAAGATCACCGACGCGGTAAAAGAACAGGTTACTGAGTGGCAAAACCGACAGCTGGATGCGCTGTATCCCATTGTTTACATGGACTGTATCGTCGCAAAAGCCCGTCAGAACGGGAGTGTGATAAACAAGGCCGTCTTCCTGGCGCTGGGGATCAATACCGAAGGCCAGAAAGAGTTGCTGGGCATGTGGCTGGCCGAAAACGAAGGCGCAAAGTTCTGGCTGAGTGTGCTGACGGAGCTGAAAAACCGTGGCCTCCAGGACATCCTGATAGCCTGCGTGGACGGTCTTAAGGGCTTCCCGGATGCTATAAACAGCGTCTTCCCACAGCCCCATATCCAGCTGTGCATCATCCATATGGTGCGTAACAGCCTGAAATACGTGTCCTGAAGGACTACAAAGCCGTCACCAGCGGCCTGAAGATGTCTATCAGGCCCCGACCGAAGAGGTGGCACTGATGGCGCTCGATGCGTTCGCGTAAGTCTGGGACGATAAATATCCGCAAATCAGCAAAAGCTGGCGTGCGCACTGGGAAAACCTCAATACGCTCTTCAGTTATCCGCCGGATATCCGCAAGGCCATCTACACCACGAACGCAATCGAATCGCTTAACAGTGTGATCCGGGCTGCGATTAAGAAACGCAAAGTGTTCCCGACGGATGACTCGGTACGAAAGGCTATTTATCTGGCGATCAAGGATGCGTCGAAAAAATGGAGTATGCCGATCCAGAACTGACGGTTAGCAATGAGCCGTTTTATTATCGAGTTCGGTGACCGCCTGAGCGATCACCTTTAATACATTGGCAGTTACACAGAATTACTGACAGGCTCGTAAAAAACTCCATTTTTTCATTTCAGCAACGGTGTCATAAAAACCGCATACGCATTCAGGGTTCGCTCAGGATGTCCTTTAACATGCCCACTGAAATCATAATGACCTTCCCCAACCTCGTGATAACTCATCTCCAGCCAGTAGTCCTCTTCCATTCCCAGTACCGACGGAATATCCCGATTGTAATAATGCACCTCCAGCTCCATTACCGGTCGTTTCATTATTCCCCGAATAGTAAAGGCTATGTCTCCGCCGTGTACCCGGCCGTTGTTTATCACCACCACACCTTCCCCCACCGACTGCTGGCTGCTCTCAAACACCACCGTATAGATACCTTCTTTCATTTTACCCTCAGGTTACTGTTACTCACTCCACGGTCCAGGCTTGTGAAAATGTTTCATCACCGAACAGTTCCGCCAGCCCACTGATTTGTTTCAGACGCAGCACTTCCCCTGCGTCCATTCCCAGTTCTTTCGCTATCCGCCCATCCTCCCAGCCCAGGCGGGCCAGGTCACGCACCAGGTCCGACATCGCCGTTACCGCATTCTGTCCTCTTGCCCGGTTATGCCGGACAGTGGCCGCCCGGCGCTCAGCATCGCCCCCACTCTCCTGATGAACCAGCACCACCGGCAAATATCCCTTCAGCCGTTCACGCAGGCGCGGCTTGTGTTTACCCAGTTGCATCCGGTGATAACCGTCCACCACGCTGTATCCCTGGCCGGCCTGCGCCACCCCCACCGGCTGGGTATATCCCTCCGTCAGAAGCGAGGTGTGAAGCAGACGTTGCTCCACCGGTGCCATCACGTTCGGGTTATAATCGTTTGCCCGCACCTTTTCCGGCAGGCAGCCACAATACACAGTCCACCGGCTCACTGAGAAACGGACTCAGGGCATGCAGACGTCTGCGGATGGTGTTCAGCGCCAGCGTACGTGTCGCCTCGTCCATCTCTCCGAGTGCCGCTTCCAGACACAGCAGGCTCTCCTCCATCGTGTCTTTCATATCAGCCCCCATTCCTCCCGCTGGCGTTTCAGCCGCACCATATAGTTACGGTAGAACTGTCCGGTACAGCCGCTGTACCGCTCCCGCATGGCTGCCACATGGGTGAGGGTTGCGTTGTACTGCACTTCCCAGTCTATAAACAGGATGCTGAATTTACGCTGTCGTTTACGCACTTCCTCTGCCACCAGGTGCAGCATCACCGTGGAGTCTTTACCGCCTGAAAACGACAGACAGAGACGTTCAAACTGGTCAAAGGTGTCGGCAACACGCTGCCGGGCCGCCGTCAGTACATCTGTTCCCAGGGGAATTTTACGACTGCCAGCTGGATCTATTCTGCTCACCGCCTAGCCTCCTGTCTTAACGGGATAATATCCCCCGTCTCGGGGGAGCTGTCTTCTGTCTGCTGTGACAGCCCGCTCTGTAACGCCGCGCGCACCTTCACACCCCGGAACAAATCGGTCAGGCGTTTTGTCATCCCGAGCTTGTACAGCCCGTTGTTCTTGTGCAGACTACGGGTCCGGGAAGGCAGGTTCCCGTTGCGACCTTCGGTCATCAGCGACAGCACCCTGACTTCATACCCGGTCAGGCCGGTCGCCGACAGCTCCCGGTACAGCCACCGGTTCGCCCTTTCCAGCACCTGCGTCTCTGTCATATGAGGAATCGCAGGACGCCCCCCCCTGTCATCCCCTTCGTCCTTTACATCGACACACAGACGACTGAAGCGCCGCAGCTCCATCCGCCGGGAGAACGGGTCCTGCATGGCATCCCACGTACAGAACCCGTACCGCTCCAGTGCCAGCCACTCCGGCAGGTTATAATCCGTCCAGTAAAAACAGCGCCCCACAAACAGTACCGCCCGGCCGGCCAGCAACGGCCGCAGCCGGTACAGATCCACCACATGTTCATGCGGACGCAGGCCGAGTAACACTGGCATGCGCGGATATGCCTGCAACATCCGGGTCAGTTGTGCCAGACCATGCACCGGCATGACAGGATGTTGGTATGCCGGTGCCAGATAGCCCGTCAGCGCCACCGTCACTGCCCATTCTCGGCAGAAAATGATCAGGGATTCACTCATCGTCACGTCCTTCTCTGCATCCCCTGAGCAGTTTTTCCCATAACCCGATATTATCGGCCATACCACTGCCCACCCCACGTGATGTGGGACCGGCCTGTTTAGCCGGAACGTTACGCCTGCGCGGTGGTGCATGAGTCAGACTCACATCAGGTGCGGGCAGGACATGGTCGATAAATATCTCCACTCTCTGTCGCCCGCTGCCTTCGGCTGGCACGTAGCGCGTCCGGCAGGCCACCCGATCTTTTTTCCTTGATATATAGGACAGCTGAAATGAAGCCCGCCGGTCCGGTATATGAAAAACTGCGGCGATGTCATTACGGCTTATCCATCTTTTCTGTTGCAGGCCCCAGCGCGCCACCACCAGGTACAGGGGCTCATCAGCCCACGGTGCCATGCAGGGCGGGATGGTATATACATCATGATTACTCTGCTTTACCTCCTTCTTCCCGGTAAATACGGTATCGCTGCTATGCGGTTTCCCCGCCATGGTATCCCCCTTTTTGTGTCAGTACGTGAACCACCTCAGCCCTGCAAACAAAAAAAGAAAAAAATAAAACTGAATAACGAATAAACCAACAGGACTACACGTCTGTCACGGACGTTATTTTCGGTGTACGGCATAAATAGTGCTGAATAAAATGACTCACCACGCAGTGAAGCACCGGAATACTGTAGATATCCCCCCGTCTGCCCCGGGCCTTCAGAACATGAACCCCCGAGTCCAGACAGGAAATAAAGGCGTTTACCTCCGGCAGGGTCTCCATCCTGCCCCAGAACGCACTCACCTCCTGTGGCGTGTTTTCGCCTGACAGATATCTCCGGGTCTTTTCCTGCAGGCACAGTATCTGCCGCCGGTTATCCGCTTTCCGAACCCAGGTTATGGCCCTGCCCGGATTAAAACTCCCGGTCAGCAGGGAAGCCCGGTGTCTGACCTCCTGAATAAACTGACTTTCTGACATCTTCATCGCCTCCCGTGGCACATCCCCCTTCATTCACTGCAAACCGCCCCGGGCCAGAAAACACCGTCCGCAGCCACCGGTCGGGCCATAACATCACCATGCAGGCCACGTCCAGACACAGAAAAAACCAGCCCACCTCCCACTGCGCGGGAGATAACCGCATCATCAGGCAGTCACCCGCCCCGGTGACGAACACGGCCATCAGCATCAGCAGGTACAGGCCGCGCGCCAGAAAAGGCAACTGACCCCGTACCGGATAACAGAACACCATCAGCAGTGATGGCAGACCGGAAAATAGCCCCAGCCACTGCGACACATCTCCGGGATACAACTGCGCGAGCCACTGCCCTCCCTGCTGTGTCGTCATTGCCGCCCCCATCAGCCACCAGGCCCGCGCCATCACAACCAGTCCGACCCAGAAAAGCACCGGAGCCTTCAGCAGGCCGTTATCATCAAAAT
>NZ_JAMMTO010000016.1:0-81650 GCF_051807745.1 Salmonella sp. NW38 | reverse complement strand
AGCAGGGTGGTTTTTCCGGCGCCGTTGCCGCCGGTGACCTGCACCCACTCCCCGGCCTCCACGGTGAACGACAGCCCGCTGAACAGCGTCCTCTCGTCCCGCTCGCAGTACAGATCTCTGGCTTCAAGCATCATTGTCATTGCGCATATTCAGGTTGATATGGCGTATAAACACCGGTCAGGCTTTCCAGGAAGGCGACGATATCGTCAATATCGTTTTGCGGCAGATCTGTGCCAACCTGGTAACGCAGCATCAGTTTTACCGCGCCATCCAGCGTCGGTACGTCGCCCCGATGGAAATAAGGCGCTGTTAACGCGACGTTGCGTAAGCCCGGGACTTTTTGCCGTAATTTATCGCGAACCTCTTTGGTGACGTTCATACGACCAATATCCGCTGCGGTAATTTCGCCAAAATTAAAGTCTCGCTTTAATCCCAATGGTTCAAAAGAGCGCCCGCCTAAAATGATACCGCCGTGACAGGTTGCACATTTATTTTCTTTAAATAATTGATAACCGTGTTTCTGTTGCGCAGTCAGCGCATTTTCATCTCCACGTAGCCATTTATCAAAGGCGGAATCCGGCGTTATCAACGTTTTTTCAAATTCGGCGATCGCATCAGTAATATTTTCCCCGGTAAATCCTTGCGGATAAACCGCCTGGAAATCTTTTTTCAGGACAGGATCTTTATCAAGCTTGCTAATAATTTCATCCCAGGATTTAGAAGCCATTTCAATAGGATTTAACGGCGGTCCGCCTGCTTGCTCCTGCAGGGTTGCAGCACGACCATCCCAAAATTGTTCGATATTAAATACGGAGTTGAATACCGTCGGCGCATTTATTGGTCCTACCGCACCGCCAACGCCAATTGAGGTTTTTCTGCCATCGACACCGCCCGCATTTAACGCGTGACAATGCGCACAGGATATTGTGCTGTCGCCGGATAAACGTTCATCATGATAAAGACGGAAACCTAAGTCGACTTTTTTCGCATCGACGGGAATATTGCGCGGAATAGGCTGAACGGGTTCATTCCGGTGCGCGGCGTCGGTATCGGCGCTGGCATAGTTGCGCTCACGTTGATCGGCTATCCAGTTCAGGATGTCAGTACGCTCTTTATCGCTGACGCCCCCCGCCCAGTGCAGCGCGACATAGCGGGTTGGCGGCATAGTCTGATGTTGCATAACCCATTCAATTTTATTCAGTTCGCTTTGCGGCACCGGCGTATCCGCAATCAGGGCGGCCCGTACCGCCTCCAGGTTAAACGATTTGTAGCCGAGCTGGATATCGTAATCCATTAGCTGCTTTGCCACCGGAAAAGAGGAATAAAAAGGTAATTCAGCGGAAGGCGTATGACAATAATCACATCCTTTCTCCCTGAAATAACCCAGTATTTTATTATTTTCACCCACAACCGAGGCCTGCACATCGCTTTTTTTACTGCGCTGTTTGTCGTAATACCATACATACCCGGACAAACCTAAATAACATAACAGCCCAACGGTGATAACCGTTGTCGCATAGAGGGTAATTTTTTTCATATCACTATCCTTATGGGGTATTGCGGCATGATTAATTAAATTTTATTTTTTTACTCATGAGGCCCGTCAATACTAAATACAAACCCATCATGGATATTGATTGGTATCAATAATTACAATTGGCTAAACCTATAGATATGATAACCCCCGACTATCGTAAGATTTATTTTGCGATGCCCGTCACAGGGTTTATTCAGCCGCAACAATGGATAAATCCTCTTTTCCGTCATCAAAACGAACGATAGCCAACAATAATTGACTTAACGCAGCATAAAAACCATAGGGATCATGCTTAAGGCAATTATTTGTAAATTCCGGAAGCCATTCCAGTAATGACGACAATGTTTTCTGGCGTAATTTATTCATTCTCCGTTGTTGGAACGATTCACCCAATGAAAAATGTAAATGGCTGAGTAATTCCAGATAAATCGCCAAGTGGTCGGCCGGCTCTTTAAAATCGTCGTTGACTTCCATCCCAGCTTCAAGCAATAAATGTTTAATCATGCCGGGTTCCTGCTGCGGGTATTGCGAGGCGTAGGGCAAGGCCGATTTTTTATCCGTCATCAGGAACAATCCGCAAAAATCTGCGGCCAGCTCCAGCTGCGCATCCTGGAGCAGGCTAAGCGCGGCAATTTTTTGTTCGAGTAACGCCACCGACGCCGCCAGCGCAGGCTGACGCTTTAACAGCGCCAGCCAGTCCGCGATCTCCGCGGACTGTAATTGTATTAACCCTTCATCATCCACTTCCCGGAAAAAGAGTAACGCCAGCCATGCATATACGCAGGCGTACTGTTCCTGAGCAAGCGCTGGCTGCTTAATCATGCGGATTCCCCTGCGATGCGGGTACATATTCACACTGCGCGACCATCTCGACCGGACCGTTAAACGCCGTGACGTTATCAATAGGGCCGGTATATTTTTCAATTTCCACCAGCGTCGTATGCGCGCTGGTCGCCTGCGCGAGCTGTGATGTACCGATATCCAGCGTTAATACGTTAGGGTTGCCGTACTTACACAACGCATTGATGTCGCCGCCTTTATCAGGATCGTACCAGGCGCCTTCATGAATTCGCGCCACGCCCGGCGCATAGCGATCGGAAACTACCGCCCCCGCCAGTACCTGCCCGCGTGCATTGAATACCCGCACGATGTCACCGTTGCGGATCCCGCGCGCGCTGGCATCCTGTGGGTTAATAAAGACCGGCTCCTTGCCGCCAACGGCATATTGCTGACGCAGCGCTTCCGACTCGCACAGTTGGGAATGCAGACGGAAATCAGGGTGGACGGATTGTAAGTGCAGCGGCCAGCGCTGCGATCCCGGCCCGCCATGCGAGCGTTCGATTTTTTCGAACCACATGGGATGGCCCTGACAATCGTCGTATTGCATGTCGGCGATCGTTTTGGAGTAAATCTCGATCAAACCGCTTGGCGTGCCCAACGGCTCCAGGTCCGGATCTTCACGGAAAGCCTGATGGCGCACAAACATCTGCGGATGATCAAACTCGATGTACTCCTGTTGATTCCAGAACACCTCGAAAGTCGGTAAGTGGATACCGCGACCTTTTCCCTGCTGGCTCCCTTCCTGCCAGATGCGTTTCAGCCAGCCCATTTCATCAAGACCTTCCGTGAATGCCGCTTCACGGTTAAAGCGTCGGCAGAGATCGCGGAAAATATCAAAGTCGTTACGCGCTTCAAACTGCGGCGACACCACCTGTTTCATGGCGATAATGCCGCGGTTAGAGTGGTTGCCGAACTGATCGAGGTCGTTACGCTCAAATTGGGTGGTAGCCGGCAAAACGATATCCGCAAAGCGGCAGGTCGACGTCCACTGGTTATCAATAGCGATGACCGTTTCCAGCTTGCGCCAGCCTTCAATTATGCGGTTAATTTGTTGGTGTCGGTGGAACGGGTTGGTCCCGGCGAACACGCACATCTTCAGCGGCGGTAATTTAACCGATTTGCCGTTCCAGTTAATGACCTTGCCCGGTTCAAGAATGGCATCCATAAAACGCGCAATAGGAATGGTGCTGCTGTAGCCTTTGTAATCCGTGCTGTCGTGTACTGGCGGAACGGTCGTCGAACCGGAAAAGCCGCTTAAAATGATCCCTTTACGACCAGGCGTCCCGGCGCCGTTGTAGTGCCAGCCAAAACCAAAGCCGCCGCCCGGTAAACCAATCTGTCCCAGCATTGCCGCCAGCACGACGACCATCCATGACCACTGTTCACCATGCTGCATACGTTGTACGCACCAGCCAGCGATGATTTGCGTTCTGTCGCCCGCCATCTGCCGCGCCAACGCGCGGATGGTGTCGGCGTCAATACCACACAGTTTTTCCGCCCAGGCGGCATCTTTGGGCTGTCCATCTTTCTCGCCCAGCAAATAGGGGAGGAACTGGTCAAAACCGACGCAGTAGTTATCGAGGAAATTTTTATCGTACAGTTTCTCGCTGTACAGGGTATGCGCCAGCGCCAGTTGTAACGGGACATCCGTCTGCGGGTTAATGGCGATATGTTTGACCTTATCGCGCCCCAGATAATCGTGCGTGGAGGTAACAACCGGGTCGATGCTGATGACCGAGATAGCGCCGCTGGCAACCTTCTCTTTTAATTGTTCATAGTACTGATAGACATCGTGATCCGGGCACCACCAGTTTGCCTGCTGGTTTTTCACCATATCAGAACCCCATAGCACAATCGTTTTACTGTTCTGTAAAACCAGAGGCCATGACGTTTGCTGCTCGTACACTTCCATTGAACCCACCACGCGCGGCAGAATCACCTGCGCCGCGCCGGTCGAATAGTCCCCTCCCGTGCTAACGCTATTGCCATGTAGCGCAATCGCGCGCGCCAGCATCCCGGAGGCGTTATGGAACATGCCGGTAGATTGCCAGCCGCTCGCCGTCAGTAACGCGCTCGGCCCGTAGGTTTTTTGCACCCGCTCCAGTTCCTGATAGAACAGATCCAGCGCTTCATCCCAGGAGACGCGCACAAAACGATTATCGCCGCGCTGCGAGGTGTCGCTTTGATGACCTTTGCGCATCCAGTCGACGCGCACCATCGGATAGCGAATACGCGCCGCGTTGTGGACGTGATCGGGCAGACCGGCGATCATTTTGGACGGGTATTTATCCTGTTCAAACGGTTTTGCCGCCACAAATCGACCGTCAACCACCGTGGCGCGAATCGCCCCCCAGTGAGAACCGGTAAGGATACCCTCTTTCGTCGCGGCGCCTGGCGCAACGGCATCCGCTGCGCTGGCGCTACGGGGCGTCAGCAGTGACGGTCCCAGCATTCCTGCCACCGTCAAACCGCCAAGCTGCGCCAGAAAACGTCGACGAGAGACGTGTAGCGTGTCCTTATTTTTCATTGTGTTCTCCCTTATCGCTGTGCGGCGTGTTGGTGGTATCAGACGCATTCATCTGGAGATATTTCAACAAGGTACGTTCTTCACGCTTATCCAGACTGGTGAAACCGATCATGCCGTTGAGCGTGCCGATCCAGCCGTTAGCGTCAAAGTGCGCTTTGTCCGGCGCGCCGTGACACTGATTACAGGTGCCGTTATAGAGGGAGTCGGCATAGGCCCAAATCGGTTTAATGTCATTTACCATGTCGCCTTTTTGCATCCACGCAGTTGCCTGTAATTTGCTCCACTGAGTATTGGTCGCCGCGACGGTGGTCTCTTCCAGCGTTTTCACATGCTGTTGCACATCGCCGCGAATCGAGGCGACAAAAATACGTTTACCGGGCAGCTGCGTCAGTACGCGCTGACGACCGTCCGTCTCCGTCCAGCCTTCGATTTGCACTTGCAGCCAGTCACCGTCCCGTTTAAGGACTTTCACTTCAGAAGCAGGCAACAGCGAACCTGCCGGTTCTTTATCACCTTTAGCGGCGTAAATCGGCTTGATATCCAGCGAATAGAGCGTATCGCCGTCATTATGCGTACTGGCGCTGGCGCGCAGTTCATCAAACTGTTTGCGGAAACCGCTGCTCATATCCGGTAGCTGGTGGGCAATCCCTTTATGACAGTCGATGCAGGACTGATTTTCTTTCGCGGCGATTTTCATTTGCCGCGCCGCTTCCGGGTTCTGTTTCGCGTGATCCATCGCATCGTAGTTATGGCAGGAACGACAGGTCGCGGAGTTATTCTCTTTCATGCGCGCCCATTCACGCTCGGCAAGCTCGGCGCGTTTGGCTTCAAATTTTTCCGGGGTATCAATCGAGTGGGCGATAAATGTCTGGTAAAGATCGTTGCTGGCTTCCAGCTTACGTTTCACCATGCCTGGAATATCAGGGGGGATATGGCAATCGTGGCATTCCGCGCGTACGCCGGAAGCATTCTGGAAATGTACGGACTGTTTATATTCCTGATACACCGGCTGCATACTATGGCAGCTGACGCAAAACTCTGTCGTACTGGTCAGTTTGATACCGACGTGAGGTAACACGATCAGCGCAACACCGATCACAATCCCGACAATGACCAGCGCCAGTATCGACCAACGGGCGCTTGGCCTGAGTAGCGCTCTCCAGAGTTTTCGCATAATAGCCCCTGTAATTATATGGTTTAATGCGCAGATCTTATTCCGCAAATATGAACAGCGTCACTGGTCAGGATGAACGGGATACGGCAATATATGAACAGATATGAACAGAAAGAGACCGCGCGCAGGATGTCACATCACATTGTTATTGTTGAGGATGAACCTGTTACTCAGGCCAGATTACAGGCCTATTTTGAGCAGGAGGGGTATCGCGTTTCGGTGACCGACAGCGGCGCGGGCCTGCGCGACATCATGGAGCATGAGCACGTTTCGCTGATCCTGCTGGATATCAACCTCCCCGATGAAAACGGGTTGATGCTGACCAGGGCGCTACGCGAACGTTCCACGGTGGGCATTATTCTGGTGACGGGGCGTTGCGACCAAATCGACCGCATCGTCGGGCTGGAGATGGGCGCGGACGACTACGTCACCAAGCCGCTGGAACTGCGCGAGCTGGTAGTGCGGGTGAAAAATCTTTTGTGGCGCATCGATCTGGCCCGCCCCACGCCGCAAAATGCCAGTGAAAACTGCTATATGTTTTCCGGTTACTGCCTGAACGTGATGAATCACACGCTGGAGCACAATGGTGAAGCCATTAAGCTTACGCGCGCGGAGTACGAGCTACTGCTGGCCTTTGTGACCAACCCAGGCAAAGTGCTGCATCGTGAACGCCTGCTGCGAATGCTTTCCGCCCGCCGCGTAGAGACTCCGGATCTCCGCACAATTGATGTCCTGGTTCGCCGCTTACGCCATAAAATTACGCCGGAACTGCTGGTCACACAGCATGGCGAAGGCTACTTTTTAGCCTCGGAGGTGTATTGATACAGATAGACGGGCCGAAATCCCGGAGGCGATAGCGAACGGCGAACGCGCGCGCTGTCGGCGTTGTTATGCGTCAAAATAAGCACCGGCGGGCTGATATTTTCAGGCACCGGTTGCCCCTGTAAGACCTTAATCGACTGCGTTATCGCTAATTCTCCCTGCCAGGCCATCTGATCGCTGAGCGCCATCAGGATATGGCCGCGTTTTAAACCGCGATAAACCTGATGCGTCAGATAAAATGAGACGATCGTGAGCGGAGTCGTCAAATTTCGCCCTTCGCCCATCGCCGCCTCCGCCGCTATCGCCGACCCGGCGACCACATTGGCGTCCGGATGGCGCTCCAGCATTTCCTGGAGTAAGTTTCGCTGCACTTCAATGTCGTTATCGCCCCAGGCGATATCCACAATGTTGATCGCGCTGCCTTTAATTGCCTGGCGAAAACCCGCCACCATCTCCTGACTGCCGCCGGCTTCTTCCGGCCCCGGGAAGAGTAAAACGTTAAGCGCTTTTCCTTTGCTCCACTGCACCAGGAAACGTCCCGGCAGATACCCCATCTGAAACCACGGCAGACCAACGCGGGTTGCGACGCTGGCATCGTGAATCATGTTCACCAGTTCAATAACCGGCACATTACCGGCAAACCGTTCCAGCTCCGGGAAACGATCGGTACTGCTGCCAAGCAGAATAGCGTCGGCACCCCACTCCCGGCACTGCATCATTTGCTGTTGTTGCGTCGCCAGTTGCCGATAGCCATTCGCTTCCAGCACTTTTAAATCAACGCCATACAATTTGGCCGCTTTTTGCATCCCGTAGTTGACGGACAACCAGTAAGAATCTTTCAGGCTGGGGTATAATGCGCACAGTTTCCAGGGTTTACTCGCATTGACTGACGTTTGCCGCCAGGGAATCGCCCGATCGGCGCGCGTCCAGTGTAGCAGTCCGGTTTCGGCTGACGCCGTTTCTACATTCGAGACGATGATTATCAAAAAAAAGAACGAAATAAGCGCGCGCATGATAGCCCCACCAGCAACAAGGTTTTATCCTAATGGTTTTTCCGGCGGCAACTCAACCCATTTCACCCGCGGCGCATAAATGTCAACGCCTTCACTGACCCGCAGATTATGGCTGGCCTTCGCCCTGATGGCGGCACTCACCCTGCTCAGCACCGTGATCGGCTGGATAAGCCTGCGCGTCATTAGTCAGGTGGAGCAAACCAATACGCAAGCGTTGCTCCCCACGATGAATATGGCCAGGCAGTTAAGCGAAGCCAGCGCTTACGAGCTCTTTTCCGCGCAAAATCTGACCAATGCCGACAGTGAGGGCGTTTGGCTGGCGCAGGGGAAGATGCTGAAAGCGCAAAGCCTTAAAATTAACCATCTTTTGCAGGCATTAAGCGAGCAGGGATTTAATACCTCGGCCATCGCCCGGCAAGAAAAAGAGATTGCGCAAACGCTTGGGCAACAGGGAACACTGGTCGGTGAAATTCTCACGCTGCGCGCACAGCAACAGCAGTTAAGCCACCAGATTGCGGAGGCGGCGGAAAGCATTGCCGCCCAGGCTCACGGTCAGGCCAATAATGCCGCGACATCTGCGGGCGCCACCCAGGCCGGTATTTACGATCTTATCGAAAGCGGTAAAGGGGATCAGGCTGAACGCGCGCTTGACCGACTGATTGATATCGACCTTGAGTATGTGAATCAGATGAATGAGTTGCGGGTCAATGCCCTGCGGTTTAAGCAGCTCATTGTGACCTTAAAAGACGCGCAAGGGCTGAGCGATGCCGAGGACACCGATGAAAAACTTAATCAGTTGGTTAAAATTTTATCCCGCCGCCAGCAGCGTATAGAAGATCCTACCGTTCGCGCCCAAATCGCCGACGCGCTGGAGAAAATAAACCAGTACACCACACTAGTTACCCTGTTTCGTAAGGAAAATGCCATCCGCGACCAGCTTCAAACGCTTATGGCCAATAACCTCTTTCAGTTTACCCGCTTCAGTACGGAAGTGTCGCAGTTGGTGAACGCCATCGAAAAACGAAACGAGGCTGGGTTAGCGCGCCTTACACACGCCAGTCAGCGTGGGCAAATAGGGTTAGTGATCTTAGGTATCCTGGCGCTGTGCTCATTAAGTTTTATCCTTTGGCGAGTGGTTTACCGTTCCGTATCCCGCCCGCTGGCGCAACAAACGCAGGCCTTACAGCGGCTACTGGAGGGCGATATTGACTCACCGTTTCCGGAGGCGGCTGGCGTCAGCGAACTGGATACCATCAGCCGTCTGATGGAAGCGTTTCGCGCCAACGTGCGCAAATTAAACCGCCATCGTGAGGATTTGGCGGAACAGGTGCGATCGCAAACGGCGGAGCTTCATGCGCTGGTGCTGGAACACCGGCAGGCGCGCGCCGAAGCGGAAAAGGCCAACGAGGCGAAATCGACGTTCCTTGCCGCCATGAGCCATGAAATTCGCACGCCGCTTTACGGCATTCTCGGTACGGTACAATTGCTGGCCGATAAACCGCTCATGGCAAACTACCGCGACGACTTACAGGCCATTAATGATTCAGGCGAATCGCTACTGGCGATTCTTAACGATATTCTTGATTACTCGGCGATTGAAGTAGGCGGCACCAACGTTTCTATTAGCGAGGAACCGTTTGAACCGCGACAATTGTTGAATAGCGCGCTGCATTTAATGCACAGCCGCGTGCAGGTAGCGCTCATCGCCGACTTTAGCGAGCAACTCCCCTCCACGCTACAAGGCGATCCGCGCCGGATACGTCAAATTGTGATTAATCTTTTAAGTAATGCGGCGAAATTTACCGATCGCGGCAGCATAGTGCTGCGCACGTTTTGCGACGATCAGAGCTGGTTTATTGAGGTTGAAGATACCGGATGCGGTATCCCTGAAGCAAAGCTGACGGCTATTTTCAAACCGTTTGTGCAGGCGACAGGACGCCGGGGCGGGACGGGCCTGGGGCTGGCTATCAGCGCCAGCCTGGCAGAGGCGATGGGCGGGACGCTAACCGTCACCAGTACGCTTCATGTTGGCAGTTGTTTTCGCTTACAACTGCCGGTTCGCCACCCCAGACCCGCAAGCAAAAATGCGTTCAGGGAACCGATAAATCTTAACGGACTACGCCTGTTGCTGATTGAAGATAATATGCTGACGCAGCGTATTACCGCTGAAATGCTCACGGGTAAAGGGGTGAAGGTCTCAGTAGCTGAAAGCGCGAATGACGCGCTACGCTGTTTAGCCGAAGGCGAGTCCTTTGATGTGGCGCTGGTGGATTTTGATTTACCGGATTATGACGGCTTAACCCTGGCGCAGCAGTTGATGAGTCAGTATCCCGCCATGAAACGCATTGGTTTTAGCGCGCATGTGATAGACGATAATCTTCGTCAGCGTACCGCCGGTCTTTTCTGCGGGATTATTCAAAAGCCCGTTCCCCGCGAGGAGCTTTACCGTATGATAGCGCACTATTTACAGGGCAAATCTCACAACGCGCGGGCGATGCTGAATGAACATCAGCTTGCCGGCGATATGGCGTCTGTCGGCCCGGAAAAGCTCCGGCAATGGGTCGCCTTATTCAAAGACAGCGCGCTGCCTTTAGTCGAGGAGATCGAGGCGGCGCGCGCCATGAATGACGACGTTAACATTAAGCGGCTGGCGCATAAATTAAAAAGCGGCTGCGCCAGCCTGGGGATGACGCAGGCAACCGAAGCCTGTCGGGAGCTGGAATTGCAACCGCTTAGCGATATAGATATTAAAACTATCGTGACGCAGGGAGTGACGGCGCTCGACGCATGGATAGCCGGTCATCCTTCGCCATAATAGCTTCCGGCTCGCCACGGCCAACTTATCCGACGCGTTTCACATCGCCCACTAACAGGATGTAAGACAGCGCACCCAGCAGAGCCACAACGGAGATATAGACCAGCGCCGGAGCAAAACCGTAGCTTTGCGCCAGATAACCAATCACTAACGGTACGCTAATCCCGCCCAACCCACCGATAAAGTTAAACATACCGCCGGTAAGGCCAATCAACCGCATCGGCGCAAGGGAAGAGATTAACGACCAGGTAATGGACGCAAATCCATTGCCGAAGAAAGCTATCGCCATCAATGCCATAATCCACAACGGATCGTTAGTGTAGTTAGCGCCCATAATGCACGTGGAGATGAGCAAACCGCAAATAATCGGCGTTTTGCGCGCCACGCCCAGCGAGAAGCCTTTTTTCACCAGTTTATCCGCCAGCCAGCCGGAGAGCAGTACGCCAAAAAAGGCAGCCAGGAACGGTACGGTCGTCATAAAGCCCGCTTTTAGCGCGGTAATGCCTTTTTCCTGGGTCAGATAATTAGGGAACCAGGTCAGAAAGAACCATAGCGTAGAGTTTACGGCGAACTGACCGAGGTAGACGCCCACCAGCTTACGATGGAACACCAGTTTCCAGTCGGCTTTCGTCAACGGCTGGCGGGCCTCTTTTTTCGCTGGCGCATCGCCATCCACCAGACCGCCGCCATCGCGAATATACTCCAGCTCCGCCTGGCTAAGGCTTTTCGTCAAACGCGGCGGTTGATAAACCTTAAACCAGACCAATGACCAGATAATCCCGATACCGCCGGTGACGATAAAGACCCAGTGCCAGCTCAGCATTTCCTGAATCCAGATCAGCAGCGGCGTAAGGAATGCCAGTCCGACGAACTGTCCGGAGGTGTAGAACCCGACTGCGGATGCGCGCTCATGCTCCGGAAACCAGCTAGTGACCATCCGGTTATTTGCCGGAAAGGCTGGTGCCTCGAAAATCCCGGTAATAGCGCGCAGGCCGATAAGCGACAATAGTCCCGTCGCAAACCCCTGCAATAGCGTCGCGACTGACCAGCCGAAGATAGCGATAAAATAGGTCAGCCGGGACCCAATACGGTCGAGAAACCAGCCGCCAGGGATCTGGCATAACGTATAGAGCCAGGCAAAAGCGGAGAAGACATAGCCCATTTCCGCTTTGGTAATGCCGAATTCTTTTTGAATATGCATGGAAGCCACGGCAAGGTTGGCGCGATCGACGTAGCAAATCACCACGGTAATAAAGATCATCACCAGCGTCAGATAGCGGCGACGCCCCGGCTGTGCTGCTGTAACTGAAATATCCATCGTCATCTGTCTCCAGATTCTGGGCATAGCGAGGCCGCTCACCATGCCCTGTAAATTACAGAGGGTGTGTTTTTATATTTAAATTGGGTTGCCCGGAGGGCGACGTTTGTTGAGCCTACAGCGTGGCGATCACCACTCGGCTACCGATCCGTCAGCGTGCCGCCACAACGGATTACGCCAGTCCGGCGCGCTTTTGCTAAGTTCAATCACCCTGGCCTCGTCAATGTCTACGCCAAGACCCGGTTTGGTTAAGGGTTTAAAGAAGCCGCCGTCCATGCTGAAGTCTTCTTTGTTTTTCACAAAGTCGAGCAGCTCCGCGCCCTTGTTATAGTGAATGCCCATGCTCTGCTCCTGGAATACCGCGTTGCGCGAAACAAAATCGATATGCAGGCAGGCAGCCAGGGCGATTGGACCCAGCGGGCAATGCGGTGCCAGCGCCACGTCATATGCTTCCGCCATTCCGGCGATTTTATAGCATTCGGTAATGCCGCCCGCGTGGGATAAATCCGGCTGTAGAATCGCCAGCCCGCCCGCGTCCAGCACGCGTTTAAATTCAAAACGCGAGAACATACGCTCGCCTGCGGCAATCGGAATATGCGTTTGCGCTGCCAGGCGCGGATAATATTCCGCCTGTTCCGCCAGCACCGGCTCTTCAATAAACAGCGGACGATAGGGTTCCAGTTCTTTAATCAGCACCTTAGCCATCGGCGCGCTAACGCGACCGTGGAAATCGAGCCCAAACTCAATTTCACTGCCGAAAGCTTCGCGGATTTGCGCCACGGTATTGACCGCCGCATCCACCGCACGGGAATTATCAATCACGCCCATCTCTTCACAGCCGTTCAGCTTGAAGGTGTCAAAACCAATACCGCGCAATTTTTCAATACCGTCAATGACGTCTGCCGGACGATCGCCGCCCACCCAGCTATAGGCCTTGATTTTGTCGCGCACCAGGCCGCCCATGAGCTGCCAGACCGGCGCATTCAACACCTTGCCTTTGATATCCCACAATGCCTGGTCAATACCGGCGATGGCGCTCATCATAATCGGGCCGCCGCGATAAAAACCGGCCCGGTACATTACCTGCCACAGGTCGTTGATACGCGCCGGATCTTTCCCTATCAGGTAATCGGCAAACTCATGTACTGCCGCCTCTACAGTACGTGCCCGACCTTCAATGACCGGCTCTCCCCAGCCAACCACGCCTTCATCCGTTTCGATTTTCAGGAACATCCAACGTGGAGGTAAACGGTACGTGGTGATGTGAGTTATTTTCATTTCACTGCCTCTCGATACGCATTAACAAATGCCGCAGCCTGCTGCGCGGTGCGTTCAACGGATTGCCCGGCGCGATAGAGATCGCTACCCAATCCCGCGCCCACACAGCCGGCTTTAATCCATTGCGCCAGGTTTTCCGGCGTCACGCCGCCGACGGCAAATAGCGGAACATCCGGCGGAAGTACCGCTTTCAGCGCGCTGATGTAGCCCGGACCAAACGCCGATGATGGGAAAATTTTTAACGCCTGTGCGCCAGCATCCAGCGCAGCAAAGGCTTCTGTTGCCGTGGCGCAGCCCGGACACACGGTCATGCCATAGCTCACTGCCCGGCGGATCACCTCCGGTTGGATATTTGGCGTGACGATCAGCTTGCAGCCCATCCCGGCAAGCTGGTCTACCTGTTCCGGTTTCAGTACGGTACCAGCGCCAATAAGCGCCCTGCCGCCATACGCCTTCACCACGGAAGAAATGCTTTTTTCCCACTGTGGGGAGTTAAGCGGAATTTCTATAGCGTCAAATCCCGCATCCACCACCGCGCCAACGTGCGCCAGGGCATCATCGGGCGTAATACCGCGTAAGATAGCGATGAGAGGGAGATTAGTTTGCCACTGCATGAGCGATGCTCCTTATTCCAGCCTGAAATGCCATATCGCCATCCACGGTTGAAACATCACGCCCAATAGCACGAAACGCCTGTTGGTAACGTGAGATCAGCGCGGGTCCAGCGACGAGAGTGATAGCCTGTTGCGCCGCAAAGGATTCGCTCATGCTGGCGACTTCCGCGCCAATCAACAGGCCGGAGAGGAAGTCGCTGACCTGCTCACGCGCAAGATGTCCCAACACGTGCGAGGCGCGAACCTCAAAAAGAGAAGGCAGGACGGCAGGAGAATTAAGACCGCGCTCCAGCCCCGCGGCATAGGCGTCGCCAGAAGCTTCCTGTTCCGGCAAACCAGCCCCGACCAGCGAGTGACGCAGCAACAAGTGATGGAGTTCGCCTGTCATCACAGTACGAAAATCATGAATTTGTTGCGTATCAGTCTGTACCCATTTGCAATGCGTGCCGGGCATGACATAGACAGAAGAAGGAGAAAGTTCGCGGGCGCCAAGCAGTTGCGTCTCTTCGCCGCGCATCACGTTGTGGTTATCCTCGCGTGAGACACACAATCCGGGGATGATCCAGATGTTGTCGCCAACGGCAGTTAACTGTTCGCCAATAGCGGAGAACAGGGCGGGAACCGGCAGATAAGGCGCATTTTGCCAGCCTACGTTACTGCCGATCATGCCCGCCATTACCACGGGGGTGGCGCTGTCGCGCCAGTGTGTTGTGACTTCTGCTAACACCGCGTCAGGAGATTTACCGTTCAGGCGTGTAACGCCTGCTTCTGATTGCCTGCTCTCCAGGCATTTGTCGCCCTGGTAAAGCCAGGCGCGCAGATTGGTCGATCCCCAGTCAATTGCGATGTAGCGAGCTGTCATGTGATTTCCTTTAACCTTCGTGTCGAGCTGGCGATCATGGTTAATGCCGCCTGCTCTGCCGCATCGCCATCCTGATGCCGTATCGCATCGAATAGCGCCTTATGTTCCTGGAGCGTTTTCGGCATGTTGGCCGCATCGCCCATCCAGGTCCGTTCAAATACCGCTCGCTGTAGCGAGCTGATCGCTACATTTAACTGTTGCAGCACCGGGTTATGCACCGACTGCAACACTGCCTCGTGATAGCGAATATCCGCCTCGTTAAACGCTTCCCGGTCCTGGTTGTTGGCAATCATGTCGTTTAGCGCCGACTCAATTTCAGCCAGATCGCTTGATGTTGCCCGTTCCGCCGCCCAGCGTGCTATTGCTGGCTCCACCAGGTTTCGTATTTCGCTCATCGCGCTGATAAGCCTCGGGTCGTAGTCGTTTTCCAGCACCCATTGCAGCACGTCGGTATCGAGATAATTCCACTGGTTACGCGGTGCGATAAACGCGCCGCGATAGCGCTTCATTTCAATTAGCCGCTTCGCCATAAGCGAACGAAACACTTCGCGAATGATGTTGCGCGACGTTTCAAACTCCTCGCACAGATCCGCTTCCGCTGGCAGCGCCGAACCGGGTACGTATTTACCGCTGACAATCTGTTTGCCCAGCGTGATAACGATGCGATCGGTTTTATTGAGAGTCATAGAGAGTCCTTGTGCTCGATGTGAACTCTCTTACTTTACCGCGATAGCTGAATTACGCCGCAATTTTGTAGTACTAGTGTGATATCAACCGTCGTTATCATGTCATTAATGTAGTACAACACAATTATGTTGTACTACAATTTAGATCACAAAAACGACAATTGGTTATGGGAACGTTATAAGACGTAAACGAAAGACATAAAAAAACCCGCAGCAAGTGCGGGTCGTTAAGCGCGTATTTGCCCGATGGCGACTATGCCTTATCGGGCGGGGAAATGGCCGGATGAGTGATCGGGGTTCAGCACAAATTTTTCAATCGCCCAGGCAACACCATCTTCAAGGTTCGATTTAGTCACAAAGTTAGCCACCTCTTTGACCGACGGAATGGCGTTGTCCATTGCCACGCCCATACCGGCGTATTCGATCATCGCAATGTCGTTTTCCTGATCGCCAATCGCCATCACCTCCTCTGGCTTAATACCCAGCGCCTCGGCCAGTGATTTTACGCCAGTGCCTTTATTAACCCGTTTATCGAGGATTTCAAGGAAATACGGCGCACTTTTCAGCACGGTGTACTTTTCCTTCACCTCTGCCGGTATACGCGCAATCGCCCGGTCGAGAACGGCAGGCTCATCGATCATCATAACTTTCAGGAACTGGGTGTTCGGGTCCATCTTCTCCGCTTCACAAAATACCAGCGGAATGGTCGCCACATACGATTCATGCACCGTGTAGTAGCTGATATCGCGGTTAGCGGTATAAAGCGTATTTCGGTCTAATGCGTGGAAGTGAGAACCCACCTCACGGGACAGTTTTTCCAGGTAACGGTAGTCATCATAGCTGAGCGCCGTTTGCGCAACCGTACTGCCGTCCCCTGCTTTCTGCACCAGCGCCCCGTTATAGGTGATGCAATAATCACCGGGCTGTTCCATGTGAAGTTCTTTCAGGTAACTGTGCACACCCGCATACGGACGGCCTGTGGTCAGCACCACGTTTACCCCTTTTTCACGCGCAGCGGCAATCGCGTTTTTAACCGCCGGAGAAATGGTGTGATCGGGCAGCAGAAGGGTGCCATCCATGTCGATAGCAATAAGTTTGATAGCCATGAAATCCCCGCATTAAATGAGTCCTGACTCATGCTAACGCGATTCCGCTCAAAAAACAGTAAAGAATCCGAGAGAAAGGGGGATAAGATTCACAAACGGGATTCCCCTTTTCAGGCCGTATTCTCCCTCCTGATGTATTAGATAACCTCATTAATCAAACAGAAAATACCGTTTTTCTAAAAGAATGTGTATTGCTACTTTGGACATCATCACTTAGAGCCTAATGGGATTGGTTCTTAATCAGTAAAAATCAACAAAAACTTATATTTTAAAATAACCTTATCCGATGAGAAGGAGATCGCTAATGTCGATGGCCCTTACCGCCCCCCCAACCAGGAAAAGATTTTTAATCGTTGCCTGTCTGTTTATTGGAATATTTATTGCTTATCTCGATCGCGTTAATGTTTCGGTATTAGCCGCGAATGAACCCTTCTTAGCCTATATGGGTATTGAAGGTATGCCATTGCAAATCGGCATGATGATGACCGTCTTTCTGGCCGCTTATGGTATCGCTAACGTTGTATTATCACCGCTTGGCGATTATCTCGGCCCCAGAAAAGCAATGATGCTTTGTATTCTGATCTGGACTATCGCTTTAATGGTTGGCGGAGTCGCCACATCATTCGCTCTAATTATTATTTGCCGTATATTACTGGGCATCGGAGAGGGATTTTATTATCCACTGCAAAGCGTATTTATTAAAAACTGGTTCCCGAAGCAGGAGCGCGGCAGAGCAAACGCGGCGTGGATCGTCGGTCAGTCGGTGGCACCCGCCATTGCGATGCCTTTTTTCACCTGGTGGATAGGCACCCACGGCTGGCGTTCCAACTTCTTTTTATGCGCCGCTCTCGGGTTAATCCCACTCTGGCTACTCTGGCGATATGTTGCTGATAAACCAGAACAACATAAAAGTATCAGCGAACAGGAACTGGCTTATATCAAAGCCGGACAGGAAACGGAAAGCGCAGGCAACAGCGAAAGTTTTATGTTGCGGGTCAAACCGGTGATCACCAACTATTGCTACTGGTTGCTGGTGCTGTGGTACCTGTGCCTGCAATGCCTGTACTGGGGGATGATTACCTGGCTGCCGACCTATCTTAAATCAGCCAGAGGATTTAGCTGGGCGGAAATGGGCTGGCTGGCGTCGCTTCCCTTTGTCCTGTCAATATTTTCTAAAGCCGCTGCGGGGATCTTCGTCGATAAAATAGGACGCAGCGCCCCCATATTAATGGTATTAATGTTTTTCGCTGGCGTCAGTATCTATTTCGGTACCATAACCGAACATAAATATATGTCAGCGGTACTCCTCTCCTTTGCTGTTGCTTTCTGTACGATGGGTACGCCCGTTGCCTGGACGTTATTACAGGGAATGATACCCGGAAAATCTATTTCCGCCGCCAGCGGCGTAATGAACGGCGTCGCCAATGGACTCTCTTCATTATCTCCCGTATTTATCGGCTTATTTATTTCTATCACTGGAACTTATACCGGCGGCTTACTATGCCTGGTTTTTATCAGCGCTATCGCCGTGGTATCGGCATTAATCTTAACAATTAAAAAATATTAATTACGAGGAGTAAATGATGAAAATTACCAGCGTTGATATCATTGATGTGGCGAACGATTTTGCGTCCGCCACCAGCAAATGGCGTCCGGTGGTGGTAAAAATTAATACCGACGAAGGCATTTCCGGTTTTGGCGAAGTCGGGCTGGCTTACGGCGTCGGCGCCTCTGCGGGCATCGGCATGGCAAAAGATCTTGCCGCCATTATCATCGGCATGGACCCGATGAATAACGAAGCTATCTGGGAAAAGATGCTCAAAAAAACCTTCTGGGGGCAGGGCGGCGGCGGCATCTTTTCCGCGGCGATGAGCGGCATCGATATCGCGCTGTGGGATATCAAAGGCAAAGCGTGGGGCGTGCCGCTGTATAAAATGCTTGGCGGCAAAAGCCGAGAGAAAATAAGAACCTACGCCAGTCAGCTACAGTTTGGTTGGGGGGACGGCAGCGATAAAGATATGCTGACCGAGCCGGAGCAGTATGCACAGGCGGCGCTGATTGCAGTGAATGAAGGCTATGACGCGATAAAAGTGGATACCGTCGCGATGGATCGCCACGGCAACTGGAACCAGCAAAACCTCAACGGACCGCTCACCGACAAAATCCTGCGCCTGGGCTATGACCGTATGGCCGCCATTCGCGATGCCGTCGGCCCGGACGTTGATATCATCGCCGAAATGCACGCCTTTACGGATACTACATCCGCAATTCAGTTTGGTCGCATGATAGAAGAACTGGGTATTTTCTACTACGAAGAACCAGTCATGCCGTTAAACCCCGGACAAATGAAACAAGTAGCTGATAAAGTTAATATTCCACTGGCGGCTGGCGAACGCATTTACTGGCGCTGGGGATACCGTCCTTTCCTGGAAAACGGCAGCCTGAGCGTTATTCAGCCCGATATCTGCACCTGCGGCGGCATCACCGAAGTGAAGAAAATCTGCGATATGGCGCACGTTTACGACAAAACGGTGCAAATCCACGTTTGCGGCGGGCCGATTTCCACGGCGGTGGCGCTGCATATGGAAACCGCAATCCCCAACTTCGTCATCCACGAACTGCACCGGTATGCGCTGCTGGAACCGAATACACAGACCTGTAAATACAACTATCTACCCAAGAACGGCATGTACGAAGTCCCGGAGCTTCCTGGTATCGGCCAGGAGCTGACCGAGGAAACCATGAAAAAATCACCAACCATCACCGTAAAATAAGCCAACTGTCTGCCTGCGCCGCAGGCAGACCCCCTGTATTTGCGAGTCGTATCAACACGACCTTATCCAGCCTGAGATAAAATCCTCTCAGTAAAGGGGTAACACAGGTGGCAAATGAATTTAACTATCCGGCAATTTCGCGCGTTTCTGGCCGTCGCGGATTTGCGTAGTTTTACCGCCGCCAGCAAATATCTGTGCATCACGCAGGGAGCTGTTAGCGGTTTAATCAACGAAATGGAAAGCCAGATGGAGGTTTCCCTTTTCGACCGCACTTCGCGCGTGGTGAAGCTATCGCCCGACGGCGAAAAGTTTTTACCCGCCGCCATGCGGGTTGTTGAAGAGTTTCAACGGGCCGAAAATTATGCCCGCGACCTGAAAGAGATCAAAAAATCCCTGGTGCGGGTTGTTGGCGCGCCGCTGATCGCCTGTGCTTTTCTGCCGCAAATCATCCATGCCTTTAAGCGGCAGCATCCGCATACCCACGTACAGCTTATTGATAAGCCCATGTCGCAATTACAAAAAAGCATTATGTTGGGAGAAGCCGATTTTGGTATCGGCCCGGAGCGGCCGCTGGAACCGGAAATCGACAAACAAACGCTGTTCACAACGGAAATCGCCCTGTACTGCCATCCGGACTATCGGCTGCATAAAAAAACGGTTCGCTGGGAAGAGATTCAAAGCGAAGAGCTGATTGCCGTCGGCAACGAATCCATTCCGATGATCTCCGCGACCGCTGGCGTGCGCATTAAGCCCAAAATGACGGTGGAGCATATGGCGACCGCCATGTCGCTGGCGGCGCAGTGTGAAGGCGTGGTGATCGCCGGAACCTTTTCCCGCCATTACGCCAAAAGCTACCAATTAGCGACCTGTTCGCTCACGCCGCCGCTGCGGCGCAATATGAACGTGTATTACCATGCGTGGCGCGCACAAACGCCCGCCACGCAGCGCTTTAGAGATTTTTTATTCAGCTATGTCGATGAACATCATGATGCCCCGGCCAACCAGAGGTAGGCCGGGGATTAAGGCAGGTTAAATATCGATATTCGCCGCTTTCAGGGCGTTCTCTTCGATAAAGGCACGACGCGGCTCAACGGCATCACCCATCAGCGTGGTGAACAACTGATCGGCAGCAATCGCATCTTTGACGGTCACACGTAGCATACGGCGGCTTTCCGGGTCCATGGTGGTTTCCCACAGCTGATCCGGGTTCATTTCACCCAGACCTTTATAACGCTGGATAGCCAGACCGCGACGTGATTCTTTCACCAGCCACTCCAGCGCCTGCTCGAAGCTGGTTACCGGCTGGCGACGCTCGCCGCGTTCGATGAACGCGTCCTCTTCAATCAGACCGCGCAGCTTCTCGCCCAGCGTGCAGATACGACGATATTCCGCGCCGGTCACAAACTCGTGATCCAACGGATAGTCGGTATCCACGCCATGCGTACGCACGCGAACGATCGGCTCGAACAGATTCTGTTCCGTATTAGTATGAACATCGAACTTCCACTGGCTGCCGTGCTGCTCTTTCTCGTTCAGCTCGGTAATCAGCGCATTCACCCAGCGCGTTACAGTCTGCTCATCAGAAAGATCGGCTTCGGTCAGAGTTGGCTGATACACCAGCTCTTTGAGCAGCGCTTTCGGGAAGCGACGCTCCATACGACCAATCATTTTCTGCGTGGCGTTATATTCAGAGACCAGTTTTTCTAACGCTTCGCCGGATAGCGCCGGCGCATGGGCGTTCGCGTGCAGAGTCGCACCGTCAAGCGCGATGGAAATCTGGTACTGATCCATCGCTTCATCGTCTTTAATGTACTGTTCCTGCTTGCCTTTCTTCACTTTGTACAGCGGCGGCTGGGCAATGTAAACGTGGCCGCGTTCAACGATTTCCGGCATCTGACGATAGAAGAAGGTCAACAGCAGCGTACGGATGTGCGAGCCGTCGACGTCCGCATCGGTCATGATGATGATGCTGTGGTAACGCAGTTTGTCCGGGTTGTACTCGTCGCGACCGATACCGCAGCCCAGTGCGGTGATCAGAGTCGCCACTTCCTGAGAGGAGAGCATCTTGTCGAAGCGCGCTTTCTCGACGTTGAGGATTTTACCCTTCAGCGGCAGAATCGCCTGGTTCTTGCGGTTACGCCCCTGCTTCGCAGAGCCGCCCGCGGAGTCCCCTTCCACCAGGTACAGTTCGGACAGCGCCGGGTCGCGTTCCTGGCAGTCAGCCAGTTTGCCCGGCAGGCCCGCTAAGTCCAGCGCGCCTTTACGACGGGTCATTTCACGGGCGCGACGCGCCGCTTCACGCGCACGCGCGGCGTCGATAATTTTGCCGACGACAATTTTCGCGTCAGATGGGTTTTCCAGCAGGTATTCGCTCAGCAGTTCGTTCATCTGCTGTTCTACCGCCGATTTCACCTCGGAAGAGACCAGCTTATCTTTGGTCTGCGAGGAGAATTTCGGGTCCGGTACCTTCACGGAAACCACCGCAATCAGACCTTCACGGGCATCGTCGCCGGTGGCGCTGACTTTGGCTTTTTTGCTGTAGCCTTCTTTGTCCATGTAGGCGTTCAGCGTGCGGGTCATCGCCGCACGGAAGCCTGCCAGGTGAGTACCGCCGTCGCGCTGCGGAATGTTGTTGGTAAAGCAGTAGATGTTTTCCTGGAAACCATCGTTCCACTGCAGCGCTACTTCGACGCCGATACCGTCTTTTTCGGTGGAGAAGTAGAAGATATTCGGGTGGATCGGCGTTTTATTCTTGTTGAGATATTCAACAAACGCCTTGATGCCGCCTTCGTAGTGGAAATGATCTTCTTTGCCATCGCGCTTGTCGCGCAGGCGGATGGAGACGCCTGAGTTCAGGAATGACAGTTCACGCAGGCGTTTCGCCAGGATCTCATATTCAAATTCAGTGACGTTGGTGAAGGTTTCGTGGCTCGGCCAGAAACGTACCATCGTACCGGTTTTATCGGTATCGCCAGTGACGGCCAGGGGTGCCTGCGGCACGCCGTGCTCGTAGATCTGACGGTGAATTTTGCCATCTCGCTGGATAACCAGTTCCAGTTTTTGCGACAGAGCGTTGACTACCGAGACGCCCACGCCGTGCAGACCACCGGAGACTTTATAGGAGTTATCGTCAAATTTACCGCCCGCGTGCAGAACGGTCATGATCACTTCCGCCGCCGAGACGCCTTCTTCCGGGTGAATCCCGGTCGGAATGCCACGGCCATCATCCGTTACGGACACGGAGTTATCGGCGTGAATAGTCACGACGATATCTTTACAGTGACCTGCGAGCGCTTCGTCGATAGCGTTATCTACCACCTCGAATACCATGTGGTGCAGACCGGTGCCGTCATCCGTGTCGCCGATATACATACCCGGGCGCTTACGCACCGCATCCAGCCCTTTCAGGACTTTGATACTGGAGGAGTCATAAGAATTCGACATCAACGTTTCTCGCTCATTTAATCTTGGGTTAATCCGTTATTTTACCCTTTTCCACGGTAAACATCTTCGAATTTTCATCCGACATGTCTATAACGTGTTCAGCGCTAATTGCGCTGACAAAGACCTGCGATTGCGTGGCTTTTAAGCGGCTGGCCAGCAGTCCGCGACGCGCATCGTCAAGTTCAGAGGCAAAATCATCTATCAGGTACAGGCAGCGCCGCCCGCTTTCGCGGGTGAGGAACTCGCCCTGCGCCAGACGTAAGGCGCACATCAATAACTTTAGCTGCCCGCGCGACAGGGTATCTTCCACCGGCGCGCCGTCAGCGCGAATGCGAAAGTCCGCTTTATGCGGCCCGTGCGCGGTGTAGGTCAACATACGGTCACGCTCAAAGCTTCGCTCCAGCACGTCCGCATAGTCTGTCTCTTTCTCCCAGCCGCGCTGGAAAGAGAACGTCAGGGAAAATTCAGGTAAAAACTGCTGACAGGTATCCGCCATGTCCTGTGCGATAGCGATGCTGTACTCCGCCCGCCAGGTACTAATTTGTTCCGCCAACGGGATCAGCTCTTTATCCCACGGGCGCAATTGCTCATAACGACTCACCTGGCGCAGCGCAGCATTACGCTGTTTCAGCAATCGTTTCAGGTTACTCCAGGCGGTGAAGAATCCGGCTTCGTTGTGAAAGCATCCCCAGTCAAGGAACGCTCTTCTGTATTTGGGGCCGCCGTTGAGTAAAGTAAACCCCTCCGGCGTAATCAACTGCATCGGCATTAAATGCGCCAGCTCCGCGATCTTGTGACCGTCGGTACCGTCGATACGGACTTTGCTGTCGCCCTGCTTATCTTTGGTTAAGCCAATCGACGTCTCACGCTCTTCGCCCTGTAATCGCCCGTGGAGAACAAACGCTTCCTGCTCATGACGAATCACGCGGCCAGGCTGCAAACTGCGAAACGCCCGACCGTGGCCAAGCGTATAGATAGCTTCCAGCACGCTGGTTTTGCCGCTACCGTTGGCGCCAACCAGGAAGTTAAAGCCGGGGGATAAAGCGAGATCCGCATTTTCTATGTTGCGGAAGTCTTTGATTAGCAGTCTGGATAGCGACATATCAACTCATAACCAGGGCGTTATCGGCGCAGTTAGTCTGGTTACGGCCAGCGCACAGCAACCGGAGCGTACTGGAGTACGTGAGGATTGCTCGCTGCGCTCGCCCTTCGGGCCGTCCATAAGACGTCCAAAATACTTCGTATTTTGTGCGAGCACTGCCCGGAGCCAGAATAACAAGTAAGATAGCCCGATATTCTTTACAAGCGCATTGGCATAACAACATAGGCAGCCGACTGTGACGCCGCATCCTCAATCTGTACGCTGGATACGGAATCCGTCAGCATAATGCGCACGGTTTCGCACTTCAGCGCATTGAGCACGTCCAGCACATAACTGACGTTAAAGCCGATTTCCATCTCCGTCCCGCCGTAGCTCACGTCCAGAATCTCTTCCGCTTCTTCCTGCTCCGGGTTATTGGCGGTGATTTTGAGCTGATTCTCACTGACGTACAGACGCACGCCGCGGAATTTCTCATTCGAGAGGATTGCCGCGCGGGCAAACGCCTGCTTGAGGATATCGCAGCCCGCTTCCAGATGTTTATCCGGATTCTTCGGCAGAACGCGACGGTAATCCGGGAAGCGACCATCCACCAGCTTCGAGGTAAAGATAAAGTCGCCGACGTGCGCGCGGATATTATTACTGCCAATCTGCACGCGCAGCGGGTTTTCGCCGCCGTCGAGCATACGCATCAGTTCAATCACGCCTTTACGCGGCACAATCACCGAGTGGCTGGGTAAAGACGCTTCCAGCGGCATTGAGCACACCGCCAGGCGGTGGCCGTCGGTCGCGACAGTGCGCAGTTCGCTACCTTCCGTTTCAAACAGCATACCGTTTAAGTAGTAGCGCACATCCTGATGGGCCATCGAAAACTGGGTCGCTTCAATCAGGCGCTTCATCGTGGCCTGCGGCAGCGTAAATTCAACTTCGCTTTGCCAGTCGTCAAGATTCGGGAAATCGGCGGCAGGCAGCGTAGACAGCGAGAAGCGGCTACGGCCAGAACGCACCAGCATCCGATCGCCTTCCAACTGAACGGCAATCTCCGCGCCCTCCGGCAGGCCGCGGCAGATATCAAAGAATTTCCGCGCCGGCACGGTAGTAGCACCCGGCTCATGCGGCTGAGAAAGCGTAACGCGCGCGACCATCTCCATTTCAAGATCGGTGCCGGTCAGAGAAAGCGTACCGTCCGCTACCTGGAGGAGCAGGTTACCGAGAATCGGCAGCGTAGGACGACCGCCCAGCGGGCCGCTGACCTGCTGAAGCGGTTTTAATAAATGTTCACGTTCAACGGTAAATTTCATAGGATCACGACGACAATGTTCTGATTAAATTCGAAAAATCTTCTTTGATATCGTGGCTTTCTTCACGCAGTTGCTCAATTTTACGACAGGCATGAAGTACGGTAGTGTGGTCGCGCCCGCCAAACGCATCGCCGATTTCCGGCAGACTGTGGTTGGTGAGCTCTTTTGCCAGCGCCATAGCCATCTGGCGCGGACGTGCTACCGAGCGAGATCGACGCTTAGAAAGCAGATCCGCAATTTTGATTTTGTAATACTCCGCCACCGTCTTCTGAATATTGTCGATGGTGACCAGTTTTTCCTGCAACGCCAGTAAATCGCGCAGCGCTTCGCGCACAAAGTCGATAGTAATCGCCCGGCCGGTAAAGTTGGCATTGGCGATCACCCGGTTCAGCGCGCCTTCCAGCTCACGCACGTTAGAGCGTAGACGCTTGGCGATAAAGAACGCGACCTCGCCTGGCAGACGAATATCATTTTCGTCCGCTTTTTTCATCAGGATCGCCACGCGGGTTTCCAGTTCTGGCGGTTCGATCGCCACTGTTAGCCCCCAACCAAAGCGGGACTTGAGACGATCCTCAACGCCGTTGATCTCTTTCGGATAGCGATCCGACGTCAAAATGATCTGCTGATTGCCTTCCAGCAGAGCGTTAAAGGTATGGAAAAACTCTTCCTGGGATCGTTCTTTATTGGCGAAGAATTGAATATCGTCGATCAGCAATGCGTCAACGGAGCGGTAGTAGCGTTTAAACTCTTCGATGGCGTTATTTTGCAGGGCTTTTACCATGTCCTGCACAAAGCGCTCGGAGTGCATATACACGACTTTCGCGTTGGGTTTGCGCGCCATAATGCCGTTACCCACCGCGTGCAGCAGGTGAGTTTTACCCAGACCGGTGCCGCCATAGAGGAATAACGGGTTATAAGCGCCGCCAGGATTATCCGCCACCTGACGTGCCGCCGCGCGCGCCAGTTGGTTGGATTTACCTTCAACGAAGTTATCAAATGTATGTTTAACATTGACGTTGGAGCGGTAGGTCGGCTCCGCCGGCGCTGGTACGTTATCCCAGCCCGAACGGGCCGCAGGCGCTACGCGCTGCGGCTGCGCCGTTGTTGTCTGCGCAGGCGCGACAACGTTATGCACAGGCGTTTTTAGCGTTTGCGTAACGGGCTTTGTTCCCACTTCAAAACGCAGTTGTGGGGCATCCGCGCCGCAGAATGTGTTGAGTAACCCATTGATATTGTTGAGGTACTTATCTCTTACCCAATCGAGCACAAAACGGTTTGGCGCATACAAAGCCAGCGTGTTATCGCTCAGTTCCGCCTGCAACGGGCGTATCCACATACTGAATTCTGTGGCTGGTAACTCATCCTGCAATCGGGCAAGACACTGCTGCCAAAGCGAAAGTGACACGGCGGACTCCACTCGAACAAAAGTCGATAAATGACAAAGGCTGATACATTAATGATTGTTGGCGCACGTCGATAAGACCCTGCATGAAGGGTGACGCACGAACCGCTGTCTGCGGTTTTCACGGATCTTTCAAACGATCGCGACTTCACGCAGTCTGAAAGATTTCGTGTTCATGCCTGACCAGGATCGTTTGAAACGATCAGGACCGCGGATCATAGCCTAAACTGAGCAAGAGATCTTCTGTTTCTCACAGATTCTTCCCGATTTATCCACAGGACTTTCCAGGAAAGGATAAGTGTAATCGATCCTGGGGAACTCCTGTACGCTTTCGCGCGCATATTGAAAAAATTAATAGGTAAAGGTGAGCAGACGCCTAAAAGATCGCATAAAGATCCAGGGCGATCCTTGCGCTTTACCTGGCAGTCCGTATAATTCTCCACCCGTCGCGCAATGCCCGTCATATGGCGTCAACGCTGCTTATTTTCCGCACAAAAAGGCGTGGAAAATAGCGGGAAAATAAGGAAAGAGAATTGACTCCGGAGTGTACAATTATTACAATCCGGCCTCTTTAATCACCCACACTGTGGCGTAAGTCGTTCAAAGTTTGTTCGGGTATACGCAAAAGTCAGTGAATTTATTCAAGTTTAGGTAGAAATCGCCATGAAACGCACTTTTCAACCGTCTGTACTGAAGCGCAACCGTTCTCACGGCTTCCGTGCTCGTATGGCTACTAAAAATGGTCGTCAGGTTCTGGCACGTCGTCGTGCTAAAGGCCGCGCTCGTCTGACCGTTTCCAAGTAATAAAGCTAACCCCTGAGTGGTTAAGCTCGCATTTCCCAGGGAGTTACGTTTGTTAACTCCCGCTCATTTCACATTCGTCTTCCAGCAACCTCAACGGGCTGGCACGCCGCAAATCACCATCCTCGGCCGCCTGAATTCGCTGGGGCATCCCCGTATCGGTCTTACCGTCGCCAAGAAAAATGTTCGACGTGCGCATGAACGCAACCGGATTAAACGTCTGACGCGTGAAAGCTTCCGTCTGCGCCAGCATGAACTTCCTGCAATGGATTTCGTGGTGGTGGCGAAAAAAGGGGTTGCCGACCTCGATAACCGTGCTCTCTCGGAAGCGTTGGAAAAATTATGGCGCCGCCACTGTCGCCTGGCTCGCGGGTCCTGATAGCCCTTATTCGGGTCTATCAACGCCTGATCAGTCCGCTGCTTGGGCCGCATTGTCGTTTCACGCCAACGTGCTCAAGCTACGGAATTGAGGCATTGCGCAGGTTTGGAGTGATAAAAGGCAGTTGGTTGACGGTGAAACGCGTATTAAAATGCCACCCTTTACACCCTGGTGGTGACGATCCCGTCCCGCCCGGACCATTTGATACCAGAGAACACTAACGATGGATTCGCAACGCAATCTTTTAGTCATCGCTTTGCTGTTCGTGTCTTTCATGATCTGGCAAGCCTGGGAGCAGGATAAAAATCCGCAACCTCAGACTCAACAGACCACGCAGACAACGACCACCGCAGCGGGTAGCGCCGCCGACCAGGGCGTACCAGCCAGTGGCCAGGGGAAAATGATTACGGTGAAAACCGATGTGCTTGATTTGACTATCAACACCCGTGGTGGTGATGTCGAGCAGGCCTTGCTCCCGGCTTACCCGAAAGAACTGGGTTCCAACGAACCGTTCCAGCTGCTGGAAACCACCCCGCAGTTTATCTATCAGGCGCAAAGCGGCCTGACAGGCCGCGACGGCCCGGATAACCCGGCGAACGGCCCGCGTCCGCTGTACAACGTCGAGAAAGAGGCGTTTGTGCTGGCCGACGGTCAGAACGAACTGCAGGTTCCGATGACTTATACTGACGCCGCAGGCAACACGTTTACCAAAACGTTTGTCTTTAAGCGTGGCGATTATGCGGTTAACGTGAACTATAGCGTGCAGAACACCGGCGAAAAACCGCTGGAAGTCTCCACCTTTGGTCAGTTAAAACAATCCGTCAACCTGCCTCCTCATCGCGACACCGGCAGCAGCAACTTTGCGCTGCATACGTTCCGCGGCGCAGCGTACTCCACGCCGGATGAGAAGTATGAGAAATACAAATTCGACACCATTGCCGATAACGAAAACCTCAACGTCAGCTCCAAAGGCGGTTGGGTGGCAATGTTGCAGCAGTATTTCGCCACCGCATGGATTCCGCGTAACGACGGCACCAACAATTTCTACACCGCCAATCTGGGTAACGGCATTGTCGCTATCGGCTATAAAGCGCAGCCGGTACTGGTACAGCCAGGCCAGACTGGCGCGATGACCAGCACCCTGTGGGTCGGCCCGGAAATTCAGGATAAAATGGCGGCTGTTGCACCGCACCTGGATTTGACCGTGGACTACGGCTGGTTGTGGTTCATCTCTCAGCCACTGTTCAAGTTGCTGAAGTGGATCCACAGCTTTGTGGGCAACTGGGGCTTCTCCATTATCATCATTACCTTTATCGTTCGCGGTATCATGTACCCGCTGACCAAAGCGCAGTACACATCAATGGCGAAGATGCGTATGCTGCAGCCGAAAATTCAGGCGATGCGCGAACGTCTTGGCGATGATAAACAGCGCCAAAGCCAGGAGATGATGGCCCTGTACAAAGCGGAGAAGGTTAACCCGCTGGGCGGCTGCTTCCCGCTGATCATCCAGATGCCTATCTTCCTGGCGTTGTACTACATGCTGATGGGTTCCATTGAACTGCGTCATGCGCCGTTCGCGCTGTGGATTCATGACCTGTCCGCACAGGACCCGTACTACATTCTGCCGATCCTGATGGGCGTAACGATGTTCTTCATTCAGAAGATGTCGCCGACCACCGTGACCGACCCGATGCAGCAGAAGATCATGACCTTTATGCCGGTCATCTTTACGGTGTTCTTCCTGTGGTTCCCGTCAGGTCTGGTGCTGTACTATATCGTCAGCAACCTGGTCACCATCATTCAGCAGCAGCTGATTTACCGTGGTCTGGAGAAGCGTGGCCTGCATAGCCGCGAGAAGAAAAAATCCTGATTCGGTGTAGGCCGGATAAGGCGAAGCCGCCATCCGGCAAGGCGCGCCGGTCAGCCTGATGGCGCTAACGCTTATCAGGCCTACAATCAAAAGGCGGTCATATGACCGCCTTTTTTTATTGCAACAAAGTTGAGACTAACCATGAGCCATAACGACACTATCGTCGCCCAGGCAACCCCACCGGGACGCGGTGGCGTGGGTATCCTGCGTATCTCTGGTCTGAAGGCGCGCGACGTTGCGCAAGAGGTGCTGGGCAAGCTGCCGAAGCCGCGCTATGCCGACTACCTGCCGTTTAAAGACGTTGACGGCAGCGCGCTGGATCAGGGTATTGCGCTGTGGTTCCCCGGCCCGAACTCCTTCACCGGTGAAGATGTGCTGGAGCTACAAGGGCACGGCGGTCCGGTGATCCTGGACCTGCTGTTAAAACGTATCCTGACGCTTCCAGGCGTGCGCATTGCCCGACCGGGCGAGTTCTCCGAGCGAGCGTTCCTCAACGATAAGCTCGATTTAGCCCAGGCGGAAGCCATTGCCGACCTGATCGATGCCAGTTCCGAACAGGCGGCGCGTTCGGCGCTAAACTCGTTACAGGGGGCATTTTCCGCCCGCGTTAACCACCTTGTGGAAGCACTTACTCACCTGCGAATCTACGTCGAAGCGGCTATTGATTTTCCGGATGAGGAGATCGACTTTCTCTCTGACGGCAAAATCGAAGCGCAGCTCAATGGCGTCATCGCCGATCTTGACGCCGTGCGCACCGAAGCGCGCCAGGGTAGCCTGCTGCGCGAAGGGATGAAGGTAGTGATTGCCGGACGCCCGAATGCCGGGAAATCCAGCCTGCTGAATGCGCTGGCAGGCCGTGAAGCAGCCATTGTCACCGATATCGCCGGTACCACGCGTGACGTGTTGCGCGAGCATATCCACATCGACGGGATGCCGCTGCATATCATCGATACCGCCGGACTGCGCGACGCCAGCGACGAAGTTGAGCGTATCGGCATCGAACGCGCCTGGCAGGAGATTGAACAGGCCGATCGCGTGCTGTTTATGGTGGATGGCACCACGACGGACGCCGTTGACCCTGCCGACATCTGGCCGGACTTTATCGCCCGTCTGCCCAAAAATCTACCGATTACCGTGGTACGTAACAAGGCGGATATCACCGGCGAAACGCTGGGTATTAGTGAAGTAAATGGTCACTCACTGGTTCGTCTCTCGGCGCGTACCGGCGAAGGCGTCGACGTGCTGCGTAACCACCTCAAGCAGAGCATGGGTTTTGATACCAATATGGAAGGCGGCTTCCTGGCCCGCCGCCGTCACCTGCAGGCGCTGGCGGAAGCCGCTGAACATCTTGAGCAGGGCAAAGCACAGCTATTAGGCGCGTGGGCGGGGGAACTGCTGGCGGAAGAGTTGCGACTGGCGCAGCAAAGCTTAAGCGAGATTACCGGCGAGTTTACCTCCGACGACCTGCTGGGACGGATTTTCTCCAGCTTCTGTATCGGTAAGTAAGTTTTAGTCCATCCTCGTCCGTGAACGTTCACTAACCCGCATTAACTGCCTGTTAATGCGGGTTTTTACTTTCCATACTCGTCCATAGTCGTGCGGGTTCATCCGCGATTTTTGTGTCCTGAATTGTGCCCATCTTTAAATTCCCCGTGTGCCATTGTTTATTTTTTGAGCTAAAAATCACATCAAATGGACACAAAAAACGGTATAAAAAACGCTCAAATCTGCCTTCTCATGGACACAGTGAAAAAGAAGGCGTTAATAATCCAATATTAAACAATCTATTAGAAAGGATGCTCATGGACACACTGTAGAGGTGAGATACGGCACTTTCAGATACCAAACTACGCACACTTGCCCCCAGAAACCGCCCCTGGCAACTTGCCGATCATGACGGGTTGGTGATTGAAGTTCTTCCTACCGGACGAAAAATCTGGCGTTTCCGCTACCGCTTTGACAACAAATCGCAAAAGATCACGCTGGGCGAATACCCTGCTTTCTCACTTGCAGAAGCGCGGCTTTGGCGTGAAAAGTGCCGCTCAATGGTTGCCCATGGCATCAATCCCGCGCAGAAAAAGCAGGAAGAAAAGCTTAAACAGAAAGACCCAACGACAGTCAAAACATTCGCCAAACGCTGGCTGACCGATATCGTTGAAAAAAGTAACCGCGATCCGCGCAACATCACTCGCGTTATCGAGAAGGACATCATTCCCATCATCGGGAAGCTGGAACTCGAAGAACTCACAACTGCCCACATTCAGGTCGTGCTCGACCGTATCAAGCAACGAGGTTCGGATCACGTCGCGCTACTGACGCGAAACGTGCTTAAACGCATGCTGGCCTATGCGATTTCCAGGGGAATCATATTCAACAACCCGGCAGCCGCTATCGAGGCCCGTTATATCGCACAAGCAACAAGCCGCGACGTGGCGCTAACAGCAGAAGAGATCGGCATCCTGCTACGGGGGATATACACCTCTAATATGAACCGACGCCACAAGCTGGCCCTGCACCTGTTAATCATCTGCATGGTGCGTAAATCGGAGATGATTGAAGCGACATGGAGTGAAGTTAACTTCAACGCGCTGGAATGGCGTATCCCCGGCGAAAGAATGAAGATGGATAACCCGCATATTGTTCCGCTGTCAAAGCAGGCGCTGGCGATGTTCGAAGAGCTAAAATTTCTGGCCGGAGATTCTCCATACGTCTTCCCCAGCCGAAACGACCACCGACGCCCGATCTCCAAAACAACGCTGAACTGCGCGGTGCGTACGCTGGATCTAAACGTCAGGGATTTTGTTATTCATGACTTCCGGCGTACTGCCAGCACTTTGCTCCATGAGCAGGGCTACAACTCCGACTGGGTAGAGAAATGCCTGGCGCATAAGATCGGCGGCGTTCGCGGCATCTACAACCGTGCGGAGTACCTGAATCAGCGCCGGGAGATGCTTCAGTCCTGGGCTGATTTTGTTGATGCGCAGATTGAGACTGGAAGGAAGGTTATCATTGGACAATTCGGGAAGTCTTACAATGTAACCGTATGAATAATATGGAAAATATAACAATAATAGTTTCTGATTAGAATATACTATCTAACCGGTTGAAAAAGATGCACTTCTCAACCATAATAACATCACTCTTTAGCGTTAGGCTTTGATTTATAGCCTTGTCGAGCGTTTCGCCAGACACTAACTTATTGAGTACTTTTAGGGTTGCGCTAGAAAGTTTTCTACCGATCCTAGAAGTCTCTAGGATCGGTAGAAAACTTTCTAGCGCCTCCTCTAGTAAAGAGTAAAAAACGAGCAAAAAACATTGCTCGTTTTTTTCATCAACGGAAGACAAATCAAAAATACATAACGTTTAAATCAATGTTTGAAGAAACTATTAAAAAACAATTTGAATTGTTAGACATAAGTAACTTCAATGTTGATATATCTCATCGTCTCCTTTTCGTGTGTGGTGGCAAAGTCGATGTACGTGCACCAATTCCCCCCAGTTTTAGGGATAGACTACTCACTTACACAGCAAAACATGCCTCTGAGCTTCACGAACATTTCATTCTAGCTGAGACATTCAAGGATTATTTTAAAGAGAATGCCTATCCGGACCTTCTGGTGTTTGAAGATGATATAGCCAGTATTTCATCTCTTATTATCATTTTTTTAGAAAGTCCAGGATCATTAGTTGAGTTAGGTATATTTTGCAACAAATCAGAACTATTTAAAAAAATACTGATTGTTGCTTCAGCGGAAGAAGTATCCGGTGAGGACTCATTCATTTATTTAGGCCCACTAGAGTATATTAAGAAGAAAGTCTCATCCTCTGTTGTAATCTATCCTTGGCCGGATCCTGAAGTCTTAAAATACGATAATGATTTTCTTGATGATTTATGTGTAAATATAAAAGAAAAACTTTCATCAATCCCAAAAACAGAACAATTCAGTAAGGATAATTCTGGACATATAGCACTTCTAATTACTGAGATTATATCTCTTTGCGCCCCAATACAACTTAGTGAAATAGAATCAGCCCTAAACTCATTAGGGTTTAATATTTCAACAAAAATTATTAACAGATCAATTTATTTACTTCAGAAAGTTGGTTTTATAGACGTTTTATCATATAGCTCAAACAAATATTACTTTCCATTAAAAGAGCGCAAATGGGTAAAATTTGGTAAAACTAAAGATAATAAACTCATAGATAATCAACAATTAAAAATGAAGGTTAGACAATCTTTTGTAACATTAACCGATCCATTATCAAAACGAAGAATTACAGCGCTGCGTCAAATAATAGCAAAAAAAGAAATGGCTGAGGAGATTAATTAATGGACATATTACAGCATATTTCAGATTTACTATTAACCAAGAAAAGTGAAATCATTTCCTTTTCATTGACGGCACCTTATCGCTATAAAATATATAAAATTGCAAAAAGAAACTCAGATAAGAAGAGAACTATTGCTCATCCTTCGAAAGAACTAAAATTTATACAACGTGAAATTACTGAGTATTTAACCGATAAATTACCCGTTCATGAATGCGCATTTGCATATAAAAAGGGCAGTAGCATTAAGACCAACGCTCAAGTTCATCTTCATACAAAATACTTGTTGAAGATGGATTTTGAGAATTTTTTCCCTAGCATAACACCACGTCTATTTTTCTCAAAGTTACGACTTGCAAATATTGATTTAACTGCAGATGATAAAGTACTACTTGAGAATATATTATTCTTCAAATCCAAGAGAAATAGTAATTTAAGATTAAGTATTGGAGCACCAAGCTCACCTTTAATATCAAATTTTGTGATGTATTTTTGGGATATTGAGGTTCAAGAGATATGCTCTAAAATAGGCGTTAACTATACTCGTTATGCTGATGATTTAACCTTTTCAACAAATAATAAAGATGTTTTGTTTGATATACCTGACATGCTTGAAAACGTACTGCCTAAATATTCTTTAGGTAGGATTAGAATCAATCATGAAAAAACAGTGTTTTCTTCAAAAGGACATAACCGTCACGTTACTGGTATAACTCTAACAAACGATAACAAATTATCCATAGGTAGAGAAAGGAAAAGAAAAATCTCTGCCATGATCCATCATTTTATAAATGGGAAATTATCTACTGACGAATGCAATAAATTAGTCGGGCTACTTGCATTTGCTAAAAATATTGAGCCTTCGTTTTATAAAAGCATGGTCATTAAATATGGATCTGATAATATTTATAAATTACAAAAACAAAAAGACAAATAACTTCTGCTGCACTTTTATAGACACCAGTGTTTTGTTGATTATGCCCAGAACAACTTGGAATAAGTTTTCCTAAGCGTATTACATTATACGCTTGGCCTAACTTAATCATAGATTTTCCAGAAAAATAAATTTTTCAAATCCCATAAACAATTCCCCACAGCTTCCCTACGCCCCCCGCTCTACCCTATCCCCAACTCATAGCAGTACCCCTAAAAGCTTCCTGTTCTAAGACGAACTGCGACCTGTAAGAAGCGCCTTTGGCGGTCAGCCCCCCGGTCAACCAGGGAGCGAAGCGTGGTCTGAAACTGACCTCCTGTCTCGATACAGGTGACCACACCCTTTATCGCTACCCTGTTGCAAGCGTAGCGACAGACAGAACGCTGTAGAGAAGTCGGACGGCATTGCCGAAGGCTTTGCGTCCGTACTTCCTGCTGAATGTGCAAAACGCGGCGTCACTTTTAAGAGCGTAAGCGAGTGAAAGTGACGCCAGCGCGCAGATCAGCTTCAACCCGGCTACTGCCTGCAAATCCACTGCAACAAACTGGCTGACACTCAAACAGATGTCAGAAATTCACTTACCAGGGTCAATCTGGCCGGGATCTCAAAAAATGCATGGAACTAAAACGGGTCTATTTACAGTTTCACCAGCTACTTGGTTTTTGTGTCCTTTAATGTGCCCATAGCCATGTTTTCAAGGCAAATTATAGATTATATATCAACGAATTATCTAGATTTTCCAGTTTCTGTATTGGTGTCGGGTGACGGCTGACGCCATCCGGCTTACGTCACTGCCGGGGTGATATCTCATTGCCTCATAGGAAATCACTGTTGTCCAAATGGCAACTCGTCTCGCGCAACGTCGCCCCGTATTCTTAGCGCCACACTTTTCGTGAGGCCGCTATGAAACGTTTTCTACTGTGTAGTTTTGCCCTGGTTTTACTCTATCCTGCCGGTATTGATATGTATCTGGTCGGTTTACCGCGTATAGCCGCCGATCTGAACGCCAGCGAGGCGCAGTTGCATATCGCCTTCTCCGTTTACCTGGCCGGAATGGCGACGGCCATGCTGTTTGCCGGGAAGATAGCCGACCAGTCAGGCCGCAAGCCGGTCGCGATCGTCGGCGCGCTCGTCTTTATGATGGCCTCACTGCTTTGTTCATGGGCGTCGGAAGGCTCGCTATTTCTGAGTGGGCGTTTTCTTCAGGGGGTAGGAGCAGGCGGCTGCTATGTGGTGGCGTTCGCCATTCTGCGCGACACGCTCGACGAGTATCGCCGGGCAAAAGTGCTGTCATTATTGAATGGGATTACCTGTATTGTGCCGGTACTCGCCCCGGTGGTGGGGCATTTGATTATGCTTCGTTTCCCCTGGCAAAGTCTGTTCTATACGATGTCCGCGATGGGCATTATTGTGGGCCTGTTATCACTGTTTATCCTGCGCGAGACGCGCCCGGCAAGGCTGGCTCCACGCGATTTATCACGATCGTCGCCCGCCGCCGAGTCGCTGGTTAACCGTTTTTTCGTCAGTCGACTGGCGATCACCACCCTTAGCGTGTCGGTGATCCTGACCTTCGTCAATGCCTCTCCAGTGCTACTGATGGAGGTGATGGGATTTAGCCGTGGCGACTATGCCATGACCATGGCGCTCACCGCAGGCGTCAGCATGGTCGTCTCTTTTTCTACCCCTTTTGCGCTTGGGTTATTTAAGCCGCGAACCTTAATGCTCGTCTCACAGGGGCTGTTTTTGACGGCTGGCGTGACGTTAAGCCTTGCTCATACCAATACCGTCACGCTCTTTGGCCTGACGCTTATCTGCGCCGGATTCTCGGTTGGTTTTGGCGTCGCGATGAGCCAGGCGCTGGGGCCGTTTTCGCTGCGCGCCGGAGTAGCCAGTTCCACGCTGGGTATCGCGCAGGTTTGCGGTTCATCACTGTGGATTTGGCTGGCGGCAATACTCGGTATCAGCGCGATGAATATGCTGATCGGGATTCTGATTGGTTGTAGCATAGTGAGTATTCTGCTGATCTTCTCCGTCGCGCCCAACAGGTCCGTAGCCGAGCATGAAGAAATCCCTTACCAATCTCGATCTTAATCTGCTGTTATGCCTACAGTTACTCATGCAGGAGCGCAGCGTCACTAAAGCTGCAAAACGGATGAACGTAACGCCCTCTGCGGTCAGCAAATCGCTGGCGAAACTCCGGGCATGGTTTGACGATCCGCTGTTCGTCAATACGCCGCTGGGTCTGGCGCCGACGCCGCTGATGGTCAGTATGGAGCAAAGTCTGGCGGACTGGATGCAGATGGGGAATCAACTGCTTGATAAGCCGCATCATCAAACGCCGCGCGGTTTAAAATTTGAGTTGGCGGCAGAGTCGCCGCTGATGATGATTATGTTTAATTCACTGTCGCAGCAGATTTATCAACGCTATCCGCAGGCTACCATTAAGGTTCGCAACTGGGATTATGACTCACTGGAGGCGATTACGCGTGGGGAAGTCGATATCGGATTTACCGGACGCGAAAGCCATCCCCGCTCGCGAGAATTGCTCAGTCTGTTGCCGCTCGCGATTGATTTTGAGGTGTTGTTTAGCGATTTGCCGTGGGTCTGGCTGCGGGAAGATCATCCGGCGCTGCGCGAAGCGTGGGATCTGGACACATTTCTGCGCTACCCGCATATCAGTATTTGCTGGGAGCAAAGCGATACCTGGGCGCTGGATGATGTCCTGCAAGAAATGGGACGCAAACGCCATATCGCGTTGAGCCTGCCGGGGTTCGAGCAGTCGCTCTTTATGGCCGCCCAGCCGGATCACACCCTGATAGCAACCGCGCCGCGCTATTGCCAGCACTACAATCAGCTCCACCAGCTACCGTTAGTGGCGCGCCCCCTGCCTTTTGATGCGCAACAGCGGGAAAAGCTGTTGGTGCCGTTTACCCTATTATGGCACAAACGTAATAGTCATAATCCCAAGATTGTGTGGCTACGACAGGCTATCAACACGCTCTGCCGTCGCCTTATCTGACCACCTGCGTTGATAAATTAACCTTCCTCTTACCAGAAATGTCACCGTCTGATTAAAGAACGTTCTGAAATTGAATTTTTAGCGCGTAAAACCTGTCCATAATTTACGTTAATGTTACTCTCGTCATTATCACGGCCCATTAATCACGGAGCGAAAAATGGCGACTCACTTTGCCAGAGGGATACTTACGGAGGGACAGTTGGTTTCAATTCGTCTCTCTTCGTCTTGCCATATTGAAGCCAGAAACCTGCCTGCTCACCGACGAACGCGTTTTCTCGCCTCCAGAGGCCTTCTTGCCGAACTGATGTTTATGCTGTACGGAATTAGCGAGCTGCCGGAAATCATTATTCAGGCGAAAGGTAAACCCGCGTTTCGTGACAAAAATCTGCCAGGTTTTTCTATCTCCTACGCCGGAAATATGGTTGGCGTGGCGTTGACCACCGAAGGAGAGTGCGGGCTGGATATGGAATTACAGCGCACCTCCCGCGGCTTTCACCATCCGCATTCGCTCGAACGCCACCCTTTCTCCCGTAATGAAAACTTATGGGTAGCCAATCAAAACGATCCCAACGAAGCGCGAGCGCAACTCATCACATTGCGCCAGAGCGTGTTAAAACTCACCGGCGATGTCATGAATGACGATCCGCGGGAGCTGCAACTTTTACCCGTTGCCGGACGCCTGAAGTGCGCGCATGTCACACAGCTTGAAGCCGTATGCGATGCGGAAGATGTGCTGGTATGGTCCGTAACCGTTACGCCAGCGATAGAAAAATTAAAAGTGTGGGAGTTCGATGGCAAACTGGGCTGGAAAAGCCTGCCCGATATCCAGACGCGCGCCAATGAGCCAACCGGGCGTCTGATGCGATTCGCCCAACTCCCCGCCGCCAAATCGTATACGCTTAATCGTTCATAATGAAAAAGGGGCACGTATGTCTGAAACGCTGAATGTGGTTACATTGCTGGGAAGTTTACGCAAAGGTTCCTTTAACGGGATGGTGGCGCGTACTCTGCCTAAAGTCGCGCCGACAGGAATGACGGTATCGCCGCTGCCTTCGATCGGGGATATTCCGCTGTATGACGCCGATATCCAGCAGGAAGAGGGATTTCCAGCCAGCGTAGAGGCGCTGGCGGAGCAGATTCGCAACGCCGACGGCGTCGTCATTGTGACGCCGGAATATAACTATTCCGTTCCCGGCGGCCTGAAGAATGCCATCGACTGGCTATCCCGTCTGCCTGAGCAGCCGCTGGCGGGTAAACCCGTTCTTATCCAGACCAGTTCAATGGGGGCGATTGGCGGCGCGCGCTGCCAGTATCATCTGCGCCAGATTCTGGTGTTCCTTGATGCAATGGTGATGAATAAACCGGAATTTATGGGCGGCGTGATTCAGAATAAAGTCGACCCGCAACTGGGCGAAGTGATTGAGCAGGGAACGTTAGATCATTTGACCGGTCAGTTGACCGCATTTGGCGAGTATATTCAGCGCGTTAAAGCGTAAGTTCGTTAAAAACCCTCCCCCCGATGGGGCGAGGGTTCATTTCATCAGTGTGCGTCAATAAACACAATCTTCAGCACGAATAACAGCGCGACAATCACTACGCACGGGCTAAGGTCGCGCAGGCGACCGGTACCGATTTTCATCACGCAGTAAGAGATAAAGCCCAGCGCGATACCTTCGGTGATCGAAAAGCTAAACGGCATCATTACCGCCGTAATAAACGCCGGGACCGATTCGGTTAAATCCTGCCAGTTTACCCGCGCCAGGCTGGAGGTCATCAGCACGCCGACGTAAATCAGCGCGCCCGCCGCCGCGTAAGGCGGCACCATGCCCGCCAGCGGCGACAGGAAGATAACCAGCAGGAACAAAATACCGACCACCACCGCCGTCAAACCGGTGCGACCGCCCACCGAAACGCCAGAAGAGGATTCAATATAAGCGGTCACAGAAGAGGTTCCGACAAATGCGCCAGTGACAGAAGAGATACTATCAACAAACAGCGCCTGCTTCATGCGCGGGAATTTGCCTTTCTCATCCGCCAGGCCGGCTTTATCGGTCACGCCAATCAGCGTACCGGAGGAGTCAAACAGGTTTACCAACATAAAGGAGAAAATAACCCCCGCCAGGCCAAGATTGAACGAGCCTGCCAAATCGACATGCCCTACCACGCTGGTGACGCTTGGCGGCGCGGAGACAATGCCGTTGTAGTGCACATCGCCCATCATCCAGCCAAGCAGCGTCGTGACGATGATGGACACCAGCACCGCCGCATGAATGTTGCGCGAAGCGAGAATCGCAATAATAAAGAATCCGAGAACCCCCAGCAGCACGCTGTGCGAGGTCAGGTTGCCGATGCTGACCAGCGTTTCTGGATTGGCGACAATCACGCCGGCGTTTTTTAGCCCCATCATGCCGATAAACAGGCCGATGCCGCTGGTGATGCCCACGCGCAGGCTGACCGGAATGTTGGCGATCATCCAGTAACGCACGCGGAAGATAGTCAGCAATAAAAGACCAACAGCGCCCCAGAAAATGGCGCCCATGCCTACCTGCCACGGCAGTCCCATTGCCTGAACAACCACGAAGGCAAAGAACGCATTCAGCCCCATCGCGGGCGCCAGCGCCACCGGCAGGTTAGCGAACAGGCCCATCAGAATACTACCAAAGGCCGCAATCAGACAGGTGGTCACAAAGACGGCGCTGGTGTCCATGCCAGCTACGCCCAGAATTTGCGGGTTAACAAAAACGATATAAACCATCGTCAGGAAAGTGGTAAAACCGGCGATCACTTCGGTTCGTGCCGTCGTGCCATGTTCGCGCAGTTTAAACACGCGTTCCAGCATACCCTGACCAGAAGCCTGGGTGGTGTGTTGTTGACTCATTATCAATTTCCGGAGAAAGGAGGGAAAATTCGCCGTTATCCTATACCAAAATGCGACACCTGGCGCAGTTGTGTGGTAATTTTTTTCACTCAATTTGTTAGTACGGCAACGATTGCGTCCCCTCATTCAGCATTACGTAAACGTTAAACTTGTTAAAATGGAAATGACATGTCCCAAATCGAAGCGGTGTTTTTTGACTGTGACGGCACGCTGGTCGACAGTGAAGTGATTTGCTCGCGCGCCTATGTCACTATGTTCCGGCAGTTCGGCATTACGCTTGAGCTCACGGAAGTATTCAGACGCTTTAAAGGCGTAAAGCTCTACGAAATTATCGATACCATCAGTAAAGAGCATGGCGTTGCGCTGGCAAAGGCGGAGCTGGAACCCGTGTATCGCGCCGAGGTTGCGCGCCTGTTCGATACCGAACTGGAAGCGATCGCGGGCGCAAATACCCTGCTGGAGAGCATTAAGACGCCCATGTGCGTGGTATCCAACGGGCCGGTCAGTAAGATGCAGCATTCGCTGGGTAAACTGGGCATGTTGCATCATTTTCCCGATTTGCTGTTTAGCGGTTACGATATTCAACGCTGGAAGCCCGATCCGGCGCTGATGCTCCATGCGGCGAACGCCATGAAGGTCAATGTTGAGAAATGTATTCTGGTGGATGATTCCAGCGCAGGCGCGCAGTCAGGAATTGCAGCGGGAATGGAAGTGTTTTATTTCTGCGCCGATCCGCATAACAAGCCGATCGATCACCCTAACGTGACGACGTTTACCGATTTGGCGCAGTTGCCGGGATTGTGGAAAGCGCGCGGGTGGGAGATTACGCGTTAACTGAAATGCCGGATGGCGCTAACGCTTATCCGGCCTACAGCATCTGTACCTGTAGGCCCGGTAAGCGCAGCGCCACCGGGCAAAAGAATGAGATTTACTCTTTCGGATCTTTCCCCGCCAGCAGCTTATCCAGCTCATCACCGCCCACGTGACGGAAGTCTTGCCCCTTCACGAAGTAGAAGATGTATTCGCAGATATTCTGGCAACGGTCACCGATACGCTCAATAGAGCGCGCGCAGAATAACGCGGTCAGCACGCTGGGAATGGTGCGCGAGTCTTCCATCATGTAGGTCATCAGCTGACGCACGATGCCTTCATATTCCTGGTCAACTTTCTTGTCTTCACGGTAGATACGCACCGCTTCGTCGAGATCCATCCGCGCGAACGCATCCAGCACGTCGTGTAGCATCTGCACGGTGTGGCGACCCAGCGACTCCAGGCTGACCAGCAGTGGCTGGTGCTGCTGGGAGAATTTCTCCAGCGCGGTACGGCAGATTTTATCCGCCACGTCGCCAATGCGCTCCAGTTCGGCGATGGTTTTGATAATCGCCATTACCAGACGCAGGTCACTCGCCGTCGGCTGGCGCTTGGCGATAATACGCACACAGGCTTCATCGATGGCGACTTCCATCATATTAACCTGATGGTCGCCTTCTACCACGCGCTTCGCCAGCTCGCTGTCCTGGTTGTGCATGGCGGTGATAGCGTCAGAAAGCTGCTGCTCCACCATGCCGCCCATGGTCATTACCTGAGTGCGGATGCTTTCCAGTTCTGCGTTGAACTGGCCGGAAATATGTTTATTAAGGTTCAGACTGTCCATTACGCACTCCTGAATTAACCGTAACGACCGGTGATATAGTCTTCTGTTTGTTTCTTCGCGGGCTTGGTGAACAGATCGTCCGTGTTGCTGAACTCAATCAACTCGCCCAGGTACATAAACGCCGTATGATCGGAGCAACGTGCCGCCTGCTGCATGTTGTGGGTCACGATCACCACGGTGTAATCCTGTTTCAGCTCGGTGATCAGCTCTTCAATACGCCCGGTGGAGATCGGGTCCAGAGCTGAACATGGCTCATCCAGCAGCAGCACTTCCGGGCGAATGGCGATACCGCGCGCAATGCACAGGCGCTGCTGCTGACCACCGGAGAGAGAGTACCCGCTCTGGTGCAGTTTATCTTTGGTTTCGTTCCATAATGCGGCCTTGGTCAAGGCCCACTGCACGCGTTCGTCCATATCGGCGCGAGACAGCTTCTCAAACAGACGCACGCCAAAGGCGATATTGTCATAGATGGACATCGGGAACGGCGTCGGCTTCTGGAATACCATCCCCACTTTTGCGCGCAGCAGCGCGATATCCTGGGTGTTGGTGAGAATATTGTCGCCATCCAGCAGAATTTCACCTTCCGCGCGCTGCTCCGGATAAAGCGAATACATTTTATTGAAGGTACGCAGTAGCGTTGATTTACCGCAGCCGGATGGCCCGATAAATGCCGTTACCTGATTCTTCGCGATATCCAGATTAATGTTCTTCAGGGCATGGAATTTGCCGTAGTAGAAGTTCAAATCACGAACCTGAATCTTACTCGGGGCAGTTTCAACCATACTCATTTCACTCTTTTCCTCATCATGCCTGATGGCGCTTCGCTTATCAGGCCTACATATATGTCAACCGTAGGCCGGATAAGGCGTTTACGCCGCCATCCGGCAAGGTATTAAACTTAACCGTGTTTCTTCTTGGCGAAAATCACGCGCGCCAGAATATTCAGCAGCAGTACGCACAGGGTAATAATCAGCACGCCCGCCCAGGCTAATTGTTGCCATTCGGCAAACGGACTCATCGCGAATTTAAAAATGGTCACCGGCAGGTTGGCGATCGGCTGCATCATGTCGGTGCTCCAGAACTGGTTGGAGAGCGCGGTAAACAACAATGGCGCCGTTTCGCCGGCAATACGCGCAATAGCCAGCAGGATACCGGTCATAATGCCGGAGATAGAGGCTTTCAGCGTAATCGAGGAGATCATCTTCCACTTCGGCGTACCCAGCGCATAAGCGGCTTCACGCAGGCTATCCGGCACCAATTTGAGCATGTTTTCAGTGGTACGGATAACGATCGGCACCTGCAACAGCGCCAGCGCAATCACCCCAGCCCAACCGGAGAAGTGCTGCATCTGCGCCACCACGATGGTGTAAACAAACAGCCCCACAACAATTGACGGCGCGGAAAGCAGAATGTCGTTAATAAAGCGAATAATTTCCGCCAGCCAGGATTTACGGCCATATTCCGCCAGATAGATCCCGGCCATAATCCCCAGCGGCGTACCCAATACGGTAGCCCAGAGAATCAATAATCCACTCCCTGCCAGGGCGTTCGCCAGCCCGCCGCCCGCCGTGTTCGGCGGCGGCGTCATTTCGGTAAACAGCGCCAGCGACATACCATCAATGCCGCGCGTGATGGTGGACATCAAAATCCAGATCAGCCAGAACAGGCCAAATGCCATCGTCGCCATTGAGAGCGTTAGTGCGATACGGTTCTTCATGCGGCGACGCGCCTGCATCTTGCGACGGGATTCCGCGAGCTGCGCGGTGTTCTGCATATCAAGCGTAGCCATTAACGTGCTCCCTCGTTCTTCGCCAGACGCATAATCATGAACTTAGACGCCGCCAGGACGATAAAGGTGATCACAAACAGAATCAGCCCCAGTTCCATCAACGCTGCCACGTGCAGACCCGATTCCGCCTCAGCGAATTCGTTCGCCAGTGCGGAAGTGATGCTGTTGCCCGGCATATACAGCGACGCGCTGTCGAGCTGGTAGGTGTTGCCGATGATAAAAGTGACCGCCATCGTTTCACCCAGAGCACGGCCCAGTCCCAGCATAATGCCGCCGATCACGCCATTTTTGGTGAACGGTAGCACGATGCGCCAGATAACTTCCCAGGTAGTGCAGCCGATACCGTAAGCGGACTCTTTCATCATTACCGGCGTTTGCTCGAAGACGTCGCGCATAACCGCCGCAATGTAGGGGATGATCATGATGGCGAGGATGACGCCCGCCGCCAGAATGCCGATACCAAACGCCGGGCCGGAGAACAGCGCGCCGACAAAAGGAATGTTGGAAAGAATATTGCCGACCGGCTCCTGGAAGTACGTCGCAAACAGCGGCGCGAAGATAAACAGCCCCCACATGCCGTACACGATACTGGGAATTGCCGCCAGCAGTTCAATGGCGATGCCGAGCGGACGCTTTAGCCAGCCTGGCGCCAGCTCGGTTAAAAACAGGGCAATGCCGAAACTGACCGGAACGGCGATCAGCAGTGCGATAAAGGAGGTCACCAGCGTGCCGTAAATGGGCACCAGTGCGCCGTAGATATCGTTTGGCGCGTCCCATTCCTTAGTCCAAAGAAATGAGAAACCAAATTTCTGAATACTTGGCCAGGAGGAGATGATCAATGAGACGATAATACCGCCCAACATCAATAGCACAATCAGCGCAGCCAGTTTTACCAGCGCGCTGAAAATCATGTCGCCTTTTTTACCCGGCGGGTTAAAAGCAGGCTTGGTTGCAGCCATAAATTACTCTTTCCATTAAACGCGTTTTACGACGTTGCCCCCTGCCGGATGGCGCTACGCTTATCCGGCCTACAACGTGGGCCTGCGGTCGAAACCGTAGGGCGGATAAGCGTAGCGCCATCCGCCAATTCGTTAATTAATACAGCGCCTTACCGTTGCTGTCTTTTATACTGGTCTTCCAGGCAGTACGAACCTGCTCAACGACGTTATCCGGCAGGCTGGCGTAGTCCAGATCATTCGCCTGTTTAGCGCCATTTTTGTAGGCCCAGTCGAAGAACTTCAGCACTTCAGCACCCTGCTCAGGTTTCTTCTGCGCTTTGTGGACCAGGATAAAGGTGGTGGAGGTGATTGGCCACACATCGTCACCTTTCTGGTTGGTCAGATCCTGCGCGAAGGTTTTGCTCCAGTCTGCGCCTTTCGCCGCATTAGAGAAGCTCTCTTCCGTCGGGCTTACCGGTTTGCCGTCGGCAGAAACCAGTTTGGTGTAGGCCAGGTTGTTCTGCTTGGCATACGCATACTCAACGTAGCCAATAGCGCCTGGCAGACGCTGTACAAATGCCGCGATGCCGTCGTTACCTTTACCGCCCAGGCCGGTTGGCCAGTTCACGGTAGAACCCGCGCCCACTTTCGATTTCCACTCGTCGTTGACTTTCGCCAGGTAACTGGTGAACACGAAGGAGGTACCGGAACCGTCAGCGCGACGCACCACAGCGATGTTCTGAGAAGGCAGCTTCACGCCTGGGTTCAGTTTGGTGATGGCTTCATCATCCCACTTTTTGATTTTACCGAGGTAGATGTCACCCAGCGTTTTACCATCCAGCACCAGTTCGCCGGATTTGAGGCCTGGAATATTCACCGCCAGCACCACGCCGCCGATCACAGTCGGAAACTGGAACAGGCCTTCCTGATTCAGTTTTTCGTCAGACAGCGGCGCATCGGAAGCGCCAAAATCAACGGTATTCGCGGTGATTTGTTTCACGCCGCCGGAAGAGCCTATCCCCTGGTAATTAACTTTGTTACCGGTTTCTTTCTGGTAGGTATCCGCCCATTTGGCATACACCGGCGCAGGAAACGTTGCACCGGCACCTGTCAGGCTTGCTGCTGCAAAGGCAGAGAACGCGCTCATCGATAAGGTCGCGGCGACAACAGTTGCGACAGTGGTACGCATAACTTTCATAATGTCTCCTGCACGGTTTCGGTAAATCATTGTTTGAGTTGCTACGATGAGCAAAATAGGACAAATTGATGACAGTTATATGTCTTGATTATGACGGTTTGATGACAATGGAAATAAAAAAGCTGGCCCGGGGAGACACCAGACCAGCCTGCAGGGGGAGATGAATTAAACTGTTTGCGCAACCACAGACGGTTTCAATAGCGCGTACATCAGGCCGCAGACAATCGTGCCCAGGGCAATCGAGAGCAGGTACTGCATCACATGTTCCACCGCATGCGGGATCGCCAGGACAAAGAGGCCGCCGTGTGGCGCCATCAGTGTACAACCGAAATACATGGACAGTCCCCCGGCGATTGCGCCACCGACCATCGTGGAAGGGATGACGCGCATCGGGTCTCGCGCGGCGAAGGGAATCGCCCCTTCAGAGATAAAGCACAGCCCCAGGATAAAAGATGCATTACCCGCTTCATGCTCAGCGGCATTGAATTTCGCTCTGGCCGCCCAGGTTGCGACGCCCATTCCTAATGCCGGTACCATCCCTGCCGCCATAATAGCCGCCATTGGCATATAAGAATGAGAAGCCAGTAAACCAACGCCGAAGGTATACGCAGCTTTATTCACCGGCCCGCCAAGGTCAAAACCTTGCATTGCGCCCAGCAACATTCCCAGCAAGATCGCATTCGTAGAGGTCATATTCCCCAGGAACGTCGTCAGCCCCTCCATCACCGCAGAAACGGGGCCACCCACCACGTAAATCATGATAAGGCCGATAATCAGCGTAGACAGTAGCGGCAGAACCAGCACAGGTTTAAGCGCTTCCATCGACGCCGGCAGCTTAATATTTTGCGCCAGAAACCGTACGCTGTAACCGGCCAGAAAACCGGCCACAATCCCACCCAGGAAACCAGCGCCGCACAGGCTGGCCAACATCCCGCCAATAAGCCCCGGGGCCAGACCCGGACGATCGGCAATTGAGAAGGCAATAAACCCAGCCAGTACCGGCACCATCAGCGCAAAGGCCGCCTTACCGCCGATTTGAAATAACGCAGCCGCCAGCGTGTCCGGCTCGTTGAAGGCCTGGATACCGAAGACAAAAGAGAGCGCGATACACAACCCTCCCGCAACCACCAGGGGAAGCATATGGGATACGCCGGTCATTAAATGCTTATAAACGCCGGGTAGCTCTGTTTTACCAGCTGAAGAAGAGCGCCCGGCACTCCCCTGATAGACCTCGGCGCTATTGAAAGCATTATCCATTTCCTGCGCACTCTTTTTTAGCGCCGCGCCGGTACTGGTGCGATAGAGTCTTTTGCCAACAAAGCCTGACAGATCCAGTTCAATATCCGCCGCGATAATCACCACATCCGCCTGCGCTATCTCTTCCGCGGTCAGCGTGTTCTTCGCCCCGACGGAACCGCGGGTTTCAACCTTGATCCAGTCACCACGCTTGCGGGCTTCAATTTCCAACGCTTCTGCCGCCATAAAGGTATGGGCGACGCCCGTCGGACAGGCCGTCACAGCAACAATTTTTTTAGTCATAGTAGGGTACCCTGTTCTTTTAATTTAAAGAAAAAGCGGGAAAAAAATGTTACAGACGTGACCAGGCCGCGGCTTTCTGGAACAGCGCGTCATCCGGGCGAATCCCGGTATAAAGGACAAATTGCTCCACGGCCTGAATAGCAAACACTTCGGAACCGGTAATCACGGTTTTACCGCGTTCACGGGCGTAGCGGATCAGCGGCGTGACGGGCGGTAGCGCCACCACATCAAAGATAACGCTCGCCTTATCCACTTCCTGTTCGGAATAAGAGAGTTTGTCGGCATCATTACCGCCAGCCATTCCGATAGGCGTGGCGTTAATTAACAAATCGGCTTCAATACCGTCGGTATCCGGGCGCCATTCATAGCCATAGAGTTCGGCCAGTTGTTTACCTGACGCTTCATCAATCGCGACAATATAACCACGGGTAAACCCCGCATCCTTCAGCGCGCAGGCCACCGCCTTTGCCATACCACCGCTGCCACGCAAAGCAAACACCAGGTCGGGAGAGACCTTGTAACTCGCCAGCAAGCGAGCTATTGCAATGTAATCGGTGTTGTACGCCTTCAGATGGCCATTGGTATTCACAATGGTATTAACTGAGTGAATGGCCTGAGCGGAAGCATCCAGTTCATCCACCAGCGGAATGCAGGCTTCCTTAAAAGGCATAGAGATCGCGCACCCACGGATCCCCAGACCGCGCACGCCGCTAATGGCCTGCGTAAGATCGGTCGGCGAAAAGGCTTTGTAGAGATAATTGAGATCCAGCGCTTCGTACAGATAGTTGTGAAAGCGTGTACCGAAGTTACTCGGGCGTGCCGCCAGGGACATGCAGACCTGAGTATCTTTATTAATGCGCTTTGTCATGATGAATCCTCATAGAAGTTGCGATAGAGAAAATCATCGGCTAAAAAGGGGATATTAAAAATTGCTCATTCCCGTTCGGGAAATTTCACCTTTTATGACAACCCGGCACACTGAACAAAAATACTTAAAGCTACTCCAGCACTATGGCGACAAGCCCGTTAGCGTGACGCTACAGGAGCTGGCGGATGTGTTGTTCTGCACCCGGCGGCATATGCGTAATCTGTTGCTTCAGATGCAGGAGGCAAAGTGGCTCATCTGGCAATCACAGGCCGGACGTGGGCATCGCGCCCGGCTTCACCTGCGCTATAAACCAGAACAGCTGTTAAGCGAAAAGGCGGAGCAGTTACTGGAGTCTGGTCATATTGATCAGGCCATTCAGCTGCTGGGTAAAAATAAGCACCAGGTGGCGCAACTGCTGCGTTCAAAGCTGGGCTATAGCGTGCGGGCAGACTATCAGCGGCTGTGCATCCCCTATTACCGGACAATGCCGTCGCTGTGCCCCGGCATACCGTTGCGTCGCTCTGAGCAGCATCTGGTCAGGCAGATTTTTAGCGGCCTGACGCGCATAAATGAGGAAAAAGGTGAAATCGAAGCCGATCTTGCCCACCACTGGCGGCAGATTGATCCACTGCGCTGGCGTTTTTATCTGCGCCCCGCCGTCCTCTGGCATGATGGTCAGGAGCTGACGATCGACGCGGTTATCGCTTCACTAACTCGCAGCGCCAAGCTGCCGCTGTTCTCGCACTTGCAGACCATTCAGGCCACCGGGCCGCTGAGTCTTGAAATTACGCTGGCGCACCCGGATAACCGACTGCCGCTGCTGCTCAGTCATATTGATGCCATGATCCTACCGCCCGATCATACACAACGCGCTGATTTCCCGGCACATCCTGTGGGGACTGGCCCTTATGAGGTGGTGGAAAACAATGGCTTTCATCTGCAAATGAAGGCCTTTGACCACTACTTTGGTCTGCGCGGGCTGCTGGATGAAGTGGAGGTTTTTATCTGGCCGAATTTAACGGAGACAGACAACCTGGCGGAATCGCTGTCGGATAACGACACGGCAGCCTGGCTCAGCTCCAGCCTGAGCGATGAGGATTACGTTTCCGGACGGCTTAGCCAGGTAGCGGGCAAACCTTCTGACAACCTGCGCGAGATGTTTCTTGAGCGTGGAGGCTATTTTTTATTATGCGACAGCCGCTCCCCGCACTGGCATACCGCCGAACATCGCCGCTGGCTACGGGAAACACTCAGCCCTTACGCCTTACTCCAGCATCTGAGTGAGGCAATTCGCCCCTTCTGGGTACCGGGCGGCAGCCTGCTGTCCTCCTGGTTTCATACTATTGAGGCGGGCCCGGCCTGTTCACCTTTTATCTCGTCGTCGCCCTACGCAAAACTGCGTCTGGCCTATCACGATCAGCACCCTGAATTTCCAATGCTCCTGGATATCATGCAAGAGATCATGCGCCAGCGGGGCATTTTACTTGAGGGTGTTGCACTGAATTATGATGACTGGGCGAATGGCAAAGCCAATGTGGATCTCTGGCTGGGGACGGTCAATTTCCCCATTCCCGAAGAGTGGAACGTCGGTACATGGCTACTGGGCTCCCCTTTACTGCGCCACGCCATCAGTGGTGGGGATGATGCGCTGCTGGCCCAATGGGAAACCCAGTGGCATGCCGAAACCATCAGCGCGGAACAACTGGTCAGGGAAACCACCCGTTCAGGCTGGCTACAGCCGCTTTTTCACCACTGGATGCGACTCAAAGGCCCCGACCGGGCCAGGGGGATCCACCTGAATAACCTGGGATGGTTTGATTTCCGATCCACCTGGATTGAGCCAGGGCCTTAAAGAAGAGAATGTGGCCGGGTGCCCGTAGCGCAGGCAGGCGTAGCACCTCTTAGTCGCTCTTCAGCCACCATAGAGAAAGAACAGCGCCTGTCACGGCGCACAAAAAAAGGCCGTCTATCGACGGCCTTCTGCCTGGTACTACATTTGACTTACTCTACCGTCACCGATTTCGCCAGGTTACGCGGCTGGTCAACGTCGGTGCCTTTAATCAGCGCCACGTGATACGCCAGCAGTTGCAGCGGAACAGTGTAGAAGATAGGCGCAATGACCTCTTCCACATGCGGCATCTCAATGATGTGCATGTTGTCGCTGCTCACAAAACCCGCATCCTGATCGGCGAAGACGTACAACTGACCGCCACGCGCGCGAACTTCTTCGATGTTGGATTTCAGTTTCTCCAACAGTTCGTTGTTCGGCGCCACCACAATCACCGGCATATCGGCGTCAATCAGCGCCAACGGCCCGTGTTTCAGCTCGCCTGCAGCATAGGCTTCCGCGTGAATGTAAGAGATCTCTTTCAGCTTCAGCGCGCCTTCGAGCGCAATCGGATATTGATCGCCACGCCCCAGGAACAGCGCATGGTGTTTGTCAGAGAAATCTTCCGCCAGGGCTTCAATACGTTTGTCCTGCGACAGCATCTGCTCAATACGGCTCGGCAGCGCCTGCAGACCATGCACGATATCATGCTCAATGGACGCATCCAGACCTTTCAGGCGAGACAGTTTCGCCACCAGCATCAACAGCACGGTTAACTGGGTGGTGAAGGCTTTGGTAGATGCTACGCCAATTTCCGTACCCGCGTTGGTCATCAGCGCCAGATCGGATTCACGCACCAGCGAAGATCCCGGCACGTTACAAATGGCCAGAGAGCCCAAATATCCCAGCTCTTTCGACAGACGCAGGCCAGCCAGGGTATCTGCCGTTTCGCCAGACTGTGACAGGGTAATCATCAGGCTGTTACGACGCACGGCAGATTTGCGATAGCGGAATTCAGAGGCGATTTCAACGTCGCACGGAATACCTGCCAGCGATTCAAACCAGTAACGGGAAACCATACCGGAGTTGTAAGACGTACCGCAGGCGAGGATCTGAATATGCTCAACCTTCGACAGCAGTTCGTCGGCGTTCGGCCCCAGCTCGCTTAAATCCACCTGACCGTGGCTGATGCGCCCGGTAAGGGTGTTTTTGATCGCGTTCGGCTGTTCGTAGATTTCTTTCTGCATGTAGTGGCGGTAAATACCTTTATCGCCCGCGTCATATTGCAGATTAGATTCGATATCCTGACGTTTTACTTCCACGCCGGTGTTATCGAAGATATTTACCGAACGGCGAGTGATTTCAGCGATATCGCCCTCTTCAAGGAAGATAAAGCGACGAGTCACTGGCAACAGCGCCAGCTGGTCAGAAGCGATAAAGTTTTCGCCCATACCCAGGCCAATCACCAGCGGGCTACCAGAACGTGCCGCCAGTAGGGTATCCGGATGACGGGTATCCATGATCACTGTACCGTACGCACCACGCAGTTGCGGGATAGCACGCAGAACAGCCTCACGCAGAGTACCTCCCTGTTTCAGTTCCCAGTTTACCAGGTGTGCAATCACTTCGGTGTCGGTTTCAGAAACGAAGGTATAGCCACGCGCTTTTAATGCTTCACGCAGCGGTTCATGGTTTTCGATGATGCCGTTATGCACCACCACAATGTGTTCAGAAACATGCGGATGCGCGTTAGCTTCTGAAGGTTCACCGTGCGTCGCCCAACGCGTGTGAGCAATACCGGTGCCGCCATGTAGAGGATGTTCTTCCGCTGCCTGAGCCAGCATCTGGACTTTACCGAGGCGACGCAGACGGGTCATATGACCTTCTGCATCAACCACGGCCAGACCGGCAGAGTCATATCCGCGGTATTCCAGACGACGTAAACCTTCGAGAAGGATTTCAGCTACATCACGCTGCGCGATAGCGCCAACAATTCCACACATAGTTTTATTTCCTGATTCTGGCATTACGCCATGCGTTGTCGCTGACCTGTATGCCCGTCGTTGCGGGCGCCCCGAGCCTTGTAGAGAGTGGGGTTATTTTTATAAGTACTGCTCATGGAGCGGAGGATTATTTTATCCTCTCATCTCCGGTCTGCCGGATGGCACTGACGCTTATCCGGCTTACAAAATCACTTTTTCTTCACCGGACGCTGCCAGCCTTGCTTATGTACCTGCGGCACGCGGCTTAATACCAGTTCATTGTCGGCTACATTACGGGTGACGGTAGTCCCTGCGGCGATGGTGGCACCTTTACCAACAGTAACCGGCGCCACCAGTTGGGTATCGGAGCCGACAAACACATCGTCGCCAATAACCGTTTTGAATTTGTTCGCGCCATCATAGTTACAGGTGATGGTCCCCGCGCCAATATTCACGTTGTCGCCAATTTCCGCATCGCCCAGATAGGTCAGATGACCGGCTTTAGAACCTTTACCCAGACGCGCTTTTTTCATTTCAACGAAATTGCCGACATGAGCGCCCGCTAACAGCTCCGCGCCGGGACGCAGGCGAGCAAACGGACCGATGGTGCAGGCCGCTTCCAGATGCGCATCTTCCACCACGCTGTATGGGCTAATTTCGCAGTCATCGCCAATAACGCTGTTTTTAATAATGCACCCCGCGCCGATCTTCACGCGGTGACCGAGCGTCACGTTACCTTCGATGATAACGTTAGCGTCAATTTCCACATCACGCCCGTGAGCCAGATTACCGCGCAGATCAAAACGAGCCGGATCGCGCAACATAACGCCGGATAACAGCAGTTTCTCCGCCTGTTCGGCCTGGTAAATACGCTCCAGACGAGAAAGCTGTAGACGGTTATTCACGCCGTCCGTTTCGCTGATGCGAGCCGGATGCACCGCGGCGATTTCCCGTCCTTCATGATAAGCCAGCGCAATGATATCAGTGATGTAATATTCACCCTGCGCATTATTGTTAGTCAGCTTAGACAACCAGCGTTTCAGGTCCGCGCCGTTGGCGATCAGAATACCGGTGTTAATTTCCTGGATCTGACGCTGTTCATCAGTGGCGTCTTTATGTTCAACGATGCCGGTCACTTTACCGTTTTCACGCGTAATACGGCCATAGCCGCTCGGATCGTCCAGCTTCACGGTTAATAACCCAATACCACCCTGCGGTTTGGCATCGCGCAGGCGCTGTAAGGTTTCAACCGAAATCAGCGGCACGTCGCCGTAAAGCATTAAAATATCTTCATCGTCGCTAAAGAAGGGCGCGGCCTGCTGCATTGCGTGACCTGTTCCCAACTGTTCCGCCTGAAGCACCCAGTTCAGCTTGTCATCTTTCAGGGTCTGTTTTAACAACTCGCCACCGTGGCCATAGACCAGATGAACCTGTGCGGCCCCTAATTTAGTAGCTGCATCAATGACATGCTGCACCATGGGTTTACCCGCCAGCGTGTGCAGCACTTTAGGAATATCGGAATACATGCGCGTGCCTTTACCTGCGGCAAGGATCACTACGCTCATAGCACTATTTAACATACGCGTCCTGACTGTAATTTGAGAACGAATTTATACTGTTTCACGTTGAAAATACTACATTTTTTTCATCGTAAAATGGAAGAAGGATAAAACGCTCACCGGGATAACATCCCCGCCTGCTAATGAATCATTTTCGTTCATTACCGCGCCTCTTGTCTCCTGAAAAGTAAAAACACCCGCGTATTGGCAACGTAGCCCGATGTTTTTGCTGTTTTTTTACTCCATAAATAAAGAAGATAACGTAATAAAGCGCAGGGGAGCCAGAAAAGCAAAAACCAGCGACAGAGGCCGCTGGTTTTCCGTTGCGCGTATTTTTTACTTAATTACGCGACATAAAAATCCGCAAAATATACCAGAACATGGTCGCGATAGAAGCAAACAGATGTAATGCCGCGCCAGCAGGGCGATCGGTAGGGTAATGGTGAATAATGTTAGAAGTATCGTAAAGTATAAACCCGGCGCACAGCAGTACCATTAGCGCAGAAAACCAGACACCCAGCGAGAAGCCGCAGATGACGCTGGCAATAATCGCGCCAAAAGCAATGAACCCAGCCATAGTCAGAAACGAGCGCAGAAAAGAAAAGTCTTTTTTTATGGAAAAAGCGGTAAACGTCAGACCGCCGACCAGCAACAGAGTCGTTATTGCCGCCGCGCCAATGCTCGACGGGTTAATATACGCCGCCACCGTTAACAGGGGGGCAAAAATCAGGGATTCTGCCAACACATAAATCCCCAGCCCGATAAGTTGCGTTTGATTAGTCCCCGCATTATCCGCCAGACGGGTCGCCAGCATTCCCACCAGCATAAAAGCGCCGAGAACAACCAACCAGCTATATCTTCCACCAGCCAGCAGCACATCAAGCGCATACTCCCCGACCCCTATAAAACTCCACGCCGCGCTCAACACGATAAAACCGACGATGGCGACGGCGAGATGAAGATAAGCGCGACGAATAAAGGTAGTACGATCAATCCTTGAGTCGGGTTGTGGACCCGCAAAGGATGGCTGAAATGACATAGTAATAATCCCTCATTTTATGCAATAAAAACGCATCCATTCCTTCCTTCTTCGCACAATGTGCAGATGCCAATGCCAGAAAGAAGGATTTAATGAAAACAGCGCTGTCGCTGAAAACGCATCGCCTTCAGCCGCTTGTTTTTGTCGTTGCTAGTTTATCGAATAAAAATTGAGAGGATAAAAAAAAACCAGTCCGCAATCAGACTGGTTTTATGCTTTCAAGCCGGTGTTACATCGCTTTTTTGGTCAACTCGATAACGCGCAGTTTAGCGATCGCTTTGGCCAGTTCCGCAGACGCCTGAGCGTAATCCACGTCACCGTGCGAGCTCTTAATGTGCTCTTCGGCTTTACGCTTCGCTTCCAGGGCTCGCGCTTCGTCGAGATCCTGACCGCGAATCGCGGTATCCGCCAGAACGGTCACGCTGCCAGGCTGCACTTCCAGAATACCGCCGGACAGATAGATAAACTCTTCATGACCGTGCTGCTTAACGATGCGAATCATACCAGGCTTAATGGCGGTGAGCAGCGGCGCGTGCCCCGGGTAAATCCCCAGTTCGCCTTCGCTACCCGTAACCTGGATTTTCTCGACCAGACCGGAGAACATTTGTTGCTCCGCGCTGACGACATCCAGGTGGTAAGTCATTGCCATATCACCCTCCGATTAAGGCGTTAAAGTTTTTTGGCTTTTTCCACGGCTTCGTCGATGGAACCGACCATGTAGAACGCCTGCTCCGGCAGGTGATCGTATTCGCCTTCCATGATGCCTTTAAAGCCACGGATGGTGTCTTTCAGGGAGACGTATTTGCCCGGAGAACCGGTAAATACTTCCGCCACGAAGAACGGCTGGGACAGGAAGCGCTGAATTTTACGCGCGCGAGCTACCACCAGTTTATCTTCTTCAGACAGTTCATCCATACCGAGGATGGCGATGATGTCTTTCAGTTCCTGATAACGCTGCAGGATGGACTGAACGCCACGCGCGGTGTCGTAGTGTTCCTGACCAACAACCAGCGGATCCAGCTGACGGCTGGTGGAGTCCAGCGGGTCAACGGCCGGGTAGATACCCAGGGATGCGATCTGACGGCTCAGTACCACGGTTGCATCTAAGTGCGCAAAGGTGGTGGCTGGAGACGGGTCAGTCAAGTCATCCGCCGGTACGTATACCGCCTGTACGGAGGTGATAGAACCGGTTTTGGTGGAGGTGATACGTTCCTGCAGAACGCCCATCTCTTCCGCCAGAGTCGGCTGGTAACCTACTGCGGAAGGCATACGGCCCAGCAGTGCGGATACTTCCGTACCGGCCAGGGTGTAACGATAGATGTTATCGACGAACAGCAGTACGTCACGACCTTCGTCACGGAATTTCTCCGCCATGGTCAGGCCGGTCAGTGCAACGCGCAGACGGTTTCCCGGCGGCTCGTTCATCTGGCCATACACCAGGGATACTTTATCGATAACGTTGGAGTCGGTCATTTCGTGGTAGAAGTCGTTACCCTCACGAGTACGTTCACCTACGCCCGCAAACACTGAGTAACCGGAGTGCTCGATCGCGATGTTACGAATAAGCTCCATCATGTTTACGGTTTTACCTACACCCGCACCACCGAACAGACCGACTTTACCGCCCTTCGCGAACGGACACATCAGGTCGATAACTTTGATACCGGTTTCCAGCAGTTCCTGAGAGTTTGACAACTCTTCGTAGGAAGGCGCTGCGCGGTGAATCGCCCAACGCTCTTCTTCGCCGATCTCGCCTTTCATGTCGACCGGTTCGCCCAGGACGTTCATGATACGACCCAGCGTGGCTTTACCTACCGGGACTTCGATCGGGTGTTCGAGATCTTTTACATCCAGACCGCGACGCAGACCGTCAGAAGACCCCATCGCGATGGTACGCACAATACCGCCGCCAAGCTGCTGCTGAACTTCCAGCACCAGCTTCTCATTACCATTCTGCACCTCAAGAGCATCGTACACGCGTGGTACGGCATCCTGAGGGAACTCGACGTCGACCACGGCGCCGATTACCTGGACAATCTTTCCAGTAGCCATCTTAAATCCTCTACGAAATAACCTGGTTAAACCGCGGCGGCCCCCGAGACGATCTCGGTGAGTTCCTGAGTAATGCTGGCCTGACGAGCTTTGTTGTATACCAACTGCAGCTCTTTAATCAGGCTGCCGCCATTATCGGTTGCGGCTTTCATCGCCACCATTCGTGCGGCCTGCTCGCTGGCCAGGTTTTCTACCACGCCCTGATAAACCTGAGACTCCACATAACGACGCAGGAGAGTATCCAGCAACGCTTTCGGGTCGGGTTCATACAGGTAATCCCAGGCTTTACGCTTCAGATCATCATCTTCTGACGCCGGCAGCGGCAGCAGTTGAGTGATCGTCGGTACCTGAGACATGGTGTTAATAAATTTGTTGCTGACAATGTAAAGCTTGTCCAGACGGCCTTCGTCGTAGGCCTGCAACATCACTTTAACCGGACCGATCAGTTCGGACAGAGAAGGGTTATCCCCCATACCTGTCACCTGAGCGACAACGTTGCCGCCTACGGAATTAAAGAATGACACGCCCTTAGAGCCGATCATTGCGAGTTCGCACTGAACGCCTTTATCGGACCATGCCTTCATATCCGCCAGCAGCTTTTTGAACAGGTTAATGTTCAAGCCACCGCACAAACCACGGTCGGTCGACACTACCAGGTAGCCCACGCGTTTAACGTCGCGCTCTTCCAGGTAGGGGTGCTTATATTCCAGATTACCGTTCGCAAGGTGACCAATCACTTTGCGCATGGTCTCTGCATAAGGACGGCTGGCCGCCATGCGATCCTGCGATTTACGCATTTTGGAAGCGGCGACCATCTCCATCGCTTTAGTGATCTTCTGCGTGTTCTGGACGCTTGCGATCTTACTACGTATCTCTTTTGCGCCGGCCATGAGCTTCTCCTCAATGCCTTACGGCCTGCCCTAAGGCAAGCCGCCAGACGTTACCAGGACTGGGTTGCTTTGAAGGAATCGAGGATGCCTTTCAGCTTGCCTTCGATTTCGTCGTTATAGCCACCGGACTGGTTGATCTCTTGCATCAGCGGAGCGTGATCACGGTCGACGTAAGCCAGCAGTGCGGCTTCGAAGCTACCGATTTTCGCCAGTTCGACATCCGCCAGATAACCACGTTCTGCTGCGAACAGAACCAGAGACTGCTGCGCGACGGACATCGGCGCATACTGTTTCTGTTTCAGCAGTTCGGTCACTTTCTGACCGTGGTCAAGCTGTTTACGGGTGGCATCGTCAAGGTCGGATGCAAACTGAGAGAACGCCGCCAGTTCACGATACTGCGCCAGCGCGGTACGAATACCACCGGACAGTTTTTTCATGATCTTGGTCTGGGCTGCGCCACCTACACGGGATACCGAGATACCCGGGTTAACCGCAGGACGAATACCGGCGTTGAACAGGTTAGATTCCAGGAAGATCTGACCATCGGTAATGGAAATTACGTTGGTCGGAACGAACGCGGAAACGTCACCTGCCTGCGTTTCGATAATCGGCAGCGCGGTCAGAGAGCCGGTTTTCCCTTTCACTTCACCTTTGGTGAAGGCTTCGACGTAGTCGGCGTTAACACGCGCAGCACGCTCCAGCAGACGAGAGTGGAGGTAGAATACGTCGCCCGGGAATGCTTCACGTCCTGGCGGACGACGGAGCAGCAGGGAGATCTGACGGTAAGCAACAGCCTGTTTAGACAGGTCATCGTAAATGATCAGCGCATCTTCGCCGCGGTCACGGAAGTATTCGCCCATTGCGCAACCGGCATACGGTGCCAGGTATTGCAGCGCAGCGGATTCGGACGCGGTTGCCACCACAACAATGGTGTTAGCCAGCGCGCCGTGCTCTTCCAGTTTACGTACCACGTTAGAAATGGTGGACGCTTTCTGGCCGATTGCAACGTAAATACATTTAATGCCGGAGTCGCGCTGGTTGATGATGGCATCGATAGCCAGCGCGGTTTTACCGGTCTGACGGTCACCGATGATCAGTTCACGCTGACCACGACCGATTGGGATCATGGAGTCAACGGCTTTATAGCCGGTCTGCACCGGCTGATCGACAGACTGACGATCGATAACGCCCGGCGCAATCGCTTCAACGGCAGAGAAGCCGTCATTATCAACCGGACCTTTACCGTCGATTGGCGCACCCAGGGTGTTTACCACACGTCCCAGCAGGCCGCGGCCAACCGGAACTTCCAGAATACGACCCGTACATTTAACCTTCATGCCTTCGGCAAGGTCAGCGTATGGACCCATGACTACCGCACCCACGGAGTCGCGCTCCAGGTTCAATGCGATAGCGTAACGGTTACCCGGCAGGGAGATCATTTCACCCTGCATACAATCGGCCAGGCCGTGAATGCGGATAACACCGTCACTGACAGAAACAATAGTACCTTCGTTGTGAGCTTCGCTCACCACATTGAACTGAGCAATGCGCTGCTTGATCAGTTCGCTGATTTCGGTGGAATTCAGTTGCATGCTCCAGTCCCCTTAAGACTGCAAGACGTCTGCAAGGCGCTCAAGACGGCCGCGTACGCTGCCATCAATGACCATATCACCCGCCCGGATGATAACGCCTGCCATTACAGACTTATCGATTTTGCAATTCAGCTTCACTTTGCGTGACAGACGTTTTTCCATCGCGGCGCTGATTTTCGAAAGCTGCTCTTCACTCAATGCGGTTGCCGACGTAACTTCTACCTCGGAGGTAGCTTCACTGGCGGCACGCAGATGAATAAACTGCTCCAGAACATCCGGGAGCGCGTTCAGACGATTATTTTCAGCCATCACCCGAATCAGGTTCTGACCGTTTTCGTCTAACTGCTCACCGCAGACTGCGATAAACGACTCAGCGAGCGTTTCCGGCGCCAGCGCGCCAGAGAGAAGCTCTGCCATTTGTTCGTTCTTGGTTACCTCGGCGGCAAACGCCAGCATATCCTGCCAGCGCTCTACACTTTGGTGTTCAACGGCAAAGTCAAAAGCTGCTTTGGCGTAGGGGCGAGCTACCGTAACAAATTCAGACATCAGCCCCTCCCTCCTTACAGTTCAGCGACAAGTTTATCCACGATGTCGCTGTTAGCAGCTTCATCCACGGAACGTTCGATGATCTTCTCGGCGCCAGCAACAGCCAGGATAGCAACTTGCTTACGCAGCTCTTCACGGGCGCGTTTACGCTCGGCTTCAATTTCCGCCTGCGCCTGCGCCACGATTTTAGTACGTTCCTGCTCTGCTTCAGTTTTGGCTTCGTCCAGGATCTGAGCGCGGCGTTTGTTTGCCTGCTCGATGATTACCTGAGCTTCCGCTTTCGCTTTTTTCAGCTGGTCGGTCGCGCTGGCCTTTGCAAGGTCAAGATCCTTATGTGCTCGTTCAGCAGAAGCGAGACCGTCAGCAATTTCTTTCTGACGTTTCTCGATGGCTGCCATTAACGGCGGCCATACGTACTTCATGCAAAACCAGACAAAGAGAATAAACGCGATGGCCTGGCCGAGGATTGTTGCGTTAAGATTCACAGCACAATGCCTCTATCTAGTTAACCTTCTGATATTGCTCTTAATTCAAGCAACGCTTACTACGCGACAGCGAACATCACGTACAGACCCAGACCTACAGCGATCATCGGGATAGCATCCACCAGACCCATAACGATAAAGAACTGAGTACGCAGCAGAGGAATCAGATCAGGTTGACGCGCCGCGCCTTCCAGGAATTTACCCCCGAGGATGCCGATACCGATCGCAGCACCGATTGCCGCCAGACCCATCATCACAGCGGCAGCCATGTACAGCAGATCCATATTCAGGTTTTCCATGACAGTCTCCAGTTTGTTTCAGTTAAAACGTAGTAGTGTTGGTAAATTAATGCTCTTCGGACGCCATCGACAGATAGACAATCGTCAGAACCATGAAAATGAAGGCTTGCAGCGTAATAATCAGTATGTGGAAAATGGCCCACGGCACATTCAGAATCCACTGTGACCACCACGGCAACAGACCAGCAATCAGAATGAAAATCAGCTCACCGGCATACATGTTGCCGAACAGTCGCAGACCGAGAGAAACCGGTTTGGACAGCAGACTTACCCCTTCAAGGATTAAGTTGACAGGAATGAACGCCCAGTGATTGAACGGCTGCAGCGTCAACTCTTTAGCGAAGCCGCCGATGCCTTTCATTTTGATGCTGTAGAACAGAATAAGGATGAATACGCCCAGCGCCATCGACAGGGTGATGTTGACGTCAGCAGACGGCACCACGCGCGTTGCCGGCAGACCCAGCCAATGCTCAGCGATATACGGCAGCAGGTCGATAGGCAGTAAGTCCATCAGGTTCATAAGGAATACCCAGACGAAAATCGTCAGGGCCAGCGGCGCAATCAGCTTGCTTTTGCCATGGTACATGTCTTTGACGCTGCCATGCACAAAACCGACTATCAGCTCAATCGCGGTCTGAAACTTGCCTGGCACGCCGCTGGTCGCTTTTTTAGCAACGCTACGGAACATCACCAGAAACAACAGACCCAGCACCACCGAGAAGAACATGGAGTCAATATTGAGCGTCCAGAAGGTGGCTGGGGGGTTCTGCGGATCCACCAGCGAGAAAGTACGCAGGTCCAGCTGAAGGTTATTCAGATGGTGTCCTATGTATTCCTGCGGCGTCATATTTTCTGAAGCCATGATGCCTTTTACCCTTTGTTGTTAATTACAGCCGGCGCCAGTATCTGAACCACCAGCACCAAAACCCACGTAACGATCAGCGGCAAAAACACCGCCTTTAAAACCGCCAACGCCACCACCAGTAAAACCAGCATCGCTAACACCTTGAAGGCTTCACCGAAGGCGAAAGTCCAGGACACGCGGCCCTTAGCAGGTGTATGCGCCTGGTGACGCCAGGCAAATATCATAAACAACATATTAGGCAGTGCCACTGCCAATCCCCCACATACTGCGGAGATGCCCCAGAAGGGGTCTTTGAGGCAAAACAGCAATCCACTTGCTATTACCGCCAGAAACTGAATGAACAGAAGCTTACGAGCAACGTTTCGACTCACGAGCGACACAGACATCACGTTTTTACTCCTGCTCACTTCGAGGTATGCCGCGTGTCGTATAAAACGTTCTTTAAGACTTAGAGTCAAGCATCAAAAAGCGGTCAAATTATACGGTGCGCACCCGTGATTTCAAACAATAAGTAGCCAAAAGGTGAATAAATGTTTAAATATTTTTCTCTGGCCCGCATTTTTAACTTTTAGCCAAAGTGTGAACGATCGTACAAAACTGCAAATAGCGCGAAAACACTGGCGATAAAGCGTGCACCAGATCACACATTAAACATATTCATGCTTACGCAATTCATTTACGTGTCAATTCATGCCTTTTCATCTTTTTGATATTTAAGCGTAAAACCAGGTACTGTTTTAAAAATACCAGCTTACACCTTAAAAACGCCCCATTGACATTTATAATAAAAATTTAACAAGCAAAAGTGATTTTTCGATTCGATTTTTAGCAGACTGATATTTACAAAGTTGATTACTCTCTGTTTTAACAAAAGAAGCGACGTTGTCATGTTGAAACGAAACCGTAAATCCAGAGTTAAATGTAACAACGCTTAAATGCGTTATACCTGTCGATTTTTAACACAAGCCGCGTCGTTTTTTTTCTATTTTTTTTGATAAAAATTAAACTTTGTTTGACTTAATAATCACCAGATGCCGCTCGCCTTCCAGTTGCGGAACGCGTAATTTTTCAACAGATTCGACGCTAAAATCGTCAGGTAGTGAGGCAATTTCATCCCCTGGTAATTGCCCTTTTAAGGCATAAAAACGCCCTTTCTCTCCCGGCAGATGGTGGCACCAGCTCACCATATCATTCAACGATGCGAAAGCGCGGCTGATAACGCCATCAAACGGCGGTTCGGAGGGATAGGCTTCAACGCGGCTTTGAACCGGCGTGATGTTTTCCAGTTTCAGTTCGTGCTGGACCTGACGCAGAAAACGTACCCGCTTGCCCAGGCTGTCGAGTAAGGTGAAATGCGCGTCAGGGAGAACAATAGCCAGCGGGATGCCCGGCAGCCCCGGTCCTGTTCCTACATCGATAAAACGCTGTCCCTGAAGATACGGCGCAACGACTATGCTGTCGAGAATATGGCGTACCAACATTTCGTTGGGATCCCGCACTGACGTCAGGTTGTATGCTTTGTTCCATTTATGCAGCATATCAACGTAGGCGACCAGCAGCGTTTTCTGGTGATCGGTAAGAGAAATACCGGCATCAGCCAGCAGACGAGAGAGTTTGTTGAGCACGGTCATTACCTGTTAATAATCAAATGCCCGATGCGCTTTCGCTTATCGGGCCTACAAATTTGTAGGGCGGGCAAGCGAAGCGCCCCCGCCAAATTAGTGTTATCAAGCGCTACGACGCAGCATACCTTGTTTTTTCAGCCATACCAGCAGAATGGAGATTGCCGCTGGCGTAACGCCGGAGATACGCGATGCCTGACCGATAGACGCCGGTTTATGATCGTTCAGCTTGGCGATAACTTCGTTCGACAGACCGGAAACCTGACGATAATCCAGCGTGGCAGGCAGCAACGTATTCTCGTTACGTAGTTGTTTTTCAATCTCATCCTGCTGGCGAGCGATATACCCTTCGTATTTGACCTGGATTTCCACCTGCTCAGCGGCTTGCTCATCTTCAAGCGCAGGCGCGAATGCGGCAAGCGAAGTGAGCTGCGCGTAGGTCATTTCCGGACGACGCAACAGATCTTCGCCGCTGGCCTCACGGGAGAGAGGCGTGGTCAAATGCGCATTCACTTCATCGGCGGATTCCGCAGACGGCGTTACCCATGTCGATTTCAGCCGCTGACGTTCGCGTTCGATATTTTCCAGCTTCTCGTTGAAGCGCTCCCAGCGTTCATCATCCACCAGACCCAGCTCGCGGCCCATTTCGGTCAAACGCAGATCGGCGTTGTCCTCACGCAGCATCAGGCGATATTCGGCGCGGGAGGTAAACATGCGATACGGCTCTTTGGTGCCCAGCGTACAGAGATCGTCCACCAGCACGCCGAGATAAGCCTGAGAACGCGCAGGCGCCCAGCCCTCTTTGTCGGCGGAAAGACGCGCGGCATTCAGACCAGCGAGCAAGCCCTGCGCCGCAGCCTCTTCATAGCCGGTAGTACCGTTGATTTGACCAGCAAAGAACAGGCCGTGAATAAATTTACTTTCCAGTGTCGGTTTCAGATCGCGCGGGTCGAAGAAATCGTACTCAATCGCGTAACCAGGGCGAACGATCTTCGCGTTCTCCATGCCCTGCATGGAACGGACAATCTGCATCTGCACGTCAAACGGCAGACTGGTGGAGATACCGTTAGGGTAAATCTCGTTAGAGGTCAGTCCTTCCGGCTCAAGGAAGATCTGATGCTGGTTACGATCGGCAAAACGCATCACCTTGTCTTCGATCGAAGGACAGTAGCGTGGGCCGATCCCTTCGATCACGCCAGCGTACATTGGGCTACGATCGAGGTTATTACGAATCACATCATGGGTTTTCTCATTGGTATGCGTGATGTAACACGGCACCTGTTGCGGATGCTGAGAAGCATTCCCCATAAACGAGAAAACCGGCATCGGGTTATCACCATGCTGTTGAGCCAACACGCTGAAATCGATAGTACGCGCATCAATACGCGGCGGTGTGCCGGTTTTCAGGCGACTGACGCGTAGCGGAAGCTCACGCAGACGGCGAGATAGCGGGATGGATGGCGGATCGCCAGCACGACCGCCGCTGTAGTTATCCAGACCAATATGAATTTTGCCGTCCAGGAAGGTTCCGACGGTCAGCACCACCGCTTTCGCGCGGAATTTGAGCCCCATTTGGGTCACGGCGCCGACAACGCGATCGTTTTCGACAATCAGATCTTCAACCGCTTGCTGGAAGATCATCAGGTTCGGCTGGTTCTCCAGCGCGGTACGCACCGCCTGGCGATATAAGACTCGATCCGCCTGAGCCCGGGTAGCGCGAACGGCCGGACCTTTGCTGGCGTTTAGTATCCTAAACTGAATACCTGCCTGATCAATCGCTTTCGCCATCAGACCGCCGAGCGCATCCACCTCTTTTACCAGATGTCCCTTTCCAATACCGCCGATCGCCGGGTTGCAGCTCATCTGTCCCAACGTGTCAATATTGTGTGTCAAAAGCAGAGTCTGTTGACCCATACGCGCCGCGGCCATCGCGGCCTCAGTGCCTGCATGACCCCCGCCAATAATAATGACGTCAAAAGGATCCTGATAAAACATGGTAATTGCCTCGCATAACGCGGTGTGAAAATGGATTGAAGCCCGGGCGGTGGATTCTACTCAACTTTAGCCGATGGAGAAAGCCCCGGGATCCGGGCTATTAAAAAGAAGATCTTTTTATTTAGAGATCTGTTCTATTGTGATCTCTTATTAGGATCGCTCCAGGCTGTGGATAACCCGGATCCTGTAATAAAGATCAATGCGTTGGAAAGGATCACTAGCTGTGAATGATCGGTGATCGTGGCCCGTATAAGCTGGGATCAAAACGGGTACTTATACACAACTCAAAAAGTGAACAACGGTTATTCTTTGGATAACTACCGGTTGATCCAAGCTTTCCACCAGATTTATCCACAATGGATCGCACGATCTTTACACTTATTTGAGTAAATTAATCCAGGATCCGAGCCAAATCTCCGCTGGATCTTCCGGAATCTCATGTTCAAGGATGTTGATCTTCAGTGTTTCCCCAACCTGTTTTGCGCCAGCGCCTTTCAGTTCTGCTTCTATTTTCTCAATCGCGCCACAAAACGTGTCGTATTCTCGACTACCAATGCCAATTGCGCCGAAACGTACCGCGGAAAGATCGGGTTTCTGCGTCTGAAGGTCTTCATAGAAAGGGGTCAGGTTGTCCGGAATGTCTCCGGCACCGTGCGTTGAGCTGATTATCAGCCAGATCCCGGAAGTTGACAGATCCTCTAATAACGGACCGTGCACCGTTTCGGTTGAAAAACCGGCAGCTTCCAGCTTTTCCGCCAGATGTTCCGCGACGTATTCGGCGCCGCCCAGGGTGCTGCCGCTGATAAGAGTAATGTCTGCCATTGATCGCTCGCTCAGGTAAAGAGGCTGCATTGTACTCTGTGAACGAGCTGGGATCTACCTGTGGAAAAATGTGGGATTAAAAAAGCCGATCATGGCTTGATGGTGCGCATGATCGGGTTCTGCAAGACGATCAGTGTCTCAGTGGACTGAATTTCATCAATTGTTTGGATCTTGTTGATAAGTACGTGCTGAAGCGCGTCGATTGATTTACACATCACTTTTATAAAGATGCTGTAGTGACCGGTGGTGTAATACGCTTCCGTCACCTCATCCAGGCTTTCCAGCCGGGCCAGTGCGGAAGGGTAATCCTTTGCGCTTTTGAGGATGATGCCAATAAAACAGCCTACGTCGTAGCCCAGCTGTTTGGGGCTGACGTCAATCCGTGCGCCCGTAATGATCCCGGCCTGCTTCATCTTTTCTACGCGAACATGAATGGTTCCAGGGCTAACGCCAAATTGTTTGGCCAGCTCGGCGTAGGCGGTGCGGGCATTTTCCATTAAGGCGTCAAGTATGCCGCGGTCCAGATTGTCGATCTGATAATTTTCCATCGCTTTTTCTTATGCAGATTAATGATTATCTCTATTTTAGCCATTATTTTTAACGAATCAAAATCGAAGTTAGCTTTTTATCTGTTGATTATTGAATAGTGCTCTCGTTTTGTTGCTTAATCATAGGCAACAGGACGCAGGAGTAAAAAAATGAAAACCGCTTACATTGCCAAACAACGTCAAATTAGCTTCGTGAAATCACATTTCTCTCGCCAGCTGGAGGAGCGTCTGGGTCTGATTGAGGTCCAGGCGCCGATCCTGAGTCGCGTAGGAGATGGTACGCAGGATAATTTGTCCGGCTGTGAAAAAGCGGTGCAGGTAAAAGTGAAAGCATTGCCTGACGCCCAGTTCGAAGTGGTGCATTCACTGGCGAAGTGGAAACGTCAAACCCTGGGGCAGCATGACTTCAGCGCGGGCGAAGGGCTGTACACGCACATGAAAGCCCTTCGCCCCGATGAAGACCGACTCTCTCCGCTCCACTCGGTCTATGTGGATCAGTGGGACTGGGAGCGTGTCATGGGCGATGGCGAGCGCCAATTTTCCACCCTGAAAAGCACAGTAGAGGCTATATGGGCAGGTATTAAGGCGACGGAAGCGGAAGTGCATAAACAGTTTGGTCTGGCGCCGTTCCTGCCGGATCAGATCCATTTTGTTCACAGCCAGGAGCTGTTGTCTCGCTATCCGGATCTGGATGCGAAAGGGCGCGAACGCGCGATCGCCAAAGAACTTGGCGCCGTTTTCCTGGTGGGGATCGGCGGTAAACTGAGCGATGGCCACCGCCATGATGTACGCGCGCCGGATTATGATGACTGGAGCTCCGCATCTGAGCTGGGCTACGCCGGTCTGAACGGCGATATCCTGGTGTGGAACCCGGTGCTGGAAGATGCGTTTGAGCTTTCCTCTATGGGTATCCGCGTAGATGCCGATACGCTGATGCGCCAGCTGGCGTTGACCGGTGATGAAGATCGTCTGCAACTGGAGTGGCATCAGGCGCTGCTGCGCGGCGAAATGCCGCAGACCATCGGCGGCGGGATTGGGCAGTCGCGTCTGACGATGTTGCTGCTGCAATTGCCGCATATTGGTCAGGTGCAGTGCGGCGTATGGCCCGCGCAGGTTCGCGAAAGCATTCCTGCTATTTTATAAGCCGTTAGCGCCGCCAGCGTCTCAGCAGGCGGCTTCGCATCCCGGTGTCAAAGCGCCAGATATGATCGAAAATGCGCATGATGCCGGGTTTGCCGTGCGCCGACATCGCCACCGCATGGAATCGATGCTGGTGAAGACGCTGCAACTCTCCTACTTTGCTCACCACGTCATCCGGCAAGCGCTGGGCGATAAAATCTGAAATGACCACCGCATCGGCATCAAACCATTCCCGTCCCTGCATTCTTTCAATAATGGCGCGAAAACAGCTGGCGATATCTGTGCCGCCGCGAAAACGTTGACTTAAAAAGCGGATGGCCTGCTCGATACCTTCCGGGCCGGAGAGTTCATAACGCACAACGTCAGTGGAAAACAGCATAATAAAGCAGCGGCGGTTATCCGCCAGCGCAACGCGCATCAACGCCAGGCAGAACGCTTTTGCGCACTGCTCGTTAAATCCCCCCATCGAGCCTGAAGTATCGACGCAGACAATAAACGGTCCGCGCGGCTGCTCGTCGACATCCTGGTGTACTACCGGCCGTTCGGTCACTTTCTCACGCCACGCTTCGCCATGCAGGCGATAGGTGAGGAGCTGTTTTTCCACTAACCGGCGGTAAAATTCATATTCCAGCTCGGTGATGCCGAGCGTCGCCAGCTCTGGCGGCAACAGGCGCAGAATATCATCGCTTTGCTGAATACCGTCAACCTGCTCCGGCACCGTAGCGGGTTCGCGTACCAGTGTACGAAAGGTTTCCATCGGCGCGTCTTTTTTCGGTACCGATTTGGCTTCCCGCGAACGTCCCAGTTGTTCCGCCAGTTGCATTAGCTCCGGCTGGGCGGCGAGAAATTCGCCGTATTTTACAATCAGTTGATAATCACCACGTTTAAGCTGGCCTGCGCTCATATCCCACAGGCGGCCTGCGGCATTATCATTTTCCGCCAGCGTCGGTTCCAGTTGCCCGCTCAGCGTCATCCGTTCCTGGACGTCACTCAGCAACTGCTCGCGCTCTTCTTCCAGTAGTTGTTGGTTTAACGTGGTGGCCTGCACGACCAGACTTAACCGCCAGCGTTGCAAAAAAAGCGTGTGTAGCGCAGGGGTAAAGGTACTGTTGCTCTCCGTCAACTGCTTCGCCTGCGCGGCATACGGTGAATGCAGGCGATGAAGCAACGCCAGTATTTGCGGCAGTTGCACGATGAACTGTGGGGTAGAGAGAAGTTGGCTTTGCTGATAACACATGACCTCTTCCGTGAGTTCCGGCGGAACGCGTGCGTCTTTAAGACGGCTGCGTAGCGCTTCCCGCCAGCGCGGGAGATCGGCGGTCACGGCGTTTTTTAAACGCGGAAACTTTTCAAAGAAAATGACCAGCTGTGGGGAAGCCAGTAGCGCGAGGATCATCTCTTCGACCATTCCCTCTTCGCTGACGGCCAGCATGGTATTTAGCGTATCCAGCGTCAGCATTGTTGCGCCTGGCGGATCTGTTCTCCTACATCCTGCAGGCTGGCCTCAATGCGCCCTAACCAGTCGCTGTGAATAAACAGGCAACGTTGCTGCTCGCTGAAGCGGGTATGCTGCTGGCGCCAGTCGTTTTCTAACGTTTCCAGCTGCTGTTTGATCTCCGCAGGCATACTGTCTTCAGCCGCTCCCGGTAACGCCAGACGGGTACCTTGTAGACTGATGTCGCGCACCACCAAATGTTGAGCGTTATCGACTTCCATATTCAGCGTTTGGGCAAAGCCGATCCCGTTCAGTTTGCCGCGGATCTCGCCGCCTTTGGTCAGCCAAAGTTCCAGCGCGCTGCGGTCAAAGGTAATATGGATCACTTCCATATCATGCAGTTTTAGCGGTTTTTGTAGCAATAACGTCAACGTTGACGCACTGGCTTCCGGCGGTAAAGTGTAATGCGGGCGGCGGCTGAACATACCGCCTTCTTTAATGACGGTGAAGGCGGTTTTATCGCTTTGCTGTTGCTGCAACTGGAGGCGGCGCTGGACAATACCGCCGAGGCGAGTCAGCATGGCCTGCTGCTGCCAGGCGTGTCCGGTCATCAATATTTCCAGTTGCTGTTGCATGAGATTCAGACTCTGCGCGTCATACCACAAGCAATCTTTTAGCAGGATAAGGTCAATCGGCGCAACCGCGTCGCGTCCGCTAAAGAAGGCGCTGGCCTGTAACAGGCGGATGGCTTTCTTCCAGCGACGGTCGGAGACATAAGGCGCATTCGGCAAATTATCCAGCTGTTGGCGCAGAGTAAATATCAGCTCAAAGACCGGATCAGGGAGTGAAATCGCGCCGATATCTTTTTGCCACTGTTGATATTCTTCGTCGCTAACCTGTAACGAGGCGGGGACCGGGTTATCGCTCTCATCCTGCTGACTAACCAGCATGGAGCGGAAATTGGCTTTATCCTGAACTTTATCCAGCCACAGGCGAATCAACATTCGGTCGTACAAGGCTTCCAGGCTGCTGTCCGCTTCGGGCAGTTCGTTAGAGGCCGCCACCAGCAGCCGCATCGGAATTTTTTCCTCAAACGCGCCGTTGCGGAAATGGCGTTCGTTAATGGCGGTCAGCAATGTGTTCAGGATAGCGGGCCCGGCTTTCCAGATTTCATCCAGAAAAACGATTTCGGCTTCGGGAAGGTAGCCGGTCGTTAAGCGTTCATAGCGACCTTCATCTTTCAGCGCCTGAATAGAGAGCGGTCCAAAAACCTCTTCCGGCGTGGAAAAGCGTGTCATCAGATATTCAAAAGCGCGGGCGCGCTGGAAAGCAAACTTCAGGCGGCGGGCAATCAGACTCTTGGCGATACCGGGCGGGCCCAACAAAAAGACGCTTTCACCGCTTAACGCCGCCAGTAGGCACAGGCGTATGGCGTGACTACGTTCATACAGCCCCTTCTCAAGGGCGCTGCTCAGACGGGAAATTCTTTCCGCTAATAAATGTGGGTGAGCCATAATAAAGAGGCGTCCTTTCGACAAATGGATCATGCTAATTGCGAGTATAGACGTTTCACCACCGGGGCTATAATCGTCTGATGCGCTGTTTATTTTTCTTTGAGCCAGGTTAATCTGGCTTCATTTAGGGGTACGATTTTATGATTAATCGTGCATACTGTGCGCTTTTTTGTGGGCCAAGGGACTAAGCACACATTTCATATCTATACACTCATTCATTCAAACTACATCAAGGCGGCAAAGGAGTGAATCCCCTGGCACTAACATTCAACGTGTGACTGGGGTAAGCGAATGCAGCCGACAAGGAGGTAGCGTGAAGGGTGACGTGTATAAACGAAAGATGAGTCTATGAGCACTGATAATAAGCAATCGTTGCCTGCGATTACCCTCGCAGCTATTGGGGTTGTCTACGGTGATATTGGTACCAGCCCGCTTTATACGCTTCGTGAATGTTTGTCCGGTCAGTTTGGTTTTGGCGTTGAACGAGATGCCGTGTTTGGTTTTCTGTCGCTGATCTTCTGGCTACTCATCTTTGTGGTTTCCATCAAATATCTCACCTTCGTGATGCGCGCCGATAACGCGGGTGAAGGTGGAATTTTGACGCTGATGTCGCTTGCCGGGCGTAATACCTCGGCGCGCACTACATCCATGTTAGTTATCATGGGACTGATAGGCGGCAGCTTTTTCTATGGCGAAGTGGTCATTACGCCGGCGATTTCGGTGATGTCGGCGATTGAAGGCCTGGAGATTGTCGCGCCGCAGCTGGATACCTGGATTGTCCCGCTCTCCATTATTGTGCTGACTCTGTTGTTTATGATTCAGAAGCACGGTACGGGAATGGTAGGGAAACTCTTTGCGCCGATTATGCTGACCTGGTTTTTAATCCTGGCGGTACTTGGCCTGCGCAGTATTATCGCCAATCCCGAAGTGTTACATGCGCTGAATCCTGTCTGGGCGGTACGTTTTTTCCTTGAATATAAAACCGTATCATTTATTGCGTTGGGCGCGGTGGTGCTGTCGATTACCGGCGTAGAGGCGTTGTACGCCGATATGGGACACTTCGGTAAGTTCCCGATTCGCCTGGCGTGGTTTACCGTGGTACTGCCGTCGTTAGTACTGAACTACTTTGGTCAGGGCGCATTGCTACTAAAGCATCCGGAAGCGATTAAAAATCCCTTCTTCCTGTTGGCGCCGGACTGGGCGTTAATTCCGCTGCTGATTCTGGCCGCGCTGGCGACGGTGATCGCCTCCCAGGCGGTCATTTCCGGCGTCTTTTCGCTGACGCGTCAGGCCGTGCGTCTTGGCTATTTGTCGCCAATGCGCATTATCCATACCTCCGAGATGGAGTCCGGTCAGATCTATATCCCTTTCGTTAACTGGCTGCTTTATTTCGCGGTCGTGGTTGTTATTGTTAGCTTTGAGCACTCCAGCAACCTGGCGGCGGCCTATGGTATCGCCGTGACCGGCACGATGGTGCTGACGTCTATTCTTTCTACGACCGTGGCGCGTAAGAACTGGCACTGGAACAAATATTTTGTCGCGCTGATCCTCATCGCGTTCCTGTGCGTGGATATCCCGCTGTTCTCGGCTAACCTCGACAAATTGTTGTCCGGTGGTTGGCTGCCGCTGAGCCTGGGCCTGATCATGTTCACGATCATGACCACCTGGAAGAGCGAGCGTTTCCGCCTGTTGCGTCGTATGCATGAACACGGTAATTCGCTGGAAGCGATGATTGCTTCACTGGAGAAGTCACCGCCGGTTCGGGTGCCGGGTACTGCCGTATACATGTCGCGCGCGCTCAGTGTGATCCCTTTTGCTTTATTGCATAACCTGAAGCACAACAAAGTGTTGCATGAGCGCGTAATCTTACTGACGTTGCGTACGGAAGATGCGCCTTATGTGCATAACGTTCGCCGGGTGCAGATTGAGCAGTTGTCTCCGACATTCTGGCGCGTGGTGGCCAGCTACGGCTGGCGCGAAACGCCAAACGTTGAAGAGGTGTTCCACCGCTGCGGTCTGGAAGGGCTTAGCTGTCGGATGATGGAAACGTCGTTCTTTATGTCGCACGAGTCGTTGATTGTCGGCAAACGCCCGTGGTATTTGCGCTTGCGCGGTAAACTGTATTTGTTGCTGCAACGTAACGCTCTGCGCGCGCCGGATCAGTTCGAGATCCCGCCTAACCGCGTGATTGAGTTAGGAACGCAGGTCGAGATTTAACCTCCCATCACCATGCCGGGGGCCGCGTTGGCTTACCCGGCCTGGCCAATCCGTAGATTCCCACAAGATAATCGCCATTGGGCGATTATCTTCACCTGATTTCCGCTAGCGAAACGTTTCGACGGCGATCACAATTCTGTTACGTCATGATGGTTTTATGAACACATCCAGGGTTACACTGCGGCCAGCGAAACGTTTCGCTAGTGGAGCAGAAAAATGAAGAAAGGCACCGTACTCAACTCTGAAATCTCGTCGGTCATTTCCCGTCTGGGGCATACTGATACTCTGGTGGTCTGTGATGCGGGTTTACCCATCCCGAATAGCACTGCGCGTATCGATATGGCACTAACCCAGGGCGTACCTTCTTTTATGCAGGTGGTGGATGTCGTGACCCGGGAAATGCAGGTTGAGGCGGCGATTCTTGCAACGGAAATCAAACAACAGAATCCGCAGCTCCACGAAACGTTGCTCACTCACCTTGAGCAACTGCAGCAACACCAGGGAAACACCATAAAAATTAGTTATACGACACACGAACAATTCAAAAAATTGACTGCAGACAGTCAGGCAGTGATTCGCAGCGGGGAGTGTTCCCCGTATGCGAACGTCATTCTTTGCGCTGGTGTCACTTTCTGAGGCCGCTATGGACGCATTACTGCAACTCAAAGGGATCGATAAAGCGTTCCCCGGCGTGAAGGCTCTCTCCGGCGCCGCGTTAAACGTTTATCCTGGCCGCGTTATGGCGCTGGTGGGGGAAAACGGCGCTGGAAAATCCACCATGATGAAAGTATTAACCGGCATCTATACGCGAGATGCGGGATCGTTGTTATGGCTGGGTAAAGAGACCACCTTTAATGGGCCTAAATCGTCTCAGGAAGCCGGGATCGGCATTATTCATCAGGAACTGAACCTGATCCCGCAGTTGACCATTGCGGAAAACATCTTCCTGGGCCGTGAGTTTGTGAATCGCTTTGGCAAAATCGACTGGAAAAAGATGTATGCCGAAGCCGACCACCTCTTAGCCAAACTCAATCTGCGCTTTAAGAGCGATAAGCTGGTGGGCGAACTCTCTATCGGCGATCAGCAAATGGTGGAAATCGCCAAAGTGCTGAGCTTCGAATCCAAAGTCATCATTATGGATGAACCGACCGATGCGCTGACCGACACCGAAACCGAATCGCTGTTCCGCGTTATCCGCGAATTAAAATCGCAGGGGCGCGGCATTGTCTATATCTCCCACCGTATGAAAGAGATTTTTGAAATTTGCGATGACGTGACGGTCTTCCGCGATGGGCAATTTATCGCCGAGCGTGAAGTGGCCACGTTGACCGAAGATTCTCTTATCGAAATGATGGTGGGACGTAAGCTGGAAGATCAGTACCCGCATCTGGATAACGCGCCGGGTGAGATTCGCCTGAAGGTCGATAATCTGTGCGGACCGGGCGTGAATGATGTCTCTTTTGTGCTGCGAAAAGGCGAGATTCTTGGCATTTCCGGCCTGATGGGCGCCGGTCGCACCGAGCTGATGAAAGTATTGTACGGCGCGATGCCGCGAACCAGCGGTTACGTGACGCTTGATGGACACGAAGTGGTGACGCGTTCTCCGCAGGACGGGCTGGCCAATGGCATCGTTTATATCTCTGAAGACCGTAAGCGCGATGGACTGGTGCTCGGCATGTCAGTTAAAGAGAATATGTCGCTGACGGCGCTGGACTATTTCAGCCGCGCTGGCGGAAGCCTGAAACACAAAGATGAGCAACAGGCGGTGGGGGATTTTATCCGTCTGTTCAACGTCAAGACACCGTCAATGGAACAGGCGATAGGCCTGCTTTCTGGCGGTAATCAGCAAAAAGTGGCGATTGCCCGCGGGTTGATGACGCGCCCGAAAGTGCTCATTCTCGACGAGCCGACTCGCGGCGTGGACGTCGGCGCCAAGAAAGAGATTTATCAGCTTATCAACCAGTTTAAGGCCGACGGCCTGAGCATCATTCTGGTCTCATCTGAGATGCCAGAAGTATTAGGCATGAGCGATCGCATCATCGTCATGCATGAAGGGCATCTCAGCGGTGAATTTACTCGCGAGCAGGCCACCCAGGAAGTGTTAATGGCTGCCGCAGTGGGCAAGCTTAATCGCGTGAATCAGGAGTAAAAAAGATGACAACCCAGGCTGTTTCTGGTCGCCGTTATTTCACTAAAGCGTGGCTTCTTGAGCAGAAGTCGCTCATTGCCCTGCTGGTGTTGATCGCGATTGTTTCGACGTTGAGCCCCAACTTTTTTACCGTTAATAATCTGTTCAATATTCTTCAACAGACCTCCGTCAACGCCATTATGGCGGTAGGGATGACGTTGGTGATTCTGACATCGGGGATCGATCTGTCCGTCGGTTCCCTGCTGGCGCTCACCGGCGCGGTTGCCGCTTCAATCGTCGGCGTTGAAGTGAATGCGCTGGTCGCGGTTGCCGCCGCGCTGGCACTGGGCGCTGCGATTGGCGCCGTTACTGGCGTTATCGTCGCGAAAGGCCGCGTACAGGCGTTTATCGCTACGCTGGTGATGATGCTGCTACTGCGCGGCGTGACGATGGTTTACACCGACGGTAGCCCGGTCAACACCGGCTTTACCGATAACGCCGATCTGTTTGGCTGGTTCGGTATCGGCCGTCCGCTGGGCGTTCCTACGCCGGTCTGGATCATGGCTATCGTCTTTATCGCCGCCTGGTATATGCTGCATCACACCCGTCTGGGACGCTATATCTACGCGCTGGGCGGTAACGAAGCGGCGACGCGTCTGTCTGGCATTAGCGTGAGCAAAGTGAAAATTATCGTCTATTCACTTTGCGGCCTGACAGCATCGCTGGCGGGCATCATTGAAGTGGCGCGCCTCTCTTCCGCGCAGCCGACGGCGGGTACCGGCTATGAGCTGGATGCTATTGCCGCCGTGGTGCTGGGCGGTACCAGCCTTGCTGGCGGTAAAGGACGCATTGTTGGGACATTGATCGGCGCATTGATTCTCGGCTTCCTTAATAATGGTTTGAATTTGTTAGGTGTTTCCTCCTATTACCAGATGATCGTCAAAGCGGTGGTGATTTTGCTGGCGGTACTGGTAGACAACAAAAAGCAGTAACAACGACTACAGGACATCTGAAATATGAACATGAAAAAACTGGCTACCCTGGTATCTGCTGTTGCGCTGAGCGCCACCGTGAGCGCGAATGCAATGGCTAAGGACACCATTGCGCTGGTGATCTCTACCCTCAATAATCCCTTCTTCGTGTCGTTAAAAGACGGGGCGCAAAAAGAGGCGGATAAACTGGGTTATAACCTGGTGGTGCTGGACTCCCAGAACAACCCTGCCAAAGAGCTGGCGAACGTGCAGGATTTAACCGTTCGCGGGACCAAAATTTTGCTGATCAACCCGACTGACTCCGATGCGGTGGGTAACGCGGTGAAGATGGCTAACCAGGCGAAGATTCCGGTTATCACACTTGACCGCCAGGCAACCAAAGGTGATGTCGTCAGCCATATCGCGTCTGATAACGTGCTGGGCGGTAAGATCGCTGGCGACTATATCGCGAAAAAAGCTGGTGAAGGCGCCAAAGTGATTGAGCTGCAAGGCATTGCCGGAACATCCGCGGCGCGTGAGCGTGGCGAAGGTTTCCAGCAGGCGGTAGCCGCCCACAAATTTAATGTCCTGGCCAGCCAGCCTGCCGATTTCGACCGTACTAAGGGTCTGAACGTCATGCAGAACCTGCTGACCGCGCATCCGGATGTTCAGGCTGTCTTCGCCCAGAACGATGAAATGGCGCTGGGCGCACTGCGCGCGCTGCAAACTGCCGGTAAAGCAGATGTGATGGTGGTTGGATTTGACGGTACGCCGGATGGCGAAAAGGCCGTAAAAGATGGCAAACTGGCAGCGACTATCGCTCAGTTACCGGATCAAATCGGCGCCAAAGGCGTTGAAGTGGCGGATAAGGTGCTGAAAGGCGAAAAAGTTCAGGCCAAATATCCGGTTGACCTGAAACTGGTCATCAAGCAGTAATAAACGACACGGGTCAACTATGGCCTGATGGCGACAGAAATACGCGAGCCTCCGCTGAGGTGAACGTAAAAAAAGAAAAGCAGGGCACGCGCCACCCTAACCGGTGGCGCACTTTGACGTGGAACCCCGAATATGAAAACCGCAGGTAATCTCATCGTCCTTGGCAGCATTAATGCCGATCATATCCTTAATCTTGAGTCCTTCCCTACCCCGGGTGAAACGGTAACCGGCAGCCATTATCAGGTCGCGTTTGGCGGGAAAGGCGCGAATCAGGCGGTTGCTGCAGGACGTAGCGGGGCGAATATTGCGTTTATCGCCTGCACGGGCGATGACGATATTGGCGACAGTATTCGTAAACAATTAGTCAGCGATCGCATTGATATCGCGCCAGTTAGCGTCATTAAAGGCGAGTCTACCGGGGTGGCGCTGATTTTCGTTAATGGCGAAGGCGAGAACGTCATCGGTATTCATGCCGGAGCGAATGCCGCGTTATCGCCGGCGTTGGTTGATGCGCAACGTGAACGTATCGCGCAGGCGGATGCGTTACTGATGCAGCTGGAATCGCCGCTGGACAGCGTACTGGCGGCGGCGAAAATCGCCCATCAACATCATACTACTGTTGCGCTTAACCCGGCGCCTGCCCGTGAGCTACCGGATGAACTGCTGGCGCTGGTGGACATCATCACGCCAAATGAAACGGAAGCTGAAAAGCTGACGGGCGTGCGTGTGGAAAATGACAACGATGCCGCGAAAGCTGCGCAGGTTTTGCATGATAAAGGCATTCGAACCGTATTAATTACCTTAGGAAGCCGTGGCGTCTGGGCCAGCGTAGACGGCGAGGGCCGCCGCGTTCCTGGATTTAGCGTTGAGGCTGTCGATACCATTGCCGCCGGAGATACGTTTAACGGCGCCTTTATCACCGCGATACTGGAGGAGACGCCGTTGCCGGAAGCGATTCGCTTTGCCCATGCCGCCGCCGCGATTGCCGTAACGCGTAAAGGCGCGCAACCGTCCGTTCCGTGGCGCGAAGAGATAGAAGCGTTTTTACATCAGCAGGGGTAACGCTTGGCTACTATGAAAGATGTTGCCCGCCTGGCGGGAGTCTCTACATCGACGGTCTCTCACGTTATTAACAAAGATCGCTTTGTGAGTGAGACGATAACCGAAAAAGTTGAAGCGGCGATTAAATCACTTAACTATGCGCCTTCCGCGCTGGCGCGAAGCCTCAAGTTAAACCAGACCCGCACGATTGGTATGCTAATTACCGCCAGTACCAACCCTTTTTATTCCGAACTGGTGCGCGGCGTTGAGCGAAGCTGTTTTGAGCGCGGTTATAGTCTGGTGCTGTGCAATACCGAAGGCGACGAGCAACGGATGAACCGTAACCTGGAGACGCTGATGCAAAAACGGGTAGACGGTTTACTGCTGCTGTGTACCGAAACGCATCAGCCTTCTCGGGAAATCATGGAGCGTTATCCGTCTATTCCTACCGTCATGATGGACTGGTCGCCGTTTGATGGTGAGGGCGATAGCGATCTCATTCAGGATAATTCGTTGTTAGGCGGCGATCTTGCCACCCAATACCTTATCGATAAAGGTTTTACCCGAATAGCCTGTATTACCGGCCCGCTGGACAAAACGCCAGCGCGTTTACGGCTGGAAGGGTATCGGGCGGCGATGAAACGCGCAGGGCTGGCTATTCCGCAAGGCTATGAGATCACCGGCGATTTTGAATTTGGCGGCGGCTTTGACGCCATGCAGGCGTTACTCGCCCATCAACAGCGACCGCAAGCGGTTTTTACCGGAAACGATGCGATGGCTGTCGGAGCCTATCAGGCGCTATATCAGGCGGGGCTTCGTATTCCGCAGGATATGGCAGTCATTGGCTATGATGATATTGAGCTGGCGCGCTATATGACGCCGCCGCTGACGACTATCCATCAGCCGAAAGATGAATTGGGCGAGCTGGCTATTGATGTGTTGATTCATCGGATGGCGCAGCCCGCCTTGCAACAACAGCGACTTCAGCTTACTCCGGTTTTGACGGTGCGTGGGTCGGTTTAGATTTATGCCGTTCTTTAATCAGATTGTTGCCGTCTTTGGCTCTTAGCAGCATAAACATCAGCGCGGACACGATAGTGATCGCCCCCATCGTGATAAAGGTATAGTGGAACTGTTCCACGGTACTGGTGCCCGCAAAACCTTCATAAATACGTAACACCGCCGCGCTGATCGCCACGCCTAAACTGATAGACAATTGCTGCGTAACCGCCAGAACGCTGTTGCCGCTGCTGGCGTTATCGTCCGTCAGATCCGCAAGAGTAATTGTATTCATTGCCGTAAATTGAGTGGACATCGCCATTCCAAGAATGAATAGCGGCAGTACGAGCATCCAGATCGGCATGGCGGGAGATTGAAACGAAAACTGGGCAATCATCAGACCGATAAATACCGTAATGCCGACCAGAGTCTTCCGGTATCCCAAACGTCGCAAAACCTGCGTTACGGTCGATTTCGCGATAATAGAACCCAAAGCTGTCGGCGCCATCATGCAGCCGGCGATCAGAGCCGGGTAGCCAAAACCAACCTGTAGCATTAACGGCATCAAAAAAGGTACGCAGCCTGTCCCCAGACGCGTGGCGAGGTTGCCGGCAATACCGACGGAAAATGTGCGTGTCTTAAACAGCGATAGTGATATTAACGGTGTCGGATGACGGCGGGCGTGGCGGATATAGGCCAATAGTAGAACGATACTGCAAAAAATAATGGCGGATGCGATCCATGTCGCCACAATCTTTTCTCCAAACAGTTCCATTCCGCTGGAAAATAAAACCAGACTTAACCCAAAAAGAAAGAAGCCGGTCATGTCAAACTTGCGACGCGGCGTGGTGAAGTTGGGCATATATTTGCGGGCATACAGAATGCCTGCAACACCAATGGGAATATTAATCAGGAAGATCCAGTGCCAGCTTGCCCAGGTCACCAGTACGCCGCCTAATACCGGCCCCAGAATCGGACCTACCAGCCCCGGCATAGTGACAAAGTTAAGAACAGGCAGCAGCTCACTACGCGGATAGGCTCGCAATAACGCCAGTCGCGCCACTGGCATCATCATCGCTCCGCCGACGCCTTGTACGACGCGAAAAATAACCAATTCAGATAGTGAACTGGAGAGCGCGCAGGCCAGCGAGCCTAACGTAAACAGACTTACGGCAACTATAAAGACGCGACGCGTACCGAAGCGGTCAGCCAGCCAGCCGCTTACCGGAATTAACATAGCTACTGTCAGGGTATAACTGATAATAGCGGACTGCATGGCGAGTGGTGAACGGTTAAGACTATGCGCAATAGCCGGTAAAGCGGTATTCAAAATGGTGGCGTCTAGCGCCTGCATAAAGAAGGCCATCGCCGCGATCCACGGCAGGCCAGCCATACTGCGCGCTTTTTTGCTGGTCATTCAATATCCTGTTAATTATCTGGTCTTTCATTGGGCGCTATTAACAACGCCTGGCAGGCCTGGAAAGCGCGTTCGCCGTCGCCATCAGCGATGGCATCAACAATGGCCTGGTGCAAATCCAGCTTTACCACCTCGTTATAGGTGATTGAGGTAAAGTAAGTGTGATAAACCGAATGAAATAGCGTCGCAAAAGAGATTAGAAAGGGATTGGCGCTCATTTCGTAGATATGCTCGTGCCACGCCATATCCACTTCAATCCAGCGTTCACGCTTAAAATGCTTTTTCAGCGCGACCATCTCTTCCATTAAGGCATTAAGCCGCGCTTTCTGCTCCGGTGTGCCAAGAGTCGCCGCCAGCAGGCAGGCTTGCGGCTCCAGGCTAATACGCATCACCAGAAAATGATCCACCACCTGATGAAAATTTTCTTCCGTCATCCACCAGGTCAGCAGCTCTTGATCCAGAAAGTTCCAGTTTCCCTGCGGCATCACCCGCGTACCAATGCGCGGACGGGGTAGCACCATACCTTTAGCCGTCAACGTTTTCACCGCTTCGCGAACTGCCGTTCGACTTACGCCGTACTGCTCGCCCAGTTCTATTTCGCCGGGAAGAATCGTACCGGGGGCGTAGTCACCCTTTAATATCCGCTGCGCCAGCTTTTCAGCCAGAACATAGGATAGATTTTTCTGTGCGGCTAATTGTTGTGCGCTTAAAGGCATGAATGTTCTTCCTTTCTCTTTCGTTTGGTTATTAGTATGCCACCTGGAAGTGTGATTGCAGTTGCAATAACGGCAATTTGCTTATTTTATGGCACGTTAAGCCCGCTGTTGATGAAAAAAGAGACACTCAGAAAATTATTTTAAATTTCCTCTTGTCAGGCAGAAATAACTCCCTATAATGCGCCACCACTGACACGGAAC
>NZ_JAMMTO010000015.1:0-92934 GCF_051807745.1 Salmonella sp. NW38 | reverse complement strand
GAGCGGTAGTTCAGTTGGTTAGAATACCTGCCTGTCACGCAGGGGGTCGCGGGTTCGAGTCCCGTCCGTTCCGCCACCCTAATTAGGGGCGTAGTTCAATTGGTAGAGCACCGGTCTCCAAAACCGGGTGTTGGGAGTTCGAGTCTCTCCGCCCCTGCCAGAAATAATCCTTAGCATCTGCTAAGGATTTTTTTTGCCTAAAATTACCTGATTACCTGGTCAGGTAATCGTAAGTTCCCTTCTTTTTCTTTTCATCATTTTCATTGGTCATCCAGCACATCCGTTTTTAACAGATCGCAGATCAGCGAGTATTTATCGCTATTTTGCAGCCAAATGGCGTATAGCGGCCGTGAAAGCGTTGCGCTGTCGGCAACGGTATGTAATCCGCCCTTTTCATTTACCCAGTTTACAGGAAGCCAGCTACAGCCATTTAATGCGCTAAGCTGCTGTCGGGCGAGTTCGGCTGAGCTGGTTGTTAATACCGGCACTTCATCTGCTGCGATCAGCCCTGTTTCATGCTGTTGGAAGTCTGGTCCCCACTCCAGCCGCAGATAATTGAGTTCTGATTTCTTACGGGCAGGGCTGCTGCAATATAACGCCAAAGTGAAGTGCCCTAACAGCTGACTGCTGAACTCATCCATTTTGGGCGCTTCGGTAGTAATGAGGAGATCAAGCTGGCGTTCATGAAGTTGCTTCACAAGCGATTGCCGTTGAGCGATTCTGGCTTCGAATTGCAGGCCGCTTTGCGGCTCCTGTAGTTGGTACAGTCGACCCAGCCAGGCGTTAAGCATACACTCCCATAAAGACGCGCTGGCGCCGATGGAAAACTCGTTATGGCGTGAGGTATGCGCCACCTCTTTACGTGCCGCCTGCCACGTATTCATCAGCGTTTCCGCATACGGTAAAAGTTTTTCGCCAGCCGTGGTTAAACGGATATTGTTTCTGTGCCGCGTAAAAAGGTTTACGCCCAGTTGATTCTCCAGTTGCCTGATACGAAAGCTCACCGCGGATTGCGTCAGGTAAAGTGCTTCTGCGGCCCGCCCGAAATGGCGTGTCCGGCTAACTTCCAGGAAAGTTTTTAACAATTCCGTATCCACTGTGCTCTCCACAAAATTATTTGTCGTTATGATTTAAATGTTTTGTTTTACACTCTGTCAAGCGTAACTAATACTCCGCGCCATAAATAGCTCAGACAAAGAATTAGGAGCGTGCAGGATGGCGGAAAGCTTTACGACGACTAATCGATATTTTGACAATAAACATTATCCACGTGGATTCTCTCGTCACGGTGATTTTACGATTAAAGAGGCACAACTGCTTGAGCGTCATGGTCATGCCTTTAATGATCTGGATCTTGGCAAGCGTGAGCCTGTGACTGAAGAAGAGAAGCTGTTTGTAGCGGTATGCCGCGGTGAACGCGAGCCGGTAACGGATGCAGAACGCGTCTGGTCCAAGTATATGACGCGTATCAAGCGTCCAAAACGCTTCCACACCTTGTCTGGCGGCAAGCCGCAAGTTGAAGGCGCAGAAGACTACACCGAAGCTGATGATTAATAAAAAGGGCGTAATGCCCTTTTTTTACGCCAACAGCTTTTGCAAATGAATTAACAACCTGTCTATCGCCCGATAGCTTACCGCCTCCTGCAAATGCTGACGCGAGATCTGGTCAGCCAGTTCTATGTCGGCAATGGTTCTGGCCACTTTTAGTAAACGCTGCCAGGCGCGAATGGATAATCCAAGATGCACCAGCGTGTCTTCAAGCCAGCGGGCGTCATCGTGATGCAATACACAATATTTTTGGATTTCGCGACCCTCCAGACGCGCGTTTAACTTCTTCTGGCGTCGGTACTGCCGTTCATGGGCGGCGATGACCCGCTTTTTTACCGTAGCGCTGCTCTCACCCTTTGAGGCATGTTGGCTAAGAATCCCGGGCGGTGGAAGCGGTATCTCAAGCGAAAGGTCAAAACGATCAAGAAACGGGCCTGACAACCGATTAAGGTAACGTAGTGTCTGTTCTGGCGTGCAGCGATTATGGTTTCCCTGATAATGTCCGGTCGGGCTGGGATTCATTGCGGCGATTAACTGGAACCTCGCAGGGTACGTTATTTTCGCTCTGGTACGGGATAAATGGATTTGACCGGATTCTATAGGTTCACGTAGCGCATCCAGTGTGCGTCGTTCAAATTCAGGCAATTCATCAAGGAACAAAATTCCGTTGTGCGCCAGCGATATCTCTCCTGGGGCGGGTATTGCGCCGCCGCCGACCATAGCAGTAAGTGAGGCGCTATGATGAGGTGAGCGAAAGGGGCGTTGCTGCCATCGTTTTTGTACCGTATCGGCATTAACCAGACTGAGGATCGCGGCGCTTTCCAATGCTTCTTCATTGCTTAATGGTGGAAGAATCCCGCTCAGTCGACTGGCCAGCATGGTTTTACCCGTACCCGGCGGGCCGATCAATAGCAGATTATGTCCCCCTGCCGCTGTAATCTCCAGGCCGCGTTTACCCTGCTCCTGACCGATCACATCGCGAAGATCGGCAGTTGCGGTAGGCGATGCCATATCCTGAGCTAAAGGTCTTTCCAGGGCGTGTTTCCCTTCCAGAAAGGCGCAGACGGTTTGTAGATGATCGGCGATAAAACAACCTTCTTTGCTGATAAGCCCAACCTCCGCCGCGTTCTCTGTTGCGACGATAATATTTCTGCCGGCCTTGATGGCTTCCGTTGCACTTGATATTGCGCCAGGAACGCCGCGTAATGCGCCTGTAAGCGCTAACTCACCCACCAGCTCATATGCCTCAAGATTCGACGCTGTAAGCTGCTCAGACGCGGCCAGAAGCGCAACAGCAATAGGCAGGTCATACCTTCCGCCCTCTTTCGGTAGATCGGCTGGAGCAAGGTTAATGGTTATTTTTTTAGCCGGAAATTCATATCCGCTATTAATAATCGCACTACGTACCCGGTCACGCGCCTCTTTTACCGTGGTTTCCGGTAGGCCAACCATGGTTAATCCCGGTAATCCATTACTGATATGCACCTCTATAGTGATAGGCGGCGCATTGACGCCAAGTGCGGCGCGGGTATGAACAATCGCCAGTGACATAATCCCTCCTGTTACGTGGATTATGCGGAATAGAAGAGAAAATCGAATTACTGACTTTTTGTTTTTTAGCGGCTGCTTCCTGAATTTTGGCGTCATTTTCAGGTAAGAAGCATCAAACTGGAAGAACGCTCGCAGAAGCGAAAAGAAGGAAAACAGGGTATAGAGTGCGCCAAAAGGGGGAGGAAAACGTGAAAATTTTTCAGTTGCTAATTTTTCTTATAAAAAACAAAGCACTTTTAGGCATTCACCTGCATTATCTGAAACGTGGTTAAAAAAATATCTTGTGCTATTGGCAAAACCTATGGTAACTCTTTAGGTATTCCTTCGAACAAGATGCAAGAATAGACAAAATGACAGCCCTTCTACGAGTGATTAGCCTGGTCGTGATTAGCGTGGTGGTGATTATTATCCCACCGTGCGGGGCTGCACTTGGACGAGGAAAGGCTTAGAAATCAAGCCTTAACGAACTAAGACCCCCGCACCGAAAGGTCCGGGGGTTTTTTTTGGCCTGAAAAACTTAAGCGAGGAGCAGAGCGTGAATAACAGCATAAAATTCTGTTTCTCAAGATTTACGACGGGGATGTAACTATGAACGGGGCACAGTGGGTGGTACATGCTTTGCGAGCGCAGGGGGTGAAAACCGTATTTGGTTATCCTGGTGGCGCAATTATGCCGGTTTACGACGCGTTGTATGACGGTGGTGTGGAGCATTTGTTGTGCCGACACGAGCAGGGTGCCGCAATGGCGGCAATCGGTTATGCCCGTTCTACCGGCAAAACCGGTGTTTGTATCGCCACTTCCGGCCCTGGCGCCACTAACCTGATCACTGGCCTGGCGGATGCGTTGTTAGATTCGGTCCCCGTCGTCGCGATCACGGGTCAGGTTTCCGCCCCGTTCATCGGCACCGATGCGTTCCAGGAGGTGGATGTGTTAGGCCTGTCGCTGGCCTGTACCAAACACAGCTTCCTGGTTCAGTCGCTGGAAGAATTGCCGCGCATCATGGCGGAGGCTTTTGAAGTCGCCAACGCTGGCCGTCCTGGCCCGGTTCTGGTGGATATCCCGAAAGATATCCAGTTGGCCAGCGGTGAGCTGGAACCCTGGTTTACTACCGTTGATAACGAAGCGACATTCCCGCAGGCTGATGTGGAACAGGCGCGCCAGATGCTGGAACAGGCGAAAAAACCCATGCTGTACGTCGGCGGTGGTGTTGGTATGGCGCAGGCGGTTCCGGCGCTGCGTAAATTTATCGCGGTAACGCAAATGCCAGTTACCTGCACGCTGAAAGGGCTGGGGGCTGTTGAAGCTGATTATCCGTACTATCTGGGCATGCTGGGAATGCACGGTACTAAAGCGGCTAATTTCGCGGTGCAAGAGTGTGATTTACTGATCGCAGTGGGTGCGCGTTTTGATGACCGGGTGACCGGTAAGCTGAATACTTTCGCTCCTAACGCCAGCGTAATCCATATGGATATCGACCCGGCGGAAATGAACAAACTGCGTCAGGCACACGTCGCGTTGCAGGGCGATTTAAATTCGCTGTTGCCGGCATTACAGCAACCGCTGAAGATCGACGCATGGCGTCAGTCCTGTGCAGAGCTGCGCGCAGAACACGCCTGGCGCTATGACCATCCTGGCGAGACTATCTATGCGCCGTTGTTGTTGAAGCAATTGTCGGAACGCAAACCCGCAGACAGTGTGGTGACGACGGATGTTGGGCAGCATCAGATGTGGTCAGCCCAGCATATGACTTACACCCGCCCGGAGAACTTCATCACTTCCAGCGGTCTGGGGACGATGGGATTCGGCTTACCGGCGGCCGTTGGCGCACAGGTAGCGCGACCGAATGATACCGTTATCTGTATCTCCGGTGACGGCTCCTTCATGATGAATGTTCAGGAGTTGGGCACCGTAAAACGCAAGCAGTTACCGTTGAAGATAGTCTTACTCGACAACCAGCGGTTAGGGATGGTTCGACAATGGCAGCAACTGTTTTTCCAGGAGCGATATAGCGAAACCACCCTGACCGATAACCCCGATTTCCTCATGCTGGCCAGCGCCTTCGGCATTCCAGGCCAGCACATTACTCGTAAAGACCAGGTTGAAGCGGCACTCGACACGATGTTGGCAAGCGAAGGGCCGTACCTGCTTCACGTCTCAATCGACGAACTTGAAAATGTCTGGCCGTTGGTGCCGCCTGGCGCCAGTAACTCTGAAATGCTGGAGAAATTATCATGATGCAACATCAGGTCAATGTATCGGCACGCTTTAATCCAGAAACCTTAGAACGTGTTTTACGCGTGGTGCGCCATCGTGGTTTTCAGGTGTGCTCCATGAATATGGAAGCCGCGACCGATGCGCAGAATATAAATATTGAATTGACCGTTGCCAGTCCCCGGTCGGTCGACTTACTGTTTAGTCAGTTAAGTAAACTGGTAGATGTTGCGCATGTCGCAATCTGCCAGAGCGCTGCCACATCACAACAAATCCGCGCCTGAGCGCAAAAGGAAGAAAAATGACGACGAAAAAAGCTGATTACATTTGGTTCAATGGCGAGATGGTGCGCTGGGAAGACGCGAAGGTTCACGTAATGTCTCACGCGCTGCACTACGGTACGTCGGTATTTGAAGGGATTCGGTGCTACGACTCTCACAAAGGCCCGGTAGTGTTTCGTCATCGTGAACATATGCAGCGCCTGCGCGACTCAGCAAAGATTTATCGTTTTCCGGTTTCCCAGAGTATTGATGAGCTGATGGAAGCCTGCCGCGAAGTGATCCGCAAAAACAACCTGACCAGCGCCTATATCCGTCCGTTGGTATTTGTCGGCGATGTCGGTATGGGCGTTAACCCGCCCCCGGGATACACCACTGACGTCATCATCGCCGCGTTCCCGTGGGGGGCATACCTGGGCGCCGAAGCGCTGGATCAGGGGATCGATGCGATGGTTTCTTCCTGGAATCGCGCTGCGCCGAACACCATTCCGACCGCCGCGAAAGCGGGCGGGAACTATCTTTCCTCACTGCTGGTGGGTAGCGAAGCGCGCCGCCACGGCTATCAGGAAGGCATCGCCCTGGATGTAAACGGCTATATCTCCGAAGGCGCAGGCGAAAACCTGTTTGAGGTAAAAGATGGCGTGCTGTTTACTCCGCCGTTTACCTCTTCCGCGCTGCCAGGCATTACTCGCGACGCGATCATCAAACTGGCGAAAGAGCTGGGTATTGAAGTGCGCGAGCAGGTGCTGTCCCGTGAATCGCTGTATCTGGCCGACGAAGTGTTTATGTCCGGAACCGCGGCAGAAATTACTCCGGTACGCAGCGTTGATGGTATCCAGGTAGGTGAAGGCCGTTGCGGCCCTGTTACCAAGCGTATTCAACAAGCCTTCTTTGGTCTCTTCACTGGAGAAACCGAGGATAAATGGGGCTGGTTGGATCCGGTAAATTCATAATAAATAAAATTAATATTTTCCCAAAATAATTTGCGTCACAGGAAGGCGGCAACGCAGCGAATCCCCAGGAGCTTACTGTAGTAAGTGACTGGGGTGAGTGAGGCAGCCAACGCACCTGTGGCGTGAAGTATGAAGGGAAAAGATGGGGAGTAAATAAAGCATGCCTAAGTACCGTTCCGCCACCACCACCCATGGTCGTAATATGGCGGGTGCCCGCGCGCTGTGGCGCGCCACCGGAATGACCGACAGTGATTTTGGCAAACCGATTATCGCCGTGGTGAACTCATTCACTCAGTTTGTGCCGGGTCACGTTCATCTGCGCGATCTCGGTAAGCTGGTCGCCGAACAGATTGAAGCTTCCGGCGGTGTGGCGAAAGAGTTCAACACTATTGCCGTGGATGACGGGATCGCCATGGGGCACGGGGGTATGCTCTATTCACTGCCGTCGCGCGAGCTGATCGCCGACTCCGTGGAGTACATGGTGAACGCTCACTGCGCTGACGCGATGGTGTGTATCTCCAACTGCGACAAAATCACCCCAGGGATGCTCATGGCCTCGCTGCGCCTGAATATTCCGGTGATCTTTGTTTCCGGCGGACCGATGGAAGCCGGGAAAACCAAACTGTCCGATCAGATCATCAAGCTCGATCTGGTTGATGCCATGATTCAGGGAGCGGACCCGAAAGTCTCTGACGATCAAAGTAACCAGGTGGAGCGTTCCGCCTGTCCAACCTGCGGCTCCTGCTCCGGCATGTTTACCGCTAACTCCATGAATTGCCTGACCGAAGCGCTGGGCCTGTCGCAGCCGGGCAACGGTTCGCTGCTGGCGACCCATGCTGACCGGAAGCAGTTGTTCCTCAATGCCGGTAAGCGGATTGTTGAACTGACTAAACGTTACTACGAGCAAAACGACGAAAGTGCACTGCCGCGTAACATCGCCAGCAAAGCCGCGTTTGAAAACGCCATGACGCTGGATATTGCGATGGGCGGTTCGACCAATACCGTTCTGCATCTGCTGGCGGCGGCGCAGGAAGCGGAAATCGACTTCACCATGAGTGATATCGACAAGCTGTCCCGCAAGGTGCCGCAGCTGTGTAAAGTGGCGCCAAGTACCCAGAAATACCATATGGAAGACGTTCACCGTGCCGGCGGTGTGCTGGGTATTTTAGGCGAGCTGGATCGCGCCGGGCTGCTGAACCGCAACGTGAAAAACGTATTAGGCCTGACGCTGCCGCAAACGCTGGAACAGTACGACATCACGGTTACGCAGGACGAAGCGGTTAAAAAAATGTTCCGTGCTGGCCCTGCCGGTATCCGTACTACCCAGGCGTTCTCGCAGGATTGTCGCTGGGATTCGCTGGATGACGACCGCGCAGCGGGTTGCATCCGCTCGCTGGAATATGCCTATAGCAAAGACGGCGGTCTGGCGGTGCTGTATGGCAACTTCGCCGAAAACGGCTGCATTGTGAAAACCGCAGGCGTGGATGACAGCATCCTTAAATTTACCGGCCCGGCTAAAGTGTATGAAAGCCAGGACGACGCGGTAGAGGCGATTCTCGGCGGCAAAGTAGTGGAAGGCGATGTAGTTGTGATCCGCTACGAAGGGCCGAAAGGCGGGCCGGGAATGCAGGAAATGCTCTATCCGACCAGTTTCCTGAAGTCGATGGGGCTGGGCAAAGCCTGCGCGCTCATCACCGATGGGCGTTTCTCCGGCGGTACTTCGGGTCTTTCCATCGGCCACGTCTCGCCGGAAGCGGCCAGCGGCGGCACTATTGCGCTGATTGAAGATGGCGACACTATTGCGATTGATATCCCGAACCGCAGCATTCAGTTGCAGTTGAGCGAGGCTGAAATCGCCGCACGCCGCGAGGCGCAGGAAGCTCGTGGCGACAAAGCCTGGACGCCTAAAAATCGTCAGCGTCAGGTTTCGTTTGCCCTGCGTGCCTACGCCAGCCTGGCGACCAGCGCCGATAAAGGCGCGGTGCGCGATAAATCGAAACTGGGAGGTTGATGATGGCGGAATCTCAACCACTGTCAGTCGCGCCGGAAGGGGCGGAGTATCTGCGCGCGGTGCTACGCGCGCCAGTATACGAAGCGGCGCAGGTGACGCCGCTGCAAAAAATGGAAAAGCTCTCGTCACGTCTGGATAACGTTATTCTCGTCAAACGCGAAGACCGGCAGCCGGTACATAGCTTTAAGCTGCGCGGCGCTTACGCGATGATGGCCGGATTGACCGAAGAACAAAAAGCCCACGGCGTGATTACTGCGTCGGCGGGGAACCATGCACAGGGCGTGGCGTTTTCCTCTGCGCGGCTTGGCGTGAAGTCGCTGATCGTCATGCCAAAAGCAACGGCGGATATTAAAGTCGATGCGGTACGCGGTTTTGGCGGCGAAGTGCTGTTGCACGGCGCTAATTTTGATGAAGCGAAAGCGAAAGCTATTGAACTGGCGCAGCAGCAGGGTTTTACCTGGGTGCCGCCGTTTGATCACCCAATGGTGATCGCCGGGCAGGGCACGCTGGCGCTGGAACTGCTTCAGCAGGATTCGCATCTCGATCGTGTCTTTGTGCCGGTTGGCGGCGGCGGCCTGGCGGCGGGCGTAGCGGTACTGATCAAACAATTGATGCCGCAAATCAAAGTGATTGCCGTCGAAGCGGAGGATTCCGCCTGCCTGAAAGCGGCGTTGGAAGCCGGTCATCCAGTGGATCTCCCGCGCGTTGGGTTGTTTGCTGAAGGCGTAGCGGTAAAACGCATCGGCGACGAAACATTCCGGCTGTGTCAGGAATACCTTGATGATATTGTCACCGTGGATAGCGACGCTATCTGCGCGGCGATGAAAGACCTGTTTGAAGATGTGCGTGCGGTGGCGGAGCCGTCCGGCGCGCTGGCGCTGGCGGGGATGAAAAAATATATCGCCCAGCACAATATTCGCGGCGAACGCCTGGCGCACGTCCTTTCCGGCGCCAACGTCAACTTCCACGGCTTGCGCTATGTGTCTGAACGCTGCGAGCTGGGGGAACAGCGCGAAGCGTTACTGGCGGTGACCATTCCGGAAGAAAAGGGGAGCTTTCTCAAATTCTGCCAGTTGCTTGGCGGGCGTATGGTCACCGAATTTAACTACCGTTTTGCCGACGCGAAAAATGCCTGTATTTTTGTCGGCGTACGCGTCAGTCAGGGGCTGGAGGAGCGAAAAGAGATTATCACCCAACTGTGCGACGGCGGTTATAGCGTAGTGGATCTCTCCGACGATGAAATGGCGAAGCTGCATGTGCGCTATATGGTCGGCGGACGCCCCTCCAAGCCATTACAGGAGCGTTTGTATAGTTTCGAATTTCCGGAGTCACCCGGCGCGTTGCTCAAATTCCTGCATACGCTTGGCACGCACTGGAATATTTCGCTATTCCATTACCGTAGCCACGGTACCGATTATGGCCGCGTGCTGGCGGCGTTCGAGTTAGGCGATCATGAGCCGGATTTCGAAACCCGGCTGCATGAGCTGGGCTATGAATGCCATGATGAGAGCAATAACCCGGCGTTCCGGTTCTTTCTGGCGGGGTAGGAATAGTGATGACCGGAAGAAATGTCTCCTTCCGGTCATCTGCATAGACGGCGCGTCAGGGAGTGGGATAATAAACTGACGATCGCTATGAGTAAGGGCAAAAAGATGGCTGGACGCTTTCAGGGATTTGCACAAGAAGGGCTCAATTTTCTTCAGCAGGTTTGTATTGAGAACGACAAAGCCTGGTTCGATGAGCACCGCTTTATCTACGAAAGAAGCCTTCTGACTCCATTCCGCGCGCTGGTGGACGACCTTGCTCCAGCGATGCTGGAAATCGATCCACTGCTGGAAACCCGACCCGCCATCGGTAAAACCCTGTCGCGTATTCACCGCGATACCCGTTTCTCGCACGACAAATCGCTGTACCGCAGTCGGATGTGGCTGACCTTCAAACGTTCGGCGAAAAACTGGATCGATGCGCCAGCCTACTTTTTTGAAATCAGCCCCGATACCCTACGCTATGGGTTGGGTTACTACAGCGCCAGCAAATCTACGATGGATCTGTTTCGCCATACGTTGAGGAAGCGGCCTGATGCGTTTTTACAGGTTGCCGAATGCTGCAGCCCGCCGTTTGAGTTGGTGGGGGAAAGCTATAAGCGGCTGCTGGCCAAAGATCTCGACCCGGCGATATCCGACTGGTATCAGCGTAAAACGTTTGCCGTGATGGTGACGGATAATGACGTAGAAAAACTCTTCCATGCCGATCTGGTCACACGGCTGGCCGAGAGTTTCCAACAGTTGGAGCCGCTGTACCAGTGGCTGATGACGGTGGAAACCATGAAGCAGGTGAACCCGGCGGATTTATAAAAGATTGCCGTTATGTATTAACATTTTTCGGGATAAAGTGTATTTCCAGGAATCGCCCTTTACCTACCTGGTGAGGCCCTTCCATTATAACAAATAACTGATTTTCCCTGATCTGGAGATAATGCTCATCATTGAATGTGAAAGCCAGGCTAACAATGAAAGGGAAATCAAAAAGTTCAATTTCTTCTTCGACAAAGGTGATGCCCCAATATTCATCCGTGAGGGACGGTATGACAATGTCGGGTCGATACCCTTTTATCGGTAAGAGTTTTCGCTTCGTAGAATCAAATTCTACTTCTGCACGGACATAGTTGCCTGAATTTCCGCCCATAGCAGCATGGGGCTCCTTAAGGATACGCGCAGTCTTACTGTTTTTTGGGAGCATAAGCCGACTCTTGTTATTTCATCACTGTCTCTCGAACGTATTTATCTAATTTGTCCGATTCATAAAATGCCATACACCGCTCCAGCACGTTATTAGCGTCTTTAGCGCTATCGGGGTGGAGCGCCATCGTTAAGCGGTCAAAGCCTTCTGTTTCTTTGGCGACGAATTTAAGGAATGGTTTCCATTTCCCGGCATTATCTAACGCGTAGGTTTTAACTAAAAACGACATATCATGGCCTGGAGCATAAAAAGCATCCGGCGGAATGCGTTTATGATAGTTATCAACAAGGCGCTGCTTTAACGCCAGATGCTTTACATCCTGTACGGTAATGCCCGTGGGTTTAGCCTGTACGCTGAAGCATATCGCTACCAGTGCAGATAACAGCATTATTTTTGTGCGCATTTTATTACCTTATCAACCCTGAACAATTTTCCAGAACGCATCAATTAGCGGCTCATGCAGCCGCTTTTTTTGCGCGCAGACGCCAAGCTCAAACGGCGTTTTTTCATCACTACGTTCTAAAATCATTACCCGGTTGCGCACCGGCTCCGGGCTGTTTTCCAGCACCACTTCCGGCAGCAGCGCCACGCCGCAGCCCAGCGCCACCATTGAGACCATTGCTTCGTGACCGCCGACGGTGGCGTAAATCTGCGGATTGCTGATTTTATGGCGGCGGAACCATAGCTCAATGCGGCGGCGTACCGGCCCCTGATCGGCCATGATAAACGGCACCGTCGACCAGTCTGGCTTATCAACCGAAACCTGATTACGCACCGGGCAGGGCAGCGCCGGGGCGATCAGCACCACCGCCAGATTTTCCAGCATCGAAAACGCCACCGCGCCGGGCAGCGTTTCTGGTTTGCCGGCGATTGCCAGGTCCGCTTCTCCCGTTACCACCTTTTCCATCGCATCGGCAGCATCTCCGGTCGTCAATTTGATTTCAACAGAAGGGTGTTCGGCGCGAAAACGGTCGAGGATCGGCGGCAGATGACTGTATGCCGCGGTCACTGAACAGAAGATATGGAGTTCGCCGGAAAGGGACGGCCCCTGCTGATCGAGGGTATGGCGCAACTGCTGATATTGCAAAAGCGTCTGTTGGGCAAACACTCGCAGCTCTTCGCCGGCTTCGGTCAGCGTGACCGTGCGGTTATCGCGCACAAATAGCGGCTGGCCGAGATCTTCTTCCAGCCGCTGAATCTGCCGGGAGAGCGTGGAGGGGCTGACGTGCATCGCTCGCGCGCTGCGGCCAAAGTGGCGGCTTTCCGCCAGATGCAGGAAGGTTTTTAGATCGCGTAAATCCACAGACAGACCTCCGGTTTTTGACGTTGCATAAACCGCAACATAACGTTGTGAATATATCAATTTCCGCAATAAATTTCCTGTTGTAATGTGGGTTCATTCGCACAGATAGCAATCTGTAAACCGAACAATAAGCGCGACAACACAACATCACGGAGTACACCATCATGGCTAACTACTTTAATACACTGAATCTGCGCCAGCAGCTGGCACAGCTGGGTAAATGCCGCTTTATGGGCCGCGACGAATTCGCCGACGGCGCGAGCTACCTGCAGGGTAAAAAAGTGGTCATCGTCGGCTGCGGCGCTCAGGGTCTGAACCAGGGCCTGAACATGCGTGACTCCGGTCTGGACATTGCCTACGCCCTGCGTAAAGAAGCCATTACTGAGAAGCGTGCTTCCTGGCGTAAAGCGACCGAAAACGGCTTCAAAGTGGGTACCTACGAAGAGCTGATCCCGCAGGCTGACCTGGTGGTTAACCTGACGCCAGACAAACAGCACTCCGACGTGGTGCGCTCCGTACAGCCGCTGATGAAAGACGGCGCGGCGCTGGGCTATTCACACGGCTTCAACATCGTGGAAGTGGGCGAGCAGATCCGTAAAGACATCACCGTGGTGATGGTGGCGCCGAAGTGTCCGGGCACCGAAGTGCGCGAAGAGTACAAACGTGGTTTCGGCGTGCCGACGCTGATCGCCGTTCACCCGGAAAACGACCCGAAAGGCGAAGGCATGGCGATTGCGAAAGCCTGGGCTGCGGCCACCGGCGGTCACCGTGCGGGCGTACTGGAATCTTCTTTCGTTGCGGAAGTGAAATCTGACCTGATGGGCGAGCAGACTATTCTGTGCGGTATGCTGCAGGCCGGTTCTCTGCTGTGCTTCGACAAGCTGGTGGCAGAAGGCACCGACCCGGCATACGCCGAAAAACTGATTCAGTTCGGCTGGGAAACCATCACCGAAGCGCTGAAGCAGGGCGGCATCACTCTGATGATGGACCGTCTGTCTAACCCGGCGAAACTGCGTGCTTACGCGCTGTCCGAGCAATTGAAAGAGATCATGGCACCGCTGTTCCAGAAACACATGGATGACATCATCTCCGGCGAATTCTCTTCCGGCATGATGGCTGACTGGGCTAACGACGATAAGAAACTGCTGACCTGGCGTGAAGAGACCGGCAAAACCGCGTTCGAAACCGCACCGCAGTTTGAAGGTAAAATCGGCGAGCAGGAGTACTTCGATAAAGGCGTGCTGATGATTGCGATGGTGAAAGCGGGCGTTGAGCTGGCGTTCGAAACCATGGTCGATTCCGGCATCATCGAAGAGTCCGCTTACTACGAATCACTGCACGAACTGCCGCTGATCGCCAACACCATCGCCCGTAAGCGTCTGTACGAAATGAACGTGGTTATCTCCGATACCGCAGAATACGGTAACTACCTGTTCTCTTACGCTTGCGTACCGCTGCTGAAACCGTTTATGGCGGAATTGCAACCGGGCGATCTGGGTAGTGCTATCCCGGAAGGCGCGGTAGACAACGCACAGCTTCGCGACGTGAACGATGCGATTCGTAGTCATGCGATTGAGCAGGTAGGTAAGAAACTGCGCGGCTATATGACGGATATGAAGCGTATTGCGGTAGCGGGTTGATATACCTTGTCGGGTGGCGCTAGCGCTTACCCGACCTACAAAATCAAGCAGACGATGTAGGCCGGGTAAGGCGTAGCCGCTACCCGGCTTTTTATTTGCGATACAATACTTTAATGATGTGGTAACCGAACTGGGTATGCAGCGGGCCGGTTGGCTCCAGTACCGGGCAGGAAAAGACTACTTTATCGAATGCCGGAACCATCTGGCCCTGACGAAATTCGCCTAAATGACCGCCTTTTTTACCGGATGGGCAGATAGAATGCTTCTTCGCCAGCTTCTCAAAATCGCCGCCGTTTTTAATTTGCTCCAGAAGATCTAAAGCCAGTTTCTCTTCTTTTACAAGAATATGCAGTGCTGCTGCCATTTTTGCCATTATTGAGTTCTCACGTCGCAAAGATTGGCCGTCACTTTATCACTCCTTAGGCCGTCAGACATATACTCTTCGCCATTACAGGACAGATGTCCCGCCTGATTTAATGAACCGGGAGATAAGCGGCATTTTTAGCGGGCGTATTTCGGATGCGCGGGACGGCGGTCCTGTCCTTTCTGACAAGGGGCGAGATACCATGAACATAATGAAAAACGCAGAATTTCCAGACGACTGGCTTTTAGGGCTACGCCAGGTTGTACGCGACCCAGTGCTCTATGAATTACTCAAATACTGCCCGTTGGAAATCATGCAGTGCTGGCGATTTGACGACATTTCCCGCGGCGCGCTTATCTGCCGCCAGGGGGAAATATGCCAGCAATTTTCACTCATTGTGGCCGGCGAAGTGGATGTTTTTTACGAAGCTGAAGATGGACGCCGTTACCGGCAGGCGCGTTATGGCAAAGGAGATATGCTGGGCGAGCTAGAGATATTTGAGTCGCGGCATTACATCTGTTCTGTCGTAGCCGTCGGCAATGTACAGCTACTCAGCCTGCCGCAAGCGCATTTTTGCCGCTGGCTGGCGCTGGATAACCACTTTAACCAGCGAATGCTGCGGTTTTTCAGCCAACAGTATTACCAGTTGTCGAAAAAGGCCAGTAGCGACAATTTGTACTCGCTGCATCAACGCGTATGCCAGGCATTATGGCTGCGTTATCAACAATATGAATCAACCACTATTTTGCTTGATAAGCAGAATCTTGGTCAGGAATTTGCGGCGACGACGCGCAGTATCAACCGGATACTGCACGATCTGAAATCGCTGAACATTATCGATACCGACGGTGAGGGGATCATTTTACTGGCTCCTGAAAAACTCAAACAGGAGGCGGAAATCTGAACCTCTCAGAACAATAAGGAGACGGGAGATGCAACCCCATATTCGGCTTAACACAAGCATGACCCGCGCGAAATATGCGCTTTTGCCCGGCGATCCCGGGCGGGTGGATAGAATCGCCCGTTTTCTTGATAAGGCTGAGATTCTGGGGCAAAACCGGGAGTTTCGCGCGGCGCGCGGTTGGTACCAGGGGGTTGAAATAGTCGTGCTCTCCACGGGAATCGGCGGACCGTCAACCGCTATCGCCATTGAGGAGTTACGCCAGGTTGGCGTCAACACGCTAATCCGTATCGGTAGTTGCGGCGCGTTGCAGGACTCGCTGGCGTTGGGCGATGTGATCATCGCCCACGGCGCGGTGGCTGACGACGGTGCCAGCAAAACCTATGCGCCCGCCAGTTATCCGGCCTGTGCGGACCCGTATCTTACCGCCACGCTGATACAGCAGGCGAAACAGATGAACATCTCTGCCGTTTGCGGGCTGGTGCGCAGCCATGACAGTTTTTATACCGATCGCGAAGCTGAACTGGATGCCGAATGGTCGGCCAGGGGAGTTCTCGGCGCGGATATGGAAACCGCCGCGCTGATGGTGGTGGGGGCGTTACGTGGGCTGCGTACCGCGTCGTTGCTAAACGTGGTCGTCGCGCATAGTGGCTGTCTGGAGAGCAGCATTAACCATTATGTTCAGCAGGAAACCTTGTGCCAGCAAGGTGAAGAGCGCCAGATTTCTTTGGCGCTTCAGGCCATTTATTTCGATAGTTTGCAAGGAGAGCAATGATGGACTTTTTCATCATTAACAATGTAATGGTCAACATTCCTCTCGGCGAGGGAGGGTATGCGCTGTCGTGGATTGAGGCTATCGGCACCGTCTTTGGCTTATTGTGCATCTGGTGCGCCAGCCGGGAAAAAATCATTAATTACCTGTTTGGTTTGATTAACGTCACTCTGTTTGCCGCCATCTTTTTTCAGATTCAACTGTATGCCAGCTTGCTACTTCAGGTGTTTTTCTTTGCGGCGAATATTTACGGCTGGTACGCATGGAGCCGGCAGAATGACGCCCGGGAAGCCGCTCTGAAAGTACGCTGGCTTTCTCGTCAACAAACATGGAGGTTGGGGGGCATATGTATTATCGCCATTCTGCTGATGACGTGGTTTATCGATCCGGTCTTCGCTATGTTGACCCGCGTTATGCTCGCTCTGCTGCAAACGATAGGTATGCAGGTGGCGATGCCTGAACTCCAGCCGGACGCGTTCCCGTTCTGGGATTCCACCATGCTGGTGTTGTCGATTGCGGCGATGGTGCTGATGACCCGCAAGTACGTGGAAAACTGGCTGCTGTGGGTGATTATTGATGTAATTAGCGTCGTGATCTATGCAGTACAGGGCGTTTATGCGATGTCGCTTGAGTATGTTCTGCTGACGGCGATCGCGCTAATGGGTTCTTACAGTTGGATCAAGAGCGCACAGCGTAATGGCTATACGCCGCTTGCCGCCAGAGCCTGCTGATTGACCTTTTCCAGGCTGCCTGAAAAAGCAGCCTGGTCTTCTCTGGGCCTCGCTTTCTGCTACAATCCCTCCCCCGTTCGAAGATTGAGCACTATTCCCATGCGTTTAAATCCCGGCCAACAACACGCTGTCGAATTCGTCACCGGACCCTGCCTGGTGCTGGCAGGAGCGGGTTCTGGTAAAACTCGCGTAATTACCAATAAAATCGCCCACCTGATCCGCGGATGCGGCTATCAGGCCCGGCATATTGCGGCGGTGACGTTTACCAACAAGGCCGCGCGTGAGATGAAAGAACGCGTCGGGCAGACGCTCGGCCGTAAGGAAGCGCGCGGTTTGATGATCTCCACCTTTCATACGCTAGGGCTGGATATTATTAAGCGCGAGTACGCTGCGCTGGGGATGAAATCGAACTTTTCATTGTTTGACGATACCGACCAGGTCGCCTTGCTCAAAGAGCTGACCGAAGGCCTGATTGAAGACGACAAGGTTCTGTTGCAACAGCTGATCTCCACGATCTCCAACTGGAAAAACGATCTCAAAACGCCTGCGCAGGCGGCGGCCGGGGCGAAAGGTGAACGCGATCGTATTTTTGCTCACTGCTACGGGCTTTATGACGCCCATATGAAGGCATGCAACGTTCTCGATTTTGATGATTTGATTTTGCTGCCGACGCTGCTGCTGCAACGCAATGACGAGGTGCGCGAGCGCTGGCAGAATAAAATTCGTTATCTGCTGGTGGATGAATATCAGGATACTAACACCAGCCAGTATGAGTTGGTTAAGCTGCTGGTCGGGCAACGCGCGCGCTTTACGGTCGTAGGCGATGACGATCAGTCTATCTACTCCTGGCGCGGGGCGCGTCCGCAAAACCTGGTGTTACTGAGCCAGGATTTTCCGGCGCTGCAGGTGATTAAGCTGGAGCAAAACTATCGTTCTTCGGGCCGCATCCTGAAAGCGGCGAATATTCTCATCGCCAACAATCCGCACGTCTTTGAAAAGCGCCTCTTTTCCGAGCTCGGTTACGGCGCGGAACTCAAAGTGTTAAGCGCAAACAATGAAGAGCATGAAGCTGAGCGTGTTACCGGCGAACTGATTGCCCATCACTTTGTGAACAAGACCCAGTACAAGGATTACGCCATTCTGTATCGCGGGAATCATCAGTCGCGGGTATTTGAAAAATTCCTCATGCAGAACCGTATTCCGTACAAAATTTCCGGCGGCACCTCATTTTTCTCCCGTCCGGAGATTAAAGACCTGCTGGCCTACCTGCGGGTGTTGACCAACCCGGATGATGACAGCGCTTTCCTGCGCATCGTGAATACGCCAAAACGCGAAATCGGTCCGGCCACTCTGCAAAAACTGGGTGAATGGGCAATGACGCGTAATAAGAGCCTGTTTACCGCCAGCTTTGATATGGGACTTAGTCAAAAGCTGACCGGACGTGGTTACGATTCATTGACGCGTTTTACCCACTGGCTGGGGGAAATCCAGCGTCTGGCCGAACGCGAGCCTGTCGCCGCCGTGCGCGATCTCATCCACGGTATTGACTATGAATCCTGGTTGTACGAAACCTCGCCGAGCCCCAAAGCGGCGGAAATGCGTATGAAAAACGTTAACCAGCTCTTTAGCTGGATGACTGAGATGCTGGAAGGCAACGAACTTGATGAGCCGATGACGCTGACCCAGGTGGTTACACGCTTTACGCTGCGCGATATGATGGAGCGTGGCGAGAGCGAAGAAGAGCTGGATCAGGTACAGTTGATGACGCTTCATGCATCGAAAGGACTGGAATTCCCGTATGTCTATATGGTGGGAATGGAAGAAGGATTTTTGCCGCATCAAAGCAGCATTGACGAAGACAATATTGAGGAAGAGCGTCGGCTGGCCTATGTCGGGATCACTCGCGCGCAGAAAGAGCTTACCTTTACATTATGTAAAGAGCGCCGTCAGTATGGGGAGCTGGTGCGCCCGGAACCCAGTCGCTTCCTGTTAGAACTGCCGCAGGATGATTTAATCTGGGAGCAGGAGCGCAAAGTGGTAAGCGCTGAGGAGCGAATGCAAAAAGGGCAAAGTCACCTGGCTAATCTGAAAGCCATGATGGCGGCAAAGCGAGCGAAATCGTAGGCCGGATAAGCGAAGCGCCATCCGGCAATCAGACTACGGTTAGCGAACGTCCAGCGGCCAGTGTACATAGCTTTGCCACTGGCTTTCCTGATCAATCAACTCTTTACCCAGCGGGTGATGCGCCAGCCAGTCGCCAGGCAAGGTTAACGTCAGATTTTCATTTAGCGCCTGTAGCGTAATTTCTGGTACCAGATCGTCACGACGGCGACCGGCAAAAAGAATCGCCAGTCGCAGCAAACGGCATAGCTGTTCCGCAACACGGGGCGGTACCGCGTTTTGCTGATGAAGCGAAGAGAGATCGACCGGATTGGTCTGATTCAGTAAGAGGGTGGCGAGCAACTTTTTCTGCGCGGGCGTATAGCCAGGCAGATCCAAATGGCGTACTAAATAGGCGGCATGATAGGGCGCCTGTTTAAAATCAACGCTCAGACCGATCTCATGCAACTGGCAAGCGCTAAGCAACAGTTCACGACTGATAGGCTCAATATGCCAGGCATTTTCTACCTGTTTGAGGAAGTTATCTGCCAGCTTCGCTACGCGGTTCGCCTGATCGGTATCGACGATAAACCGACGCTGAATGTTTCGCAGCGTGCGGCTGCGGATATCCTGATCTACCGCCAGATGCAACATCCCATACACCAGCCCTTCGCGTAACGCGCCGCCTGCCAGCGTCATGCTCTGGATGTTCAGCTCGGTAAATATCGCGATCAGAATAGCCAGCCCACTTGGGAAAACCAGCGCGCGTTCCAGCGTCAGGCCTTCGATTTCCAGTTCTTCCAGACGCCCGCACTGTATCGCGCGTTGTTTTAGCTGCTGCAGTTTGGCGAGCGTAATGCGCTCGTCCATCCCCTGCGCCATCATGATTTCCTGCAATGCCTGTACGGTGCCGGAGGCACCCACGCAGACCTTCCAGCCATGAAAACGCAGTTCATCGGCGACCGGACGCAGTACATCGCGCGCGGCCTTCTCCGCATCATCAAAGTTTTCTTGCGCCAGATTACGATCGCTAAAATAGCGTTCAAGCCACGTTACGCAGCCCATCGACAGGCTAAACAGCGACGTGGTTTGCGCGCCAGTGCCGGTAACCAGTTCAGTGCTGGCGCCGCCGATATCCACCACCAGCCGCTGATCTGCGCCGCCGGTGGTATGAGCGACCCCCTGATAAATTAGCCGCGCCTCTTCTTCGCCGCTGATAACCTGCACCGGACAACCAAGGATAGTCTGCGCTTTCGCGATAAATTCCCCTGCATTGACGGCGAGACGCAATGTTGCGGTGGCAACCACGCGGATTTGCGGCTGCGGAATATCCTGCAAACGTTCAGCAAACAGACGCAGGCATTGCCAGCCGCGTTCCATCGCTTCGGCTGAAAGGTGGTTGTCGTTGTTCAGACCCGCGGCCAGACGCACCTTGCGTTTTATTCGGGTCAGCGTCTGGATGCTTCCCGCCGCCTCGCGCACGACCAGCATATGAAAACTATTGGAACCGAGATCAATAGCGGCATACAACGAGGTGGAATTCATACACTTCATCCTTCAACCTGTATCCGTGTTGGCTGCGTACTCTTCCTAAGCTCATCGGGATTTGTTTTCTTGCCGCCTTGATACAGGCTAAATGATTTTGTGTATGGCATAACTTTTCTTAACCTGAACGACGACGATTACGCGGAGCGCCAGCGCGGCGCGGACCATTGCCAGGACGCGAACGCGTCAGGCGCAACGGCTTGGGTAGATCGTTCATGAGCGCTTCCGGATTGTATTTGCTGACCGGAATCGAGTGGCCGATATAGCTCTCAATGGCGGGCAGATTCAGCGCATACTCTTCGCAAGCCAGGCTGATGGAATGTCCGCTGGCGCCAGCGCGACCGGTACGACCGATACGGTGAACATAGTCTTCACAATCATCTGGCAGATCGTAGTTAAAGACGTGCGTTACGGCGGGGATATGCAACCCGCGCGCCGCGACATCGGTCGCCACAAGAATATCCAGATCGCCGCGGGTGAACTCATCCAGAATCCGCAGGCGCTTTTTCTGCGCGACGTCACCGGTCAGCAGACCAACACGATGGCCATCTGCCGCCAGATGTCCCCAGATATCTTCGCAACGATGCTTGGTGTTGGCGAAAATAATGGCGCGATCCGGCCACTCTTCTTCGATCAGCGTTTGCAGTAAACGCATTTTCTCTTCATTAGAGGGGTAGAAAAGCTCTTCTTTAATGCGGTGGCCGGTCTTTTGCTCCGGTTCCACTTCAACATATTCGGCGTTGTTCATCTGTTCAAACGCCAGCTCGCGAACCCGATAAGACAGGGTGGCGGAGAACAACATGTTCAGACGCTGCGCAGCCGGCGGCATACGACGGAACAGCCAGCGGATATCTTTAATAAAGCCCAAATCGTACATGCGATCGGCTTCATCGAGTACGACGACCTGAATGGCGCCGAGGTTAATGTGGTTTTGTTTGGCGTAGTCGATCAGTCGGCCCGTCGTACCAATAAGAATATCAACGCCGCTTTCCAGCACTTTAAGCTGCTTGTCGTAACCATCGCCGCCGTAAGCCAGGCCTAATTTTAAGCCTGTCGCTTGCGCCAACGGCTCCGCGTCTGCGTGAATTTGTACGGCTAATTCACGCGTCGGCGCCATGATCAGCGCGCGCGGCTGGTTCACCTTGCGATCGTCGATCGCGGGATGAGAAAGTAAATAATGAAACGTTGACGTCAGAAACGCCATCGTTTTCCCGGTACCGGTTTGCGCCTGCCCTGCAACGTCACGACCCGCCAGCGTTAGCGGAAGGGCCAGTGCCTGAATGGGCGTACAATTATAAAACCCTTTTTTTTCAAGGGCTTCAACCACCTGTGGGTGCAGGGCGAAGTCGGAAAACTTCTGTTCTGTTAAATGTGTTTTGCTCATAGTGTGGTAGAATATCAGCTTACTATTGCTTTACGAAAGCGTATCCGGTGAAATAAAGTCAACCTTTGTTGGCGAAGTTAACATCAGCACCTCGTTGGTTAATGCTACACCAACACGCCAGGCTTATTCCTGTGGAGTTATATATGAGCGATAAAATTATTCACCTGACTGACGACAGTTTTGACACGGATGTACTCAAAGCGGACGGGGCTATCCTCGTTGATTTCTGGGCAGAGTGGTGCGGGCCGTGTAAAATGATCGCTCCGATTCTGGATGAAATCGCTGACGAATATCAGGGCAAATTGACCGTTGCCAAACTGAACATTGACCAGAACCCAGGTACTGCGCCTAAATATGGCATCCGCGGTATTCCGACTCTGCTGCTGTTTAAAAACGGCGAAGTGGCGGCAACCAAAGTAGGCGCACTGTCTAAAGGTCAGTTGAAAGAGTTTCTCGACGCCAATCTGGCGTAATACCTTTTATACGTCGAATGACAAAGGCGCTGTATGGTCAGGCGTCTGTCATTCGACGAATGATTAAGGTATCAGGCAGTTTCGTGGCGTCTGTTGTCCTTACGTTATTCTTAAATTGTCAGGATCTCTGGACGCCCGGTCTGAGTCGTGCTAAGTTAGTATTGACTTCGAATTAAACATACCTTATTAAGTTTGAATCTGGTTTTATCCGTCACTTCCCGTTTTTTCTCGCACGAGAAGTGGAAAGATTCCTGGCTCTTCGCTCATTCCGTCTTGTCGTTTCAGTTCTGCGTACTTTCCTGTGACCAGACAGCGAACAGACATGAGTTGATAGCCGTAAACAGGCATGGATGACCCTGCCATACCATTCACAACATTAAGTTCGAGATTTACCCCAAGTTTAAGAACTCACACCATTATGAATCTTACCGAATTAAAGAATACGCCGGTTTCTGAGCTGATCACTCTCGGCGAAAGTATGGGGCTGGAAAACCTGGCCCGTATGCGCAAGCAGGACATTATTTTTGCCATCCTGAAGCAGCACGCAAAGAGTGGCGAAGATATCTTTGGCGACGGTGTGCTGGAGATATTGCAGGATGGATTTGGTTTCCTCCGTTCTGCAGACAGCTCCTACCTCGCCGGTCCTGATGATATCTACGTTTCCCCCAGCCAAATCCGCCGTTTCAACCTCCGCACTGGTGATACCATTTCTGGTAAGATTCGCCCGCCGAAAGAAGGTGAACGCTATTTTGCGCTGTTGAAAGTTAACGAAGTTAACTACGACAAACCGGAAAACGCCCGTAACAAAATCCTCTTTGAGAACTTAACCCCGCTGCACGCAAACTCTCGTCTGCGTATGGAGCGTGGTAACGGTTCTACCGAAGACTTAACGGCACGCGTTCTGGATCTGGCTTCGCCGATCGGTCGCGGCCAGCGCGGTCTGATTGTCGCGCCGCCGAAGGCGGGTAAAACCATGCTGCTGCAGAACATCGCGCAGAGCATCGCGTATAACCACCCAGACTGCGTGCTGATGGTGCTGCTGATTGACGAACGTCCGGAAGAAGTAACCGAGATGCAGCGTCTGGTGAAAGGCGAAGTGGTTGCGTCTACCTTTGACGAACCGGCATCCCGCCACGTTCAGGTTGCTGAAATGGTTATCGAGAAGGCGAAACGTCTGGTTGAACACAAGAAAGACGTTATCATCCTGCTCGACTCCATCACCCGTCTGGCGCGTGCCTACAACACCGTGGTGCCGGCGTCCGGTAAAGTACTGACCGGTGGTGTGGACGCTAACGCCCTGCATCGTCCGAAGCGTTTCTTCGGCGCGGCGCGTAACGTGGAAGAGGGCGGCAGTCTGACCATCATCGCTACCGCGCTTATCGATACCGGCTCCAAAATGGACGAAGTTATCTACGAAGAGTTTAAAGGCACCGGTAACATGGAGCTGCATCTTTCGCGTAAGATCGCTGAAAAACGTGTCTTCCCGGCTATCGACTACAACCGTTCCGGTACCCGTAAAGAAGAGCTGCTCACCACTCAGGAAGAGCTGCAGAAAATGTGGATCCTGCGTAAAATCATCCATCCGATGGGTGAAATTGACGCGATGGAATTCCTCATTAACAAACTGGCGATGACCAAAACTAATGACGACTTTTTCGAGATGATGAAGCGCTCATAACCTGGTCTTTACCTGAAAACGCCACGTTTTTACGTGGCGTTTTTGTTTTATATCTGTAATCTTAACGATACATTTACAAAATGATGATAAACCGGGTCGGGGCTTCGCCATCCATTCGTTATCGGTATCGTGTGGTTGATATTTAAACAATTCTGCCTGATTCAGAGCAGGGTTTCCCTTCTGAATAAAGGTCTTCATGGTTATACTTCTGGTACTAATTTTATCTGAGAGCACGCATTGTGAATTTACTGACCGTGAGTACTGATCTCATCAGTATTTTTTTATTCACGACACTGTTCCTGTTTTTTGCGCGTAAAGTCGCAAAAAAAATCGGTTTAGTGGATAAACCCAACTTTCGTAAACGCCACCAGGGGCTGATACCGTTGGTTGGAGGGATTTCGGTTTACGCAGGGATTTGCTTCACATTCGGAATCGTTGACCACTATATTCCTCATGCGTCGCTTTATCTTTCTTGTGCGGGCGTACTGGTTCTTATCGGTGCGCTGGACGACCGTTTTGATATCAGCGTGAAGATCCGTGCGACCATACAGGCCGCGATCGGTATCATTATGATGGTATTCGGTAAGCTCTATCTTAGCAGCCTCGGCTATATCTTTGGCTCCTGGGAGATGGTGCTCGGTCCCTTCGGCTATTTCCTTACTCTGTTTGCCGTATGGGCGGCGATCAACGCTTTCAATATGGTGGACGGTATTGACGGCCTGTTGGGCGGGCTATCCAGCGTCTCATTCGCGGCGATGGGGCTGATTTTATGGTTTGACGGTCAAACCAGCCTGGCAATATGGTGCTTCGCCATGATTGCCGCGATTCTGCCTTACATTATGCTTAATCTCGGTATTTTGGGGCGGCGTTATAAAGTCTTTATGGGCGATGCCGGTAGTACTCTGATTGGTTTTACCGTTATCTGGATCTTACTGGAAACGACGCAGGGGAAAACTCACCCTATCAGTCCGGTTACCGCGCTATGGATTATCGCTATCCCGCTGATGGATATGGTGGCGATTATGTATCGCCGTCTGCGTAAAGGAATGAGTCCCTTCTCACCTGATCGTCAGCATATTCACCATCTTATCATGCGCGCCGGATTTACCTCTCGTCAGGCGTTTGTACTGATTACGCTTGCCGCCGCCATTCTGGCGGGAGTCGGCGTAGCGGCAGAATATTCTCATTTTGTTCCTGAATGGGTTATGTTGGTGCTCTTTTTGCTAGCATTCTTCCTCTATGGCTACTGCATTAAGCGGGCCTGGAAGGTGGCGAGATTTATTAAGCGTGTGAAGCGTCGCCTGCGCAGACACCGTAAGAACCGGCCAAACTTAACCAAGTAAATGAGGATACGATGACACAACCATTACCGGGGGCACGCGCGGTGAGCGCTGAAAATGAACTGGATATTCGCGGGTTGTTTCGTACTTTATGGGCTGGCAAATTCTGGATTATCGGCATTGGCCTGCTATTTGCCCTTATCGCGTTAGCCTATACCTTTTTTGCTCGTCAGGAGTGGAGTGCGACGGCGATCACCGATCGCCCAACCGTAAATATGTTGGGCGGTTATTACTCCCAGCAGCAGTTTCTGCGCAACCTGGATATTAAGACCGATCCTGCTTCTTCTGATAAGCCCTCGGTGATGGATGAAGCGTATAAAGAGTTCATCATGCAACTTGCCTCCTGGGATACGCGTCGCGATTTCTGGTTACAGACGGACTATTACAAGCAGCGAATGGTCGGGAATAGCAAAGCTGATGCGGCGATGCTTGATGAACTGATCAATAACATACAGTTTACGCCCGGCGATTTTACACGCGCCATCAACGACAACGTGAAGCTGATTGCTGAAACTGCGCCGGATGCCAATAATCTGCTGCGTCAGTATGTCGCATTCGCCAGCCAGCGGGCGGCGAGCCATCTGAATGATGAATTAAAAGGTGCCTGGGCTGCGCGTACCGTGCAGATGAAAGCCCAGGTCAAACGGCAGGAAGAGGTTGCGAAAGCGATCTATTCACGTCGTGTAAACAGTATTGAGCAGGCGCTCAAAATTGCGGAACAACATAATATTTCTCGTAGCGCGACGGATGTCCCGGCGGATGAATTACCGGACTCAGAGCTTTTTTTACTCGGTCGCCCTATGTTGCAGGCGCGTCTTGAAAATCTGCAAGCGGTTGGCCCTGCGTTCGATTTGGACTACTTTCAAAATCGGGCAATGTTGAATACGCTTAATGTGGGGCCGACCCTGGACCCTCGTTTTCAGACCTATCGTTATTTGCGTACGCCGGAAGAACCGGTAAAACGTGATAGCCCACGCCGAGCCTTCCTGATGATTATGTGGGGTATCGTTGGGGCGCTAATCGGTGCGGGCGTTGCCTTAACCCGTCGCCGCACGATTTAGCAACACCTCTGCAGTAGGGGGCTGGGCCCCTACTGTCTATTCGAAGAGAATCGATGTGAAAGTACTGACTGTATTTGGTACACGACCGGAGGCCATTAAGATGGCGCCTCTGGTCCATGCGCTGGAAAAAGATCCTCATTTCGAGGCCAAAGTATGCGTTACTGCGCAGCATCGGGAGATGCTTGATCAGGTATTAACTCTTTTTTCTATTGTGCCTGATTACGATCTCAACATTATGCAGCCGGGACAGGGGTTGACGGAAATTACCTGCCGAATTCTGGAGGGATTAAAGCCGATCCTGGCAGATTTTAAACCTGATGTGGTGCTGGTTCATGGCGATACCACCACTACGATTGCTACCAGCCTGGCGGCTTTCTATCAACGAATTCCGGTAGGGCACGTAGAAGCCGGGTTGCGAACCGGCGATCTCTATTCCCCCTGGCCGGAAGAGGCAAACCGTACGCTGACCGGACATCTGGCGATGTACCACTTTGCGCCGACGGAAAACTCGCGGCAGAATCTGTTGCGGGAGAACATTCCGGATGAGCGCATTTTTGTCACTGGCAATACCGTTATCGACGCGCTGATCTGGGTACGCGATCGCGTTCTGACGAGCGATACATTACAGGCTGAACTGGCCGAGCAGTATCCTTTCCTCAACGCGAATAAGAAGATGATTTTGGTGACCGGTCATCGGCGTGAAAGCTTTGGTCAGGGCTTTGAGCATATCTGCCAGGCGCTGGCGGAAATCGCCGCCGCGAACCAGAATGTGCAAATTGTCTATCCGGTGCATCTCAATCCCAACGTCAGCGAACCTGTCAACCGTATCCTCGGCCATGTTGAAAACGTGGTACTGATTGAGCCGCAGGACTACTTACCTTTTGTCTGGCTGATGAATCACGCCTGGCTCATTCTGACCGATTCCGGCGGTATTCAGGAAGAAGCGCCGTCATTAGGTAAGCCGGTATTGGTCATGCGTGAAACCACAGAGCGTCCGGAAGCCATTACCGCAGGTACGGTAAGACTGATCGGCACGGACTCCCGGCGCATTGTGGCGGAAGTTATGCGTCTGCTGCACGACGAAAATGAATATCAAACTATGAGCCGCGCCCATAATCCTTATGGTGACGGGCAATCATGCGCGCGCATTTTACAGGCGTTAAAAAGTTATCGGGTATCGTTATGAGTTTTACGACCATTTCTGTTATTGGGCTGGGGTATATCGGATTACCGACTGCGGCCGCTTTTGCTTCCCGCCAGAAGCAGGTTATCGGCGTGGATATCAACCAACATGCGGTAGACACCATAAATCGCGGTGAAATTCACATCGTGGAGCCGGCGTTGGGCAATGTGGTGAAGATGGCGGTGGAAGGCGGCTTTCTGCGTGCAACGACGACACCTGTCGAGGCCGATGCGTACCTGATTGCCGTGCCGACGCCATTCAAAGGCGATCACGACCCTGACATGGCCTATGTGGAAGCCGCGGCGAAATCCATTGCGCCGGTATTAAAAAAAGGAGCACTGGTAATTCTGGAATCAACATCGCCGGTCGGCGCAACGGAGCAAATGGCCGGCTGGCTGGCCGGGATGCGCCCGGATCTGACCTTTCCCCAGCAGGCGGGCGAGCAGGCCGACGTGAATATCGCCTATTGTCCGGAGCGCGTGCTGCCGGGTCAGGTGATGGTGGAACTCATTAAAAATGACCGCGTGATTGGCGGTATGACGCCAGTATGTTCGGCTCGCGCCAGCGCGCTGTACAAAATTTTCCTTGAGGGCGAATGCGTTGTCACCAACTCGCGCACCGCAGAGATGTGCAAGCTGACGGAAAATAGCTTCCGTGATGTGAATATCGCTTTTGCGAATGAATTGTCGCTGATTTGCGCCGAACAGGGGATTAACGTCTGGGAATTGATCCGTCTGGCGAACCGCCATCCGCGCGTCAATATTTTGCAGCCGGGCCCAGGCGTTGGCGGGCACTGCATTGCGGTCGATCCGTGGTTTATTGTGGCGCAAAATCCGCAGCAGGCGAGACTGATTCGCTCCGCGCGTGAAGTGAACGACGGCAAACCGCACTGGGTGGTCGATCAGGTAAAAGCCGCGGTCGCAGATTGCCTGGCGGCCACCGATAAACGCGCCAGCGAAGTGAAAATCGCCTGTTTTGGGCTGGCCTTTAAGCCGAATATCGACGATCTGCGCGAAAGCCCGGCGATGGGGATCGCGCAAAGTATCGCCCGCTGGCACAGCGGCGAAACCCTGGTCGTCGAACCGAATATCCATCAGTTGCCGAAAAAATTGGACGGACTTTGCACGCTGGCGAAACTGGACGCGGCGCTGGCCGCCGCCGATGTGCTGGTGATGCTGGTCGATCATGACGAATTTAAAGCGATTCCCGGCGATGCGGTTAATCAACGTTATGTGGTTGATACCAAAGGAGTCTGGCGCTGATGAAACGGATTCTGGTGACCGGCGGCGCAGGCTTTATCGGATCTGCGGTGGTGCGGCATATCATCCATGAAACGGCAGACGCGGTGGTGGTGGTGGATAAACTCACCTATGCGGGCAACCTGATGTCTCTGGCGTCGGTGGCGCAAAGCGACCGTTTCGCCTTTGAGAAGGTGGATATCTGCGATCGGGCATCACTGGAGCGAGTTTTCCAGCAGTATCAGCCCGATAGCGTGATGCACCTGGCGGCGGAAAGCCATGTAGACCGTTCCATCGACGGCCCGGCGGCGTTTATTGAAACGAATATCGTTGGTACTTACACCTTGCTGGAAGCCGCTCGCGCTTACTGGTCCGCGCTTGACGCGGACGCTAAAGCGGCGTTCCGCTTCCACCATATCTCCACCGATGAAGTGTATGGCGATCTGCATACTGCAGACGATTTCTTCACCGAAACCACGCCATATGCGCCAAGCAGCCCTTATTCCGCCTCCAAAGCCAGCAGCGACCATCTGGTACGCGCCTGGTTACGTACCTACGGTCTGCCTACGCTTGTCACCAACTGCTCTAATAACTACGGGCCCTACCATTTCCCGGAAAAACTGATCCCGCTGATGATTCTGAACGCGCTGGCGGGTAAACCATTGCCGGTCTATGGCAACGGTCAGCAAATTCGCGACTGGCTGTATGTGGAGGATCATGCCCGTGCGTTGTATCACGTGGTGACGAACGGCGCGGTGGGCGAAACGTATAATATCGGCGGTCATAACGAACGTAAAAATCTGGATGTGGTCAGGACGATCTGCGCTCTGCTGGAAGAACTGGCCCCGCAAAAACCGCAGGGTGTGGCGAATTATCACGATCTGATTACCTTCGTCGACGATCGACCCGGCCATGACTTACGTTATGCCATCGACGCGTCGAAAATCGCCCGCGAGCTGGGCTGGACGCCGCAGGAAACCTTCGAAAGCGGGATGCGAAAAACCGTTCAGTGGTATCTCGCCAATGAGGCCTGGTGGAAACCCGTGCAGGATGGCAGTTATCAGGGCGAACGCTTAGGACTGAAACGCTAAACGGCAGGTTCTTACTCCTGGAGGAGAAACGAATGAAAGGCATCATTCTGGCCGGAGGTTCCGGTACCCGGTTGCATCCCATTACGCGCGGCGTATCAAAGCAGCTTCTGCCCGTCTACGACAAACCGATGATTTACTATCCGTTATCGGTGCTAATGCTGGCGGGCATTCGTGAGATCTTGATCATCACCACGCCGGAGGATAAACGCGACTTTCAGCGTTTGTTGGGCGACGGCGCAGCATTCGGTATCGATTTACACTATGCCGAGCAGCCCAGCCCGGATGGGCTGGCGCAGGCCTTTATCATTGGCGAAACGTTCCTCAACGGTGAACCCTCATGCCTGGTATTGGGCGACAATATCTTTTTTGGTCAGGGCTTTAGCCCCAAACTCCGTCAGGTCGCGGCGCGTACCGAAGGCGCTACAGTATTTGGCTATCAGGTCATGGACCCGGAACGCTTTGGCGTCGTGGAGTTTGACGATGATTTTCGCGCGCTCTCGCTGGAAGAAAAGCCGAAACAGCCTAAATCTAACTGGGCGGTCACCGGCCTCTATTTCTATGACAGCAAGGTCGTCGAGTATGCGAAGCGCGTGAAACCGTCCGGGCGTGGCGAGCTGGAGATCACTTCTATCAACCAGATGTATCTGGAGGAAGGTAAGCTGACCGTTGAACTGCTGGGCCGCGGTTTCGCCTGGCTGGATACGGGCACCCACGACAGTCTGATTGAGGCGAGCACTTTTGTGCAGACGGTGGAAAAGCGCCAGGGCTTCAAAATTGCCTGTCTGGAGGAGATTGCCTGGCGCAACGGCTGGCTGGATGATGATGGTTTGAAACGCGCCGCCAGTCAGCTTGAAAAAACCGGCTATGGCCAATATTTACTGGAGTTGCTCCGTGCCCGTCCGCGCCAGTATTGAACCGTTACTCTGGGAAAATACGTTCTTTGGCGTGAATAGCGGCATTGTGCGTATCGATGCCTCAGCGCCCGAATTAACGCCAGAAGCGCTGCAGGCGTGGCAACGCGTGCAGGTAAAAGTGCCGGCTGAAAACATCGCCTGGCTGTCGGCGTTGCAATCGCTGGGATTCTCTTTGGTTGAAGGCGAAGTGGATTTTGCGTTGCCGGTAAAAGGGCATCGCGACCAGCATGGCGCGGAAATTGCACACCTTACGGACATCCCTGCTTTGCGTCAGTTGGCCGGAGAGGCGTTTACGCAGAGTCGTTTTCGCGCGCCGTGGTATGCGCCCGATGCCAGCGCCCGTTTTTACGCCCAGTGGATTGAGAATGCGGTACGCGGCACGTTTGATCACCAATGCCTGGTGCTTCGCACGGAGACAGGCGCTATCCGCGGTTACGTCTCGCTGCGGGAATTGAATGATACCGACGCGCGCATCGGTCTGTTGGCTGGACGCGGCGCGGGAGCGGAACTTATGCAGGCGGCGATCTGTTGGGCGCAGAGTCGCGGCAAAGCAACATTGCGGGTGGCGACCCAGTTGGGCAACACCGCCGCGCTTAAACGTTACATACAAAGCGGTGCCAACATCGAAAGCACTGCGTACTGGTTATACAGGTGACAACATGATTCCTTTTAATGCGCCGCCGGTGGTGGGAACCGAACTCGAATACATGCAGTCTGCAATGAGCAGCGGCAAACTGTGCGGCGACGGCGGCTTTACGCGCCGTTGCCAGCAGTGGCTAGAGCAACATTTCGGCAGCGCGAAGGTGTTGCTGACGCCTTCCTGTACCGCGTCGCTGGAGATGGCGGCTCTGTTGTTGGATATTCAGCCCGGCGATGAAGTGATCATGCCGAGCTTTACGTTTGTCTCCACCGCTAACGCTTTTGTCCTGCGCGGCGCGAAAATTGTGTTTGTCGATATTCGTCCGGATACGATGAATATTGACGAAACGCTGATTGAGGCGGCAATTACTGATAAAACCCGCGCTATCGTGCCGGTACACTACGCTGGCGTCGCTTGTGAAATGGACGTCATCATGGCGCTGGCGGATAAGTATAATCTGTTCGTTGTCGAGGATGCCGCCCAGGGCGTGATGTCCACGTACAAAGGGCGCGCGTTAGGAACGATCGGTCACGTCGGCTGTTTTAGCTTCCATGAAACCAAAAATTACACCGCTGGCGGCGAAGGCGGCGCGACGCTGATCAACGATCGTACGCTGATTGAACGCGCGGAGATCATCCGCGAAAAAGGCACCAACCGCAGCCAGTTCTTCCGTGGTCAGGTGGACAAATACACCTGGCGGGATATCGGCTCCAGTTATTTGATGTCCGATCTGCAGGCTGCCTACCTGTGGGCGCAACTGGAGGCCGCCGATCGTATCAATCAACAGCGTCTGTCGCTGTGGCAGACTTACTACGATGCGTTAACGCCGCTGGCGCGCGCCGGGCGTATCGAGCTGCCTTCTATTCCGGAAAACTGCGGGCATAATGCCCACATGTTTTACATCAAACTGCGGGATATCGCCGATCGCAGCGCGCTGATTAATTTCCTGAAAGAGGCGGAAATCATGGCGGTATTCCATTACATTCCGCTGCATGATTGTCCGGCGGGCGATAAATTCGGCGAGTTTATCGGGGACGATGTCTACACCACAAAAGAGAGCGAACGTTTGTTGCGTCTGCCGCTGTTTTATAACCTTGCGCCCGTCGATCAACGAACGGTGATTACTACCTTGCTAAATTATTTCTCCTGATATGTCGCTTGCTAAAGCCTCCCTGTGGACGGCGGTCAGTACGCTGGTAAAAATTGGCGCCGGACTGCTGGTGGTGAAACTACTGGCCGTCTCTTTTGGTCCGGCGGGCGTCGGACAAGCGAGTAACTTCCGCCAGATGATCACCGTGCTGGGCGTATTGGCTGGTGCCGGGATATTTAACGGCGTTACCAAACTCGTCGCACAACATCATGATAACCCGGCGCAGTTACGTACCGTGGTGGGAACCTCCTCCGCGATGGTATTGGGTTTCTCTACGCTGCTGGCGCTGGTCTTCCTGCTGGCGGCGGCGCCGATTAGCCAGGGACTGTTCGGTCATACGGACTATCAAGGGCTGGTGCGTCTGGTTGCGCTGGTACAAATGGGGATCGCCTGGGCGAACCTGCTGCTGGCGCTAATGAAGGGCTTTCGTGACGCGTCGGGTAATGCCTTATCGTTAATTGTCGGCAGCTTTTTGGGCGTCGCCGCCTGGTATCTCTGCTACCGTGTTGGCGGCTATGAAGGCGCTCTGCTTGGCCTGGCGCTGGTGCCGGCGCTGGTGGTAGTGCCAGCCGGTATGATACTGATTAAGCGCGGCACCGTCCCGCTACGCTATCTCAAGCCCTCCTGGGACAACGGTCTGGCAGGGCAGCTTAGTAAATTTACCCTGATGGCGCTGATTACCTCTGTTACGATGCCGGTCGCCTATGTGATGATGCGAAACCAACTGGCCGCGCACTATAGCTGGAGCGATGTCGGGATCTGGCAGGGCGTGAGCAGTATTTCTGATGCCTATCTGCAATTTATCACCGCCTCCTTCAGCGTTTACCTGTTACCCACGCTCTCACGCCTGACGGAAAAACAGGACATTACGCGTGAAGTGGTAAAAGCGCTGAAATTTGTTTTACCGGCGGTCGCGGCGGCGAGTTTTACCGTCTGGCTACTGCGCGATTTTGCTATCTGGCTGCTTTTTTCCGCCAAATTCACCGCGATGCGCGATCTGTTCGCCTGGCAGTTAGTGGGCGACGTGCTGAAAGTCGGCGCCTATGTTTTCGGTTATCTGGTGATTGCCAAAGCGTCGTTGCGATTTTACATTCTGGCCGAAATTAGCCAGTTCATTCTGTTAACGGCGTTCGCTCACTGGCTGATTCCCGCTCACGGCGCGCTGGGTGCGGCACAGGCTTATATGGCCACCTATATTGTCTATTTTTCACTTTGTTGCGGCGTATTTTTACTCTGGCGTAGGCGAGCATGACTGTACTGATTCACGTCCTGGGATCGGATATCCCTCACCATAACCACACCGTGTTGCGGTTTTTCAATGATACGCTGGCCGCCACAAGCGAGCACGCGCGTGAATTTATGGTTGCCGGCGAAGATAACGGCTTCACGGAAAGCTGCCCGGCGCTCTCGCTTCGTTTTTATGGCAGTAAGAAAGCGCTGGCGCAGGCGGTCATCGCCAAAGCGAAAGCAAATCGTCGACAGAGATTCTTCTTTCACGGTCAGTTCAACACCAGCCTGTGGCTGGCGCTGTTAAGCGGCGGTATTAAGCCAGCTCAGTTTTACTGGCATATCTGGGGCGCGGATCTCTACGAAGTGTCCCACGGGCTGAAATTCCGCCTTTTCTACCCGCTTCGTCGTATCGCGCAGGGACGAGTAGGAGGCGTATTCGCGACGCGCGGCGATCTCAGCTATTTTGCGCGCCAGCACCCGGGCGTACGCGGCGAGTTGCTCTATTTCCCGACGCGCATGGACCCTTCCCTGAACTCTATGGCAAAAGAGCGCCAACGTGCGGGGAAATTGACCATTTTAGTAGGGAACTCCGGCGATCGCAGTAACCAACATATTACGGCGTTACGGGCGGTGTATCAGCAGTTTGGCGATACGGTAAACGTGGTGGTGCCGATGGGCTATCCGGCCAATAACCAGGCCTATATTGATGAGGTTCGCCAGGCCGCTCTGGCGCTATTTAGCGCCGAAAATCTACAAATTCTTAGCGAAAAAATGGAATTTGATGCCTATCTTGCGCTGTTGCGCCAGTGCGACCTCGGTTATTTTATTTTTGCCCGCCAACAGGGGATCGGGACGTTGTGCCTGCTAATTCAGGCCGATATCCCGTGCGTACTGAATCGCGACAATCCTTTCTGGCAGGATATGGCGGAACAGCATCTGCCCGTCCTGTTTACCACGGACGATCTTAATGAGCAGGTCGTGCGCGAGGCGCAGCGTCAGCTCGCATCGGTAGATAAAAGCGGCATCACCTTCTTTAGCCCCAACTACCTGCAACCGTGGCATAATGCGTTGAGAATCGCCGCAGGAGAAGCCGAATGAGTTTAATGCAATTCAGCGGGCTGCTGGTGGTCTGGCTGCTCTCTACGCTGTTTATCGCCACGCTGACCTGGTTTGAATTTCGCCGCGTGCGTTTTAACTTCAACGTTTTCTTTTCGTTGCTGTTTTTGTTGACCTTCTTTTTTGGTTTTCCGCTAACCAGCGTGCTGGTATTTCGTTTCGACGTTGGCGTCGCGCCGCCGGAAATCTTATTGCAGGCTCTATTATCCGCCGCCTGTTTCTACGGCGTGTATTACGTGACCTATAAAACGCGTTTACGCAAACGCGTTGTGGATGTACCACGCAAGCCGCTATTTACCATGAACCGGGTGGAAACCCACCTTACCTGGGTGATCCTGATGGGCATCGCGCTGGTGAGCGTGGCGATTTTCTTTATGCATAACGGCTTTTTGCTGTTCCGGCTGCACTCCTACAGCCAGATCTTTTCCAGCGAAGTCTCCGGCGTGGCGTTAAAACGGTTCTTCTATTTCTTCATTCCGGCGATGCTGGTGGTCTATTTCCTGCGCCAGGACAGCAAAGCGTGGCTGTTCTTTCTGGTGAGCACCGTCGCGTTTGGTCTGTTGACCTACATGATTGTCGGCGGCACGCGCGCTAACATCATTATTGCGTTTGCTATCTTCCTGTTTATCGGCATTATTCGGGGCTGGATCAGCCTGTGGATGCTGGCAGCGGCGGGCGTGCTGGGGATTGTTGGTATGTTCTGGCTGGCGCTCAAACGCTACGGATTAAATGTGAGCGGCGATGAGGCGTTCTATACGTTTCTTTATCTGACGCGCGATACCTTTTCGCCGTGGGAGAATCTGGCGCTGCTGTTGCAAAATTACCACAATATCGATTTTCAGGGGCTGGCCCCTATCGTGCGTGATTTCTACGTCTTTATTCCCACCTGGTTATGGCCGGGACGACCCAGTATCGTGCTGAATTCTGCGAATTACTTCACCTGGGAAGTCCTGAACAACCATTCTGGCCTGGCGATATCGCCAACGCTTATCGGATCGCTGGTGGTCATGGGCGGGGCGCTGTTTATTCCGCTCGGCGCGATCGTCGTCGGGCTGATTATCAAATGGTTCGACTGGCTATATGAACTGGGTAACCGGGAGCCCAATCGCTATAAGGCGGCGATTCTGCACAGTTTCTGCTTTGGCGCCATCTTTAATATGATTGTGCTGGCGCGAGAAGGGCTGGATTCGTTTGTCTCGCGCGTGGTTTTCTTCCTGGTGGTTTTTGGCGCCAGCCTGCTGGTCGCTAAGCTTCTGTTCTGGTTATTTGATAGCGCCGGACTGATTCATAAACGTACAACTTCGCTCCCTCAGGCACAGGTGGAAGGAAAACTATGACCAATAATGCCGCTGCGCCCCTTTACTCGCTGCGCGGGTTACCTCTGATTGGCTGGCGCGACATGTCACATGCGCTGAATTATCTGTTTGCCGATGGTCAACTGAAGCAAGGCACGTTGGTGGCGATCAACGCCGAAAAGCTGCTGACGGCGGAAGATAATCCGGAAGTCCGCGCGTTGATAGCGGCGGCGGAATTTAAATATGCCGATGGCATCAGCGTGGTGCGTTCAATACGTAAAAAATTTCCGCAGGCGCAGGTTTCTCGTGTGGCTGGCGCTGACCTTTGGGAAGCGTTAATGGCGCGCGCGGGTAAAGAAGGCACGCCGGTATTTCTTGTCGGCGGCAAGCCTGAGGTGCTGGCGCAGACGGAAGCAAAACTGCGGACGCAGTGGAACGTCAATATTGTGGGTAGCAAGGACGGTTACTTTACGCCGGAGCAGCGTCAGGCGCTATTTGCGCGTATCCATGCCAGCGGCGCGAAAATTGTCACCGTCGCGATGGGATCGCCAAAACAGGAATTGCTCATGCGCGATTGTCGGGAAGTGCATCCCCATGCGCTATATATGGGGGTGGGCGGTACCTATGATGTGTTTACCGGTCACGTCAAACGCGCCCCAAAAATATGGCAGAACCTGGGGCTGGAGTGGTTGTATCGTCTGCTTTCTCAACCGAAGCGTATTACCCGCCAGATGCGTCTGCTGCGCTACCTTCGCTGGCACTATACTGGCGATCTCTAATTCTCCCTTCTGATGACTTGAGCAGCGGATTGTGCTTATGGCGCTGCTCATTTACAACATAATCGATGATTTCTTACACAATAAGTGCATTTTTTTAATGCTCCATTTGCCATTTGTCCAAATTTAAGAAAATATTCGCAACAATCGATGTACCCATAACAATAACCGGTACTACCGGAACCGTTGCAAACACGACATGAGGATTTATGGCAGAGAAAAAACCGGAGCTACAGCGTGGGCTGGAAGCTCGTCATATTGAATTGATTGCCCTCGGGGGCACCATCGGCGTCGGACTCTTTATGGGCGCCGCCAGTACGCTGAAATGGGCGGGCCCGTCAGTGCTGCTGGCGTATATCATCGCCGGATTGTTCGTCTTTTTCATCATGCGTTCGATGGGGGAGATGCTCTTTCTGGAACCTGTTACCGGCTCCTTTGCCGTGTACGCCCACCGGTATATGAGTCCTTTTTTTGGCTATCTTACCGCCTGGTCATACTGGTTTATGTGGATGGCGGTCGGGATCTCGGAAATTACCGCCATTGGGGTCTACGTCCAGTTCTGGTTTCCGGAGATGGCGCAGTGGATACCGGCGCTGATTGCCGTCGGACTGGTCGCGTTGGCGAATCTGGCTGCGGTGCGCCTGTATGGTGAAATCGAGTTCTGGTTTGCGATGATCAAAGTCACCACGATTATTGTGATGATCATCATCGGCCTGGGGGTGATTTTCTTCGGTTTTGGTAACGGCGGCCAGGCGATTGGCTTTGGTAATCTGACCGAGCATGGCGGCTTTTTTGCCGGCGGCTGGAAAGGCTTTCTGACCGCATTATGTATCGTGGTGGCCTCTTATCAGGGGGTTGAGTTGATCGGTATTACCGCCGGTGAAGCGAAGAATCCGCAGGTGACGTTGCGTAGCGCGGTGGGTAAAGTGCTGTGGCGTATCCTGATTTTTTATGTTGGCGCGATTTTCGTGATCGTCACCATTTTCCCGTGGAATGAGATTGGCAGCAACGGCAGTCCCTTTGTGCTCACCTTCGCGAAAATCGGCATCACCGCTGCGGCGGGCATTATCAACTTTGTCGTGCTGACGGCGGCGCTCTCCGGCTGTAACAGCGGAATGTATAGCTGTGGGCGTATGCTTTACGCGCTGGCGAAAAACCGTCAACTGCCGGCGGCAGTCGCGAAAGTCTCTCGCCACGGCGTGCCGGTCGCGGGCGTGGCGCTCTCTATTTTGATTTTGCTGGTAGGTTCTTGCCTGAACTACATCATCCCCAATCCGCAGCGCGTCTTTGTTTACGTTTATAGCGCCAGCGTACTGCCGGGGATGGTGCCGTGGTTTGTCATTCTGATTAGCCAACTGCGCTTTCGTCGGGCGCATAAAGAAGCGATTGCGGATCATCCTTTTCGTTCCATTATGTTCCCGTGGGCGAACTATTTGACGATGGCGTTTCTGTTTTGCGTTTTAATCGGCATGTACTTTAATGAAGATACGCGCATGTCGCTGTTTGTCGGCGTCATCTTCCTGCTGGCCGTCACGCTGGTCTACAAAGTTTTCGGTCTGAATCGTCACGGAACCGCCCACAAGGTGGGGGAATAAGCGCCAAAATGCGCAAAGCATAACCAAACGCGCATTTTATTTAAAAAGGCACTGGACAGCGGGGTGTGAAGTCCGTATTATCCACCCCCGCAACGGCGCTAAGCGCCCGTAGCTCAGCTGGATAGAGCGCTGCCCTCCGGAGGCAGAGGTCTCAGGTTCGAATCCTGTCGGGCGTACCATTTATTTAGGTGCTTGAGCTGCGGTGGTTTAATACCGCGTAAAAAGTTTCAGTGGTGGCTATAGCTCAGTTGGTAGAGCCCTGGATTGTGATTCCAGTTGTCGTGGGTTCGAATCCCATTAGCCACCCCATTAATATAGAGTTGTGAAACGCGAAGGTGGCGGAATTGGTAGACGCGCTAGCTTCAGGTGTTAGTGTCCTTACGGACGTGGGGGTTCAAGTCCCCCCCCTCGCACCACGACTCAATGAATTGAACTAAAAATTCAAAAAAGCAGTATATCGGCGAGTAGCGCAGCTTGGTAGCGCAACTGGTTTGGGACCAGTGGGTCGGAGGTTCGAATCCTCTCTCGCCGACCAATTTTGAACCCCGCTTCGGCGGGGTTTTTTGTTTTCTGTTCATTTTCAACTACTTATCCCGCACGTGTTGCCATTATGGTTTATTGGCGATATCCCAGACTTTATTTGTCGCTATTCGGTGACGAATAATCTATTGATTTATAATCACTTTATAAAAAACATCCTGTTCTGTCTCCGCCAGGCGACACGCTAAAACCTCGCCAGCGGCGGGGGGATGACAATCGCGTGAATTCTCTACGTTTTTTTAACGCCTGCGCCTGTTTTTTAGCGGTGCAAAGATGGCACGTTATGTGCAATAATGTACGGGTAGATGCTCATTCCATCTCTTATGTTCGCCTTCTGGCCTCATAAACTCAGGAATGATGCAGAGCCGTTTACGGTGCTTATCGTCCACTGACAGATGTCGCTTACGCCTCATCAAACACCCTGGACACAACGTTGAGTGAAGCACCCCTTTATGTTGTCATACAGACCTGTTTTGACGCCTGCCCCTTAACCGGGCAGGCGTTTTTTTATGCATCCCGAATGATTTTGTGTAGGCGGTAGGCCCGGTAAGCGAAGCGCCACCGGGCAAGGGGGGATTACTGCGGGGGATTGTTCTGTAATGTCAGCATCAGGCCGTCGCGCCGCATGGCGGCGGCCTCTTCCGGTTGATGCAGTCGATCAAGCGCATCGGCAAGCCAGGCATAATCATACGCGTCCGGGCGTTGTTTCAGCGCGGCGCGGAAAGCCAGAGTCGCCTCCTGCCATTCACCGTGTTTCATTAGCGACTGACCGAGTGTGCTCCATAACAGCGGGCGATCGCCTACTGTCTTAATTTGCTGGCGCAGCACTTTCTCCAGTTGTTCCGGATTATTGGTTCTGAGGCGAGGAATGGGCAGCACCAGTCGATCGTCATACTGGCGTTTCAGACCGTCGATGATAATCTGCTGCGCCATATCATGATCGTCACATTCGATCAGATGCTCGGCCATCGCGACCTGCAGCGCCACCTGATGGCGGGTTTTACGGCTTTGGTTTTTCCACCAGGTGCGTAATCCTTCGCTGCCCTGCTCGGCGCGCGCCTGATCCATGAGTCCTATCCACGCCTGTTGTTCGAGCATGGCGCGATGCGCTTCATCGCCGACGTGCGCTTTCGCCATGGATGGGATGATATCCAGTAAAGAACTCCATGCGCTGGTGCGAATATAGGCCTGCTCCGCCAGACGCAGAACTTCCGGGTGACGCGGCGTGACCTCCAGCAGTTTGTCCACGCCGTGACGCGCCGCGTGATTTTCATTGCGCGCCAGCTGTAAGCGCACGCGTGTGATCTCGACCGGGATGGTGTCGTTCCCCGCCAGCTCTGCCGCACGTTCAAGGTGCTGATTAGCGCGTGCTTCATCGCCGCGCTGCTGCGCCGCTTCTGCCGCCAGCAGATAATTTACCACCGGTTGTTCAGCATGGTCGGCATTTTTTGACATCAGCTTTTCAACCTGCTGATAGTCGCCCTCCGCCAGCTTCAGCAGCGCCTGTTCGGTCTGCTTGCGGGCGCGACGGCGTTTACGGCCGGCAAACCAACCGCGGGTGTGCGCGCCGGTACGAAACAGACGGCGTAGCAACCACTCAATGGCGAATAGCACCACCATAGCGACGATGAGAATGATCGCCAGGCCGGTGACGCTGGTTTCAATGTTGTAGTTATCGGTCTGGATTAACACATAGCCCTGGTGACCGGCTATCATCGGGCCGACCACGATACCCGCGAGCAACAACACAAAGAGCAATAATACTTTTAGCATCATTATTCTCCTTGCGGCGCGGCTGCCGGAGCGTCTGTCTGCGTGGCAGGCGCTGCCGTAGAGACTGTCGGTTGCGCCAGTAGATTACGCACGCGGGTTTGCATCAGTTTTTCAAGAATCGCCTGGCTTTCCAGGGTTTCCGGCAGATCCATCGTGATATTTTGCTGGCTTAATTTATCGACCTCCTCCAGGAAGGCTTTTGTCGCGGCGTCGTCAGTATCGTAATAAGCGCGAACCCAGGTCGAAACGTTATCCAGCGCCTGACGGTATGTTTCTTCCTGATGGCGTGGCACGGCCTGCGCGGCGACTAACAGGCGGGAGCGAATATTTTCGCGTAAATAGACGTCCTGGTTGGGCGCCAACAGCGGTATGGCGGTATCATCGCGGCGACGAATGGTAATAAAGCTGTCCATAAAGTTCTGCCAGCTTTTTTGCAGGTTAACGCGCCATTCGCTTAGCGAGCTGGACAGCTCGCTGCTGTCTGAATCCATCGGCGAACCATCGGTATCGTTATCCGCCAGACGCAGGTTATCGATTTGGTTAGAGAGCTGATTGAGTTTGAGAATAATGCCGTCGTAGTCGATCTGCGCAACGGATGACAGGCTGGCGATATCGTCAGTAATCGCGCGTCGTGCGGTAATGAGGCTGGGGTCATTCATGTCCGCCAGACTGGCGTCAGCGCTTTTGAGCAACGCAGCGGCGGTAGTGACGTCCTGATCGCTCCACAGCTTGCGTCCGGCGAGTTTCACCAGGAAATCAGCCTGCGCCAGCAGCCAGGTTTTAGCATCGCTGCCGGAAATAGTGGCGACTTTTTGTTGTACTTCATCAAGCTGTTTCGCCAGCGCCGCCTGTTGGCGATTCGCGTCATCTAACTGCGCCGCTTGTTTTTTGATAATCCCTTCCAGCTCCGCTTTTTGGCTCTCCTGCGCCTTTTGCAAGGCGGTCAGTTGCGTCGCCAGCGCATCGCTGGTTTCCGTTTGCGCGGTTGCTTGCTGTTTCCCCCAGCCATAAAGCCCAATACCTGCCGCCAGGGCAATCGCGATCGCCACCGCGCTTAATACCAGCGCGGCGCCGTTCTTACTTTTTTTCTCGGTATTAACTGGCTGTGGCGTGGTTTCCACGCTCTCCCTGGTCTCATCAACCACGGCGGAGGATTTTTCTTGTTCCGTCATTATGGCATCCCATTATGAGAGTTATTGTAATGCGCGCAACAGCGCATCGTTGTCGGCGTTATCAGCGACCTTAATATCTTGCCAGCCCAGTTCCCGGGCGAGGTGCGCCAGACGCTCACTGACGACCAATAGCCGACAGCGTAGTAACCAGTGCTCACGATACCACTGGGGAGTCAGCGACCAGAGCCGTTGCAACATCTCGCCGCTGGTAACAACAAGCGTTGTTACGCCGCGAGTATGCCAGCGCATCGCTTCTTCCGCGCCATCGTAATGTTTCGCACATCGTTGATAACATTCACAAAAACTGACTTCGGCTCCGCGAGCTGTCAGGGTTTCGCCCAGCAGTTCGCGGCCGCCATTGCCACGCAAAATCAGCGCGCGTTTGCCCGCAATATTTTGTAATTCAGGTAATTGTAGCAAGGCTTCGCTGATTTCCCGATCCAATGGATAACGAATATCGAACCCGCTAACGGTATGAAGGGCGAGCGCCGTGGTGCGGCCAATCGCGAAATAGCGCGGCGACGCAGGCCAGTTTCGGCCATCCCGCTGGAGCTGGGCGTGAGCAAAGGCGACGGCGTGCTGTGAAAGGGCAAAAACCAGATCGTTTTCCGTCAGCGTCGTCAGGCGGTCGGCCAGGGTGGGTAGCTCCCGACCGGCGACAAATTCAATCAGTGGAAAACTCCAGGCCACCTGCCCCAGTGCGCGCAGACGGCTCACTAACGCTTCCCCTGCGGGAGAGGGGCGGGTGATCAGAATACTCATGCGGGCGTCTCGCCGTTATAAACTTCCGTCAGAATCGCGCGCGCGCCGTTTTCCAGCAGTTCCTCTGCAAGCGAGATGCCCATTTGCTCCGCCTGCTCGGGAGAACCACGACGTTCGCCGCGCACCATCACCGAACCGTCCGGCGCGCCAACCAGCGCGCGTAGCCAAATTTCACCGTTGATGATTTCTGCATAGCTGCCAATCGGCACCTGACAACCGCCTTCCAGGCGGGTGTTCATAGCGCGTTCCGCCGTTACGCGCAGCGCGGTTTGCGAGTGATTCAACGGTGCGAGCAGCGCCTGTGTTCGCGCGTCGTCAAGACGACACTCAATCCCGACGGCGCCCTGGCCTACGGCAGGAAGTGAAACGTCGGGCGGCAAGGCTGTGCGAATGCGCGACTCCAGACCTAAGCGTTTCAGACCGGCCACGGCCAGGATAATGGCGTCATAGTCGCCGTTGTCCAGCTTGCCGAGACGTGTGCCGACGTTGCCGCGCAACGAACGGATAATGAGGTCCGGACGGCGCTCCGCCAGTTGACACTGACGACGCAAACTGGACGTCCCGACGATACTACCCGCGGGCAGATCGTCCAGACTGTGATATTTATTCGAGACAAACGCGTCGCGCGGATCTTCGCGCTCGCAAATGGTCACCAGACCGAGACCATCCGGGAAGGCCACCGGAACGTCTTTCATAGAGTGCACGGCGATATCAGCGCGTTTTTCCAGCAGCGCGATTTCAAGCTCTTTAACAAACAGTCCCTTACCGCCCACTTTCGCCAGGGGAGTATCAAGGATCACGTCGCCGCGTGTGACCATCGGCACCAGTTCTACCGTCAGTCCCGGATGGGTTGCCATCAATGCGTCTTTGACATAATGTGCCTGCCAAAGCGCAAGGGGACTTTGGCGTGTGGCAATTCTTAAAACATTGTCTAACATGCTTGTTACCGTCATTATCAATCATTGACCATCCTAACATCCTTATAGAGAGTATGTTAGTTTTCCGGTCACCGTGAGTGAGAGGATAAGGCGCAGTGTCGTCAATGACAGTGAATAATGACGAGAAACCGCCAGCCCGTATTTAAGAATTTACACGCAGCGAACGGTGCTACACTTGTATGTAGCGCATCTTTCTTTACGGTCAATGAGCAAGGTGTTAAATTGATCACGTTTTAGACCATTTTTTCGTCGGTATTAGATAAAAATATGCAGGCGAGAAAGGGTAACGGTTATTTTTGACATACGGTTTATCCCGAATGGCGACGGTCAAGTACTGACCTGCACCATGACGGGTAGCAACATCAGGCGATACGTCTTGTACCTCTATATTGAGACTCTGAAACAGAGACTGGATGCCATAAATCAACTGCGTGTGGATCGCGCGCTTGCTGCCATGGGACCCGCTTTTCAGCAGGTTTACAGTCTTCTGCCGACATTATTGCACTATCACCATCCACTGATGCCGGGTTACCTTGATGGTAACGTTCCCAGCGGTATTTGCTTCTACACGCCTGATGAAACCCAACGCCACTATCTGAACGAACTTGAGCTGTACCGCGGTATGACGCCGCAGGACCCGCCGAAGGGCGAGCTGCCGATTACCGGTGTTTACACCATGGGCAGCACCTCCTCGGTCGGGCAGAGCTGCTCGTCCGACCTGGATATCTGGGTGTGCCATCAGTCCTGGCTCGACGGTGAAGAGCGTCAGTTGCTGCAACGTAAGTGTAGCCTGCTGGAAAGCTGGGCCGCCTCGCTTGGCGTTGAGGTGAGCTTCTTCCTGATCGACGAGAACCGTTTCCGCCATAACGAAAGCGGCAGTCTGGGCGGGGAAGACTGTGGTTCTACGCAGCATATCCTGTTGCTTGATGAGTTTTATCGTACCGCTGTGCGCCTGGCCGGGAAGCGTATCCTGTGGAGTATGGTGCCGTGCGACGAAGAAGAGCATTACGACGACTATGTCATGACGCTCTACGCGCAGGGCGTATTAACGCCAAATGAATGGCTGGATCTGGGGGGCTTAAGCTCGCTCTCCGCCGAAGAGTACTTTGGCGCCAGCCTGTGGCAGCTATACAAGAGCATTGACTCGCCGTACAAAGCGGTGCTGAAAACGCTGCTGCTGGAAGCCTACTCATGGGAATATCCCAACCCACGTCTGCTGGCGAAAGATATTAAACAACGTCTGCATGACGGTGAAATCGTATCGTTTGGACTCGATCCCTACTGCATGATGCTGGAACGGGTCACTGAATACCTGACGGCGATTGAAGATCCGACGCGGCTGGATTTAGTCCGCCGCTGCTTTTACCTGAAAGTGTGCGAGAAATTAAGTCGCGAGCGTGCCTGCGTAGGCTGGCGTCGGGAAGTATTAAGCCAGTTAGTCAGCGAGTGGGGATGGGACGACGCGCGTCTGACCATGCTCGATAATCGCGCAAACTGGAAAATCGATCAGGTGCGCGAAGCTCACAACGAATTGCTCGACGCCATGATGCAAAGCTATCGTAATCTGATTCGCTTTGCGCGGCGCAACAACCTCAGCGTGAGTGCCAGCCCGCAGGATATCGGCGTACTGACGCGTAAGCTGTACGCGGCGTTTGAAGCGTTGCCGGGTAAAGTCACGCTGGTGAACCCGCAGATATCGCCGGATCTGTCCGAGCCGAATTTAACCTTTATCCATGTGCCGCCGGGACGCGCCAACCGTTCAGGCTGGTATCTCTACAACCGTGCGCCGAACATGGATTCCATCATCAGCCATCAGCCGCTGGAATATAACCGTTATCTTAATAAGCTGGTCGCGTGGGCGTGGTTCAACGGCCTGCTGACGTCGCGAACGCATCTGTTTATTAAGGGCAACGGTATTGTCGACCTGCCTAAGTTACAGGAGATGGTCGCCGATGTTTCGCACCATTTCCCGCTGCGCTTGCCTGCTCCGACGCCGAAAGCGCTCTACAGCCCCTGTGAAATTCGCCATCTGGCGATTATCGTTAACCTCGAATATGACCCGACGGCGGCGTTTCGCAATAAAGTGGTCCATTTTGACTTCCGTAAGCTGGACGTTTTCAGCTTTGGCGAAGAGCAAAACTGTCTGATAGGCAGTATCGACTTGTTATATCGCAACTCGTGGAACGAAGTGCGTACTCTGCACTTTAACGGCGAGCAGGCGATGATCGAAGCGCTGAAAACGATTCTGGGGAAAATGCACCAGGATGCCGCGCCGCCGGATAGCGTCGAAGTGTTCTGCTACAGTCAACATCTTCGCGGTCTGATTCGCACCCGCGTGCAGCAACTGGTCTCCGAATGTATCGAGCTACGTCTTTCCAGCACCCGTCAGGAGACCGGTCGCTTCAAGGCGCTGCGGGTTTCCGGGCAGACGTGGGGGCTATTCTTCGAACGCTTGAATGTCTCGGTGCAGAAGCTGGAGAACGCTATCGAATTCTACGGCGCGATTTCGCATAACAAGCTGCACGGGCTGTCGGTACAGGTGGAAACCAACCAGGTGAAATTGCCGTCAGTGGTGGATGGCTTCGCCAGCGAAGGGATTATCCAGTTCTTCTTTGAAGAAACGGGCGATGAGAAAGGCTTTAATATTTATATTCTGGATGAAAGTAACCGGGCGGAAGTGTATCACCACTGCGAGGGTAGCAAGGAAGAACTGGTGCGCGACGTCAGTCGCTTCTATTCGTCATCGCACGATCGCTTCACGTATGGCTCCAGTTTTATCAACTTTAACCTGCCGCAGTTCTACCAGATAGTGAAAACCGATGGCCGCGAGCAGGTGATCCCATTCCGTACGCAGCCTATCAACACCGTGCCGCCAGCAAACCAGGATCATGACGCGCCGCTATTGCAGCAGTATTTTTCGTAAGTGCTGCGCCGGGCAACGCTGCCCGGCCGGCGTTCACCGCTTCACATTAACTTCACCCAACTTCGTTACCGTGACCTCCGCATTTGGTTTACAGGAGGAGGTTTGAGGTGGCAGATGCGTTCATTTTGTTAGGGATAGTCATGGCGATGGTCATCCTCGGCTTCATTCTTATAAATAAGTTATTCTGTTTTATATCTGCTGGGTGCCTGCTCTCGTTATGCGCCAGCATGGCCAGTTTTCAACTCTGGGATGCGTCTTACTGGGGGCGATGGGGAAAAGTATGTCCCGGCCTGGATGTGATCATCTCCTGCGACAATTACCATTTTCTCTATGACTTGGGATGGGAATTGTACGGTATCGCCTTTTTGTTCTTTACCGCGTTAATGCTCACATGTGCGGCCATTATTCTTATCAATATGATTATGGCTTTAGAGCGATACTGTGCCGGATGGCGGCGCTAACGCGCCTTATCCAGCCTACATTCGAAGAATGCTCATTGAGCGGAACAAGGTTTAGACAATATTTTTTCTTATGCAATTTATGTAGTAATATTCAGACCGTTCAAAACGCTATCGCGTCCTTCATTGTTTTCGTAAATATGTTTTGAAAAACCATATTAGAAACAAAAGCTCTTTAATGGTTTCTTATGGATGTTTTTATAAAAGGATATTATATGTCAAGAAACAACCCTATTCTTATTTACGTGAATAAGAAACGACAAATAAAATTAGCTCTGTTTTATTCAGTGTTAGCTATAGCTCTTATGATGAGCCTCTTTCTAAATTATAGTATTATGCTAAAGATGATGTGTGTTTTTTTCATAATCCTCATGATAGCAGGCGCAAGTGCTTACTGGTACTCCGCCTTTTCAGGAAAGCCACAGTTAACGTTGAACCAGGAGGGAGTAACATTACACACAACCAGGCTACCAATAGTTTACTGGCATGAAATCGACTATGTTGGTGAGCGTGTTAGCGATAATGCGCCTGTGCTGGCCGTTTTTGTCAAAGATGTTGAGCTTTATTGTCAGCGAATTACTAATGAGAAAATGCGTAATAATTTTCTGTCATTATTGAATAAGCATGAAAGTAATCGCGTGATGAATATCTCTCTAAACGATCTCGATTATGATTCAGATGAGTTACAGGATATTTTTAAAATGGCTGTTGCCAGAAACCTGGAACAATAGGGTAGAGATATATGTTTTTTGTTATTACTCACCATATTGATGTGCTGCCTCTGGCAACCCTACCCACACATGAAACATGCCCTTATTGTAATAATCAGGATGTATGGTTGATTATTCGCCAAAAAAGGACCCGTACATGTGGTTTGTCTCAAGCGAGAAAAAGAGATAAGTTTGGTTTAGCGATATGCAAGCATTGCAGCAATGAAATCAAGGAAAAACGTTGGTCACCAGCGTTACGTCAACTTTTTACCGAGCAGAAGCCACTGTTTAACCTAACCTTTTGGCAACGCTATGGTTTTTGGGTTGGTTGGTTGAGTGTATGGCCCGCGCTGTTTCTGGCAACCTGGCTGTATTTCACATTCCGGGGTTGGTAATACGACCGCATATCTCGTTAAATATACGCAGGAAAGCGCTATTCTTCTGGCTCTCCTGCGGAATTGAAAACTTAACGAAAACTCACCTTTTCACCCGCCTGCTGCGTTGCCGCCTGCTCCAGCAGATCCCAGAAGGTTTCGCCGCTGCGATCGCAAACCCACTCGTCACCTTTCAGGTCAAAGTGATAGCCGCCCTGTTTGGTTGCCAGCCACACCTGGTGCAACGGCTCCTGACGGTTAATAATGATCTTACTGCCGTTCTCAAAGCTGAGGGTCAGCACGCCGCCGTTGATTTCGCAGTCGATATCGCTGTCGCCGTCCCAGTTATCGAGGCGTTCTTCAATGGTGAGCCACAGGGCGTCAGCCAGGCGATGAAATTCACTGTCGTTCATTGTTTTATCCCGCTATTGAGTGATATCGCCAGTATAAGGGGAAGCGTCAGCTTCTGGAACCGATACGAATTACCGTTGTGAGCGGTAAAGGATAAAACCCAGCGGTAGATAAATGACGATAAATAGCGCACTGGTGATAAGTATAACGGACGCGTTAACCGGGAAATGGTTCAGCGCCGACAGCATTGCCACCATCAGCGCGACGCAGCCGCCGCAGAGGAGAAAATGCAACAGGATTAAGGGGGCGCGCGGCTTTGCTTTGATATCCAAAAGAGCGCTAAGCAGACCGAGTACCGCGCTTATCGTCAGAACCCCGGCAGCTTCAACACCGTTTATCGTGCCGTGCATAACGCTTTCAATAATGACGTAAATGCATGAACCGATCCCCACGCCCCGAAGGGCGTTTTTCAGATGTTTATTCAAACGCGCAAAACGGTTTAGCGGCGTCATTTTTGGCATTCCTGCGCCTGCGTTATGATGATGATATCTTTATTATTGGTGTACATGACGTTCCTATTCAGAGTATGCGTCTTATCCGGACAGGAGGATGCTGTTCGGTAAAGCTGGCTGCCAATCCACGTATAAACGTAGCGGTTATCATACGCAAAACGTTCGGTGACTTTTAGCGGCCCATTGATGCTAAAGACCTGAATATCCTGAGCCTGCTGGCTATTATGCATAAAGTAGCCGTGCTCTTTTCCGGCGTTAATTTCCCGGTTCAGGAAGGGGGCTGGGCTATCCAGTTCCAGCCCTGAGTTGCCGGGTTAATCAATGAATTGGGTAACCGACGCAGGCGTTTGAAATTCACCTCCGGCAACGAAAGATTGTTCTCCTCTTCTGGCTGGAGATAAACCACGCCGCTGCCTTGCCGTTGATAAACATTGTGCGGAGGTTCACTCAGCCGGCATCCCCAGGCGGGAGGCAGCAGAAGTGAAAGCGAAAAAAGGCAAAACAAATTACGATATTGCATAAGGTCATCCGGACGTGGTACGTAAACCTGAAGTGATTAGCAAAGCATGTTCCCTGATGTAAATGCGCAATAATCATGGCAACGCGCCGCTTTTCAGATTTTATAAAGAGTCCCTAAACGCTTGCTTTTACGCCTTCTCCTGCGATGATAGAAAATAGAAAGCATGAACTTACAGGCAATCCATAATGAAAAACGTGTTTAAGACACTCGCTGTACTTCTGACTCTGTTCAGCCTGACGGGCTGCGGTTTGAAAGGGCCGCTTTATTTCCCGCCAGCCGATAAAAATGCGCCGCCGCCGACGAAAAAAGTCGATTCGCAAACGCAGTCCACGATGCCCGATAAGAACGATCGCGCAACGGGAGATGGCCCGTCCCAGGTCAATTACTGAGGATAGTTTTCTGTCCCCGCGTGAACGGAGTGAATGATGCAATTCTCTAAAATGCATGGCCTTGGCAACGATTTTATGGTCGTCGACGCGGTAACGCAGAATGTCTTTTTTTCGCCGGAACTGATTCGTCGGCTATCCGACAGACACCTGGGCGTAGGGTTCGATCAGCTGCTGGTAGTTGAGCCGCCCTATGATCCTGAGCTGGACTTTCATTACCGCATCTTCAACGCCGACGGCAGTGAAGTCTCGCAGTGCGGCAATGGCGCGCGCTGTTTCGCGCGATTTGTTCGCCTGAAAGGGCTAACCAATAAACGCGACATTCGGGTCAGTACCGCGAATGGCCGGATGGTACTGAGCGTCACGGAAGATGAACTGGTGCGGGTGAATATGGGGGAGCCAAACTTTGAACCCGCGCAGGTGCCTTTTCGCGCCAACAAAGCGGAAAAGACGTATATTATGCGAGCGGCGGAACAGACCATACTGTGCGGCGTGGTTTCAATGGGCAATCCGCACTGTGTCATTCAGGTTGATAACGTCGACACGGCGGCCGTTGAAACACTGGGGCCGGTTCTGGAAAGCCATGAGCGTTTTCCGGAACGCGCCAACATTGGTTTTATGCAGGTTGTAAGACGTGAGCATATCCGGCTGCGAGTCTATGAACGCGGCGCAGGGGAGACCCGCGCGTGCGGCAGCGGCGCGTGCGCTGCCGTTGCCGTGGGGATTCAGCAGGGACTGCTGGCTGAAGAGGTACGCGTGGAATTACCGGGCGGTCGGCTGGATATCGCCTGGAAAGGTCCGGGTCATCCGTTATACATGACTGGTCCGGCGGCACATATCTACGACGGATTTATCCATTTATGAAGCAACCAGAGGAAGAACTACAGGAAACGCTCACGGAACTGGACGATCGAGCGGTCGTCGATTACCTGCGCCACCACCCTGAGTTTTTTATCCGTAACGCCCATGCCGTGGAAGCGATGCGTGTTCCACATCCCGTGCGGGGAACGGTTTCGCTCGTTGAGTGGCATATGGCCCGCGCGCGTAATCACATCAATGTGCTTGAAGAAAATATGACGCTGCTGATGGAACAGGCTCATGCCAATGAAAGCCTGTTTTATCGCTTGCTGCATCTGCAAAGCCGTCTGGTCGCCGCGGATAGTCTGGATGAGATGCTGATGCGGTTTCACCGCTGGGCGCGCGATTTGGGGCTTGCCGGCGCGACGCTGCGTTTGTTCCCGGATCGGTGGCGTCTTGGCGCGCCATCGCGCTATACGCATCTGGCTTTAAACCGTCAGGCCTTTGAGCCGCTGCGTATTCAACGACTGGGACAGTCGCAGCATTATCTTGGTCCGCTAAACGGCCCGGAACTGCTGGTGGTCTTGCCGGAGGCGAAGGCTGTAGGCTCGGTAGCCATGTCGATGATGGGCAGCGATGGCGACCTCGGGGTGATTCTCTTCAGCAGCCGTGACCCGCACCACTATCAGCCGGGGCAGGGGACGCAGCTTTTACAGGAGATCGCGCTGATGCTGCCGGAGCTGCTGGAACGCTGGATTAAACGCGTATGACGGATGTCGCGCTTTCTCAGGATGTCTCGCGGTTCCTGCGCTATTTAGGCGTGGAGCGCCAGCTTAGCCCCATTACCCTGCAGAACTACCAGCGTCAGCTTGATGCCATTATCGCTTTAGCCGGAGAAACCGGGCTGAAAAGCTGGCAACAATGTGACGCTGCGATTGTGCGCAGTTTTGCGGTGCGCAGTCGGCGTAAAGGGCTTGGCCCTGCCAGTCTGGCGCTACGTCTCTCGGCATTGCGAAGCTTTTTTGACTGGTTAGTCAGTCAGGGCGAATTGAAAGCTAACCCGGCGAAGGGCGTCTCCGCACCGAAAGCGCCGCGTCATCTGCCGAAAAATATTGATGTCGACGACGTTAACCGCCTGCTGGACATCGATCTTAACGATCCGCTCGCCGTACGTGATCGGGCGATGCTGGAGGTCATGTACGGCGCGGGACTGCGTTTATCCGAACTGGTTGGCCTGGATATAAAGCACCTCGATCTTGATACCGGAGAAGTGTGGGTAATGGGTAAAGGCAGCAAAGAGCGACGCCTGCCGATTGGCCGTAACGCGGTGACGTGGATTGAGCACTGGCTGGATCTGCGCGGCCTGTTCGCCAGCGATGAAGAGGCGTTATTCCTGTCGAAGCTCGGCAAGCGTATCTCCGCGCGCAATGTCCAAAAACGGTTCGCCGAATGGGGCATAAAGCAGGGGCTAAACAGCCACGTGCATCCACATAAGCTGCGCCATTCGTTTGCGACCCATATGCTGGAATCGAGCGGCGATCTGCGCGGCGTGCAAGAGCTGCTGGGTCATGCCAACCTTTCCACCACCCAAATTTATACTCATCTTGATTTTCAACATCTTGCTTCAGTGTACGACGCGGCGCATCCGCGCGCTAAACGGGGGAAATAATGCGTTTTTACCGGCCTTTGGGGCGTATTGCCGCGCTCACCTTTGACCTGGATGATACCCTTTATGATAACCGTCCGGTGATTTTGCGTACTGAGCAGGAAGCGCTCGCTTTTATGCAGAATTATCACCCGTCGCTACGTTCGTTTCAAAACGTCGATTTACAGCGGATACGGCAGGCGGTGCGTGAAGCGGAGCCGGAAATCTATCATGACGTTACCCGCTGGCGCCATCGCGCGATAGAGCAGGCCATGCGGGATGCGGGATTATCGGCGCAGGAGGCCATTGCCGGCGCGAATGCGGCGATGATGCATTTTGCCAAATGGCGCAGCCAGATTGAGGTTCCGCAGGCTACCCATGAGACGTTACAGCAGCTTGCGAAAAAATGGCCGCTGGTGGCGATCACTAACGGCAACGCCCAGCCGGAACTGTTTGGCCTCGGCGATTACTTTAAGTTTGTACTGCGCGCCGGCCCGGATGGACGTTCCAAGCCGTTTAGCGACATGTATTTCCTGGCGGCGGAAAAACTGCATGTGCCGATCGGCGAGATCCTGCATGTCGGCGACGATCTGACTACCGATGTGGCTGGCGCTATTCGCTGTGGGATGCAGGCCTGCTGGATTAAACCTGAAAATGCCGACCTGATGCGGACGCAGGACAGCCGTTTACTGCCGCATATCGAAATTTCGCGGTTGGCATCTCTCACCTCGCTGATATAATCACCAGTAGTTCTGTATAAATTCCCAGTTATTCTGGCGGATGGCGTTATGCTTATCCGCCCTACGATAAGTAGCCCCGGTAAGCGAAGCGCCACCGGGCGTTTTTAGTTTTCATGTTTTTACGCGGCGGTGCCAATGGACGTTTCTTACCTGCTCGACAGCCTTAATGATAAACAGCGCGAAGCGGTGGCCGCGCCACGTAGCAACATGCTGGTGTTGGCGGGCGCGGGAAGCGGGAAAACCCGCGTGCTGGTGCACCGTATCGCCTGGTTACTGAGCGTAGAAAACAACTCGCCATACTCCATCATGGCGGTGACCTTTACCAACAAAGCGGCGGCGGAAATGCGCCATCGTATTGGCCAGTTGATGGGGACCAGCCAGGGCGGAATGTGGGTAGGGACGTTCCACGGTCTGGCGCACCGCCTGCTGCGCGCGCATCATATGGACGCTAATTTGCCGCAGGATTTCCAGATTCTCGACAGCGAAGATCAGATGCGTTTGCTTAAACGCCTGATTAAGGCGATGAATCTTGATGAGAAGCAGTGGCCGCCGCGTCAGGCGATGTGGTACATCAATAGCCAGAAAGACGAAGGGCTACGCCCACACCATATTCAAAGCTATGGCAACCCGGTGGAGCAGACCTGGCAGAAGGTGTATCAGGCCTATCAGGAAGCGTGCGATCGCGCTGGTCTGGTGGATTTCGCCGAGCTACTGCTGCGCGCTCATGAACTATGGCTGAACAAGCCGCACATCCTGCAACACTATCGCGAGCGGTTTACTAACATCCTGGTGGACGAATTCCAGGATACCAACAACATTCAGTACGCCTGGGTTCGTCTGCTGGCGGGCGATACCGGTAAAGTGATGATTGTCGGCGACGATGACCAGTCGATCTACGGCTGGCGCGGGGCCCAGGTAGAGAACATCCAGCGCTTCCTCAATGATTTCCCCGGCGCGCAGACCATTCGTCTGGAGCAGAATTACCGCTCGACCAGCAACATCCTTAGCGCGGCGAACGCTCTGATTGAGAATAACAATGGGCGTTTGGGTAAAAAACTGTGGACTGATGGCGTTGATGGCGAACCGATATCGCTGTACTGCGCTTTCAACGAACTGGATGAAGCGCGCTTTGTGGTTAACCGTATCAAAACCTGGCAGGACAACGGCGGCGCGCTTGCGCAATGCGCCATCCTTTATCGCAGCAACGCCCAGTCGCGCGTGCTGGAAGAAGCGTTATTACAGGCCAGTATGCCGTACCGGATTTACGGCGGTATGCGCTTCTTCGAACGCCAGGAGATCAAAGATGCGCTCTCTTATCTGCGTTTGATTGCCAATCGCAACGATGATGCCGCCTTTGAACGCGTGGTGAACACTCCGACGCGCGGTATCGGCGACCGCACGCTGGACGTGGTGCGCCAGACCTCGCGCGATCGCCAGCTAACATTGTGGCAGGCGTGCCGTGAATTGTTACAGGAAAAAGCCCTGGCCGGGCGTGCGGCCAGCGCGCTACAACGCTTTATGGAACTGATCGATGCCCTGGCGCAGGAAACCGCCGACATGCCGCTGCATGTGCAGACTGACCGGGTGATCAAAGATTCCGGCCTGCGCACCATGTATGAGCAAGAAAAAGGCGAGAAAGGCCAGACGCGCATCGAAAACTTAGAGGAACTGGTGACGGCGACGCGGCAGTTCAGCTACAACGACGAAGATGAAGATTTGATGCCGTTGCAGGCCTTCCTCTCTCACGCGGCGCTGGAAGCGGGCGAGGGGCAGGCGGATACCTGGCAGGATGCGGTACAGCTGATGACGTTGCACTCGGCCAAAGGCCTGGAGTTTCCACAGGTGTTTATCGTCGGCATGGAAGAGGGCATGTTCCCCAGCCAGATGTCGCTGGATGAGGGCGGGCGTTTGGAAGAGGAGCGTCGTCTGGCCTACGTCGGCGTTACCCGTGCCATGCAGAAGCTGACACTAACCTATGCCGAAACTCGCCGTCTGTACGGTAAAGAGGTCTACCATCGCCCGTCGCGTTTTATCGGCGAACTGCCGGAGGAGTGCGTGGAAGAGGTCCGTCTGCGCGCCACCGTCAGTCGTCCGGTGAGCCATCAACGAATGGGAACGCCGCTGGCGGAAAACGACACAGGCTACAAACTCGGCCAACGCGTGCGCCATGCGAAGTTCGGCGAGGGAACTATTGTCAACCTGGAGGGCAGCGGCGAGCATAGCCGGTTGCAGGTGGCTTTTCAGGGGCAAGGGATCAAATGGCTGGTTGCCGCGTATGCGAAGCTGGAAACGGTTTGACCGGCTCTCATATTGCCGGATGGCACCTCTTATCCGGCCTACGCGCTGGCTAACATTTTGATTTGTAGGCCGGATAAGGCGAAGCCGCCATCCGGCGATATAGTGATGTTAATATTCTGAAATCATAGATAAATACTCTCACTCTGCTAACCTTTCTGCATAAGGGGAAATTATTGCTTTTTCGCGTTTCGTTGCGTGTTGACGGCAAATTTTTGCTGGCGTAACATGCGCCCACGATTACGCTAAGAGGACATTCGCCTTGGACACACCCAGTAGATACTGGCTCATTATCCTGTTATCCAGGATCAACTCCTAAGGCTATCCCTTTTTGCTGATAGCCTTAGCGGTTGTCAGCGACCTTTCATTTTTTCCCGTCGCGTTGAGTCAGGCTGTTTAATGGTCTGAAACCCAATTTGTTTCTGTGTGCCCATCTGAACTGTCCGATATTTTTACGCATTGGGAGTCCCGGTCATGCTGAGCGCATTTCAACTGGAAAAAAACCGACTGACCCGGCTGGAAGTCGAGGAGTCACAAAGCCTGATTGATGCCGTATGGGTTGATTTGGTCGAACCGGACGACGACGAGCGATTGCGCGTACAATCTGAGCTGGGCCAGAGTCTGGCGACGCGTCCTGAACTGGAAGATATCGAAGCATCCGCGCGCTTCTTTGAAGACGAAGACGGATTGCATATCCACTCCTTCTTCTTCTTCGAAGATGCGGAAGATCATGCCGGTAACTCTACGGTGGCATTCACTATTCGCGATGGCCGTCTGTTTACGCTGCGTGAACGCGAACTGCCCGCCTTCCGTCTGTATCGTATGCGCGCCCGCAGCCAGGCGATGGTCGACGGTAATGCATACGAATTACTGCTCGATCTGTTCGAAACCAAAATTGAACAGTTAGCGGATGAAATCGAAAACATCTACAGCGATCTGGAAAAACTGAGCCGCGTCATTATGGAAGGGCATCAGGGCGATGAATACGACGAAGCGCTCTCCACGCTGGCGGAACTGGAAGATATCGGCTGGAAGGTACGCCTGTGTCTGATGGATACCCAGCGCGCGCTGAACTTCCTGGTGCGCAAGGCGCGCTTACCGGGCGGGCAGCTGGAGCAGGCGCGTGAGATCCTGCGCGATATCGAATCTCTGCTGCCGCACAATGAATCGCTGTTCCAGAAGGTGAACTTTCTGATGCAGGCGGCGATGGGTTTTATCAACATCGAGCAGAACCGCATTATCAAAATCTTCTCGGTGGTTTCCGTGGTGTTCCTGCCGCCGACGCTGGTCGCTTCCAGCTATGGGATGAACTTCGAGTTTATGCCGGAACTGAAGTGGAGCTTTGGTTATCCAGGCGCGATTATCTTTATGATTCTGGCGGGGCTTGCGCCGTATCTGTACTTTAAGCGCAAGAACTGGCTGTAATATTGTGCCTGGTGGCGCTACGCTTACCAGGCCTACAGGATCAGGCATTTACGTTGCCATCCGGCAAAAAACGCTACATTTTCATGCGCGGTCTGCGATGGGTATAGACAGCATCCATCACGAAAATCGCCAGCGCGACCCAGATAAACGCAAATGTCACCATCTTATCCGCGCCCGGCACTTCACCATAAAACGTCACCGCCAGTAAAAACATCAGCGTTGGGCCGATATACTGGAAAAAGCCCAGTGTAGAAAGACGCAGACGCGTAGCCGCTCCGGTAAAGCACAGCAGCGGAATCGTAGTGACCACACCCGCTGCCATTAACAGCAAGTTCAACGATAGTGCGTTTTGCCCCATATGGCTGGTGGCGCTATCCGCAATGCCAAACAGATAAATTGCCGCGACCGGCAACAGCCATAGCGTTTCGACCAGCATACCCGTCTGCGCTTCAACGGCGATCTTCTTACGCACCAGGCCGTAAAACGCAAAACTAAACGCCAGCCCCAGCGCGATAATCGGCAGCGAGCCAAAGGTCCAGAGTTGCACCAGCACGCCGCACACCGCCAGAATCACCGCCAGCCACTGCATTCGACGGAAGCGTTCGCCAAGAAAAATCATCCCCAGCAAGATGTTAACCAGCGGATTAATGAAATAACCCAGGCTGGCCTCCAGCATATGGTGATTATTTACCGCCCAAATGAACAATAGCCAGTTACCGCCGACCAGTACGGCGGACAGGGCCAGCAGGAAAATCTTCTTTGGCGTTTTCAGTAAACGCTTAACCTGTCGCCACTGCCGGCTGACGCTAAGCAGCGCCACCATAAAGAAAAATGACCAAATCACGCGGTGCGTCAGGATCTCATCTGCGGGAACGTAATAGATCAGCTTGAAATACGCGGGGGCGATCCCCCAAATAAAATAGGCGGCAAGAGCGAGTAATACGCCCTGCCGTGTTTGTTTTGCGTCCATCCGGAAAACTCGTATCTGAAGTGTAACAACAGTTTACCTGCTTTTATCCCACCATATAAGTAGCGGTGGCGCTGGCGATGTACAGCTGATCTTCATTGTGTAATTCCACGCGGGCGACGGCCACTTTATTCCCTGCGCGCAGCAGGCTACTGGTGGCCGTAAAGCGGTTGCCTCTGCCCGGACGCAGGTAATCAACGCGCAGGTCAATCGTTCCCATCCGCGACAGGCGCTGGCGTAGTTCATCTTCGCTGATGGTTTCGTGGCGAGTTAGCGTGCTGCCGACGCATACCAGTCCGGCGGCGACATCCAGCGCAGAGGCGATCACGCCGCCGTGTAAAATGCTTTGCGCCCAGTTGCCGACCATCATCGGCTGGTTGTTGAAGGCCAGTTGGGCGAACGCTTTTTCATAGCGTACCAGCTCCAGCCCTAACGCCCGATTAAACGGCATGTGGTAGACAAACATTTCACCCACTAATTTCAGAGCTTGTTCAGCGGTAAGTACAGCGGACATAGATTCCTGACACTCCATTGGTTAATGAAATGTTGATATTATGCTTCTTAATTGTTGTTTTCTACTTTAAGAAGGGATAACTAACGGCTATGTGTGTAAATATGTAAAAATGGTTGGCAGAGAATGATTCAAGCTGAAAATACTTCGTCAGGAGAACGTCAAGAATGCGGGCGATTTTGAGAGGGTTGTTGCCAGCCACGCTACTGCCATTAGCGGCATATGCACAAGAAGCTACGATAAAAGAGGTTCATGATGCGCCTGCAGTACGGGGAAGTATCATCGCTAACATGCTACAGGAGCATGATAACCCTTTTACGCTTTACCCTTATGACACGAACTACTTGATCTACACGAACACCAGCGATCTGAACAAAGAGGCCATAAGTACCTACAACTGGTCTGAAAACGCACGTAAAGATGAAGTGAAATTTCAGTTGAGCCTGGCGTTTCCGCTGTGGCGCGGAATACTGGGGCCGAACTCGGTACTGGGCGCTTCCTATACGCAGAAATCCTGGTGGCAGCTTTCCAACAGTAAAGAGTCTTCGCCGTTTCGCGAAACCAACTACGAACCGCAGCTTTTTCTTGGTTTTGCTACCGATTATCGCTTTGCCGGCTGGACACTGCGCGACGTAGAGATGGGCTACAACCATGACTCTAACGGACGTTCGGACCCCACCTCGCGTAGCTGGAACCGTCTGTATACCCGTCTGATGGCCGAAAACGGTAACTGGCTGGTAGAGGTTAAACCGTGGTACGTGATTGGCAGTACCGACGATAATCCGGACATCACCAAATATATGGGTTATTACCAGCTTAAAATCGGTTATCACCTGGGCGAGGCGGTATTAAGCGCCAAAGGCCAGTACAACTGGAATACAGGCTACGGCGGCGCGGAAGTTGGATTAAGCTATCCGGTCACTAAACATGTCCGGCTTTATACCCAGGTGTACAGCGGCTATGGCGAATCGCTGATCGACTATAATTTTAATCAGACACGTGTCGGCGTCGGCGTGATGCTTAACGATATCTTCTGATTGGATTGTGTTTTAAACATTGCAGTTTCTCTCGCAGGCGCTGAAAATAGCGCCTGTTTTGATTTATGGTGAACGGGGTTAATGTGGCGCAGGCGGAAGTGTTGAATCTGGAATCAGGGGCCAAACAGGTTTTGCAGGAAACCTTTGGCTACCAACAGTTTCGCCCGGGCCAGGAAGCGATTATTGATACTGCGCTCTCCGGTCGCGACTGTCTGGTCGTCATGCCCACCGGCGGCGGCAAATCTCTGTGCTATCAAATCCCCGCGTTGTTGCTGGACGGGTTGACCGTCGTCGTTTCGCCCCTGATCTCGTTGATGAAAGACCAGGTCGATCAGCTACTGGCGAACGGGGTGGCGGCGGCCTGTCTGAACTCCACTCAAAGCCGCGAGCAGCAGCTTGAGGTGATGGCGGGGTGCCGTACCGGACAGATTCGTCTGCTGTATATTGCGCCGGAACGCCTGATGCTGGACAACTTTCTTGATCATCTGGCGCACTGGAATCCGGTATTGCTGGCGGTGGATGAAGCGCACTGTATCTCGCAATGGGGGCATGATTTCCGTCCGGAATATGCGGCTCTCGGTCAGCTTCGCCAGCGTTTTCCCGCTTTGCCGTTTATGGCATTGACCGCCACCGCCGACGACACCACGCGTCAGGATATTATTCGTCTGCTTGGGCTTAACGATCCGTTAATCCAGATCAGTAGCTTTGACCGACCGAATATCCGCTACATGCTGATGGAGAAGTTTAAGCCGCTCGACCAGCTAATGCGCTATGTTCAGGAGCAACGCGGCAAATCGGGTATCATCTACTGTAACAGTCGGGCGAAAGTGGAAGATACCGCCGCGCGCTTGCAAAGTCGCGGCATTAGCGCGGCGGCCTATCATGCGGGGCTGGAAAACGCTATTCGCGCCGATGTGCAGGAAAAATTTCAGCGCGACGATCTGCAAATCGTGGTGGCGACCGTCGCTTTTGGAATGGGCATAAACAAACCTAACGTACGTTTCGTTGTGCATTTCGATATCCCGCGCAATATTGAATCCTACTATCAGGAAACGGGCCGCGCCGGGCGCGACGGACTGCCTGCGGAAGCCATGCTATTTTACGATCCGGCTGACATGGCCTGGCTACGTCGTTGTCTGGAAGAGAAACCAGCCGGACAGCTTCAGGATATTGAACGGCATAAACTGAATGCGATGGGCGCTTTTGCCGAAGCGCAAACCTGCCGACGCCTGGTATTGCTTAATTACTTTGGCGAAGGCCGACAAGAACCGTGCGGCAACTGCGATATCTGTCTTGATCCGCCCAAACAATATGATGGCTTAAACGATGCCCAGATTGCGCTTTCTACCATTGGTCGGGTTAACCAGCGTTTTGGCATGGGCTACGTTGTCGAGGTGATCCGCGGCGCGAATAACCAACGCATCCGCGATTTCGGTCATGACAAACTCAAGGTTTATGGCATGGGACGCGAAAAGAGCCATGAGCACTGGGTGAGCGTGATTCGCCAGCTCATTCATCTGGGGCTGGTAATGCAAAATATTGCGCAGCACTCCGCATTACAGTTGACGGATGCCGCGCGTCCGGTACTCCGTGGAGACGTTCCGCTAAAGCTTGCGGTGCCGCGCATCGTCGCCCTCAAACCCCGCGTGATGCAGAAATCGTTCGGCGGTAATTACGATCGCAAATTGTTCGCTAAGTTGCGCAAGCTGCGTAAAGCTATCGCTGATGAAGAGAATATCCCGCCGTATGTGGTCTTTAACGACGCCACGCTGATAGAAATGGCGGAACAGATGCCGGTTTCCGCCGGCGAGATGTTAAGCGTTAACGGGGTTGGGATGCGCAAACTGGAGCGCTTCGGGAAAGAATTCATGGCGCTCATCCGCGCGCATGTCGATGGTGATGACGAAGAGTAGTCAGCCCGGCAAAAAAGTGCCAGGATGGTGACTCACTGAACTATTTCCCCGCGAGCCATTTTTATGTTGATGCTATTTTTCACCGTGGCAATGGTGCACATCGTTGCGCTAATGAGCCCCGGCCCCGACTTTTTCTTCGTGTCTCAAACTGCCGTCAGCCGTTCGCGTAAAGAAGCGATGATGGGCGTACTGGGTATTACCTGCGGCGTGATGGTATGGGCGGGCGTGGCGCTGCTTGGCCTGCATCTCATCATCGAAAAAATGGCCTGGCTGCATACGATCATTATGGTAGGCGGCGGCCTGTACCTGTGCTGGATGGGCTATCAGATGCTGCACGGCGCGCTGAAAAAACAGGATGCGGCGGCGTCTTCTCCGCATATTGAACTGGCGCAGAGCGGGCGCAGCTTTCTCAAAGGGCTGTTGACCAATCTGTCGAATCCGAAAGCGATTATCTATTTTGGTTCCGTTTTTTCACTGTTTGTCGGCGATAACGTCGGCGCTGCGGCGCGCTGGGGTATTTTCGCGTTAATTACCCTGGAAACGCTGGCCTGGTTTACCGTAGTCGCCAGCCTGTTCGCGCTGCCGAAAATGCGCCGCGGCTATCAGCGTCTGGCGAAATGGATTGATGGCTTTGCCGGCGCTCTGTTTGCGGGCTTTGGTATTCACCTGATTATTTCGCGCTAATTTACTTCCGGGCCGGATAAACATCATCCGGCACGACTATCACGCGTGTCTTGCCGACGCCAGGAGCGCGCCTACCAGCATAAACAACGAGCCAAACGCTTTATTCAGCGCCTTCATCTGCTTTGGTCCTTTAATCCAGGCGGCAATGCGCTGCGCCAGCGTGGCGTAACCGGTCATCACAATCATATCCACCACAATCGTGGTGACGCCGAGAATGAGGTACTGCGCCAGTTGCGGTTGCTGCGGCATGATGAATTGCGGAAACAGGGCGGCAAGAAAGACAATGCTTTTGGGATTGGTTAGATTGACAAATATCGCCCGTTTGAACAGTCGACCCCGCGATTGCGTCTGGGCGAGGGTATGCAGATCGATAGCGCCTGCGGCGCGCCATTGCTGGATACCCAGCCAGATAAGATAAGCCGCGCCAGCCCATTTCAGAATTTCAAAAGCGATGAGCGAGCGCGAAAAGAGCGTACCCAGTCCGACGCCCACCAGTACGATATGTATCCCCAGCCCGGTCTGGAGTCCGGCGATAGAAGCCGCTGCGCCACGATATCCATGGTTGATAGACGTCGTCATGGTATTGATGGCGCCTGAACCCGGAGAAAGACTCAGCAGAGTTGAGGTCAGTAGATAGGCGAACCACCATTCAAAGGTCATGCGAAACTCCCTGGTTGTCTGTTTTTGTGCCACAATACGCTACTGCCGCTGTGTTGTGTCAGGCACGACGCAAAAAACGATTTTACCTGGTAAACGAGGCCGAAAACCCGATGTTTCAGCAGCAAAATGACTGGGAAACAAGAGAAAATGCGTTTGCCGCTTTTGCTATGGGGCCGCTGACCGATTTCTGGCGTCAGCGGGAAGAGGCGGAGTTTATCGGCGTGGGTAACATTCCGGTGCGCTTTGTCCGTTTTCGAAATGATTCCAACGATCGGACGATCGTCATTTGTCCTGGCCGCATTGAGAGTTATGTAAAATACGCTGAACTGGCGTATGACCTTTTTCATCTCGGTTTTGATATCTTCATCATCGACCACCGTGGTCAAGGGCGCTCCGGGCGGATGTTATCGGACCCGCATCGGGGTCATGTCGATCATTTTAACGATTATGTTGAGGACTTAGCGGCGTTCTGGCAGCAGGAAATTGAGCCGGGGCCGTGGCGTAAGCGTTATATCCTGGCGCACTCAATGGGGGGCGCGATAGCCACTCTGTTCCTGCAACGCCATCGTGTGCGGTGCGACGCTATTGCGCTCACCGCGCCGATGTTTGGTATTGTGATACGCTTGCCTTCCTTTATGGTGCGCCATATTCTCGACTGGGCCGAAGGGCACCAGCGTATCCGTGAAGATTACGCTATTGGTACCGGTCAGTGGCGGGCGTTGCCGTTTGGGATGAATGCGCTGACCCACAGCCGCCAGCGTTATCAGCGCAACTTACGATTTTATGCCGACGAGCCGCAGCTGCGCGTTGGCGGCCCCACCTGGCATTGGGTACGCGAAGGCATTCTGGCGGGTGAGCAGGTTCTGGCTGGGGCGAGCGATGACACGACGCCTACGCTACTGATTCAGGCGGAAGAAGAGCGGGTAGTGGATAACCGCACCCACGATCGTTTTTGTGAAATTCGCGCCGCGGCGGGATACCCTTGTGAAGGGGGAAAACCGCTGGTTATCAAAGGCGCGTACCATGAGATCCTTTTTGAAAAGGACGCCATGCGCTCAGTCGCGCTTAACGCCATTGTTGAATTTTTCAACAAGCCTAATTTATCCAGCGGAAATCGCTTTGCTTAGAGGTTAAATTTTATTATGTATCAGGTTGTTGCGTCTGATTTAGATGGCACGCTGCTCTCCCCCGACCATACGTTGTCCCCTTATGCCAAAGAGACTCTGAAGCTGTTGACCGCACGCGGCATCCATTTTGTCTTTGCCACTGGTCGTCATCATGTCGATGTAGGGCAAATCCGCGATAATCTTGAAATCAAGTCTTACATGATCACCTCCAACGGCGCGCGAGTGCACGATACCGACGGGAATTTGGTTTTTACGCATAATCTGGACAGCGACATTGCCAGAGACCTGTTCGGAGTGGTGAATGCGAACCCGGACATCGTGACTAACGTTTATCGCGACGACGAATGGTTTATGAATCGTCATCGCCCCGATGAAATGCGTTTTTTCAAAGAGGCGGTATTTAACTATTCGCTGTTTGAGCCTGCGCTGCTGGAGCCGGAGGGCGTCAGCAAAGTGTTTTTCACCAGCGACACTCATGAAAAGTTGTTGCCGCTGGAGCAGGCGATTAACGCGCGCTGGGGCGATCGGGTAAACGTGAGCTTCTCTACGCTAACCTGTCTGGAAGTGATGGCGGGCGGAGTGTCGAAAGGTCATGCGCTGGAAGCGGTCGCTCATGCGATGGGGTACAGCCTGAAAGAGTGTATCGCCTTTGGCGACGGAATGAACGACGCTGAAATGCTCACGATGGCGGGCAAAGGCTGCATCATGGGCAATGCGCACCAGCGTCTGAAAGACCTGTATCCCGAACTTGAGGTGATCGGCATCAACGCGGATAACGCCGTGCCGCATTACCTGCGCGATCTTTTCTTACGTTGATGTGATTGTTTGTTAGTTGACCAGTTGTCAACTTCACTCTCCGCTACAATGGGTGTTCCCTGTTTTAAGAGACATCCATTGTGGCGCTACTCATCATTACCACTATCCTGTGGGCTTTCTCCTTTAGTCTATTTGGCGAGTATCTTGCCGGGCATGTCGATAGCTATTTCGCGGTGCTGATACGCGTTGGGCTGGCGGCGCTCGTTTTTCTGCCGTTTTTGCGTTCTCGCGGGCACAACCTAAAAACCATCAGCCTGTATATGCTGGTGGGGGCGATGCAGCTTGGCATCATGTATATGTTGAGCTTCCATGCTTACCTCTACCTGACCGTATCCGAACTGTTGCTGTTTACCGTTCTGACGCCGCTCTATATCACGCTGATTTACGATGTGATGAGTCAGCGTCGTTTGCGCTGGGGCTATGCATTTAGCGCGTTGCTGGCGGTGATTGGCGCCGGGATTATTCGCTACGATCGCGTGACCGACCATTTTTGGGTCGGTTTGCTCCTGGTGCAGCTTTCTAATATCAGTTTCGCTATCGGAATGGTGGGGTATAAACGTCTGATGGAGACCCGTCCCATGCCGCAGCACAACGCCTTTGCGTGGTTCTATCTGGGGGCGTTTTTGGTGGCGGTGGTGGCGTGGTCGCTGTTGGGGAACGCGCAAAAGCTGCCGGAAACCACGCTGCAATGGAGCATTCTGGTGTTTCTCGGCGTGGTGGCGTCCGGCATTGGCTACTTTATGTGGAACTATGGCGCTACCCAGGTAGACGCCGGGACGCTGGGTATCATGAATAATATGCATGTTCCCGCAGGACTACTGGTTAATCTTGCCATCTGGCATCAGCAGCCCCACTGGCCAAGCTTTATTACAGGCGCGGCTGTGATCCTTGCTTCGCTGTGGGTGCATCGAAAATGGGTCGCTCCGCGCTCCGCACAAACGGCAGATGATCGCAGGCGTGATCCCGCGTCGAGCGAATAAACGCCTCGGTCACCGCCTGACGCTGGTCGCCGTCGCGCACGGCGGCATACAGGCGGCTCCACAGACCATCGCCCAGGGTTTTGGTCACCACCAGACCCTGGCGCTCAACGCTTTCCACCACCCAGTGCGGCAGGGCGGCAATGCCCATTCTGGCCGCCACCATCTGAATCAGCAGTAGCGTATTATCCACGCTTTTCAGCAGCGGACTGATACCCGCCGGTTGCAGGAAATGTCGCCAGACATCCAGTCGGCTGCGCTGCACCGGGTAAATCAACAGCGTTTCGCTGGCTAAATCTTCCGGCGTAATCTGCGTTTTGCTGGCCAGCGGATGGTCGGGCGCCAGCACCAGTCGGACTTCAAAATCAAACATCGGCGAATAATGCAGCCCGCTGCGCGGCAAAATATCCGACGTCATCACCAAATCCAGCTCGCCCTGTTGCAAGGCCGGTTGCGGATCAAAAGTGACGCCGGATGTGAAATCCATTTCTACCTGCGGCCAGCTTGCACGGAAGTTTTCCAGCGCCGGGGTCAACCACTGAATACAGCTATGACATTCAATAGCGATGCGCAGACGAGTTTGCTGCGGTTCGTTGCACGCCTGCAGCGCACGGCTGATTTGCGGCAGCACCTGGTTTGCCAGTTGCAGCAGAACTTCCCCCTGCGGCGTAAAGCGCAGCGGCTGGCTTTTACGCACGAACAGGCGGAAGCCAAGGCGTTGTTCCAGATCGCTGAACTGATGAGACAGAGCGGATTGGGTCTGGTGCAGCACCGCAGCAGCAGCAGCCAGCGATCCACTATTCCGCAATGCCTGGAGTGTTTTCAGATGTTTAATTTCGATCATGAAAGTCCTTCACTTCGCCATGAACAAATTGCGCTTGAGGAATATACAGTACCTTTACATTATGGATGTGTAAACATCCAGACGTCTAAAACTCGTCATATTTCGACTTGCAGATGCGTTGGCTTCCTTGCTTACCCCAGTCACTTACTTCAGTAAGCTCCTGGGGATGCGCTGTGTCACCGCCTTCCTGCAAGCCGAACTATTTAGAGTTTTACTTTCAGATTCAATAAAATAAGAGAGGAAGTAAAATGACAATATTGACTCACACCCTCGGTTTTCCTCGCGTTGGCCTGCGTCGCGAGTTGAAAAAAGCGCAAGAGAGCTACTGGGCGGGGAACTCAACGCGTGAAGCGTTACTGGCGGTGGGGCGCGAACTGCGCGCGCGTCACTGGGAGCAGCAGAAACAAGCGGGTATTGACCTGTTACCGGTAGGCGACTTTGCCTGGTACGACCATGTTCTGACCACCAGCCTGCTGTTAGGCAATGTGCCGGCTCGTCATCAGAACAACGACGGTTCCGTGGACATCGACACTCTGTTCCGCATTGGCCGCGGTCGCGCGCCAACCGGCGAACCGGCGGCGGCAGCGGAAATGACCAAATGGTTTAATACTAACTATCACTACATAGTACCGGAGTTCAGCAAAGGCCAGCAGTTCAGACTCACCTGGACACAGTTGCTGGAGGAAGTGGACGAAGCGCTGGCGCTGGGGCATAAGATCAAACCCGTACTGCTGGGGCCTGTCACGTATCTGTGGCTGGGTAAAGTGAAAGGCGAGCCGTTTGACCGCCTGACGTTGCTGAAAGACATTTTGCCAGTGTATCAGCACGTGCTGGCTGAACTGGCGAAGCGTGGTATTGAGTGGGTCCAAATTGATGAGCCAGCGCTGGTGCTGGAACTGCCGCAGGCGTGGCTGGATGCCTTCAAACCGGCTTACGACGCGCTCGCCGGCCAGGTGAAGCTGTTGCTGACGACCTATTTTGAAGGCGTGACGCCAAACCTGGACACTATTATCGCGCTACCGGTACAGGGGCTACATGTTGACCTCATTCATGGCAAAGATGATGTAGCGGAACTGCATCAACGTCTGCCGGTCGACTGGCTGCTTTCTGCAGGCTTGATTAACGGGCGTAATGTCTGGCGCGCCGATTTGACCGAAAAATATGCGCAGATTAATGCCATTGTGGGCAAACGCGCGCTGTGGGTAGCATCCTCCTGCTCTTTACTGCACAGCCCGATCGATCTCAGCGTTGAAACGCGTCTGGATACGGAAGTAAAAAGCTGGTTTGCCTTTGCGCTGCAAAAATGCGGTGAACTGGCGTTGCTGCGCGATGCGCTGAACAGCGGCGAAACGGCGGCGCTTGAGGAATGGAGCGCACCGATTCAGGCTCGTCGTCACTCCCGCCGCGTACATAATGCCGCGGTAGAAAAACGCCTGGCGGCGATCACTGCGCAGGACAGCCAGCGTGAGAATCCGTATGAGGTGCGCGCTGAAGCGCAACGCGCCCGCTTTAAACTTCCCGCCTGGCCGACGACGACTATCGGTTCGTTTCCGCAAACCACGGAAATTCGCGGTCTGCGTCTGGACTTCAAAAAGGGCAACCTCGACGCGAACCACTACCGCACCGGCATCGCCGAACATATCAAACAGGCTATCATTGAGCAGGAGCGTTTAGGGCTGGATGTGCTGGTACACGGCGAAGCCGAGCGAAACGACATGGTGGAATACTTCGGCGAGCATCTGGACGGCTTCGTCTTTACCCAGAATGGTTGGGTGCAAAGCTATGGCTCCCGCTGTGTGAAACCGCCGGTAGTGATTGGCGATATCAGCCGTCCGGCACCGATTACCGTGGAGTGGGCGAAATATGCCCAGTCGCTGACCGACAAGCCGGTAAAAGGGATGTTGACTGGCCCGGTGACTATTCTTTGCTGGTCATTCCCCCGCGAAGACGTGACCCGCGAAACGATTGCGAAACAGATTGCGCTGGCGCTGCGTGATGAAGTCGCGGATCTGGAGGCGGCGGGGATTGGGATTATTCAGATCGACGAACCGGCGCTGCGCGAAGGTCTACCGCTGCGTCGCAGCGACTGGGACGCCTATCTGGAATGGGGTGTGGAAGCCTTCCGCATCAACGCGGCGGTGGCGAAGGATGAAACTCAGATCCACACCCACATGTGTTACTGCGAGTTCAACGACATTATGGATTCGATCGCCGCGCTGGACGCGGATGTGATCACCATTGAGACCTCCCGCTCGGATATGGAGTTGCTGGAGTCGTTCGAAGCGTTCGACTACCCGAACGAAATCGGGCCGGGCGTGTACGATATTCACTCGCCGAACGTGCCGAGCGTCGAGTGGATTGAAGCCCTGCTGAAGAAGGCGGCACAGCGTATTCCGGCACAACGCCTGTGGGTGAATCCGGACTGCGGTCTGAAAACTCGCGGTTGGCCGGAAACCCGCGCGGCGTTAGCGAACATGGTCAAAGCGGCGCACAATCTGCGTCAGGCGAAATAACCCATCCTGGCCGCTGCGTTTATCCGACAGCAATGCGGCGCTACCTTTTGACGGGTAGCGCCCGTGTCTGACCTGATTAACAGCGCCTCTTTCTTCTCATTTCCCTTTTTCTTATTTTCCGCGCTGTCTTTTTCAGGATCTGGCTATTTGGCGATCTTGATAATAAAAAGGTTCTCCGTATGAATAACAATCAGGCGGATAGTGTCCCCGGAAGCAGCGCGGCGGATTTTATTGCCTCGCAGATCGTTTTTCCTGTCATGATCGCCCAGCGCTCTCATAGCACAAAACGAGGTTTTCCATTCTGTTATGTTCCCTGGCGACGGTAAACGTCGCATTGTCTCATGGCGCTGGTGAACCTTATTTTTTAACGGAGATGTCTGACATGGCGGTAGCAGGTTGTCACGTAATGGCCAAACCCGGCGGCGCGATCTGCAATATTGATTGCACATATTGCTTCTATCTTGAAAAAGAGGCGCTGTACCCGGAACGCAATAAAAACTGGCGGATGTCGGACGAGACGCTGGAACAGTTTATACGCCAGCATATTGCCGCGCAGAGTGGCGACCGCATTGACTTTGCCTGGCAGGGCGGCGAACCGACCATGATGGGGCTACCGTTTTTCCGTCGGGTTGTCGCATTATGTGAAAAGTACGGCGATGGGCGAAAAATCACTCATGCGTTGCAGACGAACGGCATCCTGGTGAATGACGAGTGGGCGCGCTTTTTCGCTGAACAGCATTTTCTCATCGGTCTCTCTATCGACGGCCCGGCGTCGTTACACAACCACTATCGGCTTAATCGCGCTGGAAAAGGAACTCATGAGCAGGTCGTCGCAGCAATGGCGCGGCTTAAAGCGCACCATGTCGACTTTAATACCTTAACCGTCGTGGGAAAACATAACGTCGGTCATGCAGCAGACGTCTACGAATTTCTTCTGGCGGCGGGATCGCGTTTTATTCAGTTTATCCCGCTGGTGGAGCGAATGAGCACCGATAACTCATCGGTACTTAATCTGGTGATGCCCGGCGAAAGCGCGGCGACGCTGGCGCCATGGACGGTACCGTCGTGGCAATATGGCGAATTTCTCAACCAGATCTTTGATATCTGGGTTCGTCGCGACGTAGACCGCGTCTATGTGCAGATGTTTGACGTGGCGTTAGCCGCCTGGACGGCGCAGAAGCCGATACTGTGTGTGCATTCCGAGACTTGTGGACATGCCTTCGCGTTGGAGTCGAACGGCGATCTCTACAACTGCGACCACTTTGTCTACCCGGAGCATCTGCTGGGGAATATCCACCAGCACAGCATCAAAACCTTAAATAATAGCGAGCGGGCTATTGCGTTTGGCGAGGCCAAGCGGGAGACCCTGACCGCCGATTGTCGTCGCTGTGACTACCGCTTTGCGTGTCATGGCGGCTGTCCGAAGCATCGCTTTGCCGTCTCGCCGTCCGGTCATCCTGCGCATAATTACTTGTGTGCGGGCTATAAGCATTTTTTCCAGCACGTTACGCCGTATATGAATGTCTGGCGGGAGCTGCTGGCGCAAGGCTATCCGATGGCATCGATCATGCGCTGGCTGGCGCAGGACGCGCGTAAAGATACAGGAGCCGTCAGTCGTAACCATCTCTGTCCCTGCGGCAGCGGCAAAAAATATAAAAAATGCTGTGGTAAAGCATAGCTAACGTGGCGATGACGCTTTGTTGAGCCTACACCGACTCCGGTCTCGTAGGCCCAACAAACATCGTAATGCGCTGTGGTTAGCCTTTTTTCCCACCGTACTGCGCGAACCATTCCAGCATTCTTTGCCAACCGTCTTTCGCTGAGGCTTCGTGGTAGCCCGGACGATAATCGGCATTAAACGCGTGCCCTGCATCGGGATAGACCACGATTTCCGCCTTCGCATTAGCGGCGCGTAGCGCCTGACGCATGGTTTCCACGCTCTCCTGTGGAATACTGGTATCCTGCCCGCCGTATAAACCCAGTACCGGCGCGTTAAGATCGGTGGCGATGTCAACGGGATGCTTCGGCGAATTGAGTGACGTGTCGCCTACCAGCTTGCCGTACCACGCTACCGCCGCTTTTAACTGTGGGTTGTGCGCGGCGTACAGCCAGGTAATCCGGCCTCCCCAACAAAAACCGGTGATCATTAGCCGATGCGCATCCCCGCCGTTGCGCGAAGCCCAACTGGCGACGTGATCCAGGTCGGCAAGGGCTTGCGAATCGGGTACTTTAGCCACCAGCCCGCTCAATAATGTGGGTATATCGGCGAAATCATTGGGGTCGCCTTCGCGGAAATAGAGCTCCGGCGCGATAGCGAGATAGCCTTCCAGCGCCAGTCGTCGGCAAATATCGCGAATGTGTTCATGTACGCCAAAAATTTCCTGTACCACAATGACCACAGGCAGCGCGCCGTCGCTTGCCTTTGGTCTGGCGTAATAGGCTGGCATATCGTCGCCCTGAGAGGGAATCGACGTTATCCCCGCGCTAATGGCCCCATCAGGCGTATGAATCATCGTAGGGGCAAGTGGGGAAGCTGCAGGTGCAAAGCCGGATGGATGTGTCGTTGTCATGGTATTCTCCGTACCCTTAAAAAATAGCGCAATCTTAACTATAGACAGTGTGTAACAAACCACATTGCCTTAAAGCGGCTATCTTTTGTGCAATGCCTGGCGATATTGATTATTTATTGTGATGTACATCACTTTTTAATGGTAAGCGAGTGCAATTGTTTTACGCCATAGTGATGGCTGTCACGAAAATATCTTTATGCCTTAGGTAAAGTGTCTTTTTGCTTCTTCTGACAAACCCGATTCACAGAGGAGTTTTATATGTCCAAGTCTGATGTTTTTCATCTCGGCCTCACCAAAAACGATTTACAAGGGGCCCAGCTCGCCATCGTCCCTGGCGATCCTGAGCGTGTGGAAAAGATCGCCGCGCTGATGGATAAGCCGGTTAAGCTGGCATCTCACCGCGAATTCACCTCCTGGCGCGCTGAGCTGGATGGCAAAGCAGTTATCGTTTGCTCTACCGGTATCGGCGGCCCGTCTACTTCTATTGCCGTGGAAGAACTGGCGCAACTGGGTATTCGTACCTTCTTGCGTATCGGCACCACGGGGGCTATTCAGCCGCACATCAACGTCGGCGACGTTCTGGTAACGACCGCATCCGTACGTCTGGATGGGGCGAGCCTGCATTTTGCGCCGATGGAATTCCCGGCGGTTGCCGACTTTGCCTGCACCACTGCGCTGGTTGAAGCCGCGAAATCGATTGGCGCCACGACTCACGTTGGCGTAACCGCCTCTTCCGACACTTTCTATCCGGGTCAGGAACGTTATGACACCTATTCTGGCCGCGTTGTTCGTCGCTTCAAAGGCTCTATGGAAGAGTGGCAGGCGATGGGCGTAATGAACTACGAAATGGAATCCGCTACGCTGTTAACCATGTGCGCAAGCCAGGGGTTACGCGCAGGTATGGTGGCGGGCGTTATCGTCAACCGTACCCAACAAGAGATTCCGAATGCGGAAACGATGAAACAAACTGAAAGCCACGCGGTGAAAATCGTCGTGGAAGCGGCCCGTCGTCTGCTGTAATTCTCCTCTCTTTTGCAAAGGCCGACGCGTTCGGCCTTTTCTTTTTGCGTGGCGCCTCGCAGGAAATCCCTTTTAAACTGGACGTTTATACAGCACAATTCTATTTTGTGCAGGACAGTGTGGTTCCAGGAGAGGTGTTGTGGATATTACTCTTATGATAAGCGCCGTCGTGGCGCTGGCGGCTGGGGCGGTGATTGGCTGGCTGGCGACGAAAGCGCACGCCGATCAAATCCGCGCCGATCTTATCGAAGAACGGCGTGAGCTGGATATCGAACTTAGCGCGGCCCGGCAGCAATTAGCGCAAGAAGCGCACTGGCGCAGTGAATGCGAGTTACTTAATAACGAACTGCGTAGCCTGCACAGTATTAATACCTCTCTGGAAGCCGATCTGCGTGAAGTCACGACCCGTCTGGAAGCGACTCAACAACACGCGGAAGACAAAATCCGTCAGATGATCAACAGCGAACAGCGTTTAAGCGAGCAGTTTGAAAATCTGGCGAACCGTATCTTTGAACACAGTAATCGTCGCGTAGACGAACAAAACCGACAAAGCCTGAATAGCCTGCTGACGCCGCTGCGTGAGCAACTGGACGGTTTTCGCCGCCAGGTTCAGGAGAGTTTTGGCAAAGAAGCGCAGGAGCGGCATACGCTGGCGCACGAAATTCGTAATTTGCAGCAGCTTAACGCGCAAATGGCGCAGGAAGCGATCAACCTGACGCGCGCCCTGAAAGGGGACAATAAGGCGCAAGGAAACTGGGGCGAAGTTGTGCTGGCGCGGGTGCTGGAGGCATCCGGACTGCGTGAAGGCTACGAATACGAAACCCAGGTTAGTATTGAGAACGATGCGCGCTCGCGGATGCAGCCGGATGTCATCGTCCGCTTGCCGCAGGGCAAAGATGTGGTCATCGACGCTAAAATGACGTTGGTCGCCTACGAGCGTTACTTTAACGCTGAAGATGACTATACGCGCGAGGCCGCTTTACAAGAGCACATCGCCTCGGTGCGCAATCATATTCGCTTACTGGGGCGTAAAGACTACCAGCAGCTTCCCGGCCTCCGCTCGCTGGACTATGTTCTGATGTTTATCCCCGTAGAACCCGCTTTCCTGCTGGCGTTAGATAAACAGCCCGAACTGATAACCGAGGCGCTAAAAAATAACATTATGCTGGTAAGCCCCACGACGCTGCTGGTGGCGTTACGGACAATCGCCAACCTGTGGCGCTATGAACACCAGAGCCGCAATGCGCAGCACATCGCAGACAGAGCCAGTAAGCTCTACGATAAAATGCGGTTGTTCGTTGATGATATGTCAGCGATCGGTCAGAGTCTGGATAAAGCGCAGGATAACTACCGCCAGGCGATGAAAAAACTTGCGTCGGGGCGTGGCAACGTTTTGGCGCAGGCAGAGGCCTTCCGGGGGCTAGGCGTGGAAATCAAACGCGAGATTAATCCGGATTTAGCGGAACAGGCCGTTACGCAAGATGAAGAATATCGTTTACGATCGATCCCTGAAGGGCGGCAGGATGAACATTATCCCAATGATGAACGGGTGAAGCAGCAGTTAAGTTAACCCATACGGAGTAGTTTAGTCCTGGCGCAGAGTAGGGCAAATTGGCCCAATCTGTTACACTTCTTGAACATTTTTATCGATAAGCAGGCACTGAGATGGTGGAAGATTCACAAGAAACGACGCACTTTGGCTTTCAGACCGTCGCTAAAGAGCAGAAAGCTGACATGGTGGCCCACGTTTTTCATTCTGTGGCGTCAAAATACGATGTGATGAATGATTTAATGTCATTTGGCATTCATCGTTTGTGGAAGCGCTTCACCATTGATTGCAGTGGCGTGCGTCGTGGACAAACCGTTCTCGATTTAGCGGGCGGTACGGGCGATCTTACCGCGAAATTTTCACGTATGGTCGGGGAAACTGGCAAAGTTATCCTGGCGGATATTAATGATTCTATGCTCAAAATGGGGCGTGAGAAGCTGCGTAATATCGGCGTGATCGGCAACGTAGAGTATGTGCAGGCGAATGCCGAAGCTCTGCCTTTCCCTGATAATACGTTTGATTGCATTACCATTTCGTTTGGTTTGCGCAATGTAACGGAAAAAGAAAAAGCGCTGCGGTCAATGTTCCGTGTGTTGAAACCCGGCGGACGTTTACTGGTGCTTGAATTTTCCAAGCCTATTATTGAGCCGCTGAGTAAAGCGTATGACGCCTATTCTTTCCATATTTTACCGCGTATTGGCTCGATGGTCGCGAACGATGCGGATAGCTATCGGTATCTCGCGGAATCCATCCGTATGCATCCCGATCAGGATACCTTAAAAGCCATGATGCAGGACGCCGGATTTGAGAGCGTGGATTATTACAATCTGACGGCGGGCGTTGTGGCATTGCACCGTGGTTATAAATTCTAGGAGGGTGGAATGCCTTTTAAACCCTTAGTGACCGCAGGAATTGAAGGTCTCCTCAATACGTTTCTGTATCGTTCGCCAGCGCTGAAATCAGCCAGAACGCGATTACAGGGAAAAGTACTGTGTGTGAAGCTAAAGGGATTTTCGACGCCATTAGTCCTGGTATTCAGCGAACGCCAGGTTGATGTGCTGGGGGCATGGGAAGGCGAAGCGGACTGTACGGTAATCACTCAAGCTAGCGTTTTGCCAAAACTACGCGATCGTCAGCAGTTGGCCGCGCTTATTCGCAGCGGCGAACTGGAAGTGCAGGGCGATATTCAGGTCGTGCAAAATTTTGTGGCGCTCGCCGATCTCGCCGAATTCGATCCTGCGGAGCTGTTGGCGCCATACACGGGTGATATTGCGGCGGAAAGTATCGGTAAGGTCGTGCGTGGCGGGGCTAAATTCCTGCGCCACGGGTTTCAACGCCAGCAGCGTTATGCCGCTGAAGCGATCACTGAAGAGTGGCGTATGGCGCCTGGCCCGCTGGAAGTCGCATGGTTTGCCGAAGAAACCGCGGCTATTGAGCGCGCCGTAGATTCTCTGACCACACGGCTGGAAAAACTGGAGGCCAAATGACGCCAGGTGAAGTACGGCGCCTATATTTCATCATCCGCACGTTTTTAAGCTACGGCCTTGATGAACTCATCCCCCGAATGCGTCTTACACTGCCACTCCGATTATGGCGCTATTCGCTGTTCTGGATGCCAAACCGGCATAAAGATAAATTGCTGGGTGAACGATTAAGACTGGCATTGCAAGAGCTGGGACCGGTCTGGATCAAATTTGGTCAGATGCTTTCCACGCGCCGTGACCTGTTCCCGCCGCAAATCGCCGATCAGCTCGCTTTGCTCCAGGATAAAGTCGCGCCATTCGATGGTCGGCTGGCGAAAGCCCAGATTGAAGAGGCGATGGGGGGGCTACCTGTCGAAGCCTGGTTTGACGACTTTGATATCCAGCCTTTAGCGTCGGCGTCAATCGCCCAGGTACATACCGCGCGATTGAAATCAAACGGTAAAGAAGTGGTTATTAAGGTCATTCGCCCGGATATTTTGCCGGTAATTCAGGCAGACCTGAAACTGATTTATCGCCTTGCTCGCTGGGTACCACGCCTGTTGCCGGATGGGCGTCGTCTGCGCCCGACGGAAGTGGTGCGTGAGTATGAGAAAACGCTGATCGATGAGCTGAATCTGCTGCGGGAATCGGCCAACGCGATTCAGTTACGCCGCAATTTTGAAAATAGTCCCATGCTGTATATCCCGGAGGTGTACTCCGATTACTGTAGCCAGAACATGATGGTGATGGAGCGGATATACGGCATTCCGGTTTCGGATGTGGCGGCGCTGGAAAAGAACGGCACCAACATGAAACTGCTGGCGGAACGCGGGGTTAAAGTTTTCTTCACCCAGGTTTTCCGCGACAGCTTTTTCCATGCGGACATGCATCCGGGAAATATTTTTGTCAGCCATGAACACCCTGAAAATCCGCAATATATCGGCATTGACTGCGGTATCGTCGGGTCGCTAAACAAAGAAGATAAGCGCTATCTGGCAGAAAACTTTATCGCGTTTTTTAACCGCGATTACCGAAAGGTGGCGGAGCTGCATGTCGATTCAGGTTGGGTTCCGCCAGATACCAACGTTGAAGATTTTGAGTTTGCCATCCGCACCGTCTGTGAACCTATCTTTGAAAAGCCGCTCGCGGAAATCTCGTTTGGTCATGTGTTGTTAAACCTTTTCAATACAGCGCGTCGATTTAACATGGAAGTCCAGCCGCAACTGGTGTTGTTGCAGAAAACATTATTGTATGTTGAAGGGGTTGGGCGGCAACTTTATCCTCAGCTTGATTTGTGGAAAACGGCGAAGCCGTTTCTTGAGTCCTGGATCAAAGATCAGGTGGGTATTCCGGCTCTCACGCGGGCTCTTAAAGAAAAAGCGCCGTTCTGGGTCGAAAAAATGCCAGAAATACCTGAACTGGTGTACGACAGTTTGCGCCAGGGCAAATATTTACAGCACAGTGTTGATAAGATTGCGCGCGAGTTACAGGTAAACCATGTGCGCCAAAGTCAGTCTCGTTATTTATTGGGAATTGGCGCAACGCTGTTACTGAGCGGGTCATTCTTACTCGTCAACCGCCCTGAATGGGGATTGATGCCTGGCTGGCTCATGGTCGGCGGCGTAGTTGTCTGGCTGGTTGGCTGGCGTAAAACTCGTTGAGATTTTTTATCGCTCAACGCCGGTTGTGTCACGCAGGTACATATTATCACTCGAGGCAGTACTCAGGCCGCAAGTCAATGTCGTCCCGGTCGTATGTAAAAGTATGTGAATAGGGCGGGCGAAAGCGGTTAACAAAGAGGCAGCGCGAAGGATAATGTGTATAATGCGGCCCTAATAATTCATCATCTATCACAGAGGAACATGTATGGGTGGTATCAGTATTTGGCAGTTGTTGATTGTTGCCGTTATCGTCGTACTGCTGTTCGGCACCAAAAAACTCGGTTCCATCGGTTCCGATCTTGGCGCGTCTATCAAAGGCTTTAAAAAGGCCATGAGCGATGATGATGCCAAACAGGATAAAACCAGTCAGGACGCTGATTTTACCGCTAAATCTATCGCGGATAAGCAAGGCGAAGCGAAAAAGGAAGACGCTAAAAGCCAAGATAAAGAGCAGGTATAATCCGTGTTTGATATCGGTTTTAGCGAACTGCTGTTAGTGTTCGTTATCGGCCTCATTGTGTTGGGGCCGCAACGATTGCCAGTAGCGGTAAAAACGGTAGCGGGCTGGATTCGCGCGTTGCGATCCCTTGCGACAACGGTTCAGAATGAACTGACTCAGGAACTGAAACTTCAGGAGTTCCAGGACAGTCTGAAAAAAGTCGAAAAGGCGAGCCTGGAAAATCTGACTCCCGAACTGAAAGCATCTATGGATGAACTGCGTCAGGCGGCGGAGTCGATGAAACGCACCTACAGCGCTAACGATCCCGAACAAGCGAGCGATGAAGCGCATACCATCCATAATCCGGTGGTAAAAGGGAACGAAACGCAGCATGAGGGCGTCACCCCTGTCGCCGCTGAAACACAGGCGAGCGCGCCGGAACAAAAGCCGGAGCCCGTTAAAGCTAACGAGCCTGAGTCGACGGAAACCGCTTCCGTAGCCACGATAGACGCCGAGAAGAAATCCGCTGCGCCTGTTGTCGAATCTTCCCCCTCGTCGAGTGATAAACCGTAAACATGGCTGTAGAAGATACTCAACCGCTTATCACGCATCTGATCGAGTTGCGTAAGCGCCTGCTAAACTGCATCGTCGCAGTACTTCTGATTTTTCTGGCGTTAATTTATTTCGCCAATGATATTTATCATTTAGTCGCCGCACCGCTGATTAAACAGATGCCGCAAGGGGCGACAATGATTGCGACGGATGTGGCGTCGCCGTTTTTTACGCCTATCAAACTCACCTTCATGGTGTCTTTGATCTTATCCGCGCCTGTCATTTTGTACCAGGTTTGGGCCTTTATCGCCCCGGCGCTGTATAAGCATGAGCGTCGTCTGGTCGTACCGCTGCTGGTATCCAGCTCGCTGCTTTTCTACATTGGTATGGCCTTCGCCTATTTTGTCGTATTCCCTTTGGCCTTTGGTTTCCTGACGCATACGGCGCCGGAAGGGGTACAGGTTTCGACAGATATCGCCAGCTATCTTAGCTTTGTTATGGCGCTTTTTATGGCCTTTGGCGTAGCCTTTGAAGTGCCGGTGGCGATTGTGTTGCTGTGCTGGATGGGCATCACCACGCCAGAAGATTTGCGTAAAAAACGGCCTTATATCCTGGTCGGGGCATTCATTGTGGGAATGCTGCTTACGCCGCCAGATGTTTTCTCGCAAACGTTGCTGGCGATACCGATGTACTGCCTGTTTGAAATTGGCGTTTTCTGCTCACGCTTTTATGTCGGTAAGCGACGGACGCGCGACGAAGATAACGAGGCCGAAACCGAAAAGGCCGAGCACACTGAAGACTAAACACAACCGCCCGCCAGGGCGGTTGTCATATGGGGGCAAGCATGTTTGATATTGGCGTTAATTTAACCAGTAGCCAGTTTGCAAAAGATCGTGATGATGTGGTCGCCCGTGCGTTTGCGGCGGGAGTAAAAGGTATGCTACTGACCGGAACGAACATCCATGAAAGTCAGCAGGCGTTAAAATTGGCGCGGCGCTACCCCCATTGTTGGTCGACGGCTGGCGTCCATCCCCATGACAGCAGTCAGTGGTCATCCGCGTCTGAAGACGCCATTATTGCGCTGGCGAACCAGCCGGAAGTCGTCGCTATCGGTGAGTGCGGGCTGGATTTCAATCGCAATTTTTCCACGCCGCAGGAGCAGGAGCGTGCCTTTCAGGCGCAGCTACAAATTGCCGCCGAATTGCAGATGCCAGTCTTTATGCACTGCCGGGACGCGCATGAGCGATTTCTGGCATTGCTTGATCCCTGGCTGGATAGTCTTCCTGGTGCAATACTGCACTGCTTTACCGGTTCACGCCAGCAAATGCAGGCCTGTGTGGACAGAGGGCTCTATATCGGTATTACCGGGTGGGTTTGCGACGAACGACGCGGACTTGAGCTACGTGAACTCTTACCGTTTATTCCAGCGGAAAAGCTACTGATAGAAACCGACGCGCCGTATCTGTTGCCTCGCGATCTTACGCCGAAACCAACGTCACGACGCAACGAGCCCGCGTATCTGCCTCACATCCTGGAGCGCATTGCGCTATGGCGTGGTGAAGATCCGCAATGGTTAGCGGCGATGACAGATGCCAACGCCAGAACCTTATTTGAGGTCGTATTCTGAACGATCGCTAAATCTTGCGAAAACCGGTGTTTTTTACGCTCTGCTTCACTTCTTTATTGAGTAAATTAAGCAGTAACATCGAACGCGTTTCGCCATCCGGTTCGGTAAAAATCGCTTTCAGCCCTTCAAATGCGCCTTCCGTGATGATGACGCTATCGCCGGGATAGGGGGTTTCAGGATCGACAACGCCTTCGGGCTTGTAGATAGAAAGCTGATGAATAACGCTGGAAGGCACGATCGCAGGATGCGCGCCAAAGCGCACAAAATGGCTGACGCCGCGCGTGGCGTTGATTGTAGTGGTATGTATCACTTCCGGATCAAATTCAACGAACAGATAATTAGGAAAGAGCGGTTCGCTGACGGAGGTACGTTTTCCGCGTACCATTTTTTCCAGGGTGATCATCGGTGTCAGGCAACTTACCGCTTGTCTTTCGAGGTGTTCCTGAGCACGCTGAAGTTGCCCGCGTTTGCAGTACAGTAAATACCAGGATTGCATAATGACTCTTATCCGCTTGTTCGGGGCGCAAGCATAGCAAAAGCCATGCGCGAAGTTAATTATACACTTCATCCTTTAAGCCGTATCTGGATTAGCGTTGGTTGCCAGAGTTCACGCTAATTTAACAAAAATACAGCATCCCGATGATGAACGCCGTATAATGATGCGCTTACCAAGAGGCTACAATGGACGCCATGAAATATCACGATTTACGCGACTTCCTGACGCTACTTGAGCAGCAGGGGGAACTAAAACGCATCACGCTACCTGTGGATCCTCATCTGGAAATCACGGAAATCGCTGACCGCACGCTGCGTGCCGGTGGACCGGCGTTGCTGTTTGAAAATCCTAAAGGCTACGCCATGCCGGTGCTGTGCAACCTTTTTGGCACGCCAAAACGCGTGGCGATGGGCATGGGGCAGGATGATGTTTCCGCATTACGGGAAGTGGGTAAATTATTAGCGTTTCTGAAAGAACCTGAGCCGCCGAAAGGCTTTCGCGATCTGTTTGACAAGCTGCCGCAGTTTAAGCAAGTGCTGAATATGCCGACGAAACGGTTACGCGGCGCGCCTTGCCAGCAGAAAATCGCGTCTGGCGATGATGTCGATTTAACGCGTCTTCCTGTCATGACCTGTTGGCCGGACGACGCCGCGCCGCTGATTACCTGGGGACTGACGGTAACGCGTGGTCCGCACAAAGAGCGGCAAAACCTGGGCATTTATCGTCAGCAGTTGATAGGTAAAAATAAGCTGATTATGCGCTGGCTTTCTCATCGCGGCGGCGCGCTGGATTTTCAGGAGTGGTTAGCCGCGCGTCCGGGTGAACGTTTCCCGGTCTCCGTCGCATTGGGCGCCGATCCGGCGACGATTCTTGGCGCCGTGACTCCTGTTCCCGATACTCTGTCGGAGTATGCCTTTGCGGGCCTGCTGCGCGGCACGAAAACTGAAGTGGTTAAATGCCTTTCTAACGATCTGGAAGTGCCTGCCAGCGCCGAGATTATCCTTGAAGGTTACATTGAGCCGGGAGAGATGGCGCCGGAAGGACCGTATGGCGATCATACGGGCTATTATAATGAAGTGGATAACTTTCCGGTCTTTACCGTCACGCATATTACGCAGCGTGAGGATGCCATCTATCACTCCACCTATACCGGGCGCCCGCCCGATGAGCCTGCGGTATTAGGGGTGGCACTCAATGAAGTCTTCGTGCCTATTCTGCAAAAACAGTTTCCGGAAATCGTCGACTTTTATCTGCCGCCGGAAGGGTGTTCTTACCGCCTGGCGGTAGTGACGATGAAAAAGCAGTACGCTGGTCATGCGAAACGCGTCATGATGGGCGTCTGGTCGTTTTTGCGCCAGTTTATGTATACGAAATTTGTTATCGTTTGCGATGATGACGTTAACGCACGCGACTGGAATGATGTGATCTGGGCGATTACCACCCGTATGGACCCTGCGCGGGATACGGTGCTGGTTGAAAATACGCCGATTGACTACCTGGATTTTGCCTCGCCGGTCTCCGGGCTGGGTTCAAAAATGGGGCTGGATGCCACAAACAAATGGCCGGGCGAAACCCAACGCGAGTGGGGTCGTCCTATTGTTAAAGATCCTGAAGTTACCGCGCGTATTGATGCGATTTGGGATGAGCTGGCTATCTTTAAATAACTGAAAGCGGACATCGACATTTCAGGCTGCGGCGACTCGGCTTGAAAAATGTCGGTATTGACCCGACACCCGACAGAGGGAGCGCATGACAACCTTAAGCTGTAAAGTGACCTCGGTAGAAGCTATCACCGATACCGTATATCGGGTTCGTTTAGTGCCGGACGCGGCGTTTACATTCCGCGCTGGTCAGTATTTGATGGTCGTAATGGACGAGCGTGACAAACGCCCGTTTTCAATGGCCTCAACGCCGGACGAGAAAGGGTTTATTGAATTACACATTGGCGCTTCCGAGCTCAATTTGTATGCGATGGCGGTCATGGATCGGATTCTAAAAGACCGGGAAATCGTCGTCGATATTCCGCATGGCGACGCCTGGCTACGTGATGATGAAGAGCGTCCGTTGATTCTGATCGCGGGCGGTACGGGCTTTTCTTATGTGCGCTCCATCCTGTTGACGGCGTTAGCGCGCAACCCGAACCGCGATGTTACTATTTACTGGGGCGGCCGCGAAGAAAAGCACCTCTATGATCTCTCTGAGCTGGAAGCACTCTCTGTTAACCATCCGAATTTGCGTATTGAACCTGTTGTTGAGCAGCCGGAAGAAGGCTGGCGTGGACGTACAGGAACGGTACTTACGGCGGTATTGCAGGATTATGGTACGCTGGCGGGGCACGATATTTATATTGCCGGACGTTTTGAGATGGCGAAAATCGCCCGCGATCTGTTCTGTCATGAGCGTAACGCGCGGGAAGATCGTCTGTTTGGCGATGCGTTCGCATTTATTTAACTATTCTATGGGACGCAGTAGCGTCCCTTTTTACGTTAGCCTACCTAAAAGTCCTCTTAAATATTAATTAATCGTCAACTATAAAACCTTATGATATTGAATATCTACAGGCTTTGTATTGCGTGTAATAAATTAAGTAATATTATGTCCTGAGGCTATCAATAAAAATAGTTAATTATATATGCTTCATTTATTTTTATAAAAGAAACATAAAATGGAAAGTTAGTTATTTATTTATAAGATGGAGAGTGTTATGAAATTTAAATATGCTTTAACTTCTCTCGCATTATCTGTTGCAATTTTGTCATCAGTACCTTCTACTGCTTTCGCCATCGGCGGCGCCAGCGGCGCTAAAGTGGACTATCAGGTCCAGGGAAAAATTGGCGAAGTTGTTATGAACCCCTATGATATCGCGCCGCTAACCGCCGTTATTCGTAATGGCGGTTACCAGTTACGTGACGTGCATGTACGGATTGTACCCAAAGAAAATGGCCAGGAGATCGCGTATAAAGTTAATAATAAATACCTTTTAACGTATGGCGGTATTCCCGTCTTTGGTCTTTACCCAGATTATGTCAATACCGTTGAAGTTGAATATACAAGAATCCAGGGTAGTAAAACCGAAAATATAAAAGAAAGCTATAAAATGTATGCACCGCCTGCCTATATTGAATCAGCGGGTACAAAAGAAGAACAATCAGCACTCTTTACTATCGATGTTAAAAAGGTTTCCCCAGAATTTAAAGATCGCTTGTATCTTTTGAATAATACGAAAGATAAGTCTGGGAATGGAACGCGTACTGTCTGGAACAACCCTACTGGGGGTGCATTAGAATGGAACTTCACTACAGCTAACGCTATTATCGACACCTCCGGTGATATTCGTTGGTTTATGAATCCAAGTTCAATTTATGATTTAAAGTCAATTTATCGTGCTGGCGTTATGATGGGCTTTAAACAAAACCAGGATGGCGCACTATCATGGGGCTACGGTCAGCGTTATGTGAAATACGATATCATGGGGCGTGAAATCTTTAACCGCCGCCTGCCGGATAATTATAACGATTTTTCACACTCAATGGATAACGCGGCCAACGGTCACTACTTCCTGCGTGTAGCCAGCTCTAACTATAAACGTCCTGATGGAAAAAATGTTCGTACCGTGCGTGATGTGATTGCCGAAGTTGATCAGAACGGCGTGGTAGTGGATGAATGGCGTCTGTTTGATATCCTCGATCCTTATCGTGATGTGATAATGAAAACCCTCGATCAGGGCGCTGTGTGCCTGAATATCGACGCCAGCCAGTCCGGCCATACGTTGAGCGAAGAAGATCTGGCGGCGCTGGACTCCTCCGACAAATTCGGGGATATCGTGGGTAGTGGGGCTGGCCGCAACTGGGCGCATGTCAACAGCGTCGACTATGACAGTGAAGATGATTCCATCATCATCAGCTCCCGCCACCAGAGTGCGATTATCAAAATCGGCCGCGATAAGAAAGTGAAGTGGATACTGGGTACGCCTGCTGGCTGGAAAGCGCCATTTAATGCCGCAATTCTGACGCCAGTGGATAGCAAAGGCCAAAAAATTGCTTGCCAGGACAGTGGCTGCGAGGGTGACTTCGACTGGACATGGACGCAACATACGGCCTTTAAAATTGATAGTAAGAGTAAAGGCGATATCTTATACCTTTCCGCTTTCGACAATGGCGATGGCCGCGGCTTAGAACAGCCTGCTATGCAGAGTATGAAATACAGCCGCTCCGTGATTTACAAAATCGACCAGAAAAACAAGACAGTCCAACAGATCTGGCAATACGGTAAAGAGCGCGGGAACGAGTGGTTTAGCCCGGTAACCTCTATCACCGAGTACCAGACTGACAAGAATTCTGTGTTCGTGTATTCCGCAACAGCAGGTGGTGCGTTTGATTTGTCGGTAGGCGCATTTACCAGCTTGCCTAATCCGTATCTGGAAGAGTTCAAATGGGGAGAAAAAGAGCCTGTGGTCGAAATGCAAATACATGGTGCGCGTGGATATCAGGCTATGCCATTTAGCCTGACCAAAGCGCTTACTGAGTAGAGCGGGCCATACGGTGAAAAAACCCGCCCCTGACGGGCGGGAAAAACGGCAACTAAACTGTTTCCCGTCATAATTCGCGCAGCCTCTTTGTTGGCTGCCTTTGCTCACCCCGGGCACATAGTTATCTATGTTCCCGGGGATTCGCTCAGTTGCCGCTGCGCTGCAATGCGAGTTATTTAGGGGATATTATCTTTGATTAAACCCGCTCAAACACCGTGGCGATGCCCTGACCCAGACCAATACACATCGTCGCCAGACCAAACTGCGCGTCTTTGCGCTCCATCAGGTTGATAAGCGTGGTGCTGATACGTGCTCCGGAGCAGCCGAGCGGATGACCAAGCGCGATCGCGCCGCCGTTGAGGTTGATCTTCTCGTCTATCTGCTCCATCAATCCCAGATCCTTAATGCATGGCAGGATCTGTGCGGCAAACGCTTCGTTCATCTCAAACACATCGATATCGCTGGCCGACAGTCCCGCTTTTTTCAACGCCAGTTTTGACGCCGGAACCGGCCCGTAACCCATAATTGACGGATCACAACCCACCACTGCCATTGAACGAATACGGGCGCGAGGTTTCAGACCCAGCTCACGGGCACGACTTTCGCTCATTACCAGCATGGCGGCTGCGCCATCGGAAAGCGCGGATGAGGTGCCCGCCGTGACCGTGCCACTAACCGGATCAAATGCCGGACGCAGTGTTGATAGCGCTTCGACCGTGGTTTCCGGGCGGATCACTTCATCGTAGTTAAACTGCTTCAACACGCCGTCTGCATCATGACCGCCAGTCGGGATAATCTCCGTTTTGAATGCGCCAGACTGGGTGGCGCCCCAGGCGCGAGCGTGAGAACGCGCGGCGAACTGGTCCTGCATTTCCCGGCTAATGCCGTGCAGGCGGGAGAGCATTTCCGCCGTTAGCCCCATCATCCCTGCCGCTTTGGCGACGTTGCGACTCAGACCCGGGTGAAAATCCACGCCGTGACTCATCGGCACGTGCCCCATATGCTCCACGCCGCCAACCAGACAAACCTGCGCATCGCCGGTCATGATCATTCGCGCTGCATCGTGTAACGCCTGCATCGAGGAACCACACAGACGGTTGACGGTGACCGCCGGTACCGAATGGGGAATTTCTGCCAGCAGCGCGGCGTTACGGGCAATGTTGAAGCCTTGCTCCAGCGTTTGTTGTACGCAGCCCCAGTAAATATCATCGAGGGTCGCCGCTGTAAGCGACGGATTACGCGCCAGCAGGCTACGCATTAAGTGGGCGGAGAGATCTTCTGCCCGCACGTTGCGAAACGCGCCGCCCTTCGAACGGCCCATCGGGGTGCGAATAGCATCGACAATGACAACCTGTTCCATTGTGACTCCTTAAGCCGTTTTCAGAGAACCAACCGGACGGGCTGGTTCAACCGGGGGATAATACGGTTCGTTATGGCGCGCTTTATTACGCAGCCCTTCCGGCACTTCATACAGCGGGCCGAGGTGTTGATACTGCTGCGCCATATCAAGATATTTCGCGCTGCCATGTGTATCCAGCCAGCGGAATGCGCCGCCGTGGAACGGAGGGAAGCCCAGGCCGTAGACCAGCGCCATATCGGCTTCCGCCGGGCTTGCGATAATGCCTTCTTCCAGACAGCGAACCACTTCGTTAATCATCGGGATCATCATACGGGCGATTATCTCGTCGTCGCTGAAGTCGCGTTTCGGCTGGCTGACGCTTGCCAGCAGGTCATCCACCGCGGCATCTTCTTCTTTCTTCGGCTTACCCTTGTTGTCTTCTTTATAGCGCCAGAAGCCCAGACCGTTTTTTTGCCCAAAACGGCTGGCGTCAAACAATGCGTCGATCGCGTCGCGATACTCTTTCTTCATCCGTTGCGGGAAGCCTGCCGCCATTACCGCCTGCGCGTGATGCGCGGTATCAATGCCGACAACATCCAGCAGATAGGCCGGGCCCATCGGCCAGCCGAACTGTTTTTCCATCACTTTATCGACCTTGCGGAAATCCGCGCCGTCGCGCAGCAGTTGACTGAAACCGGCGAAATAGGGGAACAGCACGCGGTTAACAAAGAAGCCGGGGCAGTCGTTGACTACAATCGGCGTCTTGCCCATTTTGCTTGCCCAGGCGACGACTTTGGCAATGGTTTCGTCTGAACTCTTCTCGCCGCGAATGATTTCAACCAGCGGCATCCGGTGTACCGGGTTGAAGAAGTGCATTCCGCAAAAGTTTTCCGGACGTTCCAGGGCGCTTGCCAGTTCGCCAATTGGGATGGTGGAGGTATTTGAGGCCAGCACGGTTTCCGGGCGCACTTTCTGCTCGGTTTCCGCCAGTACCGCTTTTTTGACTTTCGGATTTTCGACCACCGCTTCGACAACAATATCTACGCGATCGAAACCGGCATAATCGAGAGTCGGGTGGATGGTCGAAATGACGCCCGCCAGCTTCAGACCGTCGATCTTGCCGCGCTCCAGCTGTTTGTTCAGCAGCTTGGCCGCTTCGGTCATGCCGAGGTTCAACGATTTATCGTTGATATCTTTCATGATGACCGGTACGCCTTTCCAGGCCGACTGGTAAGCGATACCGCCGCCCATAATGCCCGCGCCCAGTACGGCTGCCTGTTTCGGCGTCTCAATATCTTTGGTCAGCTTTTTGGCTTTACCTTTTACATATTGATCGTTGAGGAAGATACCGACCAGCGCACGAGCTTCATTGGTATGCGCCAGCGGAACAAAGCTTTTATTTTCCAGATTCAGCGCTTCTTCACGACCAAAACGCGCGGCGGCTTCAATGGTTTTCACTGCGGTCATCGGCGCCGGATAATGTTTACCCGCCGTTTGTGCGACCATGCCTTTAGCGATGGTAAAGCTCATCGCGGCTTCAATTTTGCTGAGTTTCAACGGTTCCAGTTTCGGCTGGCGTTTAGCTCTCCAGTCGAGATCGCCGGTAATGGCCTGGCGTAACACCGCTATCGCGCCTTCAATTAGCTTCTCTTGTTTGACCACGCCATCGACCAGACCGATTTTCAGCGCGTGTTCAGCACCGACATCCTTACCTGCCGCGATAATCTCCAGCGCGCTGTCCGCGCCCAGCATACGCGGCATTCGCACCGAGCCGCCAAAGCCCGGCATGATGCCCAGTTTAGTTTCCGGCAGACCGATACGGAGGTCTGGCGTCGCCAGACGGTAATCGGTCGCCAGCACGCATTCACACCCGCCGCCCAGCGCATAGCCGTTTACGGCGGCAAGGGTCGGTACGGGTAAATCTTCCAGACGGTTAAAGACGCTATTAGCGAAATGCAGCCATTGGCTTAACTGCTCTTCGGGGACGAGGAACAGTGAAAGAAATTCGGTGATGTCCGCGCCGACAATAAAGGCCGCTTTATTCGAGCGCAGCAGCAGCCCTTTTAAATCGTGTTGCTTTTCCAGCACCTCAAGCGCCTGGCCGAGGCTGGCGACGGTTGCGGTGTCGAGTTTATTGACCGAGCCTGGAGCATCGAACACCAGTTCGGCGATGCCATCTTCCAGCCAGTCGAGGTACAGGGTGTCGCCTTTATAAAGCATGTCAGTCTCCTGAATCCACAAGGTGATCTGGTCGTACCAGATGAAGCGAAGTGTGTATTTTGTGTTAATAAAATGCAAATAAATGATTAAAGAAATGCCGATGTGATCACGCTCGGCAGAGATCACGCTCTCGTGGAGCGATGTGCTAAGATGCGGGAACTTGAGGTCAAAAAAGCAGAAGGGTAAAAAATGGAATCACTGGCCGCGCTCTATAAAAATCATATCGTTACCTTACAAGAACGGACGCGCGATGTTCTGGCGCGCTTTAAGCTGGATGCGTTACTTATTCACTCCGGCGAGCTATTCAACGTCTTTCTCGACGATCACCCTTATCCGTTTAAGGTCAATCCACAGTTTAAAGCGTGGGTGCCGGTAACTCAGGTTCCAAATTGCTGGCTGCTGGTCGATGGCGTCAACAAACCCAAATTGTGGTTTTATCTGCCGGTCGATTACTGGCATAACGTTGAACCGCTGCCAACGTCCTTCTGGACAGAAGAAGTCGAGGTCGTCGCCTTACCGAAAGCGGATGGCATCGGCAGCCAACTGCCTGCCGCGCGTGGCAATATCGGCTATATCGGCCCGGTTCCTGAGCGCGCGCTACAATTGGATATCGCTGCCAGCAACATCAACCCGAAAGGTGTTATCGACTATCTGCATTACTACCGTGCCTATAAAACGGATTATGAACTGGCCTGTATGCGCGAAGCGCAGAAAATGGCGGTGAGCGGTCATCGTGCAGCGGAAGAGGCCTTCCGTTCCGGCATGAGCGAGTTCGACATCAACCTGGCGTACCTGACCGCCACGGGACATCGCGATACCGATGTTCCGTACAGCAACATTGTGGCGCTGAACGAACATGCCGCCGTGCTGCATTACACGAAACTGGATCATCAGGCACCGTCTGAAATGCGCAGTTTCCTGCTGGATGCGGGCGCGGAATACAACGGCTACGCGGCGGATCTGACGCGGACCTGGTCGGCGAAAAGCGATAACGACTACGCCCACCTGGTGAAAGATGTTAACGACGAACAGTTGGCGCTGATCGCTACCATGAAGGCGGGCGTCAGCTATGTGGATTATCATATTCAGTTCCATCAGCGCATCGCTAAGCTGCTGCGTAAACATCAAATCATTACCGACATGAGTGAAGAGGCGATGGTGGAAAATGATCTCACCGGGCCGTTTATGCCGCACGGTATTGGTCATCCGTTGGGTCTGCAGGTACACGATGTGGCCGGGTTTATGCAGGATGATTCCGGTACGCATCTCGCCGCGCCGTCCAAATACCCGTATCTGCGCTGCACGCGTGTGTTACAGCCGCGAATGGTGTTGACCATCGAACCGGGGATTTACTTCATCGAATCGCTGTTAGCGCCGTGGCGCGAAGGGCCGTTCAGCAAGTACTTCAACTGGCAGAAAATTGAAGCGCTCAAGCCTTTCGGCGGTATTCGCATTGAAGATAACGTGGTCATCCACGAAAACAGCGTGGAAAACATGACGCGGGATTTAAAACTGGCGTAATGGACAGTTGGTTAATCCCTGCAGCGCCGGTCACCGTTGTTGAAGAGATCAAAAAAAGCCGCTTTATTACGCTATTGGCGCATACCGATGGCGTAGACGCGGCGAAAGCGTTTGTTGAGTCAGTCAGAGCTGAGCACCCTGATGCGCGCCACCATTGTGTGGCGTGGGTGGCGGGTGCGCCGGACGACTCACAGCAACTGGGCTTTTCAGACGACGGCGAACCGGCGGGAACGGCAGGCAAGCCGATGCTTGCGCAATTGATGGGCAGCGGCGTCGGAGAAATTACTGCCGTCGTCGTGCGCTACTATGGTGGTATTCTGCTGGGTACGGGCGGGCTGGTAAAAGCCTATGGCGGCGGTGTGAATCAGGCATTACGTCAGCTTGCCACACAACGCAAGACGCCATTAACCGAATATACTTTGCAGTGTGAGTACGGTCAGTTGGCCGGAATCGAAGCATTATTAGGACAGTTTGCCGGGAAGATCGTTTCCAGCGATTATCAGGCGTCTGTTCGGCTCAGGGTGGCGCTTCCTTTTGCTCATGTGAATGCATTTTCCACAAAACTGGCGGATTTTAGCCGTGGTTCATTGCAATTGTTAGCGATTGAAGAATAATCCCCACCTCATTTTTAAGAATAAAGGAAGCGGCAGAGATGCATTTTCGCGCCATTACCCGAATCGTTGGACTACTGGTTATCTTATTTTCGGGGACAATGATTCTCCCGGGACTGGTAGCGCTAATATATCGTGATGGCGCAGGAAGAGCGTTCACGCAGACCTTTTTTGTCGCGCTGGCGATCGGTTCCATACTGTGGTGGCCGAACCGTAGGGAAAAGGGCGAGCTGAAATCCCGCGAAGGATTTCTTATCGTGGTGCTGTTCTGGACCGTGCTGGGCAGCGTGGGTGCGCTGCCGTTTATTTTCTCGGAAAGCCCAAACCTCACCATTACCGATGCTTTTTTTGAATCGTTCTCCGGGTTAACCACCACGGGCGCCACTACGCTGGTGGGGCTGGATTCATTACCGCACGCCATTCTCTTTTATCGTCAGATGCTGCAATGGTTTGGCGGTATGGGGATCATTGTGCTGGCGGTGGCAATTCTCCCTATCCTCGGCGTCGGGGGGATGCAGCTCTATCGGGCAGAAATGCCGGGGCCGTTGAAAGATAACAAAATGCGCCCGCGTATTGCCGAGACGGCGAAAACGCTGTGGCTTATCTATGTCTTGCTAACGGTAGCCTGCGCGCTGGCGCTATGGTTTGCAGGGATGCCTGCGTTTGACGCTATCGGACACAGCTTCTCCACTATTGCTATCGGCGGCTTCTCAACGCATGACGCCAGCGTAGGCTATTTTGACAGTCCCACTATTAATACCATCATCGCTATTTTCCTGCTGATCTCCGGTTGTAACTATGGCCTGCATTTCTCTTTATTAAGCGGGCGTAGCCTGAAAGTATACTGGCGCGATCCGGAATTCCGCATGTTCATCGGCGTACAGTTGACGCTGGTGGTGATCTGCACGCTGGTACTGTGGTTCCATAATATCTACGACTCGGCGCTGACAACGCTAAATCAGGCATTCTTCCAGGTCGTGTCTATGGCGACAACGGCAGGGTTTACCACGGACAGCATTGCGCGCTGGCCGCTGTTTTTGCCCGTCTTGCTGCTATGTTCCGCGTTTATTGGCGGTTGCGCCGGGTCAACGGGCGGGGGGTTAAAGGTCATCCGTATTCTGTTGTTGTTTAAACAGGGGAACCGCGAACTCAAACGTCTGGTGCATCCGAATGCCGTTTACAGTATTAAGCTGGGGAACCGGGCGCTGCCAGAACGTATTCTGGAAGCCGTCTGGGGATTCTTTTCTGCCTACGCGCTGGTATTTATCGTCAGTATGCTGGCTATTATCGCTACAGGCGTAGATGATTTCTCGGCTTTCGCCTCGGTAGTGGCTACGCTTAATAACCTGGGACCGGGGCTGGGGGTGGTTGCTGATAACTTCGCCAGTATGAATCCGGTTGCGAAATGGATACTCATCGCCAACATGCTATTTGGTCGTCTGGAAGTATTCACTTTGCTGGTACTTTTTACCCCGACTTTCTGGCGTGAATAATGGAGTAACACGTGAAAACATTGATTCTTTTCTCTACCCGGGACGGACAAACGCGCGAAATTGCCTCTTATCTGGCTTCTGAACTCAAAGAGATGGGGATCTGGGCCGATGTCGTTAATCTGCATCGCGCAGAAGAGCCGGACTGGGATAGCTATGATCGCGTAGTGATTGGCGCGTCTATTCGTTATGGTCATTACCACAGCGCCTTTCAGGAGTTCGTTAAGAAATACGCCACGCGGTTGAACGGAATGCCGAGTGCCTTTTATTCCGTTAACCTGGTGGCGCGTAAAGCTGAAAAACGGACGCCGCAGACTAACAGCTACGCGCGTAAGTTTTTAATGAGCTCTCCGTGGCGACCTGACTACTGTGCCGTCATTGCAGGCGCGCTTCGCTATCCCCGCTATCGCTGGTATGACCGTCTGATGATCAAGCTTATTATGAAGATGTCGGGCGGCGAAACGGATACCAGTAAAGAGGTGGTGTACACCGACTGGGAGCAGGTTACGCACTTTGCCCGTGAAATAGCCCATTTAACCAACAAATCGTCGGCAAAATAAACGCAAAGAATAAAAAGTGCGCACTCAGAAAATTATTTTAAATTTCCTCTTGTCAGGCAGAAATAACTCCCTATAATGCGCCACCACTGACACGGAACAACGGCAC
>NZ_JAMMTO010000014.1:0-134331 GCF_051807745.1 Salmonella sp. NW38 | reverse complement strand
ATTTTTCGTCCTAGGACGTTAAGAATCCGTATCTTCGAGTGCCCACACAGATTGTCTGATAAATTGTTAAAGAGCAGTGCCGCTTCGCTTTTTCTCAGCGGCGCGGGGTGTGCATATTACGCTTTCCCGCTTCAGAGTCAAGCGTTTATTTTCGCTTTTCTCCGTGAGGTTCTGGTCTGAACCCCGCTGACCCGGCGGCCTGTGTGCCGTTGTTCCGTGTCAGTGGTGGCGCATTATAGGGAGTTATTTCTGCCTGACAAGAGGAAATTTAAAATAATTTCTCAAGTGCCTGGTATTTACCCAAAACGCCATTAAACCGCCAGTTTTTCGAGCGTTTCAAAGCCATAACGCTGTAAAACGGGTAATAATTGTTCAGCTCCTGGCGTCATTGCCATGCAATAAGCAATATTGGCATCGGTTGATTTCGCATCCGGCGCTTCATGTTCCAACAGCCAGGCTGTACGACGCGCTATCGCCGCGCCGGAATCCACTAACCGCGTCCCTTCGGGCAGGACTTGCAAAAGCTCGTCCCGTAATAGAGGGAAATGCGTACACCCCAGAACGACCGTATCAGGCGGCTCCGGCATTCGTAGCCATGGGCGTAATATGCGGCGCAGCTCTTCCAGCGATACCGAGTCGCCATGTAGTTTAGCTTCCGCCAGTTCCACCAGTTCTGCCGACCCCAACATCGCTATCTGACATTCATTAGCGAAGCGCGCAATCAGCTCGTGAGTATAAGGACGTTTGACCGTGGCTCTCGTCGCCAGTAGCCCGACGACGCCATTTGCGGTCAGCCGCGCCGCTGGTTTAATCGCAGGCACAACGCCCACCACCGGGAAGGCAAACTTTTCACGTAATGCGGGAAGTGAGACCGTACTGGCGGTATTGCAGGCAATCACCGCCAGTGAAAGGGGATAGCGCTGCTGTACCGCAGTCACAATCTCGACAACGCGCTCAACGATAAACGTTTCGCTCTTTTCCCCGTAGGGGAAAGCCACGTTATCAAAAGCATATATATAGTGGAGATCCGGCAGGAGCCGCCGAATCTCATCATAGACCGACAATCCACCGACGCCGGAATCAAATACCAGCACGGTGGGACGTGGTTCAGAAGGTGTAGCTGCCAGACAAGGTGTATTCTCGTCCTGCAGTTTGGTAGCCATAAACTGTCTCGTAATCTTTGTCGAACAGGTTGGCTATTTTACCACGAACTGTCAGATGTGAGGTGACCGGATATGCAACCGTAAGATCCCATAAACTGACGCCGCCCATTTTTACCGTCCGGTATGGGTAAGCGGAGTAATCCGAATCATAGCGGGAACCAAGGTATTGATATGTCACCCCCCAGTCAAAATCGTAAACGTCCCAGTCAAGTTGATATTTTGCCATCTGTTTGGAACGCCGGGGTAATGGCGTATCGGTAATCGCATTACGCGCATCAACGTAATCGTAACTGACCGTATGCGTTAACGGTCCGGTATCGAAATTCGCCGTCGCCTCAATACCTTTAATGCGCGCCTTACCTTCGTTGTAATATTTTTGCAGATGATCGTCATAATCGATCATGTCATTAATATCGTTACGATAACCTGAAATACGCCAGCTGACGCCAGCGGTTAGCCCTTCAAATGCGCCTTCCCACTGTTTACTCTTTTCAGGATTCAGGTTCGGATTACCGTAATAACCATACAGTTGGCCCAAATTAGGCGCTTTGTAGGAGGTTCCGTAGGAAGCAATAAAGCGATAACCTTCTATAAACTCCCATCCCGCGCTGGTTTGCCATGTACCGTGACGACCAAACTGGGAGTTGTCATCACTGCGCGCCGCCGCTTCCAGAGTGAAGTCACCCAACTGTTGTAATCCTGTCAGGTAAACCCCGGTATTACGCTGGTCATATCCCTCGGGCACATAGCCGGTACCTGGCGTGGTAGTCTGTTTCTGCCAGTCTACGCCCGCCCCAACATTACCGTGCCCCACGACCACACTGTTGGTCCATTGAACATTGTACTGTTTCATCTCATCCAGCGTGGCGGAGGTATCATACCGGCCATAGTGCGGATCATAGTTGTAATCTTTACTGTGGCTATAGCTTGAAACCAGCTGAGACTGAATACGTTCGCCATTAAAGCGCAGCCCGGCGTCCCAGCTTTGGCTATAAAGTTTGCGTGTATCAATCAGCGGCGAGCCCGGCGAGTAATAGGCGTCGTAATCGGTACGGTTATCGTAGCCATAACCACGCACGAATCCGCTCCAGCGATCAGAAAAGGTATGCTCTAACGCGCCATAAAGCGTTTTACTCAAAAAGCCGTCCCGGTCAGGCTGCGCCTGCATCCCGGTACCGCCTTTCGCTACCACGTCAAACCCTTTGGTGTATTCGTAATCGCCGATCAACGTCGCCCGCGTGTTTTCGCCAAGTTGCTGTTGCGTCGAGAGGTCGTAATTCTGGTAGCTATTGCTTCCCCATCCAGCGGTTAATTCTGTGCCTGGGTTATCGCGCGTCGTAATGATATTCACTACGCCGCCGATAGCATCGGAACCATAAATAGCGGAACGCGGACCACGAATATATTCAATGCGCTGTACCAGCGACACCGGGAACTGGCTGAGATCGGCGGACCCGCTCACGCCTGCTAAATTCAGACGCACGCCGTCAATCAATACCAGTACATGGCTGGAGTTGGTGCCGCGAATGAAAATGGAGGAGTTTTGTCCGGCGCCGCCGCTCTGCGCAATATCGACGCCAGGCAAACGGCGCAGAACATCATTTACGGAGGTCGATTGCCAGCGTTCAATATCCTGACGCGTCACGATGGTAACGGGCGCCAAAACCGCGCTGCGCGGCTGCTGAAAACGGTTGGCGGTGACAACCAGGGTATCCGGGCTAGTGTCCTGCGCCCAAGCGGAAAAGGCCGTGACGGAGAACGCCGTCAGCAGCGTAGCTTTTTTAATCATTGTAAAGCATCCACAATATAAGAAGGATGCCGCAGGCTTCATCGATAGTACGCGATGATGAAAAACCAGATGCGACGTTAGCCGGCAGGTCTTCGGGCTTGGAGGGTTATCCGTTGGCTGGATAGCAGAAATGATGACTTCCCGCCGGAGGCAGTGTCTGCTTACGCTCTCATCTCACCTTTCCTTACCGCTGCGCGTCAGCTCCAGATTTTCACTGGATTCCCTATTAACTCACAGGACCGGCCCACGGATGCTACCGTCTGTCACAACACCCTGTCCAGACCGCGCATCACAAATCAGAAATCATCAATAGCTGGACATCCACTGAGCAATCCCTACAATCCCCGCGTACTTTTATTATTCAGGATGCGATATGACCCCCGAACATCTTCCGACAGAACAGTATGAGGCGCAGCTGGCCGAAAAAGTGGCGCGCTTGCAGAGTATGATGGCGCCGTTTTCTGACCTGGTTCCGGAAGTATTTCGCTCGCCGGTCAGTCACTATCGTATGCGTGCGGAATTTCGCCTGTGGCATGACGGCGATGACCTGTACCACATTATGTTTGATCAGCAGACCAAAAGCCGCATTCGCGTTGACACCTTCCCGGCGGCCAGCCAACTGATTAATACCTTAATGAAGGCGATGATTGCCGGCGTGCGCGATAATCATGCACTGCGGCATAAGCTGTTCCAGATCGATTATCTCACGACCTTGAGCAACCAGGCGGTAGTGTCGTTGCTGTACCATAAGAAGCTGGACGAAGAGTGGCGTGAAGCCGCCACTGCGTTACGCGATGCTTTACGCGCGCAAGGTCTGAACGTACACCTGATTGGCCGGGCCACTAAAACTAAAATCGAATTGGATCAGGATTATATTGATGAGCGTCTGCCTGTGGCAGGTAAAGAGATGATCTACCGCCAGGTCGAAAACAGCTTTACGCAGCCAAACGCCGCCATGAATATTCAGATGTTAGAGTGGGCGCTGGAGGTGACGAAAGACTCAAAAGGCGATCTGCTTGAGTTGTATTGCGGCAACGGCAATTTTTCTTTAGCGCTGGCGCGCAATTTTGACCGCGTGCTGGCAACCGAAATCGCCAAACCGTCCGTCGCTGCCGCACAGTACAATATTGCCGCTAATCATATTGATAATGTACAAATTATTCGCATGGCGGCGGAAGAGTTTACCCAGGCGATGAATGGCGTTCGTGAGTTTAACCGCCTGCAGGGGATCGACCTGAAGCGCTATCAGTGCGAAACCATTTTTGTCGATCCGCCGCGCAGCGGTCTGGACAGCGAAACGGAAAAAATGGTGCAGGCTTATCCACGTATTCTGTACATTTCCTGCAATCCGGAAACGTTGTGTAAAAACCTGGAAACGTTAAGCCAGACGCACACGGTGTCTCGCCTGGCGCTATTCGATCAGTTCCCGTATACGCATCATATGGAATGCGGGGTATTACTCACCGCAAGGTAAAATGTACGTCGGATGGCCGGTTATACCGCCATCCGGCATTCGCACACTATTCCGCGGTGTCCTGCTTGCGGTTACGCAGTTTAAAGCCAATCCAGAATACCAGAATCACCGACAGCACCGCCGGGAAGAAATTAGAGCCAATATCCGGATATTCTGCACGCACGACGGTGCTATACAGTAAAACGCCAAGAATGAAACAAGCGGCGGCCAACCCCGGCAAACCTACCGGCATAGTACGATTTTGGTAGCGCTGATGCAGGCAATATACCGTCAGCACCAGCGAGATAACCGGGAATACGGAGAACGGCACAATAGCGCTAAACAGCGCCGCGAATGTGCCGTTAATCGATAAGCCAGCGATGAGCGCCAGCAACAGCGTACCTTTATCTTGACCTGACTGTTTCATTACTCGTCCTTCACGTTATTCGGAATGATGTGCTATTTTCTCTTGCTCACGGCGATACCAGTAATACGCCCCTTTCGCAATCATGCGCAGTTGCAATACCAGCCGCTCTTCTAATTGCCGACGCTGTTCAGCGCCGATGTCCAACGCCTCTGCGCCCGCGCTAAAAACAATAGTCACCATCGCTTCGGCCTGGGCTTCAGTAAACGCGCGCGGCATATGGTTTTCGAGTTCCAGATAGTCGGCAAGTTCCGCAATAAAATGCTGAATCTCCCGCGCGACGGCGGCACGAAACGCCGCTGAAGTGCCGGAACGCTCGCGCAACAACAGACGGAAGGCGTTGGGGTTGTTGCCGATAAACTCCATAAATGTGGAGACCGACGTGCGAATGACGCTGCCGCCTTTCGCGATGCGCTGTCGCGCCTGACGCATCAACTGACGCAGCATCAGACCGCTTTCATCCACCATCGTCAGACCGAGTTCATCGACATCGCGAAAATGACGGTAAAACGACGTTGGCGCAATGCCCGCTTCACGCGCCACTTCACGCAAACTCAGGCTAGCGAAACTCCGCTCAGCGCTCAGTTGGCTGAATGCAGCTTCCACCAGCGAACGCCGGGTTTTTTCTTTTTGTTGCGCTCTAACACCCATCACAATGTCTGAATCCTTCCATATGCCTTATTCGGCACTATACCAGAGAATAAAAGTAACGGGTTCACACTGGATTGTGAATGATTGTTTACAGACAGTTTGTGCTCCGGCTTCGCAAAAAAGCACAACGATAATTGGGTTAAAGCTGGGCAAATGTTATCATCGTGTTTATTTTATGTATAAAAACAGGTGAGTAATACCATGCCACATTCCTGGGATTATGATGCAGTCGTCATAGGGTCAGGCCCCGGCGGTGAAGGCGCTGCAATGGGTCTGGTTAAGCAAGGAGCACGCGTCGCGGTGATTGAGCGTTATCATAACGTTGGTGGCGGATGTACCCACTGGGGCACCATTCCATCCAAAGCCCTTCGCCACGCCGTCAGCCGCATTATTGAATTTAATCAAAACCCGCTCTATAGCGACCACTCCCGTCTTCTTCGTTCTTCATTCGCCGATATCCTTAATCATGCCGATAACGTGATTAATCAACAAACGCGTATGCGTCAGGGGTTTTATGAGCGTAACCACTGTGAAATCTTGCAGGGCAACGCCCATTTTATTGACGAACATACCCTGGCGCTGGAATGCCATGACGGCACGGTTGAAACCCTGACGGCAGAAAAATTTGTTATTGCCTGTGGTTCGCGTCCTTACCATCCCAATGATGTGGATTTCTCGCATCCGCGCATTTATGACAGCGACTCAATCCTGAGTCTCCACCATGAACCGCGCCACGTTATTATTTACGGCGCCGGCGTTATCGGCTGCGAATATGCGTCCATCTTCCGCGGTATGGATGTGAAAGTGGATCTAATCAACACCCGCGATCGCCTGCTGGCCTTTCTCGATCAGGAGATGTCCGACTCTCTCTCTTACCATTTCTGGAATAGCGGCGTGGTTATTCGCCACAATGAAGAGTATGAGAAAATCGAAGGCTACGATGATGGCGTCATCATGCACCTGAAATCCGGTAAAAAACTGAAGGCTGACTGCCTGCTCTATGCTAATGGCCGTACCGGTAACACCGATTCGCTGGCGCTGGAGAATATTGGTCTGGAAACAGACAGCCGTGGACAGCTCAAAGTCAACAGTATGTACCAGACCGCCCTGCCGCACGTCTATGCGGTGGGCGACGTGATTGGCTATCCCAGTCTGGCCTCCGCCGCCTACGATCAGGGACGTATTGCAGCGCAGGCGCTGGTGAAAGGCGAAGCGACCGCACATCTTATCGAAGATATCCCCACCGGGATTTATACCATTCCGGAAATCAGTTCTGTCGGCAAAACCGAGCAGCAGTTAACGGCAATGAAAGTGCCTTACGAAGTGGGCCGCGCGCAGTTTAAGCATCTGGCGCGAGCGCAAATCGTCGGCATGAACGTCGGCACGCTAAAAATTCTCTTCCACCGCGAAACCAAAGAAATTCTGGGGATTCACTGCTTTGGCGAACGCGCCGCCGAAATTATTCATATCGGCCAGGCGATCATGGAGCAGAAAGGTGGCGGTAACACCATCGAATACTTCGTTAACACCACCTTTAACTACCCAACCATGGCGGAAGCTTATCGGGTTGCGGCGTTGAACGGCTTAAACCGCCTGTTTTAACGCCTTGTCGAAATGGCCATCCATTGCGCCACGGATGGCCTCTGCCAGTTGCTCATAACGGCTACGCAGCGGCGATCCCGGGCGATAAACCAGCCCCACGGTACGACGCGGCTCCGGCTTAATGCATGGCAGATAAACCACGCCGTCGCGCTTACGCTCCTGCGGTACGGCCAGCGCCGGGAGTAGTGTAATACCACTGCCCGCCGCCACCATGTTGCGCAGCGTTTCCAGACTGGTCGCCCGGAAATGGGTATCTTCATCCGCTCCCGCTTCAAAACAGAACCCCATCGCCTGATCGCGCAGACAGTGGCCATCTTCCAGCATCAGCAATTTCTCGCCCGCCAGATCGGACATCGGCACGCGATCGCGATTCGCCCACGGATGATCCTCATAAATAGCCAGCATCATGGGCTCATCAAACAGCGGCACTTCGATAAACGCCTCGCTCTCTTTCACCAGCGCCAGAATAGCGCAGTCAAGCTTGCCGCTATCGAGTTGCGCTAACAGCTGGTGCGTTTGCGCCTCATGCAGATACATTTCCAGCTTCGGGAAAGTCTGGTGCAACATTGGAATGATAAGCGGCAGCAAATAGGGACCAATTGTTGGGATTAAACCAATATGCAGCGGGCCGGACATCGTCTCGCCTTGTTGGCTTGCCATCTCCTTGAGCACCTTGACCTCACGCAGTACGGTACGCGCCTGATCCACCAGCAGTAAGCCCGCCTGGGTAAACAGCACCTTACGGCTCGTACGCTCCAGCAGCATAACGCCCAGCTCATCTTCCAGCTTACGTATTTGCCCACTAAGGGTTGGCTGGCTGACGTGACAGGAGTCCGCCGCTCGCCGGAAATGGCGATGTTCGGCTAACGCCACCAGATATTCAAGATCACGAATATTCATTATTCATCCTCCGTCGCCACGATAGTTCATGGCGATAGGTAGCATAGCAACGAACGATTATCCCTATCAACCTTTCTGATTAATAATACATCACAGAACGGAGCGGTTTCTCGTTTAACCCTTGAAGACACCACCCGTTCAGAGGGTATCTCTCGAACCCGAAATAACTAAAGCCAACGTGAACTTTTGCGGACCTCTGGTCCGCTTTTTTTTGCGTAAAAAAGCCCGGCGTCGCTGATGCTCGGCCGGGCAGTATTACCTGATAGCGCTACGCTTATAAGGCCTACAACGCGAGGCGCGCCCTGGCATCGTCGATGGCCTGCGCCACCTGCTGCGGAGAAACGCCGCCTTTTGCCGCCCGTTTATCCAGACACGACTGCAAAGACAATATCGGATACACATCGTCGCCAATCACGCGGCTGAATTTCTGTAAATCGGCCAGCGGCAACGCTTCCAGCGGCTTACCCTGGCGAATAGCTTCTACCACCGCTTCGCCGACAATATGGTGCGCTTCGCGGAACGGCACGCCTTTCGCGACCAGGTAATCCGCCAGCTCCGTGGCGTTGGCATACCCCTGTTGCGCCGCGTCCTGACAACGTAGGCGTTTCACCTGAATACCGTCCAGCACCAACGCCGCCATATGCAGGCAGTCAAGCCAGGTATCGAGCGCATCGAACAGCCCTTCTTTGTCTTCCTGCATATCTTTGTTATACGCCAGCGGCAGACCTTTTAAGGTCATCATCATGCCGGTTAGCGCCCCTTGTACGCGACCGCACTTACCGCGAATCAGCTCCAGCGCGTCCGGGTTTTTCTTCTGCGGCATTAACGATGAACCGGAAGTCACGCGGTCAGAAAGCTCTACAAAGCCCGCTTCACCAGAATTAAAGAAAATCAGATCTTCCGCGAAGCGTGACAGATGCACCATGCCGATAGCCGCATCAGAAAGCAATTCCAGTACGTGGTCACGATCGGACACGCTGTCCAGGCTGTTGCGGGTCGCAGACGTAAAGCCCAGCCAACCTGCCAATTGTTCACGGTCAATTTCATAGGCCGTTCCCGCCAACGCGCCGCAGCCTAGCGGACTCACGTCCAGACGTTTAAGCGTGTCCTGCAGGCGGCTTTCATCGCGCGCCAGCATTTCGACATACGCGAGACACCAGTGGGCGAAAGTCACTGGCTGCGCGCGTTGCAGATGGGTATATCCCGGCATTACCGCGTCCTGGTTCGCCTGCGCGGTTTCCACCAGCGCGCTCTGTAGCTGGCGGTTAGCGGTAAGCAGTTCCCTCACCGTCTCTTTGCACCACAGTTTCAGGTCCGTCGCCACCTGATCGTTACGGCTGCGTCCGGTGTGCAGCTTTTTACCCAACTGACCCACTTTGTCGATGAGCTTACCTTCCACCCAGCTATGGATATCTTCCGCATCGCTTTGCAGGATTTGCTGCGGATTCGCGCGAACCTCTTCCAGCAGCACGTTCAGCGCGTCTTCCAACTGTCGTTGCTCATCGGCAGTCAGTACGCCTACCGTGACCAATGCTTTGGACCAGGCCACAGAACCGACAATATCCTGCTCCGCCAGACGGTAATCGAAGCGCAACGAATCATTGAATTGTTTAAACCGCTGGTCTGCCGCCTGTGTAAAACGCCCACCCCAAAGTGCCATAATAGACTTCCTTAAATTCTTCGAATTTCACTGCCGGATGGCGCTACGCTTATCCGGCCTATAATTTCTGTTCACGTAGGCCCGATAAGGCGCAGCCGCCATCGGGCGAACAAATACTTAAGCCAGAATACGCGTGCCAATCGGCGTGCCGTTAAACAGCGCCGGCAGTTGCTCCGCATGACGCCAGGAAGCGATATCCACAGGGCGACCCAGCGCCCGCGCAGCATCGAGGGCCGCATTCACTTTCACAATCATCCCGTCGGTAATAATGCCCTGGTCGATAAGCTGCTCGGCTTTGGACGCCGTCATTTCGGCGATACGCTGGCCTTTGCCGTCCAGAATACCGCTCACGTCAGAAAGCAGGATCAGATCGGCCCCCAGCGTCGCCGCCAGCGCGGTTGCCGCCTGATCGGCGTTGACGTTCATCAGTTGGCCGTCGTCTGTTACGCCAATGGAGCTGACCACCGGCAGAAAGCCATTTTCCAGCAGCATGTTAATCAGCTTCGGCGACCCCGGCTGTGCCAGCCCGACGTGGCCTAACGCTTCATCGAGTTGGGTCACGTTTACGCTGTCGCCATCGCCCAGAAACAGACCAACAGAGGCGATATGGTGTTTCTTCGCCCAGGCCAGCAGAGTTTTGTTAGCGGTTCCCGCCAGCGCGCCGGTAATGATGCCAATCTGATCGGCAGGCGTCACGCGCAGGCCGTCTTTCTTTTTCACTGGCAAATTAAGCCCTTTCATCAGCTCATCCACCACGCAACCGCCGCCGTGAACAATCACCAGCGGACGCTGATGGGACTCACGATAGTTGACCAGCGCGGTAAAAAGACGTTCCAGAGCCTCTTCGCTATCCAGTAATACGCCACCCAGCTTGATAATTAATGGATTCATCATTTCACCCTTAAATAAGAGACTGCGTTTCAGCGAAGCCAAAACGAATATTAGCGCACTGCACTGCCTGCGCCGCTGCGCCTTTCAACAAGTTGTCTTCGGTTGCCACCACAATCAGATGTTCGCCCTGGACGGCAAAACCAATATCGCAGAACGGCAGCCCGACGACGTTCTTTAACGCCGGAACGCCTTTGTCATACAGGCGCACCAGCGGTTTGTCGCCATAGGCTTTTTGCAACACGTCGGCGACCTGCGCATGGGTTACTCCCGCTTTCAGGCGGCAGGTAATGGTTTCCAGAATCCCGCGCGGGAAATTCCCCAGATGCGGGGTGAAGATGACCTCCGCGCCCAGATGGGCGGCGATTTCCGGCTGATGACGATGCGTAAACACGCCATACGGTTGCAAACTCACTTCACAGAAACTGTTCGATATTGCCGCCTTGCGCCCCGCGCCGCTCACCCCGCTGGTGGCATTAATTACCGGCCACTGCGTCAGATCCAAAAGACCGCCGTCAATCAGCGGTTTTAGCGACAACTGCGCTGCGGTTGGATAGCAACCAGGAACCGCAATCAGATTCGCCGTGTTCAGTTTATCGGCATTCCACTCCGCCAGACCGTACACCGCCTGCTCCAGCAGCTCAGGATACTGATGAGTAAATCCGTAGTACTTTTCATAGAAGGCGCGATCGTTTACCCGAAACGCGCCGGAAAGATCGAATACGACGCATCCGGCCTGTAAAAATTGCGGCGCCAGATCGTGGCTCACTTCATGCGCTGTCGCCAGGAACACCACATCAACATCTGCACTAAAATCACGTACATCCGACATCGGTTGCAATGGCAGGTCGACAATCCCTTTTAACTGCGGATGTAAATCAGAAATTAACTTTCCTGCATCATTGCTTTGCGCTGAGACGGTCAAAGCGGTTATGGTCATATGTGGGTGGCGATTTACGTAGCTTACAAGCTCTGCGCCCGCATAACCGCTAGCGCCTACAATCAGCGTATTCAACATCGGGTTCCTTTATGCTCAACGTTAATGTATTTTTATTCATAATTAATGCATGAATATTGATACTATCATGACCTGAGGTGTGTCAACAATGAAAAACGTTTTACCGCCATTTATCGAGATTTACCGCGCTTTGATTGCCACACCGTCGATAAGCGCAACCGAAGAATCCCTGGATCAAAGTAATGCGTCTTTAATCACTTTGCTTGCAGGCTGGTTCAGCGATCTTGGTTTCAACGTAGAGGTTCAACCGGTTCCAGGAACGCGAAACAAATTCAATATGCTCGCCAGCACCGGACATGGCGCGGGCGGTTTGCTGCTGACCGGCCATACCGACACGGTTCCCTTTGATGACGGACGCTGGACGCGCGACCCGTTCACGCTGACCGAGCACGACAATAAGCTCTATGGTCTGGGCACTGCGGATATGAAAGGCTTCTTCGCTTTTATTCTGGACGCGCTACGTGACGTTGACGTCACAAAGTTGAAAAAGCCGCTCTACATTCTGGCGACCGCCGATGAAGAGACCAGCATGGCGGGGGCGCGTTATTTTTCCGAAACCACGGCATTACGTCCGGACTGCGCGATCATTGGCGAACCGACGTCGTTGCAACCGATACGCGCGCACAAAGGGCATATCTCTAATGTCGTTCGCGTCCTGGGGCAGTCCGGTCATTCCAGCGACCCGGCGCGTGGGGTTAACGCCATTGAACTGATGCACGATGCGATTGGCCATATCATGCAACTGCGTGACTCGCTGAAAGCGCGGTATCACTACGAGGCGTTTACCGTTCCGTATCCAACGCTGAATCTGGGCCATATCCACGGCGGCGATGCCTCAAACCGTATCTGCGCCTGCTGCGAATTGCATATGGATATTCGTCCACTGCCGGGCATGACGTTAAACGACCTTAATGCACTGCTTAACGACGCGCTGGCCCCGGTAAGCGAACGCTGGCCGGGCCGCCTGACGGTGGCGGAATTACATCCGCCGATTCCAGGTTACGAGTGTCCACCGGACCACCAACTGGTTGAAGTAGTAGAAAAACTGTTGGGAACAAAAACCGACGTGGTGAACTACTGTACTGAAGCGCCGTTTATGCAGACATTATGCCCAACGCTGGTGCTTGGTCCGGGCTCAATTAATCAGGCGCATCAGCCGGATGAATATCTCGAAACGCGTTTTATTAAGCCAACCCGGGAATTGATTACCCAGGTAGTACATCATTTTTGCTGGCATTAATGCATATTGCCCGGTGACACGATGTTTACCGGGCCTCCCCCGTCTTGTAGGCCGGATAAGCGCAGCGCCATCCGGCATCTCTACGCCACATGTTCATAAGCATTTCTTATTTGGCACGATGCGAATTAACTTTAATAAATTACCGCCATTTTTTCGTTTGCTGAACCGATTTCGCAGTAATTGACGCCACGGGTTTTACGTGGCTTTATAAAGATGAGAAGTGATGTGAAAAAGCTTGGTCCGAAAGATTTCGCGTTGCGGCAAGACGGCAAACGAGCACATCCCAGGGAGCTTACATAAGTAAGTGACCTGGGTGGGAGAGCGCAGCCAACGCCGCCGCAGCGTGAAAGATGCAGGACAATTACAACAGAGATGGGGTGTCTGGGATCATATGAACGAACAATATTCCGCGTTGCGTAGTAATGTCAGTATGCTCGGCAAGGTGCTGGGAGAAACCATCAAGGATGCGCTGGGAGAACACATTCTTGATCGCGTAGAAACAATCCGTAAGCTATCCAAATCTTCACGCGCCGGCAATGAAGCTAATCGCCAGGAGCTGCTCACCACGCTACAAAACTTGTCTAATGACGAGCTGCTGCCAGTTGCGCGCGCGTTTAGTCAGTTCCTGAACCTGGCCAATACTGCCGAGCAATACCACAGCATTTCGCCAAAAGGCGAAGCCGCCAGCAACCCGGAAGTGATTGCCCGCACTCTGCGTAAACTGAAAAACCAACCGGACCTCAACGACGCAACCATCAAAAAAGCGGTAGAGTCGCTGTCTCTGGAGTTGGTGTTAACCGCCCACCCGACAGAAATTACCCGCCGTACGCTTATTCACAAGATGGGTGAAATCAATAACTGTCTGAAACAGCTTGATAATACCGATATCGCCGACTACGAACGCCACCAGGTGATGCGTCGCCTGCGCCAGTTGATTGCCCAATCCTGGCATACGGATGAGATCCGCAAGCAGCGCCCAAGCCCGGTGGATGAAGCCAAATGGGGCTTCGCCGTGGTTGAGAACAGCCTGTGGCAGGGCGTACCTAACTATCTGCGTGAACTGAACGAACAGCTGGAAGAAAATCTCGGCTACAAATTGCCGGTGGATTTTGTGCCGGTACGTTTTACCTCCTGGATGGGCGGCGACCGTGACGGCAACCCGAACGTGACGGCGGATATCACCCGCCACGTACTCTTGTTAAGCCGCTGGAAAGCCACCGATCTGTTCCTGAAAGACATTCATGTTCTGGTATCAGAACTGTCGATGGTCGACGCCACGCCGGAGCTGCTGGCGTTAGTGGGCGAAGAAGGCGCGTCTGAACCGTATCGCTACCTGATGAAAAAATTGCGCGCCCGTCTGATGGCGACCCAGTCCTGGCTGGAAGCGCGTCTGAAAGGCGAGAAACTGCCCAAACCGGATGGCCTGCTGACGCAAAACGAGCAGCTCTGGGAACCTCTGTACGCCTGCTACCAGTCGTTACAGGCCTGCGGCATGGGCATTATCGCCAACGGCGAGTTACTCGACACGCTCCGCCGCGTGAAGTGTTTCGGCGTACCGCTGGTGCGTATTGATATCCGTCAGGAGAGCACCCGCCATACCGAAGCGCTGGGCGAAATTACCCGCTACCTTGGTATTGGCGACTACGAAAGCTGGTCGGAAGCCGACAAGCAGGCCTTCCTGATCCGCGAGCTGAACTCCAAACGTCCGCTGCTGCCGCGTAATTGGGAGCCGAGCAACGATACCCGCGAAGTGCTTGAAACCTGCAAGGTTATTGCCGAAGCGCCAAAAGGGTCGATCGCCGCCTACGTGATTTCAATGGCGAAAACGCCGTCTGATGTGCTGGCTGTGCATCTGCTGCTGAAAGAGGCAGGTATCGGCTTTGCCATGCCGGTCGCGCCGCTGTTTGAAACCCTCGACGACCTGAACAACGCCGACGACGTGATGACCCAGTTGTTGAATATCGACTGGTATCGCGGGCTGATTCAGGGTAAGCAGATGGTCATGATCGGCTACTCCGACTCGGCGAAAGACGCCGGCGTTATGGCCGCGTCATGGGCGCAGTATCAGGCGCAGGACGCCCTGATCAAAACTTGTGAAAAAGCCGGCATCGAGCTCACCCTCTTCCACGGCCGCGGCGGCTCTATTGGCCGTGGCGGCGCGCCAGCCCACGCGGCGCTGCTTTCGCAACCGCCAGGCAGTCTGAAAGGCGGCCTGCGCGTGACCGAGCAGGGCGAGATGATCCGCTTCAAATACGGCCTGCCGGAAGTCACCGTCAGCAGCCTCTCGCTTTACACCAGCGCAATTCTGGAAGCAAACCTGCTGCCGCCGCCGGAACCGAAAGACAGCTGGCGTCATATTATGGATGAGCTTTCCGTCATCTCCTGTGAAACCTACCGCGGCTACGTGCGCGAAAATAAAGACTTTGTACCGTACTTCCGCTCCGCGACGCCGGAACAAGAGCTGGGCAAATTGCCGCTCGGCTCACGTCCGGCGAAACGTCGTCCAACTGGCGGCGTCGAATCGCTGCGCGCGATTCCGTGGATCTTCGCCTGGACGCAAAACCGCCTGATGCTGCCAGCCTGGCTGGGCGCGGGTACTGCGCTGCAAAAAGTGGTGGAAGACGGTAAACAAAGCGAACTGGAAGCCATGTGCCGCGACTGGCCGTTCTTCTCCACGCGTCTTGGGATGTTGGAAATGGTGTTCTCAAAAGCCGACCTGTGGCTGGCCGACTATTACGATCAGCGTCTGGTGGCGAAAACGCTATGGCCGCTGGGCAAAGAGCTACGAGACCTGCTGGAAGAAGACATTAAAGTGGTGCTGGCGATTGCCAACGATTCGCACCTGATGGCCGACTTACCGTGGATTGCGGAGTCCATTCAGTTAAGAAACGTTTATACCGATCCATTAAACGTGTTGCAGGCCGAATTGCTGTATCGTTCCCGTCTGACTGAAGAGCAGGGCAAATCGCCCGATCCTCGCGTCGAACAGGCGTTGATGGTCACGATTGCGGGCGTCGCCGCCGGTATGCGCAACACCGGCTAACGCCAAAAGAAAGCCGCCCTCACGCAGTTATGTGGGGGCGGCATGAAATACTGCTGTCATCCTCGTCATTTTTTCAATATATTCCTGTCTGCATTTTATGCATTTGTAAATCTTTCTTAGCAAAACGTGCGGCATAAAGCAGGTTTGCTTCAGATTCTTTTAAGGTTCAGGCGTTACGTTTGGCGCTACGATTAAAGACAGGCTCTCATTATGCAATCCACATTACTCCAGACTAAACCCGCGTTTAGCTGGAAAGCCCTGGGCTGGGCACTGCTCTACTTTTGGTTCTTTTCCACCCTCCTGCAGGCCATTATTTATCTCACCGGATACAGTGGGACAAACGGTCTGCGGGATTCGCTACTGTACAGCTCACTGTGGCTGATCCCGGTCTTTCTGTTTCCAGGCCGCATCCGGGTTATTGCTGCCGTTATTGGCGTCGTACTTTGGGCCGCCTCGCTGGCGGCGCTGAGCTATTACGTAATCTACGGGCAGGAGTTCTCGCAAAGCGTGCTGTTTGTGATGTTTGAAACCAACGCCAATGAAGCCAGCGAATATTTAAGCCAATATTTCAGTCTGAAAATTGTTCTTGTCGCGCTGGCTTATACGGTAGCGGCGATTCTGCTGTGGACACGTCTGCGCCCGGTTTATATTCCATCCCCCTGGCGCTATCTGGTGTCGTTTGCCCTGCTGTACGGGCTGATCCTCCATCCCATCGCGATGAATACCTTTATCAAGCATAAGTCGATGGAGAAAACGCTGGATAGCCTGGCGTCACGAATGGAGCCCGCCGCGCCGTGGCAATTTATTACTGGCTACTATCAGTACCGTTTACAGCTCGCTTCGCTGAATAAACTGCTGAATGAAAACGATGCCCTGCCGCCGCTGGCTAACTTCCAGGACCACTCCGGCGATGCGCCGCGCACGCTGGTACTGGTGATTGGCGAATCGACCCAGCGTGGCCGTATGAGTCTGTACGGTTATCCGCGCGAAACCACGCCGGAACTGGACGCGCTGCATAAAACCGACCCCGGGCTGACCGTGTTTAATAACGTGGTAACTTCGCGACCGTACACCATTGAGATTCTGCAACAGGCGCTAACGTTCGCGGACGAAAAGAACCCGGACTGGTATCTGACGAAGCCATCGTTGATGAATATGATGAAACAGGCCGGGTATAAAACCTTCTGGATCACTAACCAGCAGACAATGACGGCGCGTAATACCATGCTGACCGTGTTCTCTAAGCAGACTGATAAGCAGTTCTATATGAACCAGCAGCGCACTCAAAGCGCACGCGAATATGACAGCAACGTGCTGGCGCCGTTTAAAGCGGTGTTAGCCGACCCGGCGCCGAAAAAATTCATTATTGTGCATCTGCTGGGAACGCACATTAAATACAAGTTCCGTTATCCAGAAAACCAGGGCAAGTTTGATGGTAAAACCGACCATGTTCCGCCGGGATTAAGCAGCGACGAACTGGAATCGTATAACGATTACGACAACGCGAACCTGTATAACGACTATGTTGTCGCCAGCCTGATTAAGGACTATAAAGCGACCGATCCGAACGGTTTCCTGCTCTACTTCTCCGATCACGGTGAAGAAGTGTATGACACGCCGCCGCATAAGACGCAGGGACGAAACGAAGATTCGCCAACCCGTCATATGTATACGGTGCCGTTCCTGCTGTGGACCTCAGAGAAATGGCAGGCAGCGCATCCGCGCGACTTCTCACAGGATGTCGATCGTAAGTACAGCAGTTCCGAGCTTATCCATACCTGGTCGGACTTAGCGGGCCTGACCTATGATGGTTACGACCCGACGCGTTCCATCACCAACCCGCAGTTCAAAGAGACCACGCGCTGGATTGGCAACCCGTATAAGAAAAATGCGCTGATTGATTATGATACGTTGCCGTATGGCGATCAGGTCGGTAATCAATAGCCTGTATGTTGCCCGATAACGCTAACGCTTATCGGGCCTGGCGTGCTTCTCTCCCGTAGTCCGGATAAGGCGCAAAGCGCCGCTATCCGGCAATAATCGCTTGAGGACATCGGTTTTCGACGTTACTGTTTCCTCTGTTTGCGATCGGCAGGGGATTATCATGTATCACGACGTCAGCCACCTTCTCTCCCGTCTCATCAACGGCCCGTTGCCGCTGCGCCAGATTTATTTTGCCAGCGCCAGCGGCCCAGCGCCGGAACTGGCGTACCAGGTGGATTTTCCGCGGCTGGAGATTGTGTTGGAGGGCGAGCTTACTGACATGAGCATTACCGCCCCGCTCATTCCTTGCGATGTTCTCTACGTTCCGGCTGGCGGCTGGAACATCCCGCAATGGCAAACGCCCGTCACCACCCTGAGCATTCTGTTTGGCAAACAGCAGTTAGGTTTCAGCGTGGTCCACTGGGACAGTCAGCAGCATCAAAACCTCACGAAACAGCACGTTGCGCGCCGCGGCCCGCGTATCGGCTCTTTCCTGTTACAAACGCTTAATGAGATGCAGATGCAGCCGCAAGAGCAGCAAACGGCCAGATTGATTGTCGCCAGCCTACTAAGCCATTGCCGCGATCTGCTCGGCAGCCAAATCCAGACCGCCTCTCGCAGCCGCGCGCTTTTTGAAGCCATTCGGGAGTATATTGATGAACGCTACGCCGCGCCGTTGACGCGCGAATCGGTAGCACAGGCGTTCTATATCTCGCCAAATTACCTCTCGCACCTGTTCCAGAAAACGGGGGCCATCGGCTTTAACGAATACCTGAACCATACGCGACTGGAACACGCCAAAACGTTGCTGAAGGGCTATGACCTGAAAGTGAAAGAGGTGGCGCACCGTTGCGGCTTTGTCGACAGTAACTATTTCTGCCGCCTGTTTCGCAAAAATACGGAACGCTCGCCGTCGGAGTATCGCCGCCAGTATCACAGCCAGCTAACGGAGAAATAATCCACACGCCAGTAAAGAGAATACAGTAGATAAAACGCGCATTTACTGGATTATTGTAATATCAATGCAAAAACCTCACTCCCCCACATGGCATACAACAGCACGTTATACGTTAATCATCACCAACTTGTGAAGTAAATCACACTTTACCAAGAGCATCACATTTGTCCAGTTTTTGGCAGATTTGTCACATAGCGCATCCGGGTCACGCTCCTTTATCCTGTCCATAACGAAAACTCACGAAGAGAAAGACTATGGAACTCTATCTGGATACCGCTAACGTAGCGGAAGTTGAACGTCTGGCGCGCATTTTCCCGATTGCCGGCGTCACCACCAATCCAAGCATTGTGGCAGCCAGCAAAGAATCTATCTGGGATGTGCTGCCCAGGCTGCAAAACGCCATCGGCGAAGAAGGCACTTTATTTGCGCAGACCATGAGCCGCGACGCGAAAGGGATGGTGGAAGAAGCCAAACGGCTGAATAACGCCATCCCCGGCATTGTGGTTAAAATTCCGGTGATCGCCGAAGGTCTTGCAGCGATTAAATTGCTGAAAAAAGAAGGCATCGTGACGCTGGGCACCGCCGTCTACAGCGCATCGCAGGGCCTGCTGGCGGCGCTGGCGGGCGCAAAATATGTCGCTCCCTACGTCAACCGCGTTGATGCGCAGGGCGGCGATGGCATTCGTATGGTTCAGGAGCTGCAAACGCTACTGGAACATCACGCGCCCGACAGCATGGTACTGGCGGCCAGTTTTAAAACGCCGCGGCAGGCGCTGGATTGCTTACTGGCAGGTTGCCAGGCGATTACCCTTCCTTTAGATGTAGCGCAACAAATGCTCAATACGCCTGCGGTAGAGTCAGCAATAGAGAAGTTTGAGCAAGACTGGAAAAACGCTTTTGGTAATCTGAACCTGTAGGAGAGAAATGTATGGATCGCATTATTCAGTCACCAGGTAAGTATATTCAGGGTGCAAACGTCATCGCGCGTCTTGGCGATTATTTAAAACCAATGGCGAACAACTGGCTGGTTGTGGGCGATAAATTCGTGCTGGGATTTGCCGAAGAGACGCTGCGCAAAAGCCTGACGGGTGCCGGTTTGTCAGTAGAAATCGCCCCGTTTGGCGGCGAATGTTCGCAAAATGAGATCGACAGGCTGCGCGCCGTCGCCGAGAAAAGTCAGTGTGGCGCCGTACTGGGTATCGGCGGCGGTAAAACGCTGGATACCGCCAAAGCGCTGGCGCACTTTATGAACGTCCCGGTCGCTATCGCGCCGACCATCGCCTCTACCGACGCACCGTGCAGCGCGCTCTCGGTTATTTATACGGATGCCGGTGAGTTTGACCGTTATCTGCTGCTGCCGCATAACCCGAATATGGTCATTGTCGATACGCAGATAGTGGCGGGCGCGCCGGCGCGTCTGCTGGCAGCCGGTATCGGCGATGCGCTGGCGACCTGGTTTGAAGCGCGCGCCTGCTCACGCAGCGGCGCCACCACAATGGCGGGCGGTAAGTGTACACAGGCCGCGCTGGCGCTGGCGGAGCTATGCTATAACACGCTGATCGAAGAAGGCGAAAAAGCCATGTTGGCCGCCGAACAGCACGTCGTCACGCCAGCGCTGGAACGCGTCATCGAAGCCAACACCTACCTGAGCGGGGTCGGTTTTGAAAGCGGCGGTCTGGCCGCAGCGCACGCGATTCATAACGGTTTAACGGCGATTCCGGATGCGCACCACTATTATCACGGTGAGAAGGTCGCTTTCGGTACGCTGACGCAACTGGTGCTGGAAAACGCGCCGGTCGAAGAGATCGAAACCGTTGCGGCGCTGTGCCATTCCGTTGGTCTGCCGATTACGCTGGCGCAACTGGATATTAAACAGGATATCCCGGCAAAAATGCGCACCGTCGCGGAAGCCTCCTGCGCAGAAGGTGAAACTATTCATAACATGCCTGGCGGCGCAACGCCGGATGAAGTGTACGCCGCGCTGCTGGTCGCCGACCAGTACGGTCAACGCTTCTTGCAGGAATGGGAATAAGGTCGGCTTGCAATGAAAAATCCCCGCAATTGCGCGGGGATTTTTTTGCCCGGTGGGCATATGAGACGGTAGGCCGGATAAGCGTTAGCGTCATCCGGCATAAGATTTACAACAGATCGAAACGGTCCAGGTTCATCACTTTCACCCATGCCGCGACGAAGTCCTTCACAAACTTCTCGTGCGCATCGCTACACGCGTAAACTTCCGCCAGCGCGCGCAGTACGGAGTTGGAACCAAACACCAGATCGGCGCGGGTCGCCGTGTATTTTACCTCGCCAGTCAGACGATCCCGGCCTTCGAACAGCTCATTAGATTCGTCGGTCGGTTTCCACTCGTAACGCATATCCAGCAGATTAGCGAAGAAGTCTGTACTGAGCACGCCCGGTCTGTCGGTAAAGACACCGTTCTGGCTGCCGTCAAAGTTGGTTCCCAGCACACGCATCCCGCCAACCAGTACCGTCATTTCCGGCGCGGTCAACGTTAACTGCTGCGCTTTATCAATCAACAGCGATTCGGTCGTCGACACATCCAGACGCGCACGATAGTTACGGAATCCATCGGCAATCGGTTCAAGCAGCGAGAACATCTCGATGTCGGTCTGATCCTGACGCGCATCCACCCGGCCCGGCGCAAAAGGTACGCTGATGCTGACACCCGCAGCAGCGGCCGCCTGCTCGATACCAACCACGCCCGCCAGCACAATAATATCGGCCAGCGAAGCTTTATTCGTCGTTTTCTGGATCTCTTCTAATACCGGCAGAACGCGAGCCGCAACGGCGTTGACCTCCCAGTCGCGCTGAGGCGCTAATGCCAGACGCGCGCCGTTAGCGCCGCCACGCTTATCGCCGCCGCGGAAAGTAGACGCGGATGCCCAGGCAACCGAAACCATCTCGCTAATAGAAAGCCCGGATGCAGCGATCGCCGCTTTCAGGTTGATAATGTCTTCCTGCGTTGGCTGGTAGAACGGTTGCGGCAATGGGTCCTGCCAGATCAGATCTTCTTTCGGCACTTCCGGTCCGATGTAACGCGCTTTTGGTCCCATATCTCTGTGCGTCAGTTTGAACCAGGCACGAGCAAAGGCTTCATTAAAGGCCTGCGGATCGTTAAGGAAACGACGGGAAATCTTCTCGAACTCCGGATCAAAACGCAGCGTCAGGTCGGTGACCAGCATGGTTGGCTTACGTTTTTTCGACGGATCGAACGGGTCCGGGATGATGTCCGGCGCGTCTACCGCTTCAAACTGGATAGCGCCGGCCGGACTACGGGTTTGTACCCACTCATATTTGAACAGGTTCTCGAAGAAATAATTGCTCCACTGGGTCGGCGTCTGCGTCCAGACCACTTCCAGCCCGGAGGTGATAGCATCCGCGCCAACGCCGCTACCATAGCTGCTGGCCCAACCTAAGCCCTGCGCTTCAATCGGCGCGGCTTCCGGATCGGCCCCTACATGGGATGCCGCTGCCGCGCCGTGGGTTTTACCGAGGGTATGCCCGCCAGCGATCAACGCCACGGTTTCTTCGTCGTTCATCCCCATATTGCCAAAGGTAGCGCGAATGGCGGCGGCGGCAGAAAGTGGTTCGCCGCTGTGATCCGGCCCTTCCGGGTTAACGTAGATAAGGCCCATCTCGGTCGCGCCCAGCGGCGCTTTTGCCAGCGCTTCAGGGTGTCGGTGAGTCAACCAGGCTTTTTCATCGCCCCAGTTCACATCCAGATCCGGTTCCCAGACATCTTCACGCCCGGCGCCGAAACCGAAGGTACGGAAGCCGGAGTTTTCCAGCGCCACGTTACCCGCCAGAATAAACAGGTCGGCCCAGGAAATTTTCTGGCCATATTTCTGCTTAATCGGCCACAACAAACGACGCGCCTTATCCAGGCTGACGTTATCCGGCCAGGAGTTAAGCGGCGCAAAACGCTGTTGACCACGACCCGCGCCGCCACGACCATCAATAGAACGGTAGGTGCCAGCGCCATGCCAGGCCATACGAATAAACAAACCGACATAGCTGCCCCAGTCGGCGGGCCACCACGGTTGTGAATCGGTCAGCAGCGCCTTGAGATCCCCTTTCAGGGCGGAGTAGTCTAACTTGCTAAACTCTTTGCGGTAGTCAAAGTCTTCACCCAGCGGGTTAGAACGGTTGGAATGTTGATTCAAAAGATCCACACGAAGCTGGTTCGGCCACCAGTCGCGGCTGGCTGTCCCTGCGCCTGCGCTTCGGTCATGCCCCCCCTGATGGAAAGGACATTTTCCAGTGGATAACGTGTTATGGGTATCGTCGGTCGTGCTCATATCTCAGCTCCCTTTTGAAGTGTTACCGTTACGATATACACCAGGAGCAAATAGATATAGTTGAATTAATCCACAGATTCGATAGCTAATACCTTTTATATTTTTAGTTACAGAGATGTAGATCAATATGAGGTGTAATAAAGCTCCCGGCAGGGAGCTGGAGGTTATAAACCCGGTCTTACGCCAAGTGTGTGGCAAATGGCATAACTCATTTCCGCACGATTCAACGTGTAGAAGTGGAAATCCTTCACTCCTTCGCGACTTAAAATTTTCACCATGTCCATCGCAATGTTAGCGCCCACCAGCTTGCGGGTTTCTGCGTCATCATCCAGCCCCTCAAACATCAGTGACATCCAGGACGGAATGCGGACATTGGTCATATCGGCAAATTTTTTCGCCTGTTTAAAGTTAGACACTGGTAAAATGCCGGGAATAATTTCTACGTCGATACCGGCGGAAACACAGCGGTCGCGAAAACGCAGGTAGCTTTCCACATCGAAGAAAAATTGGGTTATCGCGCGGTTAGCGCCAGCATCCACTTTACGCTTCAGATTAAGCAGATCGGCCTGCGCGCTTTTCGCTTCCGGATGTACCTCCGGATAGGCCGCTACTGAAATATCGAAATCGGCCACCTCTTTGAGCAAACCAACCAGATCGGCGGCGTACATCTCCGGCTTACCGCTGCCCGGCGGCAAATCGCCGCGCAAAGCAACAATGTGGCGGATACCGTTATTCCAGTAGTCGCGGGCGATGGTGCGCAGCTCATCGCGCGTGGCGTCAATACAGGTAAGGTGCGGCGCGGCCTCAAGCCCAGTACGCTCTTTAATGCCTTTAATAACGCTATGAGTGCGGTCACGTTCTCCAGAGTTGGCGCCATACGTTACCGAAACAAACTTCGGTTTCAGACTGCTCAGGCGATCGATGGAGTTCCACAGGGTTTGCTCCATTTCACTGGTGCGCGGCGGGAAAAATTCAAACGAAACGTTAATCTGACCCTGTACTTCCGCCAGGCTCTGATTCAGGGCTTCCCGCTGGTTGGCGTGAAAAAAGCTCATACCTTACCTCATCAATCGCATGTTATTATTTGTTGTGTTGTAAACATCTATCCGTTTAGACGTCCAGATGTAAAAATGACGGAAAAGCAGAAGGACGTCAACTGAAAAATCACGCCAAAGAATGAGGAATATTCAGCAAAGTTGAATTTTCTTCATGTCACGCCGCGACACTGAACGCGCCGCGGCAGGGGAAATTACTTCTTCACATCCGCAACGCGCATCCCTTTGAGCTGCTCATCCGTGATGGTGTTGCCCGCCTTAAAGTAATCAACTATCGCATTCGACACATAGTAGCCGCCGGAGGTATTCCGCGCCTGGCCTTCCGTGAACGCCGCAAAACCATCGCCGCCGTCGGCAAGGAAGCTGTTGGTGGCGATGTGATAAACCGCCGCATCGTCAATCGGTTTGCCATTGAGCGTCAGCACGGTAACCCGCTGACCGATAGGTTTGCTGCTGTCATACTTCATCTCCAGCCCTTTAGACACCTGCAATACGCCGTTGCTTAATCCGGCGCCATGCTCCATCAGGCTGCGCAATTGTTTACCGGTTAAATCCATCGTGACCAGTTCATTAGGGAACGGGAAGGTACTGATTACCGCCCCCATCGTCACCGCGCCAGCCGGGATTTCGTTGCGGATACCGCCAGAGTTAGTAAGCGCTAACTGGGTGTCTTTCCCCGCCGTAAAAAGCAGCGCATCCGCCGCCAGATTCCCCAGCGACGACGATTCGCCATACGCGCGGGTCAGCTCAACCGGCGACTGCGCCACCGTCTGCTGCACGACTTTATCGAGCTTTTTGTTCCAGCCGTCGATCACCTGTTTCGTTTGCGGATCTGGCTTCCACTCATCAGCAAAAATGGTCTTCAGCTCGAAGTTCTTCACGGTAAACTGATGCGGCTTTTCCTGGTAGTCCAGCACCAGTTTGCCGACATCAATGCCGCCGCTGTCCGTTGAGAGGATCAGCGTATTGCCGACTTTAATCGGTTCCGGCGTACCGACATGCGCGTGGCCGGTAATCAAAATATCCAGCCCTTTTACCTGACTTGCGGTCTGAATATCTTTATCCAGCGCGCGTCGCACATCGGTATTCCCCATGCTGGACTGGCGGGCCGGGGTGCCCTCGTGGATCAGCGCGACGGTCAGATCGACTTTACCTTTAAGTTCATCAATGTAACGTTGCAGCCACTTAATCTCATCGCGTGCCTCAATGCCCACGCGCGTCGCGGCAGAAACCGTATCATTAAAAGCAAAGACACCGTGTAAGCCGATTACGCCAATCTTGACGCCATCTTTTTCAACAATGGTGTACGGCTTATCCCAGAAGGGTTTACTGCTGTCCTCATAAAAAATATTGCCCTGTACGATAGGGAATTTCGCCCGGCTAAGTTGCAACAATGTATTGTCCCAGCCATGATCGAACTCATGATTACCGATAGTGGCAGCGTCATACTGCATGGTATTCAAAATATCGATAATCGCTTTACCCTTCGTCAGGCTGCTGATATACGGTCCGGTAAAGTAATCTCCGGCATCAAAAAACCACGTCGCCTTATTTTTGGCTTTTTCCTGCTTCACCAACGTGGTGATATTGGCCCAACCGCCAATATCGCGTTTACCGTCAGCAATCCACGGCACTTTATAAGGCTCCACATGGGCGTGTAGATCGTTGGTGTAAATAATGGTGACATCTTTAGCGCAGGCCCAGAACGGCAGCGTGAACAAAATACCGGCAGCAAGCAGTTTTACTTTCATAAATAAGTCCCTTTCAGTCATATAAAGATTCGCTACGTTACGTTCTGAAAGGTTTTTTTATGTGAGAGTCCTCACACCCGCGTACCGTTTTATGAAGGCAGAATCAACGACCTGCCAAAATCGTTGGTAAAATGTATGCCGCCTCTGTTCACCATTAATGCCTGCAAAAGCGCTGGTTGTCGCAATCTTGGGCTGCCTGACTCGCCGGATTATGTGTGGCCGGACTATCGCCTGGGTTATCCGGCATTGCATTGTCGAGCCTGCGGCAGTTATCCACCGCTCTTCAACGAGGGGGAATTTCGCCGCTGGGCGTCTGCTTATATCGCGCAATATGCCAAAGAGCATGGTCACTTTTGCCCCGACTGCTATCAAAAAACATGGATTCGTTATGGACGTAATCCCGGCGGAACGCAGCGACTTCAGTGCCAGTACTGTAAGAAGGTCTGGACGCCAAAACAGCACGCGCTGAATGTCGCCGAAACGCCGGAACAGATTTGCAGTATTCCGCTGCTCGTACCGTTTCAGGGAGCGAATGCCTTCCAGCAATTGTACTTTTTATTCAGTTTTGACGCTGTTCGCGGCAATGTTCTTCACCTTTCCAGCAATTTCACGTTACTTTCTGCCGGAAAGAGTTTGCATTACCACTGGAAAGGAATTGCGCCGCCCGAGGGTGAGGATGGCGATATTATCCACCGTATCGCCATTAAAGAACGGCAATTTTTACAGCGCAGTCAGTTCGATGAGATTCAGTATGGCCCGGCGGCGCTTAAACGTAACGCGCAAGGAACAATACTTCGCCCGGTCATTACGGCGCATGGTCATTTTCGGGTGCTGAAAAACCGCTTTCCTGATGTCACGACACACATCATTGCCCATGAGTGTTTTTTGCGCGGCGCGGTCATTACGGCATGGGCGGAGCGGTTTCGCCAGCGTCTCTCCTCGCTGTGGTTCGTTGAGGAAGAGATAAACGATGACGATTGCCGCGCAGAGTGGCAACTGTTAGGCAAAACATGGCAGGGATGGTGGCAAAATCAGTGGCAACTCTGGGGGCAAGGTCACAACCGCAAAATGGTCTGTTCGTTAACTGGTTCCCACTTAGAACAAGGTGTCGCCGTTAATCTGGCGGCCAGTCGCCGCTTTGTTACCTGGCTATGGCAACAACCTGAATTCCAGCAAAGCGCCCACTATTCCGCCAAACGCGTCACGCAAATTCTGTATTTGCTGACGGAAAAATATAACTCACAATGGAATCACATTTAACCCAATGATGTAATGCCACGCATAAAAAATCACAGAATATCATTCAGGAGGCGTTATAGATTTAATCACCTCACATCCTGCTTTTACACGCTGAAAAAGAATAGAACTATTTGATAAAATGGCCCTTCGTTTTAAGTTAAGATCGGCTATAAACGTTGTTCACATAATCAATATTTATTATCAAGTTAAATAGTTCTATACATTCTTATTTTCTATGGAAAACAAGGGATAAATATGGAAATTACTTTACCGTCAATGTCAGATAAAAAATGGACCTGCGCCGATCTCCTGAGTAGCTATCGATTCTGGGGGATCACTTTTTTCTTTTTGGTGCTCTCTTTTATCAGTTCGCTGGGATCGTCGTATGGTCTTTATTTTTGGAGTAAATCACTGTCTATTCCAGCCGATCGTATTGGTGTTATTCTCGTTTGCGTAAATGGCCCATCTGACGTAGTCAGGCTTATCATAGCACAGCAATATTGTGTCTGACGCTTAGCGGCGAAATCCGAACATTGCTGGCGAATGCAAACGAAAATACGGGGATAAAGAGCGGCTGGGCGCTATTTTGGGCCTTGCTGTTCCCCCCTGTCGGCATAGCCATTATTCAGGCGAAGATGAACCGATTTATCGTCGCCAATGCAGAAAACGCATCTGACGAAGAATAAACAGATACCCCGGTTTGCCCGCTGCCGGATCTGGCGAAGCCGCTATCCGGCAGGCAGGCGTATTACAATAGCTGCGCCAGGCGGTTGATGTCAGACTGAATCGCCCCGGCGGTCACATCGCGACCCGCGCCCGGCCCACGGATCACCAACGGGTTATCGCGATACCAGCGGCTTTCAATAGCAAAGACATTATCGCACGGCAGCAACGCCGCCAGCGGATGTTCCGGACGCACCGCTTCAACGCCGACGCGCGCTTTGCCATTGGCGTCGAAACGCGCCACATAACGCAACACCAGCCCCAGTTCGCGGGCTGCTTCCAGACGCTGTACCATCTGTTCATTCAGCACGTCGCCGTTTTCGAAAAAGTGATCGATAGACCCTTCTTCACAGTGCGCCGGCACCAACGATTCTACACGCACCTGATCCGGCTCGATGTCGTATCCCGCCTCGCGCGCCAGAATCACCAGCTTACGCATGACATCTTTTCCGGAAAGATCGACGCGCGGATCGGGTTCGGTCAGCCCCTGCTGCCAGGCCTGATCCACCAGATCGGTAAACGGCACCGTGCCGTCAAATTGCAGGAACAGCCAGGATAGCGTCCCGGAGAAGATCCCGCTGATCGAGAGAATCGTATCGCCGCTGTCAATCAGATCCCGCACAGTGTGGTTGATCGGCAATCCCGCGCCCACGGTGGCGTTATACAGCCAGTAACGCCCGGTTTTTTCAAACGCGTCATGAATCTGGCGATACTTATCGCTGGCGCTTGCGCCCGCCAGTTTATTGGCGCTAATCACATGAAAACCGTGGCTGGCGAAATCAAGGTACTGATCGGCCAGTTGCTCGCTTGCTGTCACATCCAGCACCACTAAATCATCATACGGATGCGCACGCATCCACAGGAATAGCGACTCTTCGTCCTGCTCAACGGCTTCATCATCAAAGAATGCCAGCGCGCGGCTGGCGTCCAGCCCTTCATAATTCAACAGGCTACGGCGGCTATCCACCACGCCCGCCAGCACAAATTCAAAACCAGTACGCGCGGAAAGCGTGCTTTGTTCACGGGCAAATAGTTCCAGCCAACGGGAGCCGATGTTCCCCTTACCGAACAGCATCAGGCCAATGCGTTTTTCGGCGCGGAAAACAGACTGGTGCAGCCCCTGAATCAGGCTCTCAGTCGGGCCGGTACGCAGCACCGCCACCAGACTGATGCCCTCCTCCGACTGCCAGGTAAACTCCACTGGCTGACCTTTCAACTGCTGCCAGAAGCGATGGCAGTGTAGCGGATTGCGAGTGACGCCCGCACCGACCATCGCCACCAGCGCCAGCCCCTGCCGCAGGCGCAATTCGCCCGGCAGCCCGACATCGTCGAGGAGTTTCAGTACGCTATCCGCTACCTCGGCGGTATAGCAGAACTGTAATAACTGGCGATCGCGATGCACGCCCACCGCCAGCGGACGCACCTGCGCCCGTTTTAAAATGTGGTCGAGCTCTTTATGCGCCAGCCTGAAATCCTGGCTGGCGGGCACCTGAAACTCAATCAGACAGATATCATCGTGACTGGTCACGATACGCGCGCCCGTCCCGGAAGCCAGCACCCGTTCAATTCGGGTTGAACCTTGATCCGGCGTGTAGCTACAGCGCAACTGCAAATCGATATCGCTGCCGGACACTGGCTGTAGCGTGCGGGCGTGCAGAACAGGCGCCGCCAGACGCGCCAGCTCGCTGGCTTCGTCCAAACGCAGCAACGGCAGCAGGCAGGCATCTTTCACTTTGCGCGGGTCGGCACTATAAACGCCCGCGACATCGCTCCAGATGGTCACGCGGGAAACGCCCGCCAGCGCGCCGATTTGCGTGGCGGAATAGTCGGAACCGTTCCGGCCTAACAGGACCGTTTCGCCGTCATGATTGCGGCTGATAAAGCCGGTCACGACCAGACGTTTGCCAGGATGCTGCGCCAGTAGCTGTTGCAATAAAGGATAAGATAGCCCTTCATCAACCTGCGGCTGTGCGGCGCGTTCGGCGCGTAAAAATGCGCGCGCGTCCAGCCAGGCGGCATCCAGCCCCTGCTGATTCAGGACGGCGGACATCAATCTCGCCGACCAAATTTCGCCGTGTCCGACAATCTCGGCATAGACGGCATCCGTTACGCCGCCGTCGAGCAAGGCGGCAAGACGTTCCAGATCGCTGATAAAAGCGCTGGTTAAGTCATCTGCCGCGTCGGCGGGAAGCAGCCCGCTAATCAGATCGCACTGGTAGCGGCGTAACGTCTGTAATACCTGATGCGCAGAAAGGCGATCGGTCTGGCTTAACTTGAGCCAGCTAATCAACTGGTTGGTGGTACTGCCTGCGGCGGACACTACCATCATATCGTCAGGCTGCGAATACTCCGCCATAATGCCTGCGACACGCAGGTAACACTTCACATCCGCCAGACTACTGCCGCCAAATTTATGCAGTTGACGACCTTTCGCCCCTGCCTGCGCAATCACACTCATGTTTACCCCTTGTTTGCAGCCCGGAAGCCATTTTCCAGGTCGGCAATTAAATCTTCGCCATCTTCAATACCGGTGGAGATACGCAGTAGCGTTTCGGAGATCCCGGCGGCGGCACGCGCCTGCGGCGACATACCGGCATGCGTCATGGTGGCGGCGTGCGAGATCAAACTTTCCACTCCCCCTAAAGATTCCGCCAGCGTAAACAGCGACAGCCCGCCCAGAAAACGACGCAGCGTCTCCTCATCCCCATCCAGTTCAAAACTCAACATTGCGCCAAAGCCTTTTTGCTGGCGCGCGGCAATTTCATGCCCCTGATTTTCCGGCAGCGACGGGTGATACAGTTTTTTCACCAACGGCTGGGTTTGCAGGTAATCCACAATCGCCTGCGCGTTGCGCTGCGCCAGCTCCATACGCGGCACCAGAGTTCGCAAACCACGCAGCAGCAGATAACTATCAAACGCCCCGCCCGTCACGCCAATATTATTCGCCCACCACGCCAGTTCAGTGACCATTTCCGGATCTTTAGCAATCACCACGCCGGCCACGACATCCGAATGACCGTTGAGATATTTCGTGCATGAATGCAACACCAGATCGGCACCCAACGCCAGCGGATTTTGCAGCGCCGGGCTTAAAAACGTGTTATCAACGACGCTCACTGCGCCCGCCTCGCGCGCCAGCCGACAGATTTTCGCAATATCCACCACGCGTAACAATGGATTACTTGGACTTTCTACCAGCACCAGCTTCGGTTTTTCTTCCAGCGCCGCCTGTAAGGCGCGTTCATCGCCCTGATCGACAAACCGCACACGATAACAGCCGCGTGTCGCCAGACTGTCAAACAGACGATAACTGCCACCATAGCAATCATGCGGCGCGACCAGCAGATCGCCCGGCTTGAGGAAAACGGTGGTGACCAGATGAATCGCCGACATGCCGGTATTCGTCAATACCGCGCCCGCGCCGCCTTCCAGTTCCGCTAATGCGCGCTGAACCACATCACGCGTGGGATTACCGCGGCGGGAATAATCATGCGCGCGCGGCTCATTGAAACCGGTAAAGTTATAGGTACTGGAGAGATGGATTGGCGGCACAACGCAGCCGTATTGCTCGTCGTCGTTTAATCCGCTACGCACTGCGATAGTGGCCTGTTTACGCGTCATATGAAGATATTCCTGGCTGAGTCGGTGAAAGTCAGGCCACAGATTAACCACTACCACAATAGACGTCAATACATCTGGACATCTAAACTTCTTTGCGTATAGATTGAGCAAACCGCAAATAGCCGTTAAAATTATATGCATTAGCGCACATCTGCGACCGCTAACTTCGTGTCAGGGCCGCGCCACTACGGTAAACTACGCGCGATTATGGTCCGGGCTCAGGTTCAGACCTCAATATTAATGACGAAGAGGATTAAGTATCTCATGGCTGAATGGAGCGGCGAATATATCAGCCCATACGCTGAGCACGGTAAGAAGAGTGAGCAAGTCAAAAAAATTACGGTTTCCATTCCTCTGAAGGTGTTAAAAATCCTCACCGATGAACGTACGCGTCGTCAGGTGAACAACCTGCGCCACGCCACCAACAGCGAGCTGTTGTGTGAAGCATTTCTGCACGCCTTTACCGGGCAACCCTTGCCGGATGATGCCGATCTGCGAAAAGAGCGCAGCGATGAAATCCCGGAAGCGGCAAAAGAGATCATGCGTGAGATGGGGATTGACCCGGAAACGTGGGAATACTGATAGCAAAGCATGCGGTCAGAACGCCTCTGGCCGCGCTTTTTTAACGATTCCCGCCGTACACGGCTATCTCCGACATTTTTCTAAATGTTCATCTTCCCGAATAGCCCTCGGTGGATAAATTTGTCAGACATGATAAGTTTCTCTTCGTTATTTTCCTGAAAAAATTCCCGGCATGCCATAACCGATATAATTTTATTATATTTAAACTTCCAATCTTTATTTAAAGTTTCACGTAGCAAAGCGCACATGAATAATAATACACCACCATATATTTACTGAACAAATAGTATAACGATGAGTATTGTTAAAAAGACCATGGACACCTCATATTTGTGACCAACATCATTATTCCCCTCCGCGGATTGTTTTACTTTTTTAAATGTTTTTTCATCTCCGATAAATAAGAAGGTTAATATACATTCATTTTATCGATAATATCGAATGGGGAAATAAATATGTTATTTACAAGGAAAGTCTTATCTGTATTATGCTGCCTGTGTTTGAGCGGCAGCGTTTTGGCCTCAGGCGTTTTAGACCCAAACAGGCCAATGGTCGCATCAGCAGATGTCATTCCAGTACATGAAGGGCCATTAGGTATGGTCGATGTCGCTCCCTACGGCGGCGTTTTCCCATTAACAGCAATCATTAATAAAGCCAATCATAATGTACAGGACGTGAAGGTTACCGTTTTAGGGAAAGGGGAAAAAGGCATCCCGATCAGTTATGATGTCGGCCCGCAGGCTATAAATACCCATGACGGCATACCTGTATTTGGCTTGTATCCAGATTATGTCAATAAAGTTAAAGTTGACTGGACTGAAGAAGGTAAAAAACAAACTTATACGTGGTCCATTTACGCCGCACCGGTATCATTACCCTCTACTACCGGGCAAACTGCCGTTCTTCCTACGGTAGAACCGGTTAAAGTCGATAGCTCGCTTAAAAATCGCTTATATCTTTTTAACCATATAACAGGGATGCCAAGAGCCGGCCACATTATGCATGTCGCAGGCGGCGCGGCAAACTGGGATTATACCGGTATCAACTGGATTAGCGATACGAATGGCGATGTTCGCGGCTATATGAATATTGATAAATTCCGTAACCAGGATGATATAACGCGCTTTGGTTCCATGATGAGCTTCCATCAGGTTAACGATGGCAATCTTATTTTTGGCCAGGGTCAACGTTACTTTAAATATGATTTCTTAGGCCGCGTTATTTCCGATAAACGACTGCCAAAAGGATTTATTGATTTTTCGCACGCCATTACCGAAACGCCGAAAGGCACCTACCTGCTGCGTGTCGCAAAAGAAAATTATCCATTAAATGGTAAATACACCATCAATACGGTACGTGATCATATTCTTGAAGTTGACCAGAACGGCGATACCGTCGATTACTGGGATCTGCCAAAAATCCTCGACCCCTATCGTGACGACGTTATTCTGGCGATGGATCAGGGAGCGGTATGTTTGAGCGTCGATGCCGAACATTCCGGTCAGGTCATGACCAAAGAGCAGCTTGCAAAGCAACCCTTCGGCGATATCGCGGGTTCCGGCCCGGGCCGCAACTGGGCGCATGTCAACTCCGTCAGCTACGATCCTCGCGACGACAGCATTATCATTAGCTCGCGCCACCAGTCTGCCATCATCAAAATTGGTCGCGATAAAAAAGTGAAATGGATACTTTCCGATCCATCCGGCTGGAAAGGCGAACTGGCGAAAAAAGTGCTGAAACCCGTAGACAGCAACGGTAAACCGCTGACCTGCGAAGCGCACCACTGCGACGGTGGATTTGACTGGACATGGACACAACATACCGGTTGGTTAGTGCCATCCAAAAGCACCGGAGGTAAAACCGTCGTGACCGCCTTTGATAACGGCGATGCGCGCGGCATGGAACAACCGGCCATGCCGTCAATGAAATATTCCCGCGGCGTGGAATATCAGATTGACGAAAAAAATATGACGGTTTCCCAAATATGGGAATATGGTAAAGAGCGCGGTTTTGACTGGTACAGCGCCATTACTTCCGTCACGGAATATCGCCCGGAAACCAAAACGATGCTCATGTACTCGGCTACAGCGGGAATGAGCGGTACAAAACCGATCGTTTCCGTTCTGGATGAAGTCAAAGACGGTACTCAGGATGTGATGCTGGAGCTAAAAGTACACAGTAACCGTGCCGGTATGCTGGGTTATCGGGCGCTGATTATCGATCCAGAGCAGATGTTTAAAAAATAAAGCGAGATAGTAAAAGTAAAACAGGCGGAAGCTAACTTCCGCCTGAATGGTTAAAACGTATTGTAGTTATGACATTCGCCTTATTGCCCTCGAAGAGGAATGCAAAAATATCAATGAATTACCAATCCGGCACCGACCCGATAAACGCAGCGTCATTAGACAAACGCCACAACATACCGCGCCTTTGCTGGTGATATGTCATGAAAAATCTCTTTATCGCCTGGTTAAGTTTACTGCTATATGGCTGCACAACCTTTCCACAAGCCGTAAAACCTACGACAGGCGGACATCCCTCCCCGACGGAAATCTATATCGTCAGTCATGGCTGGCACACGGGAATTATTGCGCCGGCCCATGATGTTAATACCGTTCTGCCACAGCTTAAAAAACGGTTCGCTCAGGAGACGCAGTGGTATGAAATCGGCTGGGGCGATAAGGGCTTTTATCAGTCACAAGAAATAACCACCGCGCTTACGCTCCAGGCCATGTTCTGGTCATCCGGCGCGGTTATGCACATCGTCGCCTTTTCCGGTAAACCAGAACGCTATTTCGCCGGTAGCGAGATAAAATCACTGCTCCTGCACACAAACCAGCGTAACAGTCTGATGCGTTATCTGGGCCGCAGCTTTGCTGCGTGACGCAGAGGGTAATCTGATTCCGTTAAAACAAGGAATTTACGGCGATAGCCAGTTTTACGCCGCGAATGGCCGCTACGGCATACTCAATACCTGCAATAAATGGACAGCGAAGGGGCTGGAAAGCGCGGGACTGACTATAAATCCTTCGTTAAAACTCACGGCAGGAAGCGTAATGAAAGCGATTACGGATCACAGAATGTGTCTGAACAAATACTGTTATCCCTAGAAAACAAAAAAAGCGCCCTGCGGCGCTTTTTTTCTGGCGGTAACTTATTTGCTGCCAGGGATGCTGAAGCGCTTGTTGAAGCGCTCAACACGACCACCGGTATCAACAACACGCTGCTTACCAGTGAAGAACGGGTGGCATTTGCCGCACACGTCCAGGTTCAGGTCGTGACCCACGGTAGAGTGGGTTTTGATAACATTACCGCAAGAACAGGTTGCAGTAATTTCTACGTAATTCGGGTGAATACCTTTTTTCATGGGGAACCTCAGTGTAAGGCCGCGTCGCTCTTCCAGCCCTAACGCCAGACACCACGCGAAGTTAATAGTAAAGGGTTTGATGCTCACAACACGCACCAAAGGCGGCGAATCATACAGAATTTGACCACCGTATGCAAACTGATCCGCGCTCCCTTATCGTAATGTGTATACTACCCGACGAAATTTCAAGTCAGGAAGATGCTATGTCCGTCGCGCACGTTGCCTTGCCCGTTCCGCTTCCCCGAACCTTTGATTACCTGCTGCCGGAAGGCGGGGTCGCCAAAGCCGGGTGCCGCGTGCGCGTGCCGTTCGGCAAGCAGCAAGAGCGCGTGGGCATTGTCGTCTCGGTTAGCGACCACAGCGAATTGCCGCTCGATGAATTAAAATCGGTCATTGAAATCCTGGATAACGAGCCAATCTTTTCTCCCTCCATCTGGCGCTTACTCCTCTGGGCGGCGGATTACTACCACCATCCCCTCGGCGACGTTCTGTTTCACGCTCTGCCGGTTTTATTGCGTCAGGGAAAACCAGCCAGCAACGCGCCCCTATGGTATTGGTTCGCCACCGAAGAGGGGCAAGCCGTCGACATCAACAGCCTGAAACGCTCCGCCAAACAACAACAGGCGTTGGCGGCGCTGCGGCAAGGAAAGATCTGGCGCTATCAGGTAGCCGAGCTTGATTTTACTGACGCCACGCTGCAAACGCTGCGGCGTAAGGGGCTTTGTGAGCTTGCCAGTGAAACGCCCGCGTTTACCGACTGGCGGGAGCATTATGCCGTCACAGGAGAGCGCCTGCGGCTGAATACCGAACAGGCGACAGCAGTCGGCGCGATTCACAGCGCGTCGGACGGTTTCTCCGCCTGGTTGCTGGCAGGCGTAACCGGTTCCGGCAAGACCGAAGTGTATCTGAGCGTACTGGAAAACGTCCTCGCCCAGGGCAAACAGGCGCTGGTGATGGTGCCGGAAATCGGCCTGACGCCGCAAACGATCGCCCGTTTTCGCGAACGTTTTAACGCGCCGGTGGAAGTGCTGCATTCCGGGCTAAACGACAGCGAGCGTCTTTCGGCATGGCTGAAAGCGAAAAACGGCGAAGCGGCGATTGTCATCGGCACGCGCTCCTCGCTGTTTACGCCGTTTAAAAATCTTGGCGTGATTGTCATCGACGAAGAGCACGACAGCTCTTATAAACAGCAGGAAGGGTGGCGCTACCATGCCCGCGATTTGGCTGTGTATCGCGCCCATAGCGAACAGATCCCGATTATTCTCGGCTCCGCCACCCCAGCCCTGGAAACGCTATGCAACGTGCGGCAGAAAAAATACCGGATGCTGCGTCTGACGCGGCGCGCAGGCAACGCCCGCCCAGCCCTGCAGCATGTACTGGATTTAAAAGGCCAGCGTCTTCAGGCGGGACTGGCGCCCGCCCTTATCGCCCGTATGCGCCAACATCTCCAGGCCGACAATCAGGTAATTTTATTTCTTAACCGCCGGGGATTCGCGCCCGCGCTGCTTTGCCACGACTGCGGCTGGATTGCGGAGTGCCCGCGTTGCGATCACTACTACACGCTGCACCAGGCGCAGCATCATTTACGCTGTCATCACTGCGACAGCCAGCGTCCGGTACCGCGTCAGTGCCCCTCCTGCGGCTCCACACATATGCTACCGGTTGGGTTAGGGACGGAACAACTGGAGCAGGTGCTGGCGCCCTTCTTCCCCGGCGTGCCGATCTCACGAATCGACCGTGATACCACCAGTCGTAAAGGCGAGCTGGAGCAGCATCTGGCGGAAGTTCACCGCGGCGGAGCGCGCATTCTGATAGGCACACAAATGCTGGCGAAAGGCCATCACTTTCCGGACGTCACGCTGGTGGCGTTGCTGGACGTCGATGGCGCGCTTTTTTCCGCAGATTTTCGTTCGGCGGAACGCTTCGCCCAGCTCTACACTCAGGTTTCCGGCCGCGCCGGGCGCGCGGGTAAACAGGGCGAAGTGGTGCTCCAAACGCACCATCCTGAGCATCCCCTGCTGCAAACGTTACTGTATAAAGGCTATGATGCGTTTGCGGAACAGGCGCTGGCGGAACGGCAAACGCTCCAGCTTCCACCGTGGACCAGCCACGTCATTATTCGCGCAGAGGATCACAACAATCAGCAGGCGCCCGTCTTTCTCCAGCAGTTGCGTAATCTGATTCAGGCCAGCCCGCTATCAGACGATAAGCTGTGGATCTTAGGTCCGGTTCCGGCCCTCGCGCCAAAACGCGGCGGCCGCTATCGCTGGCAAATTTTACTTCAGCATCCTTCACGGATTCGCCTGCAACACATCATCAGCGGCACGCTGGCGTTGATCAATACGCTCCCTGAAGCGCGGAAAGTTAAATGGGTTCTGGACGTCGATCCGATTGAAGGATAGTCCTCACGATGCGAGGCGGATCGTAAAATTAAAGATCCATCACACTTTTTATGAAAATTCTGTAACCGCTTCCACGCACTATCTGATAAAAATGTTTTCGATGAGTGTTACCAGGGATAGATCTGCGCCAGCAGTTCCCAGGCGAGGAGAAAGAGTGAAATCGAACAAGCAGGTTACTGCCGCTACGATGAAGGATGTTGCGTTGAAGGCGAAAGTCTCTACGGCAACCGTATCCCGCGCGTTAATGAACCCCGATAAAGTCTCCCAGTCGACCCGTAGCCGGGTTGAACAGGCCGCGCTTGAAGTGGGTTATTTCCCGCAGTCGATGGGGCGAAATGTAAAACGCAATGAATCCCGTACGATTTTGGTGATTGTCCCGGATATTTGCGATCCCTTCTTCAGTGAAATTATCCGTGGTATCGAAGTGACCGCGGCAGAACAGGGGTATCTGGTGCTGATTGGCGATTGCGCCCATCAAAACCAGAAAGAAAAAACCTTTCTTAATCTCATCATCACCAAACAGATCGACGGCATGGTACTTCTCAGTTCCCGACTGCCCTTTGACGCCAGCGTTGAGGAGCAGCGCAATTTGCCTCCGATGGTGATGTCGAATGAGTTCGCGCCGGAGCTTGAACTGCCGACGGTACATATTGATAACCTGACCGCCGCGTTCAATGCCATGAACTACCTGTTGGATTTGGGCCACAAGCGGATTGGTTGTATTGCGGGGCCGGAAGATATGCCGCTCTGTCACTATCGCTTACAAGGTTACGTACAGGCATTAAGGCGCAGTGGCATTGTGGTCGATCCGCATTACATCGCCCGTGGCGACTTTACCTTTGAAGCCGGGGCAAACGCATTAAAGCAGTTGCTTGAGCAACCGTTGCCGCCTACCGCCGTCTTTTGTCATAGCGACGTAATGGCGCTGGGCGCCCTCTCCTGGGCCAAGCGCCAGGGTCTGAAAGTGCCTGACGATCTGTCGATTATCGGCTTTGACAATATCGCGCTGGCCGAGTTTTGCGACCCTCCGTTGACAACCGTGGCGCAGCCGCGTTTTGACATTGGTCGCGAGGCGATGCTGCTGTTGCTCGATCAGATGCAGGGGCAAAATGTGAGCAGCGGCTCGCGTTTAATGGATTGCGAGCTGATTATTCGCGGTTCTACGCGCGCTTTACCCTAAAGTAAATAGCTTTAAGACTCACCTGTCTGGTCAAAGGCCCGCCGCTTCAGTAACATGACGGGCTGACGAACGAATAAATACAGCGAAACGATAGTGGCACAACGAGATTATGTACGTCGCGGCCAACCGGCTCCTTCGCGGCGCAAAAAGAGCACCTCACGGAACTCACGGAAGAAGCAAAGCAACATGCCTGCCGTCTCGCCGGCAATGGTCGCGATTGCGGCAGCCGTCCTTGTGACCTTTATCGGCGGTCTGTACTTCATTACTCACCATAAGAAAGAAGAGTCCGAAACGCTACAAAACCAGAAAGTCACCGGCAATGGGCTTCCGCCAAAACCGGAAGAGCGCTGGCGTTACATCAAAGAGCTGGAAAGTCGCCAGCCGGGCGTGCGTACGCCAACGGAACCGTCCGCCGGCGGCGAAGTCATGAATCCGAATCAGCTCACCAGCGAGCAGCGTCAACTCCTGGAGCAGATGCAGGCGGATATGCGTCAGCAGCCGACGCAACTTAACGAAGTGCCGTGGAACGAGCAGACGCCAGAACAACGCCAACAAACGCTACAGCGCCAGCGTCAGGCGCAGCAGCAGCAGCAGCAGCAGCAGCAGCAGTGGGCTCAAACGCAGCCTGTTCAGCAACCACGCACGCAGCCGCGGGTAAACGAGCAGCCGCAAACGCGCACGGTACAGTCCGCCCCGGCGCAACCTGCGCGCCAAAGTCAGCCGCCGAAGCAGACGGCCTCGCAGCAACCTTATCAGGATTTGCTGCAAACGCCGGCGCATACCAGCGCGGCAGCGCCGAAAGCCGCACCCATTACGCGCGCGCCTGAAGCGCCGAAGGCGACAGCAGAGAAAAAAGATGAGCGTCGCTGGATGGTGCAATGTGGTTCATTCAAAGGCGCCGAGCAGGCAGAAAGCGTCCGCGCTCAGCTGGCGTTTGAAGGCTTTGACTCCAAAATCACCACCAATAACGGCTGGAATCGCGTGGTTATCGGGCCGGTGAAAGGTAAAGAAAATGCCGACAGCACCATTAACCGTCTGAAGATGGCGGGCCATACAAACTGCATTCGACTCGCCACCGGGGGTTGAAACCCTCAAAATCTCCCCCATCTATACTTGCATTATGCCCCGTACGCCGTACGGGGCCGCAATTCAGCATTAGTAACCAAGGGGTCTGCTCGTGACAACAATAGTAAGCGTACGCCGTAACGGCCACGTGGTAATCGCCGGTGATGGTCAGGCCACACTGGGTAACACAGTAATGAAAGGCAACGTGAAGAAAGTCCGCCGCCTCTACAACGACAAGGTCATTGCGGGCTTTGCGGGCGGTACTGCGGATGCATTCACGCTGTTCGAGCTGTTTGAACGTAAACTGGAAATGCATCAGGGGCACCTGGTCAAAGCCGCCGTTGAACTGGCGAAAGACTGGCGTACCGACCGTATGCTACGCAAACTGGAAGCGTTGCTGGCCGTCGCGGATGAAACCGCCTCGCTCATCATCACGGGTAACGGCGATGTCGTGCAACCTGAAAACGATTTAATTGCTATCGGCTCCGGCGGTCCTTATGCCCAGGCTGCCGCTCGCGCTCTGTTGGAAAATACCGAGCTCGGCGCGCGCGAAATTGCTGAAAAGGCGTTGGATATTGCAGGCGATATCTGCATTTACACCAACCATTTCCACACCATTGAAGAATTGACCGCCAAAGCGTAAGGACCTCTCATGTCTGAAATGACCCCACGCGAAATTGTCAGCGAACTGAACAAACACATTATCGGCCAGGATAACGCAAAGCGTTCCGTGGCGATTGCATTGCGTAACCGCTGGCGTCGTATGCAGCTTGATGAAGAGCTGCGCCACGAAGTAACGCCGAAAAATATTCTGATGATTGGCCCGACCGGCGTCGGTAAAACCGAAATCGCCCGTCGTCTGGCAAAACTCGCCAACGCGCCGTTCATTAAAGTTGAAGCCACCAAATTCACCGAAGTGGGCTATGTCGGGAAAGAAGTGGACTCTATCATCCGCGATCTGACCGATGCCGCTGTGAAAATGGTTCGCGTACAGGCTATCGAGAAAAACCGCTATCGTGCGGAAGAGTTGGCGGAAGAACGTATTCTCGACGTACTGATCCCACCCGCAAAAAATAACTGGGGCCAGGCCGAACAGCAGCAGGAGCCTTCTGCCGCCCGTCAAACGTTCCGCAAAAAACTGCGCGAAGGCCAGCTCGACGATAAAGAGATCGAGATTAACCTCGCCGCCGCGCCGATGGGCGTAGAGATTATGGCACCTCCGGGCATGGAAGAGATGACCAGCCAGTTGCAGTCTATGTTCCAGAACCTGGGCGGTCAGAAACAGAAACCGCGTAAGCTGAAAATTAAAGACGCGATGAAACTGTTGGTTGAAGAAGAGGCTGCTAAGCTGGTCAACCCGGAAGAGCTGAAACAGGACGCTATCGACGCGGTTGAACAGCACGGCATCGTGTTTATCGATGAAATTGACAAAATTTGTAAGCGTGGCGAAACCTCCGGCCCGGATGTTTCACGCGAAGGCGTACAGCGCGACTTACTGCCGCTGGTAGAAGGCTGCACGGTTTCGACCAAACACGGGATGGTCAAAACGGATCATATTCTGTTTATCGCCTCTGGCGCGTTCCAGGTGGCGAAGCCGTCTGATCTGATCCCGGAACTGCAGGGCCGTCTGCCGATTCGCGTTGAACTTCAGGCGCTGACCACCAGCGATTTCGAACGCATTTTGACCGAGCCAAACGCCTCCGTCACCGTGCAGTATAAAGCGCTGATGGCAACTGAAGGCGTCAATATCGAGTTCACCGATTCCGGTATTAAACGTATTGCCGAAGCCGCCTGGCAGGTTAACGAAACCACCGAAAACATCGGCGCGCGCCGTCTGCATACCGTACTGGAGCGTCTGATGGAAGAGATTTCCTATAACGCCAGCGATCTGCACGGCCAAAACATCACAATTGATGCGGAATATGTGAGCAAACATCTGGATGCGCTGGTCGCAGATGAAGATCTAAGCCGTTTTATCTTATAATCGCGTCCAATGCATTTTCATCACTGTTGATGGGGCTGAAAAGCCCCATTTTTATTGGCGCTAAATATGACTGAACAACAACAAATTAGCCGCACCCAGGCCTGGCTGGAAAGCTTACGACCCAAAACCTTACCCCTCGCCTTTGCGGCGATTATCGTCGGTACGGCCCTGGCATGGTGGCAAGGCTATTTCGATCCTCTGGTCGCACTGCTGGCTCTTATCACCGCCGGGCTGCTGCAAATTTTATCCAACCTCGCCAACGATTATGGCGACGCTGTCAAAGGCAGTGATAAACCGGATCGCATCGGGCCGCTGCGGGGAATGCAAAAAGGCGTCATCACCCGGCAGGAGATGAAGCGGGCGTTAATCATTACCGTCGTGCTGATCTGTATCTCCGGACTGGCGCTGGTGGCGGTCGCGTGCCATACGTTAACCGATTTTGTCGGCTTCCTGATTTTGGGCGGGCTGTCGATTATCGCCGCCATCACCTACACCGTGGGTAATCGGCCCTACGGCTATATCGGGCTGGGTGATATCTCTGTCCTGGTATTCTTTGGCTGGCTAAGTGTCATGGGGAGCTGGTATCTCCAGGCGCATACGCTGATTCCGGCGCTAATTCTCCCGGCCACCGCCTGCGGTTTACTGGCGACGGCGGTGCTGAATATTAATAACCTGCGCGATATTAATAGCGACAGAGAGAACGGCAAAAACACCCTTGTGGTACGACTGGGCGATGTCAACGCGCGTCGTTATCACGCCTGCCTGTTGCTAGGCGCGCTGCTCTGTCTGACGCTGTTTAATCTGCTCTCGCTACACAGTCCGTGGGGATGGTTGTTTATTCTGGCCGCGCCATTGCTCATTAAACAAGCGCGCTATGTAATGCGCGAAAGGGAGCCTGCGGCAATGCGCCCGATGCTTGAACGTACCGTTAAAGGCGCGTTGTTAACCAACCTGTTATTTGTGATTGGGATACTCTTAAGTCAGTGGGCCGTTTAACTGACAAATATCAATTAACAATTGATGATTTTGCCAACAGTATACTTAGCGCGATATACTAAAAATTCTCGCAGCAACTGAACGTTAAGCCTATGAAATACGATACTTCCGAGCTTTGTGACATCTATCAGGAAGATGTCAACGTCGTGGAACCGCTGTTCTCTAATTTTGGAGGGCGGTCGTCGTTTGGCGGACAAATCATCACGGTAAAATGTTTCGAGGACAACGGGTTGCTGTACGATCTGCTCGAACAAAATGGCCGTGGTCGGGTTCTGCTGGTCGATGGCGGCGGTTCTGTCCGTCGTGCATTAGTCGATGCGGAGCTGGCGCGTCTGGCCACGCAAAATGAATGGGAAGGGCTGGTTATCTATGGCGCGGTGCGTCAGGTGGACGATCTGGAAGAGCTGGATATCGGCATTCAGGCGATCGCCGCCATTCCGGTTGGCGCCGCAGGTGAAGGCATTGGGGAAAGCGATGTGCGCGTCAATTTCGGCGGCGTGACGTTCTTCTCCGGCGATCATCTCTATGCCGACAACACCGGGATTATCCTTTCCGAAGACCCGCTTGATATCGAGTGATCAAAAAAGGCGCCGTAAGGCGCCTTTTTTATGCGTTGTCGCTGATTGCCGGATGGCAGCTTACGCCTTATCCGGCCCACCGGTATCCGCATTCTAAATCCTCTATAGATTTCGCGTCAGGGCAAGGCGGCAAGTAAGTGAATCCCCAGGAGCATAGGCCACTATGTGACTGGGGTGAACGCACGCAGCCAACGCCGCCATAACGTGAAATATGACGAGGATTAGACTTCTTCCATACGACCAAGCAGCGCCTGCAAACGTTCCTGCCAGCCGCTCTGCTGTTCCTTCAGAGAATTATTTTCACGCTCGAGTTCTTCACGCTGATGCTGTGCAGACTGCACTTCCTGCGTCAGGCTGTTGTTCTTTTCTTTCAGCTCTTCAATTTCCATCTGTAACAGGGTGATGGTGTCAATCGCCTGCTGTACTTTTGCTTCCAGTTTCTCAAACACTTCTAAAGACATGATCTTACCTCTCCTGAATTGCAAGGCGACGCTTCACGTAAACGCGCACAATATATAGTGTCGATTGTATGAAGCCCCGCTCTCGCTGTCCAGCGACATACCGCGTAGATCGCGGTTTGCAGCAATTTTCATCCATCTCCTGGTAACATTCATTCAATAACTTAAAAGTGTTAACATATTGGTTAATGAAATGATTCAATTCACTCTCTTCTGCTGTCTCAAAATGCGCCTCATGGCGCGATAACGCTCATTTTATTGACGCAGTACACACATTTTGATTTCGATATTTCTCGTTTTTGCTCGTTAACGATAAATTAACAGTGTGCCTACAGGGCATCGTGGATGTCCATGACCTCCTCGCATACCAATAATCATTACATACTCTTCAGGATCCGATTATGAGTCAAACATCAACCTTAAAAGGCCAGTGCATTGCTGAATTCCTCGGTACCGGGTTGTTGATTTTTTTCGGTGTGGGTTGTGTCGCTGCGCTTAAAGTTGCCGGAGCTACTTTTGGACAGTGGGAAATCAGCGTCATCTGGGGTCTGGGGGTAGCGATGGCTATCTACCTGACGGCAGGTGTTTCTGGCGCACACCTGAACCCGGCAGTGACCATCGCACTCTGGCTATTTGCCTGTTTCGACAAACGTAAAGTTGTTCCTTTTATTATTTCTCAAGTTGCCGGCGCCTTTTGCGCAGCGGCGTTAGTTTACGGGCTTTATTACAATCTTTTTGTGGACTTCGAACAAACCCACCATATCGTCCGTGGCAGCGTTGAAAGTCTCGATCTCGCAGGCATTTTCTCAACTTACCCGAATCCTCATATCAATTTTGTGCAGGCCTTCGCGGTTGAAATGGTGATTACCGCTATTCTGATGGGGCTGATTCTGGCGCTGACCGACGACGGTAACGGCGTACCTCGCGGTCCGCTTGCGCCACTGCTCATTGGTTTACTGATCGCCGTTATCGGTGCCTCTATGGGGCCGTTGACCGGGTTTGCGATGAATCCGGCGCGTGACTTTGGCCCCAAAATGTTCGCCGGGCTTGCCGGTTGGGGTGAAATTGCATTTACTGGCGGTAGAGACATTCCTTACTTCCTGGTGCCGCTGTTTGGCCCCATCGTCGGCGCCATTCTGGGCGCGTTTGCTTATCGCAAATTTATTGGCCGTCATTTGCCGTGCGATACCTGCGTCGTGGAAGAGAAGGACTCCACCGCGACCACACAACAAAATGCTTCGCTGTAATCTGATTACGGGACAAAATTATGACTGAAAAAAAATATATCGTTGCGCTCGACCAGGGTACCACCAGCTCCCGCGCGGTCGTTATGGATCATGACGCGAATATCGTCAGCGTATCACAGCGTGAATTTGAGCAAATTTATCCTAAGCCAGGCTGGGTAGAACACGACCCGATGGAAATTTGGGCGTCCCAAAGCTCAACGCTGGTAGAAGTGCTGGCTAAGGCCGATATCAGTTCCGATCAGATTGCCGCTATCGGTATCACCAACCAACGTGAAACCGCGATCGTCTGGGAACGTGAAACCGGCAAACCGATATACAACGCTATTGTCTGGCAGTGCCGTCGTACCGCCGATATTTGCGAACAGCTTAAACGCGACGGCCTGGAAGATTACATCCGCGACAATACCGGTCTGGTCGTCGACCCGTACTTCTCTGGCACTAAAGTGAAATGGATCCTTGACCATGTGGAAGGTTCGCGCGAACGCGCGAAGCGTGGCGAGCTGCTGTTCGGTACGGTGGATACCTGGCTTATCTGGAAGATGACGCAGGGCCGCGTCCACGTTACGGATTACACCAACGCCTCACGAACCATGCTGTTCAACATCCATGATTTGGACTGGGACGATAAGATGCTGGACGTGTTGGATATCCCACGCGCGATGCTGCCCCAGGTACGTAAGTCCTCCGAAGTCTACGGCCAGACCAATATTGGCGGTAAAGGCGGTACACGTATTCCTATCGCCGGGATTGCCGGGGATCAGCAGGCCGCGCTATTCGGCCAACTGTGCGTAAAGGAAGGAATGGCAAAGAATACCTACGGCACCGGCTGCTTTATGCTGATGAACACCGGCGAGAAAGCGGTAAAATCGGAAAACGGCCTGCTGACCACCATCGCCTGCGGCCCAAGCGGCGAAGTCAACTATGCGCTGGAAGGCGCGGTGTTTATGGCGGGAGCGTCCATTCAATGGCTGCGTGATGAAATGAAGCTCATCAGCGACGCGTTCGACTCCGAATATTTCGCCACGAAAGTGAAAGATACCAACGGCGTCTACGTGGTTCCGGCCTTCACCGGTCTGGGCGCGCCGTACTGGGACCCGTATGCCCGCGGCGCCATTTTTGGCCTGACTCGCGGCGTGAACGCTAATCACATTATCCGCGCGACGCTCGAATCTATCGCTTACCAGACCCGCGACGTACTGGAAGCGATGCAGGCCGACTCCGGTATCCGCCTGCATGCTTTGCGTGTGGACGGCGGCGCAGTGGCCAACAACTTCCTGATGCAGTTCCAGTCAGATATTCTCGGCACGCGGGTGGAACGCCCGGAAGTGCGCGAAGTGACCGCGCTGGGCGCCGCCTATCTGGCTGGTCTGGCCGTCGGTTACTGGCAGAACCTGGACGAGTTGCAGGAAAAAGCCGTCATTGAACGAGAATTCCGCCCCGGCATTGAAACCACCGAGCGTAACTACCGTTACAGCGGCTGGAAGAAAGCAGTTAAACGCGCAATGGCGTGGGAAGAGCACGACAAGTAAGGTCGCCATCCGGCAAAATCTTTGTGCGGGGGCAACTCCGCACACACATCAATTATTCCCTCCTTCCCCTGTGCTACACTGCGCGCCACTCCTTTTTGCTACGAGTTTGTTATGAGACGAGAACTTGCCATCGAATTTTCCCGTGTGACCGAAGCGGCGGCGCTGGCTGGCTACAAATGGCTGGGACGCGGCGATAAAAATACCGCGGACGGCGCGGCGGTCAACGCCATGCGTATCATGCTCAACCAGGTCAACATTGACGGCACCATCGTGATTGGCGAAGGCGAAATCGACGAGGCCCCGATGCTCTATATCGGCGAGAAAGTCGGTACCGGCCACGGCGATGCGGTAGATATCGCCGTCGATCCGATTGAGGGCACGCGCATGACGGCGATGGGTCAGGCGAACGCGCTGGCGGTGCTGGCGGTCGGCGATAAAGGCTGCTTCCTGAACGCGCCCGATATGTATATGGAAAAACTGATTGTCGGTCCGGGCGCCAAAGGGGCGATCGATCTCAATCTGCCGCTGGCGGATAACCTGCGCAACATCGCGGATGCGCTGGGTAAACCGCTTGGCGATCTGACCGTGACCATTCTGGCAAAACCGCGTCATGACGAGGTCATCGCAGAGATGGCCAAACTGGGCGTACGCGTGTTTGCCATTCCTGACGGCGACGTCGCGGCCTCAATTCTGACCTGTATGCCGGATAGCGAAGTCGACGTGCTGTACGGGATTGGCGGCGCACCAGAAGGCGTGGTATCCGCAGCGGTGATCCGCGCGCTGGACGGCGATATGCAGGGGCGTCTGCTGGCGCGCCATGACGTGAAAGGCGACAGCGAAGAAAACCGCCGCATTGGCGAACAGGAACTGGCGCGCTGCAAAGCAATGGGCATTGAAGCGGGCAAGGCGTTATGCCTGGGCGACATGGCGCGTAGCGATAATGTTATTTTCTCCGCGACCGGCATCACGAAAGGCGATCTACTGGAAGGAATTAGCCGGAAAGGCCATATTGCCACGACGGAAACGCTGCTGATCCGCGGCAAATCACGCACCATCCGCCGCATTCAGTCGATCCACTATCTTGATCGTAAAGATCCGGATGTGCAGGCGCATATCCTCTAGCGCATTTGTTAGTTAGAGCCTTCCAGCCTCGCGGGGCTGGAAATCTTTCTCCTGACGAACGAAGATAAGGTTAGCGATTCAGAACAGGAGAAAACCATGGCCGATTGGGTAACAGGTAAAGTCACTAAGGTGCAAAACTGGACTGACGCACTGTTCAGCCTGACCGTTCACGCCCCCATTAATCCTTTTACTGCAGGCCAATTTACCAAACTCGGACTGGAGATCGATGGCGAGCGCGTTCAGCGCGCGTATTCCTATGTGAATGCGCCTGACAATCCGAATTTAGAGTTTTATCTGGTGACGGTGCCGCAAGGAAAGCTCAGCCCGCGGCTGGCGGCGCTAAAACCTGGCGATGAGGTGCAAGTGGTCAGCGACGCGTCGGGTTTCTTTGTACTGGATGAAGTGCCTGACTGCGAGACGCTATGGATGCTGGCAACCGGAACCGCTATTGGCCCGTATTTGTCTATTCTGCAATATGGCCAGGATGTCGCGCGCTTTAAAAATCTGGTCTTAGTCCACGCCGCACGCTTCGCCGCCGATTTAAGCTATCTGCCGCTAATGCTGGAACTACAACAGCGTTATGAAGGCAAGCTGCGCATCCAAACGGTGGTCAGCCGGGAGAGCGTGCCAGGCTCGCTCACCGGACGCGTGCCAGCGCTCATTGAAAACGGCGAGCTGGAAAAAGCCGTTGGATTACCGATGGATAAAGAGACCAGCCACGTCATGCTGTGCGGGAACCCGCAGATGGTGCGCGATACGCAGCAACTGCTGAAAGAGACCCGACAGATGACTAAACATCTGCGCCGCCGACCGGGGCAGATGACGGCTGAACATTACTGGTGATGTTTTACCGAATAGCGGCTGGGGCTTATCCGGCCTCCTGCAAATCATCACCAATCTGTGGGCCCGGTAAGCGTCAGCGCCACCGGGCAAATTACGGTTTACCGCCCGTTTACGGTTCTGCTTTAAACTTCACGTCCTGTGTCGCTTTCCCAAACTTATTTTCCCCCTGAACACCGACAAACGCGCCCAGATCGATAAGCATCATCACCAGGATCAGCGTCGGAATAAATCGCCCGACGACCCACTGCCACATCCCCGGCAGCATCACCCAGTTTCCGGCCAGCAGCATCCACGCCAGAATCATCAGCAACGCCCACGCGCCGGAACGTCCCCGGTCATGCAGACGTTTGACCATGACGGCGGCGGTCGGCCACAGCAGGCACACCAGGCAAAATGCCGCCGTTTGGATATCAAGCAGGTTTTTCCCCGCCAGCGAAAATAGCGCCAGCATCCCGGCAAACCAGAGGCCGATCCAAATCCAGAAATCACGGCGTCCGATACGCCCTTTAAATGAGAATAACCATTGCTGTATGGTCATGTAAGTTCCTTATATTTTGCCTTCCGCTACAGTTTACCCTTTTGACAAGCCCGACAGTTATCGTTTTAATCGTGAGCAGTCCTAACGAAAGGTAAGATTGATGAAGCCAGGATGTACTCTGTTTTTACTGTTGTTTTCTGCTCTCACCGCCAGCATAACGGCGCACGCGCAGCTCTCTTCATCGACCACGACAGCGCCCTATCTGCTGGCGGGCTCGCCAACCTTTGATCTTTCTATTAGCCAGTTTCGTGAGAACTTTAACCGCCAGAATCCCGATCTGCCGCTCAATGAATTTCGCGCCATTGAGAATAGCCGCGATAAGGCGAATCTGACCCGCGCCGCCAGTAAGATTAACGAAAATCTGTATGCCTCCACGGCGCTGGAGCGCGGTACGCTCAAAGTGAAAAGTATGCAGATTACCTGGCTGCCCATTCAGGGGCCGGAACAGAAAGCGGCGAAAGCGAAAGCGCTGGAATATATGGCCGCCATTATTCGCACTGTCGCCCCGTTGCTGACAAAAGAGCAAAGCCAGAAAAAACTGCAAAAGATGCTTATCGCCGGTAAAGGTAAACACTATTACGCCGAGACCGAAGGCGCAGTACGTTATGTTGTCGCAGATAACGGCGAAAAGGGGCTGACCTTCGCGGTTGAACCGATTAAGCTGGCGTTATCTGAAAATCTGGAAGGGGCGAATTGATGACAAAAAGCAAAGCCTTTCCGGGGATGAATCTCTATACTGTTTCACAGACCATGCTGCTCTGACGAGCGGCCATCTTCCTTAATTCGCTGACTAAGCGTGGAGAAATGAAATGCGACATCCTTTAGTGATGGGTAACTGGAAACTGAACGGCAGCCGCCACATGGTAAACGAACTGGTGGCTAACCTGCGTAAAGAACTGACGGGCGTAGCAGGCTGCGACGTGGCAATCGCTCCGCCGGAAATGTATATCGATCTGGCGAAACGCGCTGCTGCCGGCAGCCACATCATGCTGGGCGCGCAGAACGTTGATCTGAATCTGTCTGGCGCATTCACCGGTGAAACTTCGGCTGAAATGCTGAAGGATATCGGCGCGCAGTACATTATTATCGGCCACTCCGAGCGTCGTACTTATCACAAAGAATCTGACGAGCTGATCGCCAAAAAATTCGCCGTACTGAAAGAACAAGGTCTGACGCCGGTACTGTGCATCGGTGAAACCGAAGCGGAAAACGAAGCGGGCAAAACAGAAGAAGTGTGCGCACGCCAAATCGACGCGGTACTGAAAACGCAGGGCGCGGCAGCCTTTGAAGGCGCGGTTATCGCTTATGAACCCGTATGGGCGATCGGTACCGGCAAATCTGCAACTCCTGCGCAGGCGCAGGCAGTGCACAAATTCATCCGTGACCACATTGCTAAAGCTGACGCGAAAATCGCTGAACAGGTTATTATCCAGTACGGCGGTTCTGTTAATGCCTCCAACGCAGCCGAACTGTTCGCGCAGCCGGACATCGACGGCGCACTGGTAGGCGGCGCTTCTCTGAAAGCTGACGCCTTCGCCGTGATCGTGAAAGCAGCAGAAGCTGCTAAACAGGCTTAATTGCCAATCAATGTCTGATGGCGCTGCGCTTATCAGGCCTACCAGCCGAGTGCTTATGTAGGCCTGATAAGGTAAAGCCGCCATCCGGCATTTATGCTGTGGAGGGTAAGAAAGTAGTATCCCCGGCAACCTTAAACATCGCCCTCCAGCTCCGCGTATTCTCAGCCAGCCGATCATCACGAAATAACGCACTACCAGAAACAACACGATCGATGCCCTGTGCAATCAACGAAGGCAATTGATCCTGCGTTAACGACCCATCAATAACGATAATTTTACCTTCGCGTTTATCACCAAGTAGACAGAGAAGCTGCGCCACGCGCTCGTGCAAATCACTGGAGCGCATTTTACTGCCGTATCCAGGGTTCACTGCCAGTAGTTGAATAACCTCAACGTCGCTCAGAATAGGGATAATGACATCCAGAGGCGTTGCCGGGCATAAACTAATCCCCCGAATCACCGGCATTTCACCGCCAATAACGGGCACGGTCTGCTGACCAAGCCAGCTTAGCGTATGATGCAGATGAATATCGCCTTCAGCCTGAAGCGTGATGCAGTGTGCGCCCGCCTTCACGCAGGCTTGCGCCGCCGTCCATTGATCCGCTACCATCAAATGAACATCTTTGATAAAGGTTTGCGGCAGTTGTCCAACTGCCCATGGCCCAACGGTAAACTGCGGGCAAAATTGACCGTCCATCAAATCCAAATGCAACAGCGGCTGGTTTAGCGCTTCCAACTGCTGCAGATAGCGATGCAACGCAATCCACTGCCCTGCCAGAATACCCACACTAAGCGGATATGACGCTAACAATGCCACACATGCTTCGCGCGTTAATCCGGCAAACTGGCTGTTCATGAGCGCTCCTTAAGGCATCAAACCCATAAAAACTTTTTTTGTCCGCGGACCGGTCATTAACGGTTCAAGCTGCTCCACGCAAGTTTTGTAGTGTGGCGTTGTCTTGTGAAAAGCGACGGCCTGTTCATCAACGTAGGCTTCATAAATATAAAATCGCGTAGGCACCTGCGGATCCTGCAGAACATCAAAACGCAAGTTACCCGGCTCTTTAATTGAACCCAGATGATTCTGCCGAAAAACATCGATAAATTGTTCAACCTTGTCATCATGAACGTTAATTTCAACCAGCGTAACGTGCATCATTACCCCCCTGATTATTCCAAATAAAATAACAGTCATCCCCATCTCCTCGCATCGGTAAAAGATGGGGAAGCGATCTCATTTAACCTTTCTCACTCAAAAAAAGCTCATAAGCACGCTCTGCTGTTTCGTTATGATGAACGACAGCATGTACCGCTTTAATCATGGCTACCGGATCTTCTGACTGGAATATATTACGCCCCATATCTACGCCAGAAGCCCCCTGGTCAATCGCCTGATAGCACATTTCCAATGCTTCACGTTCAGGCAGTTTTTTACCGCCGGCGATGACAATCGGCACCGGACAACCTGCCGCAATACGCTCAAAACCTTTATCGACATAATACGTTTTGATAATTTGCGCCCCCATTTCCGCAGCGATACGCGTTGCCAGTGAAAAATAACGCTGGTCGCGAGCCATATCTTTACCCACCCCGGTCACTGCCATTATTGGCATCCCGACGCGTAACCCGGCATCAATCAGTTGAATAATATTTTTAATCGACTGATGTTCATGCTCACTACCAATATAAACCTGTGCGGCAGCAGCACAGCTATTCAACCGCACGGCGTCATCCATCGCCACCGCAACCGCCTCATTGCTTAATTCAGTGAGAATAGAATTCGCCCCGGACGCACGTAAAACGACTGGTTTATTGATTGCCGGAGGTACCACACTGCGTAATATGCCGCGAGTACACATTAAGACATCAGCATATTCAAAGAGCGGCGCAATATTGATATCAATACGCTCAAGTCCGGTTGTCGGCCCCTGGAAATATCCATGGTCAAAGGCCAGCATGACCGTTTTTCTGGTTTTGGGATTAAAAATCCTCGCCAGTCTGGACTGCATTCCCCAATCCAGCGCGCCACAGCCTTTTAATGCGAACAAAGTGTTAGTTTGTGGTTTATCGGTGTGAAAATCTTTGCCATCTTTAATATCATCTAAATCAGCCATTCTTTACTCCGTCGATACATAACAGTTATCAGAAATCATATTTGTCGATATTGTCTTTGTTGAAAATGACACGCTCCGGCAATAACACAATGCCGTTACCTTTTGCCTCATAGTGATATCCCTGCTCACTATTAGGTGAAACGGTGACTTTGCCGATGCCGGGAATATCCAGTGAATCACCGACATTCATTGGCATATTTTTCAGCAACGCGTTGGCGACATATACGGAAATTTTTCCCTGTTGGACGACATCCCACAGGCCAAACTCTTTAACAGTGCCGCGCTGAACATAAGGGCGCATTACATTCGGCGTACTAAAACCAACAATCGCGAGATTATTGCGTTTAAGGTTCTCCGCCGCCTGTGCCGCAGCAGGTAAAGCGTTAGCGTCAGGCGCGATGATGGCATCCAGATCGGGATACGCTTTGATGATACCTTCCGCCGTCTGGAGCGATTTCGTGGCATCGTTATAGCCAAACTGGGTAGTGACTATCTCCCACCCCGGATGTTCCTGACTAATTTTGGCTTTAGCTTCTTTCACCCACTGGTTCTGGTCGGTCACCGTTGGGCTGGAATAGAAGAAAGCGACTTTCGCTTTCTCTTTGTCCACCTGATGAGCGGCCATCTCTACCAGCATGCTGCCGAGCTGTTTTGGCGTCCCTTGATTGATATAGTAAGAACGGCACTCCGGCTTGGTATCGGAATCCCAGGTTAATATTTTCACGCCTCTTTGCATTGCCCGCTTCAACGCCGGGCACAGGCCATCAGGCGAAACGGCAGAAACGATAATGGCGTCATACCCCTGATTGACAAAGTTATTCACCAGTTGAACCTGGCCTGAGACGCTGGGCTCTGTAGGGCCATCGTAAGTTACGTCAATGCCCAGCGCTTTTCCCGCTTCCTGCGCGCCATTGCCGCCGCTGGTAAAAAAGCCCACGCCAACCAGTTTGGGAATAAAAGCAATCCGCTCTGCCGCCTGCACGGTCATTGCCGCAGATGCCAGACCAAACGCAGTGAGTAAGGCGATCATTTTAATGCTGTGTCTTGCCATTTTTTTCTCCATAAATTTCAAAAGGAAATCATGCCTGATGCGCATTGCGACGGCGTGAGTACCATTCAAGGATTTGGTGACGATGCAAACTGACGGAACGACCAACGACAACAACAATGAGAAGCGCACCGGACAATGCGCTGGAAATTTGATTTGGCACTCCGGCCATCTGTAGCCCCTGCTGTAAAAATCCCACCAGCAGCGCCGCCAACGCGGACCCCATAATCGACCCGGAGCCGCCATAAATATTGGCGCCTCCCAGCACAACCGCCGTAATGGCCGGCATCAGGAAAGAGGCGCCCAGATCCGAACGTGCGGAGCCAAAGTAAGAAACCAGTAATACGGCGGCGATCGCGGAGGCGCATCCGGTCATGGCATACACGGTATACAACGTGCGATTCACCGGGATCGCGCTGTACTGCGCGACACGGGCGCTCTGGCCAATCAGAAAAACGTTGCGTCCCATATGCGTACGATGCATGAGCAGCCAGAAAAACAGACAGCACACAAGAAAAAAAATAAGCGGCATGGGAATACCAAGAAATGAAATATTGGCAAAGTCAGTGAACGCTGTGGGAAATCCACCAATACCTTCATAACCCGTGGCGCCAGCCATACCAGATAACAATAATGCGCTACCACCAAATAAATACATGGTTCCCAGGGTAATCACCAACGGGTTTACGCCGGTATAAATAATAAGTCCGGCATTTATCAGCCCACATATTGCGCCGAGTAGTAGGGTAATAATAATCGCTAAAGGTAGCGGCATACCGAGCTGAAACAGCACACCCAGGGTAATCGCACATAGCCCGATTGTAGAACCAAATGAAATATCCATACCACCGCTGACAATAACCATTGTTAGCGGCAAAGCGACAATACCGATACAAATAAAATCGCTAGTGCTAAAAAGTAAGACATTAATATCTAATAAACGTGGATTAATCAGACCGAAAGCCAGAATTTCAAAGATCAATAAGGCTGCCAGCGCAATTTCCCAGCTATAGCGTCGCCATGGATTCATCATGCCACCTCTTTGTTTTTATTCTGTTGTGCGTGCGTTTTTGCTTCCGCCAGTAGTGGAGTGGGTGGTGATATAAAACGGGCATATTTCTGGCGGCGCAGATTGCGTTGTAATGCGCAACGCAGCCGCCCATCGAATACCAGTACGCCCAACAATACCAGGCCAGCAATAAAATCGTTCCACCAGGCGGGGATGCGCAGCAGCACTAACACACTATCGATTTGCGTAAGAAAATAAGCGCCGAGAATAGCGCCGATGACCGTGCCTGACCCGCCTAACAGGCTAATTCCCCCCAATACGCAGGCCGCGATGGCTTTCATTTCCAGCCCCGTGCCGGTTTGATTGGGAATGAAGCCAATCTGCGAGGCAAACACGATTCCAGCCAATGCCGCCATACCGCCATTAAGTGAAAATGCCATGATGCGTACCATCTCGGTACGGACACCCAATTGCCGGGCGCCCTGCAGGTTATCGCCGGTGGCGTAAAAATTGCGGCCAAAGGCGGTTTTCGCCAGGAGCCAGGCCATAAGCAGCGCTAACACCAGGGTAAACCAGCCGATTGCGGAAATTCCCAGAAACACCGGAGCAGAGAGTTGCTTTAAGCCTGCGGGTAATCCTTCAATCCATTTCCCCCCTGTCCATAGCAGCATGATCCCACGATACAAGCCCAGCGTTCCCAGCGTGGCGACAATGGCGGGTATCTTCAACCAGGCAACCAGTACGCCATTAAAAAATCCGGCGACAATTCCTAATATTAGTGTGGCCAGGCAGGCGACCGGCAGGCTATAGCCGGCGTTTAACATCACTCCCAGCAATACCGCGCACATGCCTGTCGTCGAGCCCACCGATACATCAATATTGCGGGTGAGCATTACCATCGTCGCGCCAATCGCCAACAGCATCAAAATTTGCGCGCTACTGAAAACCATTGTCAGCGTTTGCACGCTCAAATACTGGCTATCCAGCGCGCCAGGAAACACGAATAAACAGACTATTGCCAGCAGCGCCGTCGCTTCCCGGTTATTTTGGATGAATTTCAACATGTTGCCTCCGACGCACCATGTTCGCCAAACGCAACGTGCATGATGGTATCAACGTTAATTTCCTCGCCGCATAACGCAGGCCCCCCCAGTTCCCCCTGGTGCATGACATATACGCGATCGGCCATCTGCTCTATCTCTTCCAGATCGGAGGAAATAAACAGCACCGCGACATTTTGTTGCGCGATACTGCGCAACAGCTGATAAATATCGCTGCGGGCGGAGACATCGACACCGCGGGTCGGTTCATCGACAATCAGTAATTGCGGAGAGGCCTCCAGGCATTTGGCAATCAATACTTTTTGCTGGTTACCGCCGGATAAAGTACGCGCCGCCTGTTCGGCATTATTGAGTTTGATATTTAACGCGCGGTGGTAACGTTCAAGGGTGGCGTTATCCCGCTGGGGCTTTATCCAAAATCCTTTTTGGTTGTGGGTCAGCGAACAGACATTCCATGCCAGGGATGCGTCAAGATACAGCCCGGATGACTGCCGATCTTCCGGCAAATAGACCAGGCCGAGCTGCAACCGCTGTTGGGTTGTCAGGGCGTTAATTTCTTCACCATTGAACAGCATCCGCCCCGCATTGACCGGTCTAATACCGTACAGCGTTTCAGCCAGTTCTGTGCGTCCCGCGCCGACCAACCCGGCCAGACCAAGTATTTCGCCTGCCCGCACCTCAAGGTTGATATTCATAAAACCTTCGCCCGTCAGCGACTCCAGCGCTAATACCGTCGCGCCGCGTTCGTTCTGCGGGCGGCTGCCAGGCAATTCCAGCCACAACTTTTGATTCGCGGAAAGACTGACGCCCTGCGTTGCCGGGGTGATAGCTTGAATAATCTCGTCGGTAGAAAGGTCATGCGTTTTTCCGAATAATGCGATTTTACCGTCACGCATCACGCTAACGCAGTGAGCTAACTGTCTAATTTCTGGTAGCTTATGAGAAATAAATACAATTCCGACACCCTTTTTCAGCAACTCTTGCAGACGCGTAAATAACCGGTCAGTTTCGGCTGGCGTTAACGACGCCGTGGGCTCATCAAGAATTAAGATTCGCGAGTCGCGCATCAAGCCGCGCATAATTTCAACGATCTGGCGGTCTGCAACATCAAGCGTACCCGCAGCGCTCGCCGGATCGAGTTGGCATCCCATCGCCTTTAATAGCTGCTGCATTTTTTCCGTGGAGGCCTGGCGTCCCTGCAAGCCAAACAAGATATTTTCCCGCACAGATAAACTCGGAAATAACAGAGGCTCCTGGGGAACCAGGTAAATGCCATACTGGTGCGCCTTCAGAGGCGTTAAATGACTGCAACGCACACCAGCAATATCGATAGTCCCTCCATCTGGCGGGACTATACCGGCAATAATCTTCATTAATGTTGATTTACCCGCACCATTGCCGCCAAGCAATGCGTGCACCTCTCCCGCATGCAGAGTAAAGTCAATTCCCTTTAGTACTTCGACGCCGGAATAACTTTTATAAATGTTCTGCACACAAATCAGAGGGGATGCAGTATTGTGACTGATTTGCATGTTGCCTCCGCTCCCTCAATGTTGACTGACGGGACTGAACAAATGTTTTTTGAAAAAGAAATTGTTCAAAACGGTAGTAGTTATTTGGTCAAAAAACTCTCATCCAGATCACGTTTTCTGAATAAATGAATTTTTAGATGATAAATGTTCAGATTTGACGCGTTTTTGTGGCGTTAATCACGGTTATTTCGGAGTGATAACTGAACAATTGTGTTAATGATTTAGAAATGTTCAAAGTAAAGCCAGGTTATGACAATGAGCGATAATACGTTGGTATCTGATTATGGAATGTGCGAAGAAGAGCAGGTGGCGCGTATTGCCTGGTTCTACTATCACGATGGATTGACGCAGAGTGAAATCAGCGAGCGTCTGGGGCTAACCCGGCTAAAGGTTTCTCGTCTGCTGGAGAAAGGGCATCAGTCCGGTATTATTCGCGTACAAATCAACTCCCGCTTCGAAGGGTGTCTTGAGTATGAAAATGCCTTGCGCAACCACTTCGCATTGCAGAATATCCGCGTGCTGCCGGCATTACCCGATGCCGATATTGGTCTGCGCTTAGGAATCGGCGCCGCCCATATGTTGATGGAGTCTCTGCGGCCACAGCAACTGCTGGCCGTCGGCTTTGGCGAAGCCACGATGACCACATTAAAACGCCTCAGCGGATTTATCTCGGCGCAACAAATCCGACTGGTCACGTTATCCGGCGGCGTGGGGCCGTATATGACCGGAATAGGCCAGCTTGATGCCGCTTGTAGCGTAAGTATTATGCCCGCGCCGCTGCGCGCATCATCGCAGGAAATTGCCTGCACGCTGCGCAATGAAAATAGCGTGCGGGATGTGATGCTCACAGCGCAAGCTGCCGATGCCGCCATCGTGGGGATTGGGGCAATTAACCAGAAAGATCAAGCCAGTATCTTAAAATCCGGCTATATCACTCAGGGTGAACAACTCATGATTGGCCGCAAAGGCGCAGTAGGCGATATTCTGGGCTATTTTTTTGATGCTCATGGCGAAATTATTCCAGACATCAAAATCCATAACGAATTAATTGGCCTGAAGTTAAATTCACTTTCCACGATCCCAACCGTGATTGGCGTCGCCGGCGGCGAACAAAAAGCAGAAGCTATTATTGCCGCTATGCGCGGTAACTATATCAATGCGCTGGTTACCGATCAGAAAACCGCAGGGAAAATAATTCAACTTATTGAAAAATAAAAAATAAAACAACACTTACCTCAATTCAATAAACAATAACTGACAGGATTTTATGTAACGATGTAAAAATAGCCGAGGATAAAAAAATGGCTCGACGCTGTACCCATACTGAATCAGGACATTACCTGATGGCTCTTGACGCCGGTACCGGTAGCGTCAGAGCAGTAATTTTTGATCTACAAGGAAAGCAAATAGCTGTCGGTCAAGCGGAATGGCAGCATCTGGCCGTGCCGGATGTGCCTGGTTCGATGGAGTTTGATCTTGCCAAAAACTGGCAACTGGCTTGCCAGTGTATTCGTCAGGCACTACAGAAAGCCGCCATTCCTGCAACGGCTATCGCTGCCGTATCGGCCTGTTCGATGCGTGAAGGCATTGTTATTTATGACAGTAACGGCGAACCAATTTGGGCCTGCGCTAATGTTGACGCCCGCGCGGCGCACGAAGTCAGTGAATTAAAAGAGCTGCACGATAACACCTTTGAGGAGGAAGTTTATCGTTGCTCCGGGCAAACGCTGGCGCTCAGCGCTATTCCGCGTCTGCTCTGGCTTGCCCACCATCGTCCGGATATTTATCATCGCGCGTCAACCGTCACTATGATCAGCGACTGGATGGCCTTTATGCTCAGCGGCGAACTGGCGGTCGATCCCTCCAACGCAGGCACGACGGGGTTATTGGATCTGGTGACCCGCAACTGGAAACGTAGCCTGTTACAGATGGCGGGCCTGCGTTCTGACATTCTCTCGCCGGTAAAAGAAACCGGGACGCTGCTCGGTCACATTTCACAGAAAGCGGCTGAACAGTGCGACCTGCAAGCGGGTACGCCGGTCATCGTTGGCGGCGGCGATGTGCAGTTAGGCTGTCTGGGGCTGGGCGTCGTACGCCCGGCGCAAACGGCCGTGCTGGGCGGAACCTTCTGGCAACAGGTCGTCAATCTTCCCACGCCGGTCACCGACCCAAACATGAACGTTCGCATCAATCCTCATGTGATCCCCGGTATGGTACAAACCGAGTCTATTAGCTTTTTTACTGGGTTAACGATGCGTTGGTTCCGCGACGCCTTTTGCGCCGAGGAAAAACTAATCGCTGAAAGGTTAGGTATTGATGCGTATTCCCTGCTGGAAGATATGGCCAGCCGGGTTCCTCCCGGCGCGCACGGTGTGATGCCCATCTTCTCTGACGTTATGCGTTTTAAACGCTGGTACCATGCCGCGCCGTCGTTTATCAATCTGTCTATCGATCCTGAAAAGTGTAATAAAGCGACCCTATTTCGCGCGCTGGAAGAGAATGCCGCCATTGTTTCCGCCTGCAATTTACAGCAAATTGCCGCATTTTCCGGCGTACAGGCCGACTCGCTGGTTTTTGCCGGCGGAGGATCTAAAGGCAAATTATGGAGCCAAATCCTTGCCGACGTTACGGGACTCACCGTTCACGTACCTGTCGTCAAAGAAGCTACCGCGCTAGGGTGCGCTATTGCCGCAGGCGTTGGCGTGGGTATCTGGCCATCGCTGGCGGAAACGGGAGAAAAGCTAGTGCGCTGGGATCGGGAGCATAAACCTAATCCTGAAAATTTCGCTGTCTATCAGCAGGCCAGAGAAAAATGGCAGGCCGTTTATCAGGATCAACGCGCGCTGGTCGATGGTGGCTTAACGACATCCCTCTGGAAAGCGCCAGGCCTGTAACAGGAGAATAAGCATGCAAAAAACGAATGAGAAGAATCATGAATACCGCTTTGGCGATAATGGCCCTAAATACTTAATCCGTGGGCCGGGCTGCGATATGGGCGTCGTCATACTACAACCAGGGCAGTCATTCCCTAACCATCGCCATAATACCGCTTGTGAGATTTTTTATACCCTAAGCGGTGAAGTGTGCCTGTATCTGGAAGGAACACCTCATATCCTGCAAACTGGAGATGTTTTACAGTGCGAACCTGGGGAGGCGCATTATCTCATTAATAACGGCGATAAACCCTGGAAAGGCGTGTTTATTAAATCGCCGCATCTGGAAAATGACAGCCACCCCGCGGATCCACCGGCCTGGTAACGCCTGCGCCATCGCCAGATTTTGCCGGATAGCGCCACGAGAGCCTTGTCCGGCCTCCAAACGGCATTCGTTAATGCAATATCAAGCTGTCATTTGATGACCTGTTGGTTCAAGATATCACACTGATGATCCTGAATTTCCTCGGCAGAAGCGCGATTGAAGATCAGTAAATTACGCTCGGTCGCCAGCAGGACAAAAGAGCCATCGCTTTGGCGTATCACCGCCAGCGCGATACATCACAGCATCCCCGCCCGCGCAGGAACTTTCCCTGGTCCCATCGCCACAGCAAAAAATAGCAGTACGGTCATAAACTCCGGCAGTAGCGAAGTCGCCCACAGAAGGATAGTAACGCCAACGATGATGAAAGGGAGGAACAGAGGATGGGACAACCAGAGCGACATACCTGTCTCCTGACGATTTTTTCAGCAAGAATACGACGGACAGTCAGGCAGGTAAACGCCAGATATAATGGGGTTATCGCAGGATTAAGCGGACAGATCAGTGATAATGAATTTCACCAAAGTATTCAGACAGCACGTAATAGCGGCAATACTCAAAAGGGCTGTCCTTCCCGGCCTGAAACGTCTGTCTGGCGACAGATAACAGCGGTTTATTGGCGGCGATTTGCAATTTTTCGCACAGGTCAGCGGAAGGTAAAATCGCCTCAACTTTTTCTATCGCCGAGTCGCTTGTGACGTTTAATAACGAATAAAGCGACGTATGCTCCAGCGCCTGCGGTGTGAGTTGCAGATCGGGAAAGAAGCTAAGATCGAGATAAATTTTCTCATGGTTAAATGGACGGTTATTCAGGCAACGAATACGCGAAATATAGAGATAGTGATGCTGTGCGGGCAGGCTCAAGCCGTCTGCCTGAGCGTCGCGCGCGCGGCGCGGCGCGATTTCCAGAATACGGTTCTCAATCGCCACGCTGGCGTCCTGGAGATCGCGGGTAATACCGCGAAACGTGTGACCATAGCTCACGCCTTCCGGTACGGAGCACACCACAGAACCACTCCCGCGCTGCGACGAAATAATGCCCGCATTGATCAGTTCGCTCCAGGCCTGTTTAACCACAATCAGCGAAACGTTATAAGCCCTGGCGACCTCTTTTTGCGTCGGCAACTGGCTGCCTAAAGGCAAAGACCCGTTCTGGATCTGCTGACAGATGATAAAAAATAGTTGCTTATAAAGCGGAGTAAAGCTCGTTTTATCAACCTGCAAGCTGCGCACCTCACGTCTTCGCCAGCAGGGGACGTTTTACCGTCCCCGGCAGGGTGAATTCGCTACCCTGCGATTTGCCTGGCCAGTTCTGCCAAATCGAAATGATTCATACGATCCAAAGTCGTTAAATAATCGGCGGGAAAAGCCTCCACGCCATGGAATGCGCCGGAAATCGCCCCAACCATGGTGGCGACAGTATCAGTATCATTGCCGATATTAACGCCGGAGATAATAGCATCTACGGCAGAATTCGGACAACACGCGAACAGGCCAAAGGCCGCCGGCACCGCTTCACTCACGTGCAGCCCGGAGCCAATAATATCAGCAAGTTCCACCACCGCCGTTTCCCAATGGCGATGACGTTTACCGATATCTACGGCCAGCTCAATGCGTCGGGCAACGGAAGGACCTGCCACCATCATCGCACCTTGCTCCTGCGCCAGCAGATAGCCTCTTTGCGCACCGTAAATACCGGCGGCAATAATGCTGTCTGCGTTGGTCTGCGCTCTTAACGCCTCGCTGGTTGCCGCCGCCATCGCCGCTGCGCCGGACATCGCCAGCACGTTATTATGGGTAAAGCGGCAAATCTGCAGCGCGCAGTCAATCGCCGCGTCAATATCACCCGGATGCAGCACCGCCGCTGGCCAAATCTTCATGGCGGCGCCGTTCGTTGCCTCCGCGTTACCCTTATTAATAATCTGTACCGACTGTTTCTCGCCTTCCAGCTCACCCTGTAAAGAGGCACGGTTATCATTGAATATTGCCTTCATTGCCGCACGCGTCGTCGGGCCGGTAAAGTTGGCGTAGTACGGGTAATCCAGCCACTGCTGAAAAGCCTCGCGCATCGCCTCGTCGCTGACCTGGCGTTGATGGCGCAGCAGCGCGTCCATAATGTACTTCGCCTGAATAAAATCATCCGTGCACATCCCTGCTTCGTTGCAGCGGCCAAACGTGTCCGCAGGCGGTTTTTGAAAGGTCGTCACCCAGCCGCCAAAATAGTCTTTTATTTGCTGCTGGGTGCGTACTTCCGTCGCGGCTCCCATCGCGTCCGCGGCGGCGGCACCCACCAGGCATCCCAGTATTTTGTTTTGATCAACGTGCATGATGACTCCTTATTTCACGGTCATGGCTTGCGCCAGCGAATGGCTGGACAGAAAAGTGTTTAGCTGGTCGGGAAACGGCAGAGCGGTCATTGCGCCTTTTGCCGTCACCGCCATAGCGCCGCAGGCATTGGCATTGCTGATGGCTTCCGCCAGCAGGGCATGATCCCAGCAATTTGCGCGGGAAAGGGTGAACAGCAGGCCGCCGACAAAAGCATCGCCTGCCCCGGTGGTATCGACGACATCGACGCGCGGTGCGGGAAAATGGAGCTCCCCCTCGGCGGTAATCAACAGCGCGCCATCGGCCCCCAGCGAAATGATGGTGGTGTCGCAGCCCAGATCGCGCAGGTAATAACGCGCATCCTGCCAGTGGCTGGCGCCGCTGAGCTGGCACAGCTCATCTGCCGAGACTTTACAGATAGAAGCCAGCGCGGTGGAGCGGGCGATCAGCTCAGGGATTTCATCGGTATTGCGCCACATTTTGCTGCGCAGATTGACGTCAAACAGTACGTAACCACCCGCTTCACGCATTCTTCTCGCTCCCTCAAGACATGCTTCGCGAGCGGGCCTGTCGGTGAGGCCAATTGAGCTGAAGTAAAACCATTCGTGCTGCCTGAACGGCGGCAGGTCCTGCGGCGAGACGTAGGTATCGGCACCCGGATGCACCAGATAGGTAAAGCTGCGCTCCCCATCAGCCGTCAGGTTGACGATCAGCACCGCGCTGGTCAGGTCCGCATCCAGCCGCAGCGAAGAGACATCCACGCCGTTATCCTGGAAAACCTGGCGCAGGAAGCGGCCGGCGTCATCGTCGCCAAGACAACCGATAAAACCGCACTCCCCGCCCAGCCTGGCAACGCATACCCCCACGTTCGCCGACGCTCCGCCGGGGCATTTCAGATAGCTGTTCTGTTTTTCCGGCACCAGATCAACGGAAGCATCGCCGATAACCCAAACCTTATTCATGGCCTTCATTTGCGCCTCCTTATGCCTGTTTCTGCGCCAGGGCAAGCTGAATATCTCGATAATATTCATTATTAATCAGATACTTTTTCATAAGCAGCCCAACCGCAAGGTGGAACAGAGCCGGAATGAGCGTCATCATCAGCGCAATACCGGTGAGCGAACGTGCGGTCTGTTCAACATCGGCCTGATAGCCAAAGTGGCTCAGCAGGAATCCGAGTATCCCGCCCGCGATCCCCATCCCAAACTTCTGGAAGAAGAGGATGCCGCCAAACGCCAACCCGGAAACGCGCAGGCCGGTTTTCTTTTCTCCGTAATCCACCGCTTCGGCGATAGAGGACCAGAACACCGGCATTTGCATATCGCAGAAGAAATTAATAAGAAAATAGAACGCAAACGCCAGGACAAGATTTTCACGCCCGACGGAGAAATACATCAGCGCGCTCAGGATAAAGGTAATAATCTGGGTGTAGCGGAACATCTTAATTTTGTCCCAGAACTTGGTTATCCAGGTGGTGGCGATCATCGCTAAAATTGAAGCGATGACGCCGGTAGTCAGGAAGGGTGAAATCAGGCTATCTCCGCCGTTCAGATAATACTTAGCGTAATAAGCGGCAACGGAACCGCGAATAACATAACCGCACATCAGCAGCAGAATAACAACGCCGAGAATAATCCACTGATCGTTACGTAACAGATATTTAAACTGTTTCCCCACCGATAGCGAGGTAATTTCCGGCTCGCTGCGTTCACGCGTGGTAAGAAAACAGAAGATAAACAGCAGGGCGCCCATCGCCCCCATCAGCCCCATCGAAAACTGATAGCCCAGCGCCTTGTTGCCCTGCCCCAGCCAGACGGCAAGCATCGGTACGACGATAGTCACCAGGAAAGCGGCAATCTTGGTCATCACAAAACGATAACCGTTGGCGCTTAACCGTTCGACGGGGTCGCTGGTAATCACGCCAATCATCGAAATATAGGGAATGGTGATCGCGGTATAGACCAGGGTCATAAGAATATAGGTGCCATAGGCCCATGCCAGCTTGGCCATATAAGCCATATCAGGCGTAATAAACATCAAATAAACGGCGAAGCCAAAAGGAATGGCAAACCACAGCAGCCACGGGCGGTAACGCCCCCAGCGCGTGTTCAGTTTATCGGTCAGAACCCCCATGGCCGGATCGATAATGGCATCAATCATCCGCACAACCACAAACAGTACGCCAACATCAGCGGCGCTCAGGCCGTAGATATCGGTATAGAAATAGGCGAGGAGCAGCTGCATGGCGATAATCACAACGTTTATCGCCATATCTCCCGCGCCGAAGCCGATTTTTTCCACGATAGAAAGTTTCATGTTGATATTCCTTTACGCTTAACAGCGCAAATCTGGTGAACAATTAATGATGTCACTACATGAAATAAAAACGTTTTTATATATAAGCCATCCGCCAGACAATCTATGGAGGCTATGAAGAGAGTGTAACTAACCACAAAAAGATATAAAGGTATACCTTTATATCTTTTGATCGGTTTCACATATTTTTATAGACACGATCTTACCCCAGTTTTAAACCGGGATAAGAATCAATAAGATAATGAGCAGAGGGTGGAACGAAAATCAGCGGGAAGACAAAATGGCGCAACTATGGTCCTGAATCTCTTCCGCCGATGCGCGATTAAGCGTCAGCAGGTTACGCTCGGTCGCCAGCAGGACAAAAGAGCCATCGCTTTGGCGTACCACCGCCAGCCCATAGCGTCCCATATGATCGCGCGCTTCCGGCACCTCTTCCGCCAACATCATAAACGGACTACGCTGCGCCAGTTCGCTCTCGGTTACCCGGCGCGCCAGGTATTCATGCCCCATCAGGTCGCCCGGTAGCGGAAGCCAGCGAGTGCTGATGCGCGTGAGATCGTTATCCAGTTGTTCCCGAACGTCAGGACGGATGCAAGAAATATGGATATGCAAATGGTCCTGTGAACGACCAAGCCGCGAATTAATCGCCAGCGAGACTGCGCTATCCGGAATATCATGCCCGTATTTTTTACTCATATAGCCGCGAGCCTGCCAGGCCAGCCAGAAAAAGTTGGGCGTAGCGGGTTCCAGCAATAGCGGGCTTTCTGTACCGTTGATACGGTAGGTGGGCATCAATAAATATTGCAACGGACCGTGACGATCTTTAAAGACGACATAGCCGGCGCGAGGTTTGACTTCCGCGCAAGGCGCTGGATTTTGATGCTGTAACTGATCGGGCAGGCATTGTTCAAGCACGATTTCCCGTAATGCATCAGGATTGCCGGAAAATTTCCAGTAACCGACGCCCGCCGCGGCAACAATCACTATCACCGCCAGTAAAAAGTAACCTGTTTTTTTCATGTTATGCGTTCCCTGTGACCCATAGACGGGGAAGAGTAACGCAAAATTGTGGCAAAGAAAAAACCCGGTAACATAATACGTTACCGGGTTTATAAACGGTTTAGCGTTTGCTGATTTGGTCGAACGTACCACCATTAGCGAAGTGATCTTTTTGCGCCTTCGCCCAGCCGCCAAACACCTCGTCAATGGTGAAAAGCTTCAGCTTCGGAAACGCATCGTCGTATTTTTTCGCCACGTCAGCATCGCGCGGACGGTAGAAGTTTTTCGCTGCTATCTCCTGCCCTTCCGGCGAGTAGAGATACTTCAGATACGCTTCCGCCACCGCATTCGTCCCTTTCTTCTCAACGACTTTATCCACCACGGACACGGTCGGCTCTGCGAGAATAGATTCACTCGGGGTCACTATCTCGAATTTATCTTTACCCAGTTCATTCGTCGCCAGTAGCGCTTCGTTTTCCCAGGCAATCAGCACATCACCGATACCGCGTTCAACGAAAGTATTGGTTGAGCCGCGCGCGCCGGAGTCCAGCACTTCAACGTTTTTAAACAGGGCTTTGACAAAGTCCTGCGCTTTGGCCTGATCGTTATTGTTGTGGTGCAGGGCGTAGCCCCATGCCGCCAGATAGTTCCAGCGTGCGCCGCCGGAGCTTTTCGGGTTTGGCGTAATCACCGACACACCGGGTTTAATCAGATCGTTCCAGTCATGAATTTGTTTTGGATTGCCTTTACGGACCAGGAAAACGATGGTGGAGGTGTAAGGTGCTGAGTTATCTGGCAGACGCTTAATCCAGTTTTTATCGATACGACCACGTTCCGCAATAGCGTCCACATCGTAAGCCAGCGCCAGCGTCACGACATCGGCTTCAATGCCGTTAATAACGGAAGTCGCCTGTTTACCCGAACCGCCGTGCGATTGGCGGATCACGACGTTGTCGCCGGTTTCCTGCTTCCAGTGCGCGCTAAACGCTTTGTTGTACTGCTCGTACAGCTCACGCGTTGGATCGTACGATACGTTAAGTAACTGAATATCCTTTGCCAGAATGCTGGTTGACGCCAGCAATAATGTGAACCCCACGCCCCACTTTTTCATCGCCCGACTCGCTTATGTTGTGTTGTGATGAGCAAAGCGTGCCAGAAAGAGATCCAAACATTAAAGAATAAAAAAAGATTGGCTATAACTTCGAGGAATAAATCTGAGGGATTGCCGAATGGCGGCTAGCGCCTAATCCGGCCTACACGTTTCTGCAACCTGTAGGCCTGATAAGCGTAGCGCCATCAGGCGCGCAAAAACAATCAGTACAGTTTTTTCGCGCACTCCATCCAGTCGCTTTTGAACGGACGCTTCATGTTTTCAATCGCATCGATGATGTCATGATGAACAAGCTGCTCGTTCTGGATACCAACACAACGACCGCCATGGCCTTCCAGCAGCAGGTCAATAGCATACGCGCCCATACGGGAAGCCAGAATGCGATCGTAAGGTACCGGGGAACCACCGCGCTGAATGTGGCCGAGCACCGTCGCACGCGTTTCACGGCCCGTTTCTTTTTCAATAAAGTGCGCCAGTTCGTCAACATCACACATATGTTCGGTGATAGCGACGATAGCGTGTTTTTTCCCTTTCGCGATCCCGGCTTTGATTTCCGCCACCAGATCTTCGCGATTAAATTCAACTTCCGGCACCACGATAAACTCACAGCCGCCAGCAATAGCCGCCGCCAACGTCAGGTCGCCGCAATAACGGCCCATCACCTCAACGATAGAGATACGCTGGTGAGAAGAGGAGGTGTCACGCAGACGGTCAATCGCTTCCACTACAGTGCCGAGAGCAGTGAAGTAGCCGATAGTGTAGTCGGTGCCTTTGATGTCGTTATCGATAGTGCCTGGCAGACCGATGCACGGGAAGCCCATTTCAGTCAGACGTTTTGCACCCATATAAGAACCGTCGCCGCCAATAACTACCAGCGCATCGATACCGCGTTTTTTCAGGTTTTCGATCGCGACAGCGCGAATATTTTCGTCACGGAATTCCGGGAAACGGGCGGAACCGAGGAAAGTACCGCCACGGTTGATCATGTCAGATACGCTGTAACGGTCAAGCTGAACCATACGATCTTCATACAGGCCCAGATAGCCGTCATAAATGCCCATGACTTCCAGCCCTTCCGTCAACGCTGCGCGCACAACACCGCGGATTGCCGCGTTCATGCCCGGCGCATCACCGCCGCTTGTCAACACACCGATTTTCTTAATCATGACTACCTCTGAACTTTGGAATGCAAAATGAAATCTATTGCCGGAAGCCGATTTCGCACTTCGAAACGATCCAACGAATATACAGATAGTATAACAATCCCTTCCTGCTGAATTGATTCAGGTCAGGCCAAATGGCGGTAATTTATACACAAAATGCTGGCCTGGCTCACTTTTTAACAATCAATTATACAAGCTCGAACTTCTTGCCTTCCGTGGGGACGACTGAACAGGGATCCTGATGAATAATGACATCTGAACCCGGAAAACGCCGCAAAATCGCCTGCTCTACCTGTTCAGCCACTAAATGCGCCTGAACGAGCGGCAGATTATCTTCCATTTCCAAATGAATCTGAATAAAGCGGGTCGGCCCTGACTGCCGCGTGCGGAGATCGTGCGCGCCGCTGACTCCCGGCCATGACGTCACGATATCAATAATTTCCTGTCGTTCCGCATCGGGCAGCGCGCGATCCAATAATGACTGCACCGCCTCATACCCCATACGTAACGCGCTATACAAAATATAGATGCCGATACCTAACGCAAACAGGGCATCCGCACGATGCCAACCGTACCAGGATAACCCCAGCGCGATAAGAATCGCTCCGTTCATCATAACATCAGACTGATAATGAAGCATATCCGCCCGTACCGCCTGACTTTGGGTCTTGCGTACCACCCAGCGCTGAAACGTGACCAGTATAATAGTGCATATCAGAGCGATGACGGTAACGCCAATCCCCACGCCGGGGTCGTTCATTGGCGTCGGCTTAATCAGATTCTGGATACTGGTCAAAAACAGAAACAACGCCGAACCGGAAATAAACATACTTTGCGCCAGTGCCGCCAGCGACTCCGCTTTACCGTGCCCAAACGTGTGTTCATCATCTGCGGGTTGCAGCGAATAACGCACGACCAACAAATTCGTCAATGACGCGGCAATATCCACCAGCGAGTCCACCAACGCCGCCAGAATACTCACCGATCCCGTATACCACCACGCAAAAATTTTGATCAAAAGTAACGCTGATGCCATCGCCGTTGCCGCGATAGCCGCCCGGCTAACCAGCCGTCCATAGGTTTGATTCATAAATACTCCCGCTATCTTCTGCCGGTAGTATAACGGATGGTTTAAAACAGTAAGCTAATAACAGAATGACAAACTGGAGATAAAAAAACCCCCACATCATGTGGGGGAAGACAGGGATGGTGTCTATGGCAAGGAAAACAGGGTTGTTACTGGGAACGTGAGTTGCTACTACTCAATAATTTCAACGATGAACTTTTTTGCCATTGCGCCACGTCGCGCAGTTGCTCCATTCGTTGCTGATGCTTTTCATTCAAAACCGCTTGCTGCTCCGGCGTTAACAGGCGATACATCTGGTTACGCACGCGGGCCATTTCGACCTGGCGGGCGACCTGCTCTTGCGCCATTTTTTCTGCCTGAGCGCGCACAGCGCTTTCATCAAATTTTTCTGCGGTGACAAGCCGATGCATTGTCTCCATTTCGCTAACATTAACAGGAGGCTGTTCGTGCCTTGCCTGTTGCATAAGATCTCGCATCTGCTGACGCTGATGTTCGGTTAAACTTATGCCGTCAAACATATGATTTTGCGCGCTACGCTGCGTGGCCCCGTCACCGGGGTGCCAGTTATCGCTTGTAACAACTTCAGCTGCGTGGCTTAAAAAACTGAATGCCAGCGTTGAGGCCATAACAGCAGCGGTAACTTTGCGCATCGCTTGCTCCCAAAATCTTTTCTGTCGCGATTCAACGAGAGACAGTTTACGATTCGGGCTGCAAACATGCGTCAGGGGGTGTAAAACAACGTAAAGTCATGGATTAGCGACGCCTGATGACGTAATTTCTGCCTCGGAGGTACGTAAACAATGAATAAAATCCTGTTAGTTGATGATGACCGAGAGCTGACTTCCCTGTTAAAAGAGCTCCTCGAAATGGAAGGTTTTAATGTCCTGGTGGCCCACGACGGCGAGCAGGCGCTTGAGCTTTTGGATGACAGCATCGATTTACTTTTGCTTGACGTCATGATGCCGAAGAAAAACGGTATCGATACGTTGAAAGCGCTTCGCCAGACACACCAGACGCCTGTCATTATGCTGACCGCGCGCGGCAGCGAGCTGGATCGCGTTCTCGGCCTTGAGCTGGGCGCGGACGACTATTTGCCCAAACCGTTTAACGACCGCGAGCTGGTAGCGCGCATCAGGGCTATTTTGCGCCGTTCCCACTGGAGCGAACAGCAGCAGAGCAGCGACAACGGCTCGCCGACGCTGGAAGTCGATGCGCTAAGCCTTAATCCGGGCCGCCAGGAAGCCAGTTTCGATGGCCAAACGCTGGAGCTGACCGGTACGGAGTTCACCCTGCTCTATTTGCTGGCGCAACACCTCGGCCAGGTGGTTTCCCGTGAACATTTAAGTCAGGAAGTGCTGGGCAAGCGCCTGACGCCGTTCGATCGCGCTATTGATATGCATATTTCTAACCTGCGCCGCAAACTGCCGGAACGCAAAGACGGTCACCCGTGGTTTAAAACATTGCGTGGTCGCGGCTATCTGATGGTTTCCGCTTCATGATAGGAAGTTTAACCGCGCGCATCTTCGCCATCTTCTGGTTGACGCTGGCGCTGGTGCTAATGCTGGTCCTGATGTTGCCCAAGCTCGATTCACGCCAGATGACCGAGCTGCTGGACAGCGAGCAGCGCCAGGGATTGATGATAGAGCAACATGTAGAAGCTGAACTTGCGAACGATCCACCCAACGACCTGATGTGGTGGCGTCGCCTGTTCCGCGCGATCGATAAGTGGGCGCCGCCTGGACAGCGGTTATTACTGGTGACCTCTGAAGGACGCGTGATCGGCGCTGAACGCAGCGAAATGCAGATCATTCGTAACTTCATTGGTCAGGCGGATAACGCCGATCATCCGCAGAAGAAAAAATATGGCCGCGTAGAGATGGTGGGGCCGTTCTCCGTTCGCGACGGAGAGGATAATTACCAGCTTTACCTGATTCGACCGGCCAGCAGTTCGCAATCCGATTTTATTAATCTGCTGTTTGACCGCCCGCTTCTGTTGCTCATTGTCACGATGCTGGTCAGTTCGCCGCTCTTGCTATGGCTGGCATGGAGTCTGGCGAAACCGGCGCGTAAGTTGAAAAACGCGGCTGATGAAGTGGCGCAAGGCAACCTGCGTCAGCATCCGGAACTGGAGGCGGGTCCGCAGGAGTTCCTCGCCGCTGGCGCCAGTTTTAACCAGATGGTGACGGCGCTGGAACGGATGATGACCTCGCAGCAGCGTTTGCTGTCAGACATCTCCCATGAGCTGCGAACGCCCCTTACGCGCCTGCAACTGGGTACCGCGCTGCTGCGTCGTCGTGGCGGCGAAAGCAAAGAGCTGGAGCGTATTGAAACCGAAGCGCAGCGTCTGGACAGCATGATCAATGACCTGCTGGTGATGTCGCGTAACCAACAGAAAAACGCGCTGGTCAGCGAAACGATGAAAGCCAATCAGCTATGGGGCGAAGTGCTGGATAACGCCGCCTTTGAAGCCGAACAGATGGGCAAGTCGTTAACGGTAAATTATCCGCCGGGGCCGTGGCCGCTCTATGGCAACCCAAACGCGCTGGAAAGCGCGCTGGAAAATATTGTTCGTAATGCGCTGCGCTATTCACATACGAAGATTGAAGTCGGCTTCTCGGTGGATAAAGACGGTATTACGATCACGGTCGATGACGACGGGCCGGGCGTCAGCCCTGAAGACCGTGAGCAGATCTTCCGTCCGTTCTATCGCACTGATGAGGCGCGCGACCGCGAGTCTGGCGGCACCGGGCTGGGGCTGGCGATTGTTGAAAGCGCCATGCAGCAGCACCGCGGCTGGGTGAAGGCTGACGATAGCCCACTGGGTGGGTTGCGGCTCACGCTGTGGCTACCGCTGTACAAGCGAACCTAAAAACCATCGGCCTGCGAATGCAGGCCGATTTTTTATCTCGCCATCAAGATTTACCGGGAAATGTCTGGCGCTAAAATCCACTCGGCGCTGTCATTCCACACGTCCATCCGGGTAATTTTGCCATCGCGCACTTCGAAGCGGTCGATAAAGCGGTTATCGGCAAACGGGCGACCGTCGGGCCATTCGCCATACAACGTACCGTTGGAATAAATCACAACGTAATCATCATGCTGCACCGCATCAAACTCGCCCAGCGCCTTCTTCACCCACTTGTAGCGAGCGCCGTTAAACTGCGCTATATCTGCCGCGCCCGCCATCGCCCGGCCTCCGGTGAAGGTAATTTTCACCTCCGGGTGCATATACGTTGCGGCGCGTTCAGCATCAGGAATCATCGAGGCCACCAAAAATTCTTTTACGATCGCCACCGCATTTTCAGCTTCAGTCATAACCCTTCCTTTCATTTTGGCGGAGTTTTATCACCCCACAGCCGTCTGGCGCTATCTTCAATTTTGCCGCTCAAACGACGCTTCTGCATGGTGCGGCTCCAGCTCGCCGACAGCCCGGCGGCGCTCAGCAGCCGATGATATTGTTCGTCATCAAACGGCATAGACCAGGCGATAACACCCGCTTCATGAACCGAGACATCGCTCAGACGCGACGCCAGTTCCAGCGGCGCATCGCTGGAGACCTTACCTGGCGCAATGACCCGATACAGCCAGCCGGTTTTTCCGCTGTTCTGCATAAGGAGGGCCATGTCGCTGATGGCAAAGTGGAAATTAAGTTTAAAGCATGGAGAGCGCGGCTGAGTGACCTGGATCAACGCCTCGCCCCAGCGGTAGATGTCGCCAATAAACACGTTGTGTTCGGTCATTCCGTCCGTCGACAGATTCTCGCCAAACGCCGGGGCGCAAAACAGCGTCGCCTGCTCGGGGAACTGGCGAATCCAATCAGCATAGTGTTCACGGGGGTAATGGCATAGCGCGCGGTCGGGGCCGCCGTGGATTTTCTTTTCGGCCTGCTGATCGCCTGCCAGACCCAGCTCGGTCAGCATAAGTTCGCCGTCGATTTGCACCTTGGCGATAGCGCTCGGGCGGCTGCCGTCATAGTCACGAATTTTGCCAATAAACACGTCAACCGGATAATGCATCTGCTGCTCCTTACGCGGATACAAAAAAAGCGAGTCATCAGACTCGCTTCTACAGACGTGCAATGCAAATTATTTTTTAGCGGCGAAACGCGCTGCTGCTTCGTCCCAGTTCACCACGTTCCAGAACTCTTTGATGTAGTCCGGGCGGCGGTTCTGGAATTTCAGGTAGTAAGCGTGTTCCCACACGTCCAGACCCAGGATCGGGAAGCCGGAAGCGCCGGAAATGGCTTCACCCATCAGCGGGGAATCCTGGTTTGCGGTAGAAACCACAGCCAGTTTGTCGCCTTTCAGCACCAGCCACGCCCAGCCGGAGCCGAAACGGGTTGCTGCTGCTTTTTCGAATTCAGCTTTGAAGTTGTCAACGGAACCGAAGTCACGCTCGATAGCCGCTTTCAGGTCGCCCTGCAGAGTGGTGCCTTTTTTCAGCCCTTTCCAGAACAGGCTGTGGTTAGCGTGGCCGCCGGCGTTGTTACGCAGCACGGTTTTTTTGTCCGCTGGCACCTGGTCCAGTTTAGTAATCAGTTCTTCAGCCGGCAGGTCAGCAAACTCAGGCAGGTTTTCCAGCGCCGCGTTAGCGTTGTTGACATAGGTTTGATGGTGTTTGGTGTGGTGAATCTCCATCGTCTGCTTATCGAAGTGCGGTTCCAGTGCATCATAAGCGTACGGCAGGGATGGCAGTGTATAACTCATAATCATCTCCATTATTGTCGAGCGGCACAGTGTTAACGCCGCGTAAGCAGTTGGTTCATTATAGTTAATTAAATGATATTGAAAATGATTATCAATGCCGTACTTTTTCCAGGGTTATAAACGTTACGGCATCCGCTGAAAAAAACCGTTTTTTACGCCTCCAACCGAAACCGCCTGTTGATGAATTCCTGGAAATCATGAAATGTGAAACAGGGTTTCAAAATCTTTCTTTTGGTGCCAAATTTTGTCATCGGTGGCAAAATCAAGAAGGTTATAATTTCACCATGCAATTACATTCCCGGTAAATTATTACAATTGCGAGGGAATTATGAAGCAACCTGGTTTTATACGTCTGGCTACGTTGGCCTTACTCTCCACACTCTCTTTCTTCTCCCACGGCGAAACCATTTTGCGCCTGGCCTACGCTGAAAATAGCCAGCCGGTAAAAGATGCGTTGCACTTCCTGGGGCAGCAAGTTGAAGAGAAAACGGGCGGCGATATCAAAGTACAGTACTTCCCGGACGGACAGCTTGGCGGCGAGCGCGAACTGGTGGAGTTGACGCAGGTCGGCGTCGTCGACATCACTAAAGTGTCGTCCGGGCTGATGGAGAGTTTTTCGCCTGAGTACGGCGTGTTCTCACTTCCCTACCTGTTTGCCACCGTCGATGAATACTACCGCGTAATGGATAACCCACAGGTGATGGAGCCTGTTTATCAGTCCACCGCCGCACAGGGGTTTGTCGGCGTAGGCTGGTATGATTCCGGCGCGCGTAATTTTTATATGAGCAAAGCGCCGGTTAAACGCATTGAGGATTTACGCGGGAAGAAGATCCGCGTCATGCAGAGTGAGACGGCGATCCAAACTCTCAAACTGCTGGGCGCTTCGCCCATCGCCATGAGCCAGGCGGAGGTCTATACCTCGTTACAACAAGGCATTCTCGACGGCGCGGAAAACAATGAGTTCGCTCTCACCATCGCCCGCCACGGCGAAGTCGCCCGTTATTACACCTACGATATGCACACCCGCATTCCCGATATCCTGCTAATGAGTACCCTCACGCTGGAAAAGCTGACGCCGGAACAGCAGCGCATCGTCGAAGCCGCCATCAAGGCGTCGATCGAATTTGAGAAAGCCGCATGGGACAAGGAAATAGAGAAAACCAGGCTGGCGGCGGTAAAAGATTTCAACGTTGAATTCTACGAGATCGACAAAAAACCCTTCCAGAAGGCAGTACAGCCTATTTACGACGGTCTGAAAAACAAACCGCGGCTTTACGGGCTGTATCAACGTATCCAGACAGCAAAAAATTAATCTAATCAGGAAATTAAGATGAACACATTCAGAAAAGGACTTGATTTATTGCTGGGCGCTATCTGTTGCCTGGTGCTGGCGATAATGGTTGGCATCGCCTGCTGGCAGGTGGTGAGCCGCTACATTCTGGGCGTTCCCAGCACCCTTACCGAAGAGATGCTGCGATTTCTCCTGGTGTGGGTATCAATGCTGGGCATGGCTTTTGTCGCCGGTCAGAAACAGCATATTAGCCTGACTCTCTTACTGGATAAGGTGTCGCCGACGATTCGCGGCTGGTGGGATATTATCCTGCAGGTCATTTTTATCGCATTTTCCATTTGGGTATTGATTATCGGCGGCTTAAAGATTTCTGCGATTTCTATGCTGCAAATCTCCCCTGCGCTGGGCATCCCGATGGGGAAAATTTATTACGCGCTCCCCTGCGCGGGCGTACTGATCATCCTCTATGGGCTGCTGAATATCGTTGACGCCCTGAAAGCTATCCATTCCGCCACGGATACCACTGAGCACACTCTGGAGAAATCACATGATTGACCCTATTTTTGCGTCCTGTACGCTAATTGCCGTCTTTGTTGTTTTACTGGCCATGGGCGCGCCTATCGGGATCTGCATCGTTATCGCCTCTTTCAGCACCATGATGCTGGTACTGCCTTTCGATATTTCGATGTTCGCCACCGCGCAAAAAATGTTCTCCAGCCTGGACAGTTTTGCCTTGCTGGCCGTGCCGTTCTTCGTTTTGTCCGGGGTGATCATGAATAGCGGGGGAATTGCCGCCCGGCTGGTCAATTTTGCCAAACTGTTTACTGGCAAACTGCCCGGCTCGCTCTCTTACACCAACATCGTCGGCAATATGATGTTTGGTGCAATTTCCGGATCGGCAATTGCCGCCTCAACCTCCATCGGCGGCGTGATGGTGCCGATGAGCGCGCGCGAAGGTTACGATCGCGGCTTTGCGGCCGCGGTGAATATCGCCTCCGCGCCGACGGGAATGTTAATTCCGCCCACCACGGCTTTTATCCTTTATGCGCTGGCAAGCGGGGGAACATCGATTGCCGCTCTGTTCGCCGGCGGTCTGGTTGCGGGTGTGCTGTGGGGCGTTGGCTGTATGCTGGTCACGCTGGTGGTCGCTAAGCGTCGAAATTATCGGGTTTTCTTCACCGTCCAAAAAGGCATGGCGCTAAAAGTTGCCGTTGAGGCCATTCCCAGCCTGCTGCTGATCGTGATTATTGTCGGCGGCATTGTGCAGGGGATTTTCACCGCCATTGAAGCCTCCGCGATTGCCGTGGTGTATACGTTATTGCTGACGATGGTGTTTTACCGCACGCTGAAAATTAAGGATTTGCCTTCGATTTTGCTCCAGACAGTGGTAATGACCGGGGTCATCATGTTCCTGCTGGCAACCTCTTCGGCGATGTCCTTCTCGATGTCGATCACCAATATTCCTGCGGCGCTGAGCGATATGATCCTCGGTATTTCCGCCAATAAACTGGTTATCCTGTTAGTCATTACCGTCTTTTTGTTGATTATCGGCGCATTTATGGATATCGGTCCGGCCATTCTGATTTTTACCCCGATTCTGCTGCCGATCATGGCTAAACTGGGCGTCGATCCGGTGCATTTCGGCATTATCATGATCTATAACCTGGCGATTGGCACTATTACGCCGCCAGTTGGCAGTGGTTTATATGTCGGGGCGAGCGTCGGTAAGGTCAAAGTTGAGGAAGTGATTAAACCGTTGCTGCCTTTTTACGGCGCGATTATCGGCGTTCTGTTATTAATTACCTACATTCCGGAAATCACACTGTTCTTACCCCGTCTACTGGGCATCATGTAAGCGCATAGTTTCCTGCACATCTCGTTGCCGGATGGCGATTCGCGTCTTATCCGGCCAACGCACGATAATAATTATCCGCAGGTCATCACCAGGTAAAAAAAACCGGCTACCTATAAAGTAGCCGGAAAAGGGAATAAATAATAAACAGGGATAATGATTAGAATGTGTAGCCTATACCCACGCGGAAACGGGTTTGTCTTTCATCGCTGTTGCTATTGACGGAAACATTACCTACCTCAACGAATGGCGACCATTGGTCAATAATATAGGCAGTTCTGAAGTTATATTCATAATTATCTTTGCCGCCATCGTAAAGATCATATTTATCGGCTTTCTTATAAATTCCTTCGATTGTCCAGTCAAAATTGTTCCATTTATAACCCGCCCAGACATCCATACGATTGATGGTATCATCATCACGGATATCAGAAGAACGGCGTACATATTCAAAACGATAGCGCGCGCCAACCCACCAGCTTTCATTTAATGTCCACGTCGCGCGGAAGTAAGGCTTATAGGTAGAGTAACCGTTGCCTGTTTCCAGCACAAAACCCGGTTGCCAGGCGACATCACCGGTTTTAAATTGGTAGCTTATCGTATATTCGTTGCCCTGTGTTTCCAGGTCATTAAACGCTTTATTGGTGTCATCCCCGCCTGATTTTGAGATAGCTTCTATCGCAAAACCAACACCATTCGCAAACCGATGAGAAATATACGCACGGTCATAGTTAGCTTTACTATCATCAAGATATTCATGACGAACATCGACATATACTGCATGCGCATTTGTTACAACAAGAGGTAATAGTAAGAAAAGAGATTTTCTCATAACAGAATCCATTTAATTTAAAATTAAAACGTTGTTTTATGTCAGGCCGTTACAACCATAATACGCAATGTGAATGGCGACAATATAGGCAAAGATCTTTAATTTAAAATTGGGATAATGTTCAAAAAGCAAAATAAAATAAATGAAATTTATATTCGCCATATAACATAAAAATCAAAACACCATCAACAAAGCCAATATAGGGATTTCCCTATATTTATATTTCATTGATTCCTAACGTTAATTTCAATATATTTAAATTGTAAATACAAATAAAACAACTAAATAATTACTGTATAACTACCCTTTTATCAAACGGTAAGTCAGACTATTCCCATTATGTGATCTCACGCAGTGTTTTCTTTGCATTGTTGCCAGCTAAGTCGTTTCGTGTCGTTATGATGAAGGTATTTTAGAAAACCAATATTACCCACTGATTTAAATAACATCCAGACGGTCATGATGAGCTCCGACTTTTTTAAAACGTGAAGTTAATCACTTCATTAACGTGCTGATTGCCAGAATACACCCAACGGCGGCAATCGTTATAAGGTTACCAGGCTGCGTAATTTTTAAACTCATGCAAACGGAAGGGGTATCCCGTCCATAAAAAATAATGAGGAACATGTCATGAGTAACGCGATTACGATGGGTATTTTCTGGCATTTGATAGGGGCGGCCAGTGCAGCCTGCTTCTATGCTCCGTTCAAGCAAGTGAAACAGTGGTCATGGGAAACCATGTGGTCAGTGGGCGGCATCGTCTCCTGGCTTATTCTGCCGTGGACAATTAGCGCTCTGTTACTGCCTGATTTCTGGGCCTATTATGGACAGTTTAACCTCTCCACCCTTTTACCGGTTTTTCTGTTCGGCGCCATGTGGGGCATCGGCAATATTAACTACGGTCTGACCATGCGTTATCTCGGGATGTCGATGGGTATCGGCATCGCTATCGGCATTACGCTTATCGTCGGCACGCTGATGACGCCTATCATCAACGGTAACTTCGATGTGTTAATCCATACCGAAGGGGGACGCATGACGCTACTTGGCGTTTTTGTCGCGCTGATCGGCGTCGGGATTGTGACGCGCGCCGGACAGTTAAAAGAACGCAAAATGGGCATTAAAGCGGAGGAGTTCAATCTGAAGAAAGGGCTTCTGCTGGCAGTGATGTGCGGTATTTTCTCGGCGGGGATGTCTTTTGCCATGAACGCCGCGAAACCGATGCATGAAGCTGCTGCCGCGCTTGGCGTTGACCCGCTCTATGTCGCGCTGCCGAGTTACGTGGTGATTATGGGCGGCGGCGCGCTGGTGAACCTCGGTTTCTGTTTTATCCGCCTGGCAAAAGTGCAAAATCTGTCGATAAAAGCCGACTTCTCGCTGGCAAGACCGTTGATTATCAGCAATATTCTGCTGTCCGCGCTTGGCGGTCTGATGTGGTATTTACAGTTCTTTTTTTATGCCTGGGGTCACGCGCGCATTCCCGCGCAATATGACTACATGAGCTGGATGCTGCACATGAGCTTCTATGTGCTGTGCGGGGGGCTTGTCGGTCTGGTGCTAAAAGAGTGGAAAAATGCTGGCCGCCGTCCCGTTGCCGTATTAAGCCTCGGCTGCGTGGTAATTATTATCGCGGCGAATATTGTCGGTTTAGGCATGGCCAGTTAATCGCTTTGATTACTGAGATGACGCCATTGGCTCGGCGTCATCCCGGTTTCCCGCGTGAACACCACTGAAAAATAATTACTATCTTCAAAACCGCACTGCATCGAAATCTCGCTAATCATCAGCGGGCTATGCTGAAGCAGATACTGCGCGTGGCAAATACGGACCTGGCGTAAATATTGATTAATCGTCATCCCGGTTTGGGCGCGAAACTGCTGCCGCAGCACCCGTTCGCTGCATTGTTCCTGCTGGCAAAACGCATCCAGCGCAAAGGGACGCTCAAGGCTATTAGCCAAAGCGGTAATTAATTTATCCAACAGGGTTTCTCTGGAGGTTGCCGGAAGATCGTCGGTCGCGTAGCGATGCCGTTTTAACGTCATCACCAGTTGACCAAACAGCAATTCCGCCATCTCATTCGCCAGCGGATCGCGCCCATTACTCTCATGTTCAAGCTGGTTAATGACCTGCCGCGCCTGATTCATTCCCATACTGCCCAGCCGCCAGTGAGGATGCCACTGCGCTCCCTGAAAGCCGGGAATCATCGCCTGCCAGTTTACATTGAGTTTCAAACGCTCCGGGCAGTAAATGATATTTTGCAGCACCAGATCGTTAACGGAGGTATAGGAGTGTTTGTCTTCAGCACGAATGTAAAACAGATCGCCGCGGGTAATTCTGTATGGGCGCTCATTAAGAACGTGTAGGCCATTGCCCCGCCAGACCATCACCAGTTCACAAAACTCATGCGTATGTTCCGCAAAAACATCCTGTGGATAGCGATCGGCAACCGTAACGGCCTGCTGCTCATCAGTAAAAAAATCTTTTTTCAAAAGGATTAACTGATTTGCCACCGCAGCACCTCATGTTGAATGCTTGCCGGATGGCGCTACGCTTATTCTGTCTACCGCTCGCCGCCGTAGGCCAGGTAAGGCGCAGACGCCATCCGGTATTAAAGGGTATAATTATCAGCATATTGGCGACGAAAACGTTGATAGCGTTCGCGTTACTGGATTATCGCATCGCGTCCCTGACGGATATCCCGCGGCGACCAGTTAAATTCTCGGCGAAACAGAGTCGAAAAGTGGTTACTGTCGCCAAAACCGCAGCGGTACGCGATTTCTGTCACGCTATGATCGCTATGGCGTAATAAATGCCGGGCTTTGATCAAACGCAGGCGATTAAGGTAACGTTGCGGCGTCAGCCCGGTATGCTGTTTAAGCTGACGATGCAGCGTGCGTAGCGACAGCGAAAACTGTTCAGCTACCGCCTCCCAGCAGACCTCCTCCGCAAAATGGTCTTCCAGCCATGCCATCAGTTGGTTGAGTTTGGCGTCGTTATTGGTCGCGCCTTCCATCAGGCTACTGCGGCGTAACAACACCAGTAGTTGCATAAACAAAATTTCGCGATTCGCCACGGCAGGCGCATCCATGCCGTCTCCGGCGCGCTCCATCAGACCGACCAACTGGCGCACCTGCTGCAACACACTCTGATTCACCCGCCAGTGCGAAGGATAGTAACCATCCTGCTCCTGCGGCAGCAATTGATCCAGCCCCGCCAGGAATTGGAAAGCGTCCGGCGAACGCCACAGTACATTCGTCAGGCATAGGTTGTCGGTATGTTCATATAAATGCCGGTCGTGATCGCGAACAAAACACACGGTACCGCCGCTGATGGTATACGGCTGCCCGTTGAATACATGAATGCCCGTACCGTGTTCCACAATCACGATTTCATGAAAATCATGATGATGTTCAGGGAAAGCGGCTTGCGGCAGACGGGGTTCAATCGCCACGGGCGCTTTACCTGATGGAAAAAAATCCACGCTATGCAGTACGGTCATGGTTGCTTCCTCCTGAATTCAACATGTCCGAATAGTAATTAAGGGCTATCGGCCTCACCTTAAATTTTTGACGCTAAAGCGCGCAAACATGGTCTTTTTTTCAAGAAAAGGCGGGAAAAAGCGGGAAATGCGGACGACATCACACCGGCCTATTAGTAGAAACTGTGAACGCTATCACGTTCATCTTTGCCTTGTTGCCAGCGGCTCATTTTCCTGTCAGTAACGAGAAGGTAGGTCTTTGAGGGCTTTTTTAGACTGTGCGCAATGACTCTAAGAAGGACCTGATTATGACTTTTCGCCATTGTGTCGCGGTTGATCTCGGCGCATCCAGCGGGCGCGTGATGCTGGCGCGTTACGACAGCAAACACCGTACCCTGACGCTACGTGAAATTCACCGTTTTGTGAACTGCCTACAAAAAACAGACGGGTTTGACACCTGGGACATCGACAGTCTGGAAAAGGATATCCGTCTTGGTCTGAAGAAAGTCTGCAATGAAGGCATTCTTATCGACAGCATCGGCATCGACACCTGGGGCGTCGATTATGTCCTGCTGGATAAACAAGGTCAGCGTGTCGGCCTGCCGGTCTCCTACCGCGATAACCGTACCACGGGCATCATGTCGCAAGCGCTGGTCCAGATCGGCAAAAGCGAAATCTATCGCCGCAGCGGGATTCAGTTTCTGCCGTTTAACACCATCTATCAGCTACGCGCGCTGACGAAACAACAGCCTGAGTTAACGGCGCAGGTCGCTCATGCGCTGCTGATGCCCGATTATTTCAGCTACCGCCTGACCGGTGAAATGAACTGGGAATACACCAACGCCACGACCACCCAGTTGGTCAATATCAATACCGATGACTGGGACGAGACCCTGCTGGCGTGGACTGGCGCGAAAAAGAGCTGGTTCGGTCGCCCCTCGCACCCTGGCAATGTTATCGGCGACTGGATTTGCCCGCAGGGCAACCGTATTCCGGTGGTAGCCGTCGCCAGCCACGATACCGCCAGCGCCGTTATTGCCTCTCCGCTGGCAAATAAACATAGCGCTTACCTGTCTTCAGGCACCTGGTCGTTGATGGGTTTTGAAAGCAAAATGCCCTACACCACCGACAACGCGCTGGCTGCCAATATCACCAACGAAGGCGGCGCGGAAGGGCGTTATCGGGTACTGAAAAACATTATGGGTTTGTGGCTGCTCCAGCGTGTGCTGAAAGAACGGCGCATTACCGATCTGCCTGCGCTTATCGCCCAAACAGAAGCGCTGCCGGCCTGCCGTTTCCTGATTAACCCGAATGACGATCGCTTTATCAATCCTGACGATATGCGCGCTGAAATCCAGGCCGCCTGTCGCGAGACCGACCAGCCCGTTCCCGTCAGCGATGCCGAACTGGCGCGCTGCATTTTCGACAGTCTGGCGCTGTTGTATGCCGACATTCTGCACGAACTGGCAAATCTGCGCGGCGAAAAATTTACCCAACTGCATATTGTCGGCGGCGGATGCCAAAACGCGCTACTCAACCAGTTGTGCGCCGATGCATGTGGTATTCGCGTGATGGCCGGGCCGGTTGAAGCCTCCACCCTTGGCAATATTGGTATTCAGCTTATGACCCTCGACGAATTAAACAACGTCGATGACTTCCGTCAGGTCGTCAGCGCTAACTACGACCTGACAACCTATATCCCTAATCCTGATAGTGAAATTGCCCGCCACGTTGCGCAGTTTCAACCCAAACGACAGACAAAGGAGCTTTGCGCATGACCACTCAACTGGAACAAGCCTGGGAACTGGCAAAACAACGTTTCGCCGCAGTAGGTATTGATGTCGAGGAGGCGCTGCGCCAGCTCGATCGCCTGCCGGTTTCCATGCACTGCTGGCAGGGCGACGATGTTGCCGGATTCGAGAACCCGGAAGGTTCGTTGACGGGCGGAATTCAGTCAACCGGCAACTATCCGGGCAAAGCGCGTAACGCCACCGAACTGCGCGCCGATCTGGAACAGGCGCTGCGTCTGATCCCAGGACCAAAACGGCTGAACCTGCACGCCATTTATCTTGAGTCGGATACGCCGGTTGCCCGCGACCAGATCAAACCGGAGCATTTTAAAAACTGGGTGGAGTGGGCGAAAGCGAACCGGCTGGGGCTGGATTTCAACCCCACCTGTTTTTCTCATCCACTGAGCGCTGACGGTTTTACCCTCTCTCATCCAGACGCGAAAATTCGCCAGTTCTGGATCGATCACTGCAAGGCCAGCCGCCGCGTCTCGGCATACTTTGGTGAGCAGCTCGGTACGCCGTCGGTGATGAACATCTGGATCCCGGACGGCATGAAAGACATTACCGTCGACCGTTTAGCCCCGCGCCAGCGCCTGCTGGAAGCGCTGGATGAGGTCATTAGCGAGAAATTCGACCCGGCGCACCACATCGACGCCGTCGAAAGCAAACTGTTTGGCATCGGCGCGGAAAGCTACACCGTCGGCTCCAATGAGTTCTACATGGGCTACGCCACCAGCCGTCAGACCGCGCTGTGCCTGGATGCGGGCCACTTCCATCCCACTGAAGTGATTTCCGACAAAATTTCCGCCGCCATGCTCTACGTGCCACGGCTGCTGCTGCACGTCAGCCGCCCGGTACGCTGGGATAGCGACCACGTGGTGCTCCTGGACGATGAAACCCAGGCAATTGCCAGCGAGATCGTCCGTCATAACCTGTTCGACCGTGTGCATATCGGCCTGGATTTCTTCGACGCCTCTATCAACCGTGTCGCCGCGTGGGTTATCGGTACCCGCAACATGAAAAAAGCGCTGCTGCGCGCTCTGCTGGAACCCACAGATCAACTGCGTCAGCTTGAAGCCAGCGGCGATTACACCGCGCGTCTGGCGCTGCTGGAAGAGCAGAAATCTCTGCCGTGGCAGGCCGTCTGGGAAATGTATTGCCAGCGTCACGGCACGCCGGCTGGCAGCCAGTGGCTGGACAGCGTTCGCGTCTATGAAAAAGAGATCCTGAGCAAACGTAGCTGACAGCGACACCTGATCTGTAGGCCGGATAAGACGCCCGCGTCACCATCCGGCAATAAATGAAACACGATTGCCGGATGGCACTGCGCTTATCCGGCCTACGTAAGACCCGAATAACCTTCGGGCAATGAATGGGAACACGAACATGCAAAATATTACCGATTCCTGGTTTGTCCAGGGCATGATTAAAGCCACGTCTGATGCGTGGCTGAAAGGGTGGGACGAACGTAATGGCGGTAACCTGACGCTGCGTCTGGATGAAACCGATATCGCGCCTTTTGCGGCTAATTTCCACGAAAAACCGCGCTATATCGCGCTAAGTCAACCCATGCCGCTGCTGGCGAATACGCCGTTTATCGTTACCGGTTCCGGCAAATTCTTCCGCAACGTGCAGCTCGATCCGGCAGCCAATTTAGGCGTGGTCAAAATCGACAGCGACGGCGCAGGCTACCACATTCTGTGGGGCTTAACCCACGACGCGGTACCCACCTCTGAACTCCCGGCGCATTTCCTCTCCCACTGCGAACGCATCAAAGCCACCCACGGCAAAGACCGCGTCATTATGCATTGCCATGCGACTAACCTGATCGCCCTCACCTACGTACTGGAAAACAACACTGCGCTGATCACCCGCAAACTGTGGGAAGGCAGCACCGAATGTCTGGTGGTATTCCCGGACGGTGTCGGCATTCTGCCGTGGATGGTGCCAGGCACCGATGAAATCGGCCAGGCCACCGCGCAAGAAATGCAGAAACATTCGCTGGTACTGTGGCCGTTCCACGGCGTGTTCGGAAGCGGACCTACGCTGGATGAAACCTTCGGTTTGATAGATACCGCAGAGAAATCCGCTGAGGTATTAGTCAAAATCTATTCGATGGGCGGTATGAAGCAGACCATCACGCGCGAAGAACTGGTCGCACTCGGCAAACGTTTTGGTGTGACACCGCTGGCCAGCGCCGTAGATCTGTACTGATACCTCCCAACTCAACGCCGGATGCGGCTTTGCCTTATCCGGCCTACAGGACGGTGCGCATTTTACCGTAGGCCCGATAAGCGTAGCGCCATCGGGCAACAGGGAATTTTTTTAAGGAGAATAGTGATGAGCTTTATGTTGGCACTGCCAAAAATTAGCCTGCATGGCGCTGGAGCGATTGCCGATATGGTGAACCTCGTGGCGAATAAGCAATGGGGCAAAGCGCTGATCGTTACCGATGGTCAACTGGTAAAGCTGGGCCTGCTGGATAGCCTGTTTAGCGCACTGGATGAACATCAAATGTCTTACCACCTGTTTGATGAGGTGTTCCCAAATCCGACAGAAGAGCTGGTGCAGAAAGGTTTTGCGGCGTATCAGAGCGCAGAATGTGACTACATTATCGCCTTCGGCGGCGGCAGCCCGATCGATACCGCAAAAGCGGTGAAAATTCTGACCGCCAACCCAGGTCCATCTACCGCCTACTCCGGCGTCGGCAAAGTGAAAAACGCCGGCGTACCGCTGGTAGCGATTAATACTACGGCAGGTACCGCGGCCGAGATGACCAGCAACGCGGTGATTATCGACTCTGCCCGTAAGGTCAAAGAGGTGATCATCGACCCGAATATCATCCCGGATATTGCCGTGGATGACGCCAGCGTCATGCTGGAAATCCCGGCTTCTGTGACCGCCGCAACCGGCATGGATGCCCTGACCCATGCGGTGGAAGCCTATGTCTCCGTTGGCGCGCATCCGCTCACCGACGCTAACGCGCTGGAAGCGATTCGCTTAATCAATGTGTGGCTACCGAAAGCGGTTGACGATGGTCATAACCTCGAAGCCCGTGAGCAAATGGCATTCGGCCAGTACCTGGCAGGCATGGCGTTCAACAGCGCCGGTTTGGGGCTGGTTCACGCGCTGGCGCACCAGCCGGGCGCAACTCATAACCTGCCGCACGGCGTCTGCAACGCTATCCTGCTGCCAATTGTCGAGAACTTTAACCGTCCGAACGCCGTCGCGCGTTTTGCCCGCATCGCACAGGCGATGGGCGTGGAGACGCGCGGTATGTCTGACGAAGCCGCAAGTCAGGAAGCGATTAACGCTATCCGTACGCTGAGCAAACGCGTCGGCATTCCAGAAGGTTTCAGCAAGCTGGGCGTCACAAAAGAAGATATCGAAGGCTGGCTGGATAAAGCCCTCGCCGACCCGTGCGCGCCGTGTAACCCGCGCACCGCCAGCCGCGATGAAGTTCGCGAGCTGTACCTGGAGGCGTTATGATCCGCAAAGCCTTTGTGATGCAGGTAAATGCCGACGCGCACGAGGAGTATCAGCGTCGTCATAACCCAATCTGGCCGGAGCTGGAAGCCGTATTAAAATCTCACGGCGCGCATCACTACGCGATTTATCTCGATCAGGAGCGCAATCTGCTGTTCGCCACCGTTGAGATTGAATCCGAGGAGCGCTGGAATGCCGTTGCCAGCACCGACGTTTGCCAGCGTTGGTGGAAACATATGCGTGACGTTATGCCCGCGAATCCGGATAACAGCCCGGTCAGCGCAGAGCTAAAAGAGGTGTTCTATCTGCAGTAAGTCGTGTGCCCGGTGGCGCAAGCTTACCGGGCCTACGGTTTTATTTTTTGTCGGCCGGATAAGGCGGTTACGCCGCCATCCGGCAATTTCAATTCTGCTCCGCTACCAGGATAGCCTGAGTATCCGGTTCCAGCGCTTTAAAGATATGCGCCTGGTCGCCGGGATAACAAATGTAATCGCCCTCCGCCAGCTCTTCCGGCGCCTCGGTTAAGCCGACGAGGGCTTTTCCCTGCGTAACAATAATATGTTCCACCGACCCCGGCGGATGCGGGTGAGAGATCCGGTCGGCCCCCGGCTGCGTCAACAGCAGATAGATATCACGCCGCGCGCCGGGCGGACACGCCGCCAGTAATATCGCCTGATAATGCGCCTGCTCCGCCACGACTTTGGTGCCCTCTCCGCGGCGAATCACCTGCGTTTTTTGTACCTGCGGCTCCAGCAGCCTGGCAAAGGGAATGTCGAGCGCGACGCATAGCGACCATAACGTCTCCAGACTGGGGTTGCCGTTCCCTGCTTCCAGTTGTGAAAGCGTAGATTTAGCGATGCCTGCGCGCCGCGCAATCTCCGCCAGCGACAGTCCGGTTCGCTGGCGTTCGCGTACCAGACTTCTGGCAATGACGCTAATAGGTTGTGTCATAAAGCATCCAACGTTCACTATAACGAACGAAATGTTCGTCTTGTAAAGCAAATCTGTTCCGTTCATTATAATGAAAATTCGTTCGATATGACTAAAGAAGATGAAACACTATTTTTCCTGTCTCAAGGGAGACACGATAAAAGCGATATTTTTAGTGTGCCTGGCCGTGGGCGTCGTCGGCATGTCCTATGGCTCACTGGCGATGGCCTACGGTTTCCCTCTGTGGGTGCCGTTTGTCCTCTCTATTTTTGTGCTGGCGGGCGCGTCCGAATTTATGTTTATCGGCATTGTTGCCAGCGGCGGCAATCCGTTAGCGGCGGCGGCGGCAGGACTGCTGGTGAATGCGCGCCACGTGCCGTTTGGCGTAACGGTGCGCGATTTGGTTGGCACCCGCGCCGCCAGCTTTTTCGGCTGCCATATTATGAATGATGAGAGCGTGGTGTTCGGCCTGTCGCAAAAAACACCCGAACAACGTAAAGCCGCCTACTGGCTATGCGGTCTGGGCGTCGCCCTATTCTGGCCGATTGGCACACTGATTGGCGCAGGTGTCGGCAAACTGCTCCCGGCCCCAGAAACCATCGGTCTGGATGCCGTATTTCCGGCAATCTTACTGGCGCTGGTGATCCCGGCGTTTAAAAACCGCACCACATTGATTCGTGGTTGCAGCGGCGCCGCGCTGTCGCTTGCCGCCGTTCCCTTTGTGGCTGCCGGATTGCCGGTGTTGCTTTCGCTGCTTGGCCTACTGGCGAGGAAAAAATAATGGGCAATATGACGCTATTTATTATCGGTATTGCTCTTTTGTCTGCGGGAACCTATTTGATGCGCCTCGGCGGCGCGAAACTTGGCAGCCGTCTGGCGCTGTCTGAGCGTTCACAGGCGCTGCTCTCGGATGCGGCAACGGTGCTGCTATTCTCCGTCGCGCTGGCGACCACCTTTTACGAAGGCGAACATTTTGCCGGAATGGCGCGCGTTCTTGGGGTTGGCTTCGCCGTATTTTTAGCCTGGCGTAAAATGCCGCTTATTGTGGTGATTATCGCCGCTGCGGTAGTGACCGCGTTATTACGAATGGCGGGTATTAATTAACGTCTTACAGAACAGTTGAACGTGACACCCTATAAGTGATGAAGGCTGGGCCGCCCTATGCTGAAGTGGCTCAGAATTTTCGCATCAGGCGGGATAAATGCTTTCCATATAAATGCCGATCCTCAATTACACTACCAGTACCTTCCAGCGTGACGTCAACATCTTATGATAGCTTCAGATTACTGGTTTTTCTAATAGCTCTCTTTAGTTAATGTTTACGTCAGCTATTTTTACGGATATTGCCTGATGAAGAATACATAAACGAAAAAAGCGCCTGATCGGCGCTTTTTATTGGCGTTATAGCGTAATTTTATAGGCACTTGCGCCAGCCTGCACACAGATAATGTGCCGTCACTCAACGCAGGCGGTTATAATCATCCACCATCTCGTTATAACTTCTCAACGACGCCGGATAAGAATCCGCAACCATCCATCCTGTTGCAGGGTCCTGCACCCGTTTCTTTTCAAAATCAGAATACTCAACATTGTCTCTGATGCGACGAATATATTTTTTAGCTTGTAGCTGATAATCAGCCGCAGAGCTGATGAATGAAGAATTACGGCCATCAGTATTCACTTCTTTCAATTGCGCAATCATTGTTTCCAGTTCCGCGACTTTTTTCATCATCGCTTCGGCATCAAAGGTATCGGCAGAAATAACCTTGTTGATCTGCTTTGCCGAGATCATGACAGCCAGAGAATAATAGTTAAATGTTTTACCTTCCGCTTCTTCTATTCTCTTCAACTGTGTCAATTGCCGTTTGTCATTTATTTCCTGAATAGCCTCATGATATTTTTCCGAGACGGGTTTAAAATCCTCAATATTCTTCAGTAATGTCTGATGCAGCGCCTTACCTTTAGCAAAGGCATCATCTTTATAGTTTTCCTGGGTATAATATTTTTCCATTTCGTTAATGGTATTACCCAGCGCGGCGGCGCTATCAATATAGCTAACGGCAACGCCATCAATAGGCTCAAGCAATGGCGTTAAGGCGGCCACCTGTTTCATCTCTTTCTGGCAATTCGTTATGTAAGACTCCGTAATACCATAAATGCCATAAACCAGGCTCTCTTTCCCTGTCGGACCTTTTTTAAAGTCTTTCACCCAATCCGCGTAACGCGCCAGACTGTGCTGAACGGGCAATTGAAGTTTATTAAAACAATCGATATAGACATCCATTTTTTCACTATAAACTTCTTCAGCGTCAACCTCCGGCTGAGCTGGCGTTTCTGGCTTCGCCGCCGGGGGCTGAGTTGCCGTTTCTGGCTTCGCTGCTGAGGGCTGCGCTGGACTTTCGTCAGATTGCGTTTCCGGCGTCTGAGAAGGCGCTGGCGTCGCAGGCTGACTGCTGGCGGCCGGCGTCGCCTCGGTTTTAACATTATTGTCATCACATCCTGTTGCGCCCAGGGTCATTAGCGCAATGATTATCGCTGAGGATAATAAATTCCTTTTCATTTAATTGCCTTTTGTATATTTACGTTGGGGTTCTCTTATTTTAACGAAAATATGGCCTCGCCACTATACGTCATTCCGTTATTAAGAGAGGCTGTAAAATCCAGAAAATATATATTTCATACACCATCATTCTACATAAAATATATATTAAATTAATAATATATATTTTACGCAAATGTAGAGGGTACTATTTTAGTCTGCGATTAACCGCTGCGGATGGGTATAAATCGTCGCCCGACCCGGCTTACAGAACCCCACCAGCGTAAGATTACACCGTTCAGCGACGTCAACCGCGAGCGTGGTGGCAGCAGAAACCGCAAACAAAATTTCTACACCGCACATCGCCGACTTCTGCACCATTTCGTAACTCGCACGACTGGAAACCAGCGCCGCGCCTTGCCGCCATTCCTCACCCTCCGTGGCGCGGCGACCGAGCAGTTTATCCAGCGCAACGTGGCGTCCGACATCTTCATGGCCCCCCGCCAGTTCACCCGACGGCATGACCCACGCCGCAGCGTGCGTACACCCCGTCAGCTTACCCGTCGGTTGAAAATCATTCAGATGTTTTAACGCGCGATCAAGGTTACCGAGATTAAACGTTTGGCTAAACGGCAGCGGTTGCACCGGCTTACCGATGTCATTGAGCTGTTCCACGCCACATACGCCGCAACCGGTGCGTCCGGCCAGCGCGCGACGACGCGCTTTCAGCCCCATAAATCGACGGCTGGAAAGATCAATCTGCACTTCAAGTCCGTTACAGGACGGCACAACGTCCATGCCATAGATTTCACGCGGGCTGTCAATGATCCCTTCCGATAGAGAAAACCCCATTGCAAAATGCGTCAGATCTTTTGGAGAGGCCATCATAACGACATGCGAAATACCGTTATACACCAGTGCCACAGGCACTTCCTCGGCAACATCATCAAGTTGGGGGGACTGCAAATCCTCGCGTTTCCAGAGAGCCAACTGGCGTGAGGTTGTGAAATCAGTCACATTTAGGACTTCTTCAGACAGTATATTGTTCACTTTCTTTTAACCATATAAGAACACACACACCAACATTATGGTATTCTGTTACAACTCCTCCCGGATGGAGGAAAATTTATCCAATTCTGAACCTTTGCGGGCCCGTCCGCAAAGAAAAATAACAACCACTCCCTGAGCGTTTCGGATAGAGAAATGTGAAAGAGAAGTGACAATGTCGAAACAAGGAGCAAACCATGCAGGTCAGCAGAAGGCAGTTCTTTAAGATCTGCGCTGGCGGTATGGCAGGCACCACGGCGGCGGCACTGGGCTTCGCGCCCGGCGTAGCGCTAGCGGAAACACGGCAATATAAACTGCTGCGCACCCGCGAAACCCGTAACACCTGCACCTACTGTTCCGTTGGCTGCGGGCTGTTGATGTACAGCCTCGGCGACGGTGCGAAAAACGCCAAAGCATCTATTTTCCATATCGAAGGGGACCCGGATCATCCGGTAAGCCGTGGCGCGCTGTGCCCGAAAGGGGCCGGTCTGGTGGACTTTATCCACTCTGAAAGCCGCCTGAAATTCCCGCAATACCGTGCGCCGGGTTCAGATAAGTGGCAACAAATCAGTTGGGAAGAAGCGTTTGACCGCATCGCTAAACTGATGAAGGAAGATCGCGACGCCAACTATCAGGCGCAGAACGCCGAAGGCGTTACCGTTAACCGCTGGCTCACCACCGGGATGCTGTGCGCTTCCGCATCCAGTAACGAGACGGGTTATTTAACGCAAAAATTCTCCCGCGCGCTGGGTATGCTCGCGGTCGACAACCAGGCGCGTGTCTGACACGGACCAACGGTAGCAAGTCTTGCTCCAACATTTGGTCGCGGTGCGATGACCAACCACTGGGTCGACATCAAGAACGCCAACCTCGTCGTGGTGATGGGCGGTAACGCCGCAGAAGCTCACCCGGTCGGGTTCCGCTGGGCGATGGAAGCCAAAATTCACAACGGCGCGAAGCTGATTGTGATCGATCCGCGCTTCACGCGTACCGCGTCGGTGGCCGATTTCTATGCGCCAATACGCTCTGGTACTGACATTGCCTTCTTGTCAGGCGTGATGCTGTATCTGCTGACCAACGAAAAATACAACCGTGAATACACCGAGGCCTATACCAATGCCAGCCTGATCGTGCGTGAAGATTTTGGCTTCGATGATGGTCTGTTCACCGGCTACGACGCAGACAAGCGGCAGTACGATAAAACCAGTTGGCACTATGAGCTGGACGAAAACGGTTTTGCCAAACGCGATACGACACTGCAACACCCGCGCTGTGTCTGGAATCTGTTGAAACAGCATGTCTCACGCTACACGCCGGACGTGGTAGAAAATATCTGCGGTACGCCGAAAGCGGACTTCCTGAAAGTGTGCGAGTACATTGCAGAAACCAGCGCAAAAGATAAAACCGCGTCGTTCCTGTACGCGCTGGGCTGGACGCAGCATTCCATCGGCGCGCAGAACATCCGTACTATGGCGATGATCCAGCTTCTGCTCGGTAACATGGGGATGGCGGGCGGCGGCGTTAACGCCCTGCGCGGTCACTCCAATATTCAGGGACTGACCGACTTAGGACTGCTGTCGCAAAGTCTGCCGGGCTACCTGACGCTGCCGAGCGAAAAACAGACCGACCTGCAAACCTATCTGGCTGCCAATACGCCGAAGCCATTGTTGAAGGATCAGGTCAACTACTGGGGTAACTATCCGAAATTCTTCGTCTCAATGATGAAGGCCTTCTTTGGTGATAAAGCGACAGCGGAAAATAGCTGGGGCTTCGACTGGCTACCGAAGTGGGACAAAGGCTACGACGTGTTGCAGTACTTCGAGATGATGAAACAGGGCAAGGTCAACGGCTATATCTGCCAGGGCTTTAACCCGGTGGCCTCATTCCCGAACAAAAACAAAGTGGTCGCGTCGCTTTCCAAACTGAAGTACCTGGTGACTATCGATCCGCTCAACACCGAAACGTCCACCTTCTGGCAAAACCACGGTGAGTCGAACGACGTTGATCCCGCGAAAATCCAGACCGAAGTGTTCCGTCTGCCTTCCACCTGTTTTGCCGAGGAAAATGGTTCCATCGTTAACTCCGGTCGCTGGTTACAGTGGCACTGGAAGGGCGCGGACGCCCCGGGAATTGCCATGACCGACGGCGAAATCCTCGCCGGTATCTTCTTACGCCTGCGTAAGATGTACTCTGAACAGGGCGGCGCCAACCCGGAACAGGTTTTGAATATGACCTGGAACTACACCAAACCATACGAACCCGCCTCTGAAGAAGTGGCGATGGAAAGTAACGGTAAAGCGCTGGCCGATCTTATCGACCCGGCAACCGGCGCGGTGGTGGTGAAGAAAGGTCAACAGCTCAGTTCGTTCGCGCAACTGCGCGATGACGGTACGACGTCCAGCGGCTGCTGGATTTTCGCCGGTAGCTGGACGCCGGAAGGCAACATGATGGCGCGTCGTGATAACGCCGACCCGTCTGGTCTCGGCAACACGCTGGGCTGGGCATGGGCATGGCCGCTTAACCGCCGTATTCTGTATAACCGCGCCTCCGCCGATCCGCAGGGTAATCCCTGGGACCCGAAACGTCAGCTACTGAAATGGGAAGGTGGAAAATGGGCCGGATGGGATATTCCGGACTACAGCGCCGCCGCGCCCGGCAGCGACGTCGGACCGTTTATCATGCAGCCGGAAGGGATGGGTCGCCTGTTTGCTATCGATAAGATGGCGGAAGGGCCGTTCCCGGAACACTACGAGCCGTTTGAAACGCCGCTGGGCACTAACCCGCTGCACCCGAACGTTATCTCTAACCCTGCCGCCCGTATCTTTAAAGACGATGCCGACGCGCTGGGTAAAGCGGATAAGTTCCCGTATGTCGGAACCACTTACCGTCTGACCGAGCACTTCCACTACTGGACCAAGCACGCGTTGCTTAACGCTATCGCCCAGCCGGAACAGTTTGTGGAAATTGGCGAGAAGCTGGCGAATAAGCTCGGCATCGCGCATGGCGATACCGTGAAGGTCTCCTCGAACCGCGGCTATATCAAAGCCAAAGCGGTGGTGACCAAGCGTATTCGCACGCTGAAAGCGGACGGCAAGGATATCGATACCATCGGTATTCCTATTCACTGGGGCTACGAAGGCGTGGCGAAAAAAGGTTTTATAGCCAATACGTTAACGCCTTTCGTCGGCGATGCGAACACGCAAACGCCGGAGTTTAAATCCTTCCTTGTGAACGTGGAAAAGGTGTAACGGAGACGACCTATGGCTTATCAATCGCAAGACATCATTCGTCGTTCCGCCACTAACGGTTTCACCCCCGCGCCCCAGGCGCGGGACCACCAGGAAGAGGTGGCGAAACTCATCGACGTCACCACCTGTATCGGCTGTAAAGCGTGTCAGGTGGCGTGCTCCGAGTGGAACGACATCCGTGATGAAGTGGGCAATAACGTCGGGGTGTATGACAACCCGGCGGACTTAACCGCGAAATCCTGGACGGTGATGCGCTTCTCGGAAGTGGAACAGAACGACAAACTGGAGTGGCTGATCCGTAAGGATGGCTGTATGCACTGCGCCGATCCAGGCTGCCTGAAAGCCTGTCCGGCGGAAGGGGCGATCATTCAGTACGCTAACGGTATTGTCGACTTCCAGTCCGAGCAGTGTATCGGCTGCGGCTACTGTATCGCTGGCTGCCCGTTCAACGTGCCGCGCCTCAACCCGGAAGACAACCGCGTCTATAAATGTACGCTGTGCGTTGACCGTGTGGTGGTCGGCCAGGAGCCGGCCTGCGTGAAGACCTGTCCAACCGGCGCCATTCATTTTGGCTCGAAAGAGGATATGAAAACGCTGGCGGGCGAGCGGGTGGCGGAACTAAAAACCCGTGGTTATGACAATGCGGGTCTGTACGATCCGGCGGGCGTAGGCGGTACGCATGTCATGTACGTGCTGCATCATGCCGACAAGCCGAATCTGTATCACGGTCTGCCGGAAAACCCGGAAATCAGCGAAACCGTTAAGTTCTGGAAAGGCGTCTGGAAACCGCTCGCCGCGTTCGGTTTTGCCGCGACCTTTGCCGCCAGCGTCTTCCACTATGTCGGCGTCGGTCCGAACCGCGCGGAAGAGGAAGATGACAACCTGCATGAAGAGAAAGACGAGGTGCGCAAATGAAACGACGTGACACCATCGTGCGCTATACGGCGCCGGAACGCATCAACCACTGGATCGTCGCCTTCTGCTTCGTGCTGGCGGCGGTGAGTGGGCTGGGCTTTTTATTCCCATCCTTCAACTGGTTGATGCATATCCTGGGCACCCCACAACTGGCGCGAATTCTGCACCCGTTTGTGGGCGTGGTTATGTTTGCCTCGTTCATCATCATGTTTTTCCGTTATTGGCACCACAATCTAATCAATCGGGATGATATCTTTTGGGCGAAGAATATTCGTAAGATCGTCGTCAACGAGGAAGTGGGTGACACCGGGCGTTATAACTTCGGTCAGAAATGCGTATTCTGGGCGGCGATTATCTTCCTGGTGCTGCTGCTGGTGAGCGGGGTAATTATCTGGCGTCCGTACTTTGCGCCTGCTTTCTCAATCCCGGTGATCCGATTCGCGTTAATGTTGCATTCTTTTGCCGCAGTAGCGTTAATTGTGGTTATCATGGTGCATATCTACGCCGCCCTTTGGGTGAAAGGCACCATTACCGCGATGGTGGAAGGCTGGGTAACCCGGTCGTGGGCGAAGAAACATCACCCGCGCTGGTACCGAGAAGTCCGCAAGACAACGGAAAAAGAAACTGAATGAGTATTCGCATAATCCCGCAAGATGAGCTGGGGTCGAGCGAGAAACGTACGGCGGATATGATTCCGCCGTTATTGTTCCCCCGACTCAAAAACGTCTACAACCGCCGCGCCGAACGTCTGCGCGAGCTGGCTGAAAATAACCCGCTGGGCGATTACCTGCGCTTTGCCGCGCTTATCGCGCACGCGCAGGAAGTGGTACTGTACGACCATCCGCTGGAGATGGATCTGACCGCACGTATTAAAGAAGCGAACGACCAGGGCAAGCCGCCGCTGGATATCCACGTGCTGCCGCGTGATAAGCACTGGCAAAAACTGCTGCATTCGTTAATTGCCGAGCTAAAACCCGAGATGAGCGGCCCGGCGCTGGCAGTGATCGAGAACCTGGAGAAAGCCTCAGAGCAGGAGCTGGAGCAGATGGCCAGCGCGCTGTTTGCCTCGGATTTTGCCTCCGTCAGCAGCGATAAAGCCCCGTTTATCTGGGCCGCGCTCTCCCTTTACTGGGCGCAAATGGCCAGCTTGATTCCAGGCAAAGCCCGCGCGGAATACGGTGAAGCGCGCCAGTATTGCCCGGTGTGCGGTTCGATGCCGGTCTCCAGCATGGTGCAGATCGGCACCACGCAGGGGCTGCGTTATCTGCACTGTAACCTGTGCGAAACCGAATGGCATGTCGTGCGCGTAAAATGCAGTAACTGCGAACAGAGCCGCGACTTACACTACTGGTCGCTGGAAAATGAGCAGGCTGCGGTGAAAGCCGAAAGCTGCGGCGATTGCGGGACTTACCTGAAGATTCTGTATCAGGAAAAGGACCCGAAAGTAGAAGCAGTGGCCGACGACCTCGCCTCGCTGGTGCTGGACGCACGCATGGAACAGGAGGGCTTCGCCCGCAGTTCCATCAACCCGTTCCTGTTCCCGGGGGAAGGGGAATAAGTTCTCTGGTATACCGGCTAGCAATCTACGTTAGCCGGATCATTGCTCAATAACGCAATGCTTGTATAACGTTTCTCGGGTCGTTGGCAATGGCGCGAAGTAATGCTTTGGCTGGCCCTGTCGGTGAGCGTCTTCCTTGCTCCCAGTTGCGCAGCGTATCCACGTTGACCGAAATCAGTTCTGCAAACTTAGATTGCGACAACCCAGATGCCTGCCGTATTTCTTTAATCTTCATTGCATCAATATGAAAGGTACGAGAAGGCTTACGGGTCCCTTCAATGATTTCATTCATTTGAGACATACTTTGAGTTAATCGCTCAAATAACACTTTATCCATCTACCACCTCTCATTCAGCATACGAAGCACCGCTTTTTCCTGCGGCGTGAGATCATCTTTAATGCCTTTTTGATAAATCAGAAGCAAGCGAATCTCATACCGTTGACTACGGTGAAAATAGATAATTCGCACGCCACTACGCTTTCCTTTGCCTCGCGCTCCCCAGCGCATTTTTCTCAGGCCGCCCGTTTCCTGAATGACATCACCACAATCTGGATGCTGAGCCATAAAAACCTGAAGCTTATGGTATTCATCATCATCGAGCAGTTTTTTAACATCTTCAGTAAAGAGTTCCGTTTCTATAAATTGCATATTCCATACGCCATTGGCTTATAGTAGTGAAAATAATCTATACGTCAATGGCGTATAGCATCATCGTTTCACAGTACAAAAATTAAAAACCCAGCGCCAACCGCATTCCATTTTTTGCGAACCTCTATCCAGAATCATTATCCCCTCATTTCACCACTTTCCATCCCCAACAAATCAGGTTATAAACTGTACATACATACAGCTTAAGGAGCCTTATATGCCACTGGAAAAAGGAATTGCCGAACTGGTCGCCGGGTTTATCGCTGCGGGCCGCCCCTCTTCACGAGAGCAGAATATTGATGATCGGAGGGCGGGTTATATTGCCAGCACGTCGCTGGCGGGTGAGAAAGAAATTCGGGTGAGTTCGGAAGATATCGTGCTGGAAGGGATGACATTTCGCGTCGTTTCGCCGCCAAACGCATCCGGTTCTCTACCCTGTATCCTCTACTATCACGGCGGCTGTTTTGTTAGCGGCGGCTTTCTGACTCATGACCCCCAGCTACGGCAACTGGCCTGGAAAAGCGGCTGTAGAGTGATTGCCATTCAGTATCGCCTTGCGCCAGAACACACCTTCCCTGCGGCTCATGACGACGCTGAACGCGGGGCCAATATCGTCCATCAATACGCGGAGCAGTTAGGCATCGATCGTGAACGTATCACGCTTGCTGGCGACAGCGCAGGCGGGCACTTGGCATTGGTCAGCGCGCTACGCCTGAAATCCACCGCCCACTGGTCTCCGGCGAAGCTGCTGTTGATCTACCCGATGCTTGACGCTACTGCCAGTTTCCCCAGCTATGCCAGCAACGGGCAAGACTACATCATCACCCGCGATACGCTGTTATCGGGTTTCGAAATGTATCTCCAGGATACCGACCTCCGCCACCCGGAAGCCAGTCCGATATGGCGTGAAGATTTTGCCGGTTTACCGCCGGTGCATATCCTCACCGCAGAGTTCGACCCACTGCGTGATGAAGGCGAAGCGCTATATCACCGTCTGAACGACCAGGGCGTGGCGTGTACTTGCCAGCGCTATCTCGGCGTTATCCACGGTTTTTTCCAATTGGGCGGCGTGAGCAAGACGGCACGAAGCGCCATGCGAGATGTGGCCTGGCGTGTTGTAAGTCCATCAACAGGCAAAATGACCTAAAATTCAATTTTGTTTTCAACTTGAAAACTGGATAACGTTGCGCTAAATTGTTTTCAGGTTGAAAACTTTGTAATGGAACTACATTGTGCATGTTATCAGCCGAAAACCGTTCAATGAAGCGATGCTCATGTATCCAAACCATGAGCTTGCCCTCACTGAGTTGCTGAATGTTCTTGAGAAAAAAACATTCACTCAGCCTGAAGAGATGAAGCGGTATATTCCTTCACTGGATAATTTTAAGTACAGAGATAAATGGTGGGTGATTGATGTTTCTGGTAACAGCCTGAGACTCATTTCCTACATAGATTTCAGGTTACATAAGATATTTGTGAAACATATCGTTTCCCATGCCGAATATGACAAACTGACCGCATATTATCGGGGTAATAAAGAATGAGAACTCATCGTCAGATGGATGCAACCAGCGCAAAAAAGATCGTTGATACCTTCAGCGATGCGGTAAAAAGCGTCCCACTGATGGGGGAAGACCGAAATGACAATGAGTATCGCAGGGCACTAGCGCTAGTGGAGTTTCTGGTCGACCACGACGATCTTGAAAACCCACTATTTGAATTGCTCTGTGCCCGAATCAGTGAATACGAAAAACATGCGCCGGAATTCAAAGCACTCAACCAACACCTGGAGAAAACGCCCCCTGGCGTTTCAGTATTGCGAACGCTCATGGATCAATACGGTCTCAAAGCAGCAGATCTTGCCAACGAACTTGGTTCTAAATCGAACGTCAGCAACATCTTAAATGGCCGCAGAGCACTAACGGTTAATCATATTAAAGCGCTTACACAACGCTTTAAACTACCAGCGGATGCCTTCATCGAGTAGTTGGATATGTCCAGCTACTCCTCCTCGTTGCCGCCCTCTTCATACGGGCCGAACGGTTTCGCAGGTAGTACGATATAAATGCCTTCGAAAATTGCCCCAGCGGTCTCGCCGCCCAACAGTTCAACCTGCAGCTGGACACGCGCTTTTTTACCCCGCGCCAGCCTGTCCAAATCACCGCTTAGCGACCCCAAATCAGCCACGGCGTTTGGCTTTCCGCTAATGGGTTTACTGTAGCGAATATGAGCGTCAGCAAGAATAATCGTCCCGCCCAGGTGGCGTTCACGGAGCATCAGCCAGATAAGTCCCCATCCGGTCAGCGTCGCCAGGGAGAACAGGCTGCCGGCAAACACCGTGTGATGCGGATTTTGATTACCGGTTTCCGGCATCGTGGTAATAAATTTTTGCCCGGTGTACTGCTGAATGCGCACCCCCATCTTTTCACTCAATGGAATGTGCTCATACCAGGCCTGCTGAAGCTGCCCGCACCAGTCGCCGCGATGCAGGATATCATCCAGCGATGCTACCGGTTTAATCATCAGAAAATGGCGGATTGGCGTGGTTGTGGGCGTAGTAATCTCCCCCTGATTGACAAACCCGAGTTTGGCAAAGAACTCAACCGCATCTTCGCGCGCGCTGCAGGTGACGCGCTTAACGCCTTCCTGGCGGGCGACAGACTCCAGAGTCATCGCCATTAATGTCCCCAGCCCTTTATCCTGTACCGAGGGATGTACAGCCATAAAACGGATAGACGCCTCGTTATCTGCATTGATATACAGGCGGCCCACTGCAACTAAGTTTCCTTCTTCGTCCACCACCATTTGATGGTGCGCCAACGCATCCCAGCCATCCCGTTCCGACCCTTTCGGCTGGTGCAGCGGTTTACGCAGCATCTCCCAGCGAAACTGGTAGTAACGTTCTAATTCTTCTTCTGTTTGCGGAACTCGAAGGTGATACATAGCCGTACTCTCTCTTGTTATCCGCGGCCACGCCGGAAGCTGACTCATACCTGGAGCCAGAATGTCACGGGACCGTCATTAACCAGCTCAACCTGCATATCGGCAGCGAAGCGTCCGGTTTGCGTGTTTATCGCCTGCTGGCGGCAGCGTTCGACAAAATATTCATAAAGCGCCTGCGCGCGATCCGGCGCAGCCCCGCCGGAAAAGCTTGGTCGCATACCGCGCTCGGTATCTGCCGCCAGCGTAAACTGCGACACCACCAGCACGCTGCCGCCAGCCTGTTGTACATTCAGATTCATCTTGCCGTCAGCATCGCTGAAGATACGGTATCCCAGCACGCGCTCGCACAGACGATTCGCTTTTTGTTCGTCATCTTCTTTTTCGACACCCAATAACACCAAAAGTCCTGGGCCGATTTCACCCGTCACCTCATCCTCCACGGTGACGCTGGCACGGGTTACGCGTTGAATTAATGCAATCATGGTTGGTCAGCTTCTTCTTGTTCTGCGGCTTGTTTGAGTTTTCGGTATTCCCCGAGAGTGACAGTTATTTCTGCGCCAAGCAAGACTATACACCAGGTCCAGTATACCCAGACAAACAGGATAGGGATCACTGCCAGTACGCCATAAATGAGCTGATATGACGGGAACATGGTGATATAAAGCGCGAAACCTTTCTTTCCGGCCTCGAACAGCAACGCTGCGACAAACGCGCCGACAAGGGCGTCACGGTTCGGTACGCGAGTTGTTGGGACAATACTGTAAAGTAACCAGAATGAGATCCACGAGAGCAGCAGCGGAAGGATGCGCAATACATTGTCGATGACCGTATTCAGATCGCTGGCCCAGCGTAAAGAAAGCAGGTAGGAGCTGATCGCCAGGCTGGCGCCAGCGAGAAGCGGGCCGAGCGTGAGGATCATCCAGTACACCGCAAAAGAGTACACTTTTGGCCGTGTGCGTTTGCTGCGCCAGATAGTGTTTAAGGCGCTATCAATGGCGTACATCAACAGCAATGCCGTCACAATCAGTCCACAGGCGCCCACCGCCGTCATTTTGTTGGAGTTAGCGACAAACTGCTCAATATAGCGCTGAATCACGTCTCCGGTGGCTGGCATAAAGTTAGCAAAAATAAAATGGCGTAACTGAATGCTGACATCAGAAAACATCGGAAAAGCAGCGAAAAGGGCAAAAACGACGGCAATAAGCGGTACTAAGGAGAGTAATGAGACATAGGCGAGATTTCCCGCCAGAGTCGTCATATTATCCTCATCGATACGCTGCCATAATAGCTTGAGCCAGGCCCGAACAGGGCGCGTATGGCGTCCAGCTTTTTGGTGAACGGTTTTTAGCATAACAGCTTCGCGAAGTAGTCAGGGATGGTGGCTTTATCCTTCACCAGAATGCTGGTGATCCCCAACTGGTTGGCCCCTTCTATATTATCGGCATTGTCGTCGAAAAAGACCGCATCGGCAGCGGAAAAACCTTCTTTCTGCAGGACGTGCTGATAAATACGCGCTTCCGGCTTACGCATTCCCAAATCCTGCGATAAATAGATATGGTCGGCGGCAGCGCGCACCTCCGGGTATTCCTCCGGCCAGAAGTGGGTATGCAGTCGGTTAGTATTGGATAGCACCACCACGCGATGCCCCTGCTCGCGCAGTTTATGCATGATAGCAATCACTTCGGGCCGTAATCCGACAAATACCGCCTGCCAGCCGTGCGCAAATTGTTCATAACTGAGCGATAACGCCATTTCATGACAGAAAGCTTCAGCAAACGCTTCGTCCGTTATCTCACCGCGTTCATGTTGGTGAAAAGTCTCGCCCATCGTAAATTTTTGCTTCAGCGAAGCCAGCGGTACTCGACTCAGATCGCTCCACACACCTAATACGCGGTTAAAGTCGATGTCGACAATCACATTACCTAAATCAAAGATGTAGAGCATGTCATTCTCCTTGCTAACCGGGGATGAATAACTGTAGCGGGAAAGGAGAAGTTTGACTATGTATCCCTTTATAAATCAATTAACAAAAAGACAATAGAAACGCAGACGATGTTCAATATCGCCTGCATCACAGCGCCGTTTTATTGGCCGGATAAAGCGCTGACGCGACCCTCCGGCGCAAGGGCGCTTGTCACGCTGAAACGGCGTCGTCCAGCGAAGGACTCACCTGAACCACTTCGATTTGCTGGGATTGAAGTAAATTCTGTAATGCCGGACCGGGATACTCGTCCGTAAACAGAGCGGTAATCTGTGACACATTGCCGATCTCAACCGCCGCAGAAGCATGGTATTTCGTATGATCGGCGGCCAGCAAAATATGTCGCGAGTGAGCCATCATGGTTTTCACTACGCTGGCTTCGTTGACATCAAACTCCAGTAACGCGCCATCGCTCTCTATCGCGCCTACGCTGGTGACGAGATAGTCAGCCCGGAACCCCGCCACAAACGCCGCCGCGGATAGCCCGATAATGCCGCTATTATGCGGGCGCAGCGTGCCGCCAGGCACCATCACTTCAAAACGAGGGTTATTATAAAGAATGTGCGCGACGCGCAGGCTATTGGTGATAATGCGCAGATGATTATGGTTGAGCAGCGCGCGCGCCACCTGCTCAACCGTCGTTCCAATCGTGATAAATATCGTGGAGCCATCCGGAATATAGTCAGCCACGGCTTCCGCAATGGCTTTTTTCTCTTGCGTCCAGGAGACCTCTCGCTGCTCAAAGGCGGTATTGACCACACTGGACGCTCTGCCGGCGCCGCCGTGATGACGCGTAATCAGCCCCTGCTCGCTTAATTTACGAATATCGCGGCGAACCGTCTGGGTAGAGACCTCCAACAAACTGGCTAACTCATCGATATTCATATAGCCGCGCTCATCAATAAGCATTAACAGCCGATCGTGTCGCGGATTACCGGTCAGTTCGGTAAGACTCATGAGCATTCCTCTAAAAGCTTCCTACTGCTCATATTATACAAAAAGTGACAAGAAAGATCGGGTTTGCTCACAATCAGGGATACCCGCCCGGCCACCTGGGCGCGTACACTTCAGCGCGGCAACGCCGCTGGCGAATCTGACAGCCTCTTCGATGGCGTATCCGCTTGCCAGGCCAAATGCCAGTGCGCCATGAAAAACATCGCCCGCGCCGGTAGTATCCACCACCTCCACGGTAAAACCCGGTTGGTGGCGTACCGCCGCTTTTTCCAACCAGTTGCAGCCTTCACTGCCTCGCGTGACATAGACATGTCCATTTGTGAGCATTTGTGCTTTTTTTAGCGCATCAATGGCTTCGCTCATCCCCGTCAGGCGTGCCAGCCCTGGCTCGGAGAAGGCGGCGTGGTCGCTTAACGCCACCAGCTCGCTAATATCCTGCGGCGTAATATCGCCATCAAGAACAGTCATGACGCCAGCCTGACGCGCCAGCGTAAACGCCTGTTTTGCGCCGTCATGCCAGCGCACATCCGCCAACACCACATCCCACTGCGAAAAATCGATGTCGTTAAGCCAGCCGGCGTCAGGCAATAAATCCGGGCTGGGATAATTAACGATAATCCGCTCTCCTTTGGCATCCACCATAATCGCTGACTGCGACGACATGGCCTGCGTGTAGCGGCGGGTATAGCGGGTATTTACCCCCAGGGATTCCAGTTCCGCCAGCAGGCTGTTTCCGGTGTCGTCATCGCCCACACGGCCAATAAAGTCCACCTGCGCGCCCAATTTCGCCGCAGCCACGGCAGCGGTCGCCGCAGGCCCGCCGCCCACTTCCGTATAGCGCTTCGCCACATATTTACCCCCTTCTGTCGGTAATCCTTCCACGTAATAGATGCGATCCATCACGGTAATACCTACACAAGCAATACGAACCATGGTCATTCCTCAAGCATTTTCGATGTGCTCATTTTAATTTCACGAAATGTTTAAAAAGTGACGGCTGTCAATTTTTTGACTATAAATTACAAATACGATCACAAACAGACAGAAAAATGCTCATTAATGACAAAAAATGACACCACCGTGTTCAGGAGAACGATATGGCAGTTATAGCATTTATCGGGTTGGGACAGATGGGCTCTCCTATGACGAGCAATCTGCTAAAGCAGGGCCATCAACTCAGCGTCTTCGATGTTAATCCCGACGCCGTACAGCGTCTGGTAGACAAAGGCGCGCAACCTGCAAGCAGCCCGGCTCAGGCAACCATCGGCGCTGAATTTGTTATCACCATGCTCCCGAACGGCGATCTGGTTCGTTCCGTTTTGTTTGGCGAGCAAGGCGTTTGTGAAACTCTTTCCCGTGAAGCGCTGGTCATTGATATGTCCACTATTCATCCGTTGCAAACCGATAAGCTGATTGCCGACATGCAGAGCAAAGGGTTCAGCATGATGGATGTGCCGGTAGGCCGGACATCCGACAACGCGATTACCGGCACATTGTTGCTGCTGGCAGGCGGTACGGCGGAGCAAGTAGAACGCGCTACCCCTGTTCTGATGGCGATGGGTAATGAGCTGGTCAACACCGGCGGCCCGGGAATGGGTATTCGCGTAAAACTGATCAACAACTACATGAGTATTGCGCTAAATGCGCTCTCCGCCGAAGCCGCCGTGCTGTGTGAAGCGCTGAGGCTTTCCTTCGACGTGGCTTTAAAAGTGATGAGCGGCACTGCCGCAGGCAAAGGGCATTTCACCACCACCTGGCCGAATAAAGTGATGAAAGGGGATCTGTCTCCCGCCTTCATGATCGATCTGGCGCACAAAGATCTTGGCATCGCGTTGGATGTCGCCAATCAACTGCACGTACCGATGCCGCTCGGTGCCGCCTCCCGGGAAGTTTATAACCTGGCGCGGGCCGCAGGCCGCGGTCGGGAAGACTGGAGCGCCATCCTGGAACAGGTGCGCATCAGCGCCGGGCTGACCGCCAACGTAAAAAAGTAACGACTGTATAAAGGAAAATTGAATGAACAACTACACCATCAAAGACATTACGCGAGCGTCCGGCGGGTTTGCCATGCTGGCTGTCGATCAGCGCGAGGCGATGCGTTTAATGTTTGCTGCTGCTGGTGCGAAAACACCCGTTGCCGATAGCGTGCTGACGGATTTCAAAGTGAATGCGGCGAAAATTCTTTCCCCGTATGCCTCTGCCGTTCTGCTGGATCAGCAGTTCTGTTATCGCCAGGCCGTAGAACAAAACGCGGTCGCTAAAAGCTGCGCCATGATCGTCGCGGCAGATGATTTCATCCCGGGCAACGGTATTCCCGTTGATAACGTGATCATTGATAAAAAAATTAATGCGCAAGCGGTAAAACGGGATGGCGCGAAAGCCTTAAAACTGTTGGTGCTGTGGCGCAGCGACGAAGACGCGCAGCAGCGTCTGGATATGGTCAAAGAATTCAATGAATTATGCCACTCCAATGGTTTGCTGAGCATTATCGAACCGGTTGTACGTCCGCCGCGCTGCGGCGACAAGTTCGATCGCGAGCAGGCGATTATCGATGCGGCCAAAGAGCTGGGCGACAGCGGCGCCGATCTTTACAAAGTTGAAATGCCGCTCTACGGCAAAGGCGCGCGTTCCGATCTTCTTACCGCCTCACAACGCCTGAATGGGCATATCAATATGCCGTGGGTCATCCTCTCTTCCGGTGTGGACGAAAAACTGTTCCCTCGCGCGGTCAGGGTCGCCATGGAAGCTGGCGCATCCGGGTTCCTGGCGGGACGCGCGGTCTGGTCATCAGTGATTGGTTTACCGGATACCGAGCTGATGCTACGTGATGTTTCCGCGCCTAAATTGCAACGTTTAGGTGACATTGTCGATGAAATGATGGCTTGTCGCCGCTAATACGAGGATGAAAGAATGAAATGGTTTAACACATTGAGCCACAACCGCTGGCTGGAGCAGGAAACCGACCGCATCTTTAATTTCGGTAAAAACGCCGTGGTGCCGACAGGCTTCGGCTGGCTGGGAAATAAAGGGCAAATTAAAGAAGAGATGGGCACCCATCTTTGGATCACGGCGCGTATGTTGCACGTTTATTCCGTGGCGGCGTCGATGGGCCGACCAGGCGCTTATGATCTGGTCGATCACGGTATCAAAGCCATGAACGGCGCGCTGCGCGATAAAAAATACGGCGGCTGGTATGCCTGCGTTAACGATCAGGGCGTGGTGGATGCCTCTAAGCAGGGTTATCAACACTTCTTCGCCCTGCTGGGCGCGGCCAGCGCCGTCACGACCGGTCATCCTGAAGCCAGGAAATTGCTGGATTACACCATAGAAGTGATTGAGAAATACTTCTGGAGTGAAGAAGAGCAGATGTGCCTGGAGTCCTGGGACGAAGCCTTTAGCAAAACCGAAGATTACCGTGGCGGTAACGCCAATATGCACGCCGTCGAAGCGTTCCTGATTGTTTATGACGTTACCCATGACAAAAAATGGCTGGATCGCGCTATCAGAATCGCATCAGTCATTATTCATGATGTAGCCAGAAATAATCATTACCGTGTTAATGAACATTTCGATTCACAGTGGAATCCTATCCGCGACTATAACAAAGAAAATCCAGCACACCGTTTCCGTGCATTTGGCGGTACTCCAGGTCATTGGATCGAATGGGGTCGTTTAATGCTGCATATCCACGCAGCACTGGAAGCCAGATGCGAACAACCCCCTGCATGGCTGCTGGAAGACGCGAAAGGTTTGTTCCACGCTACGGTACGTGATGCCTGGGCTCCGGATGGAGCAGACGGCATTGTGTATACCGTTGATTGGGAAGGGAAACCCGTTGTACGTGAACGTGTACGCTGGCCAATTGTAGAAGCGATGGGGACAGCCTATGCCCTCTATACCGTAACAGGGGATCGTCAATACGAAACCTGGTATCAAACATGGTGGGATTACTGCATTAAATACCTGATGGACTATGAAAATGGTTCCTGGTGGCAAGAATTGGATGCTGACAACAAGGTGACCACTAAAGTCTGGGACGGTAAGCAGGATATATATCATCTTCTGCACTGTCTGGTAATTCCACGCATCCCGCTCGCTCCAGGGCTGGCACCAGCCGTAGCAGCAGGTTTGTTAGATATCAATGCGAAATAAATAAGCCTGGTAACGACGGCATATCAGCAAATGAACGTTGCATATGCCGTTGTTTAGTAAGGGTATCTAATATTAAGGTGATATGTATGCATAGTGGTGGGAATACGATATTACTCGCTGCAGGTGATTACCGGGCGCAAATAGTTTCAGTGGGTGCCGGTCTTGCCGAATTAACCTGGCAGGGCAAGCATCTGGTTATACCTCATAAACCAGAAGAGATGCCTCTTGCTCATCTGGGTAAGGTATTAATCCCTTGGCCAAATCGTATTGCCAATGGTATCTATCAGCATGATGGGCATGAGTATCAGTTGCCGATTAATGAACATGGCTCTAACGCCGCTATTCACGGCTTGCTTGCATGGAGAGACTGGCAAGTTGATGAATTAACAGCCACAAAAGCCTCGTTCTCCATATTTTTACCGCCAAGCTATGGCTACCCATTCGCATTGATTTCGCAGGTTATTTACTCACTGGACGCAACAACAGGGCTGTCCGTTGAAATAATTAGCCAAAATATCGGCGATAAACCAGCACCTTATGGCGTCGGTGTTCACCCCTACTTAACCTGTGACTTAGCACCTGTTGATGATTATACGCTGCAACTTCCTGCAAAAGAGGTTTTTGCTTTCGATACACAGTCTAACTCATCAACGTTACTACGCGTCGATGAGCTGAATCTGGACTATTCCATCCAACAAAAAATTGGTGATAAACGGATTGATCATACTTTCAAAACTTACAGCGAGCGATGGGAGGCGAAAATTATTAACCATCAACAGGAACTGGCTGTTAGTTTATGTTCCGATCAACCGTGGCTTCAGGTCTATAGTGGCGAAAAGTTGAATCGCCGGGGATTAGCTATCGAACCGATGAGTTGTCCGCCGAATGCCTTTAATTCTGGGATCGACTTACTATTACTTAAACCAAAACAACAGCATATATTGTTTTTTAATATTTGTGGTGAATGCATATAGTTCATGTATTTATTTGTGCAGGATACCTATTACCCTGACTTAAAACAGTCAAAGTAATATTTTAGAATTTGATAATGAAGGAATTATAATGGATTTCTTTAATTTATTTACACCTGATGGCGTGATGTTGGAACCTGGTGTTATATACACCGTTATCGCCTTAATGTTTCTTTATACATTCGTAGGAATATGTGCTGGCTTTGGTGGTGGATTGACTACCATGCCGCTCATAACCCTAATGCTACCTGTAAAAATGGCAACACCACTTTCTGTTATTGTCGGAACAGCGACCGCCATTTATGCCACATGGTTATCTCGTAAAGAAACGGACTGGCGATCGGCTGCCGTTCTTATCGGCTTCTCTTTTCTTGGCATTCCGGTAGGTTTATATGCACTTTCCTATCTACCTGATCACATAATGAAAATAGGATTGGGTGGTTTTCTTATTCTCTACTCATTCTACAGTATGTTTATTCCCCGTCTACCCATCTATGACAGACGTTGGATTGCTGCACCGTTAGGGGCGATAGCTGGGGCGCTAGGAGCGGCCTTTTCCACAAATGGACCGCCAGTTGTGATGTATGGAATGCTACGTAACCTTGGCCCAGCCGCTTTTCGCGGTACGCTGAATGCATTCTTTACGGCAAACAACATTGCAGTTGTCGGCGGCCTGGCAACCAGTGGAATATTAACAATTTCAACATTTAAACTGGTTATTTTCTGTATCCCTACCATGATACTCGGTTCCTTAGTCGGGCAATATGTTCATAAGCGTATTTCGGTAAAAGTATTCCGCGTTTTAGTATTTTTATTATTAATTGCTTCGGGTGCAATGTTAATAAAAGGTGCATTAGGTGTTTCAGCGGCTACTGCGCTTCTACCACCATTTGTACTGTTGGCAATATTACAAATACTTTTAGGCAAAAAAATTGCTGAGATTCGTAAAGTGGATGCCAGCAAATAATAAGTGCTTGCTTTGTTCAGGCGCTACTTCAAGAGTAGCGCATAACTATTTAAGGCTAATGAATAATAACGAATCATAAACAATCAGTATGCTCGCGTTCCTCAATTTCATGGAGAATATTTTATGAGCACGCAAAGTAAGCATTTATCCTCTGTCCTGATAGAAAAGAACATTGAGGGCTTTACGCTGACGTACCACCAGCGCCTGATTTTACGTCACAGCGCCGAAAATCCCTGTCTGTGGATTGGCGCGGGCGTTGCCGACATTGACATGTTTCGCGGCAACTTTAGCATCAAAGACAAACTTAACGAGAAGATTGCATTAACGGAGGCCACGGTCAGCGAGCTACCCGACGGCTGGCTGGTACAATTCAGCTGTGGCGCAACAATTAGCGCCACCCTTCGCATCTCCACCGATGAGGCGGGACGCCTGACGTTGGATCTGCAAAACGACGACCTGCACCATAACCGTATCTGGTTACGCCTCGCAGCTAATCCAGATGACCATATCTACGGCTGCGGCGAACAGTTCTCTTATTTCGATTTGCGCGGCAAGCCGTTCCCGCTGTGGACCAGCGAACAGGGCGTTGGCCGTAATAAAACCAGCTATGTCACCTGGCAGGCAGACTGTAAAGAGAACGCCGGCGGCGACTATTACTGGACCTTCTTCCCGCAACCGACCTTTGTCAGCACGCAGAAGTATTACTGCCACGTCGATAATAGCTGCTATATGAATTTCGACTTCAGCGCGCCGGAGTATCACGAACTGGCGCTGTGGGAAGATAAAACTACGCTGCGTTTTGAGTGTGCCGACACCTACATCGCCCTGCTGGAAAAACTGACTGCGCTGTTAGGCCGCCAGCCGGAGCTGCCGGACTGGGTTTATGACGGCGTCACGCTAGGCATTCAGGGCGGTACGGAAGTTTGCCAGCAAAAACTGGATACCATGCGCAACGCAGGCGTAAAAGTGAACGGTATTTGGGCGCAGGACTGGTCCGGTATCCGCATGACCTCTTTCGGCAAGCGCGTGATGTGGAACTGGAAGTGGAATAGCGACAACTATCCACAGCTGGATAGCCGGATCAAACAGTGGAAAGAAGAAGGCGTCCAGTTCCTCTCTTATATCAACCCATACGTCGCCAGTGATAAAGACCTCTGCGCCGAGGCAGCGAAACACGGCTATCTGGCGAAAGACGCCACGGGCGGCGACTATCTGGTCGAGTTTGGCGAATTCTATGGCGGCGTGGTCGATCTGACCAATCCTGAAGCTTACGACTGGTTCAAAGACGTCATCAAAAAGAACATGATCGCGCTCGGCTGCAGCGGCTGGATGGCGGATTTCGGCGAATATCTGCCGACCGACACGTATCTGCACAACGGCGTCAGCGCCGAGATCATGCATAACGCCTGGCCTGCGCTGTGGGCGAAATGTAACTACGAAGCGCTACAGGAGACCGGCAAACTCGGCGAGATCCTGTTCTTTATGCGTGCGGGTTACACCGGCAGTCAGAAATATTCCACCATGATGTGGGCAGGTGACCAGAACGTTGACTGGAGCCTTGATGATGGTCTGGCCTCTGTAGTGCCTGCGGCATTGTCGCTGGCGATGACCGGCCATGGTCTGCATCACAGCGATATCGGCGGCTACACCACCCTGTTTGACATGAAACGCAGCAAAGAGTTGCTGCTGCGCTGGTGCGATTTCAGCGCCTTTACGCCGATGATGCGCACCCATGAAGGCAACCGCCCCGGCGATAACTGGCAGTTCGACGGCGACGCGGAAACTATTGCCCACTTTGCCCGCATGACCACCGTCTTTACCACGCTGAAACCGTATCTCAAGCAGGCGGTGGCGCAAAACGCGGCTACCGGTCTGCCGGTCATGCGTCCGCTATTCCTGCACTACGAGAACGATGCCGCAACCTACACCCTGAAATATCAATATCTGCTCGGTCAGGATCTGCTGGTCGCGCCGGTTCACGAGCAGGGGCGTTGCGACTGGACGCTGTACCTGCCGGAAGATCACTGGGTGAATATCTGGACCGGCGAAGCTCACCACGGCGGTGAAATTACCGTGGATGCGCCCATTGGCAAACCGCCGGTCTTCTATCGCGCGAAGAGCGAGTGGGCTTCACTTTTTGCTTCTTTACGGAATATCTAATACGACTCGCCCGCAGGGAAACCTGCGGGCAGATGGAGAAAAATAATGAGTCAGACCTCTGCTGATCCGGCAACGCTACGCCTGCCGCTTAAAGAAAAAATAGCTTATGGCATAGGCGATCTGGGTTCCAATATTCTGCTGGATATTGGCACACTCTATTTGTTGAAATTCTACACAGATGTCCTCGGTCTTCCGGGAACCTATGGTGGGATTATTTTCTTAATCGCTAAATTCTTTACCGCATTTGCCGATATGGGCACTGGTATTGTGCTCGACTCGCGGCGAAAAATAGGACCGAAAGGTAAATTTCTCCCGTTCGTTCTGTATGGCTCATTCCCAGTAGCACTGCTGGCTACAGCCAACTTTATAGGAACACCGTTAGAAATTACGGGCAAAACGGTCGTCGCAACGCTGCTGTTTATGCTGTATGGATTATGCTACAGCCTAATGAACTGCTCTTATGGCGCGATGGTGCCAGCTATAACCAAAAATCCAAATGAACGTGCCTCGCTGGCAGCCTGGCGCCAGGGCGGATCCACCTTAGGCCTTCTCATTGGCACCGTTGCTTTTGTACCAGTAATGAATTTGATTGAAGGCAATCAACAATTGCAATATGGCGTAACCGCTGCTCTTTTCTCGTTATGCGGGCTGCTATTTATGTGGCTTTGCTATGCGGGTGTCAAAGAGCGTTATGTCGAGGTCAAACAGGCTGATTCCGCACAAAAAGCAGGAATTTTGCAATCCTTTCGCGCCATCGCCGGTAACCGCCCGTTGTTTATTCTGTGCGTCGCCAACCTTTGCACCCTTGCGGCATTTAATGTCAAACTGGCGATTCAGGTCTACTACACCCAGTACGTGCTGAACGATCCGATTCTGTTGTCCTATATGGGATTCTTCAGTATGGGTTGTATCTTCATCGGCGTATTTTTAATGCCTACCGCTGTACGCCGTTTTGGTAAGAAAAAAGTCTATATCGGCGGACTGCTAATTTGGGCCGTGGGTGATTTGCTTAACTACAGCTTCGGCGACAGTTCGGTGAGCTTCGTGGCCTTCTCCTGTCTGGCATTCTTTGGTTCAGCATTCGTCAACAGCCTGAACTGGGCGCTAGTCTCGGACACAGTGGAATATGGTGAATGGCGTACAGGTGTTCGTTCCGAAGGGACGGTCTATACCGGGCTCACCTTCTTTCGCAAAATGTCCCAAGCGTTGGCTGGATTTTTTCCCGGATGGATGCTTACTCAAATTGGCTACATACCCAACGTGGTGCAATCAACCAGCACTGTTGAAGGATTACGTCAGTTGATCTTCATATATCCTTGTGCCCTCGCAGTGTTGGCCATGATTACAATGGGCTGTTTTTACAACCTCAACGAGAAAATGTACATACGTATCGTTGAGGAAATAGAAGCACGTAAACGTACTGCTTAACAATAATAATGACTGATGCCCTTCGGGGCGTTGTAAGGAGTGGTTATGCCTGACCATGATCCGCTAACGCTAAAACTAAGCTTGAGAGAAAAACTCGCTTACGGTGCGGGTGATATTGGCTCTAATCTAATGCTAAGCATTGGCACATTATATTTGCTCAAGTTTTACACAGATGAGCTAGGAATGCCTGCATATTATGGCGGGGTTATTTTCCTCATAGCAAAATTCTTTACTGCATTTACAGATATGCTAACCGGATTTCTTCTCGATTCTCAAAAAAACATTGGAATCAGAGGGAAATTTAGACCTTTCATTCTGTATGCAGCAGTACCATCAGCAATTATTGCGACAGTTCAGTTTATTGCTACAACATTTAGTCTGCCGATAAAGACCGCTATTGCTACCGGTCTATTTATGTTATTCGGACTGTTTTACAGTCTAATGAACTGTTCATATGGCGCTATGATCCCAGCAATAACAAAAAATCCAAATGAACGCGCACAACTGGCAGCTTTTCGGCAGGGAGGGGCAACAATAGGATTATTAATCTGTACGGTTGCTTTTATTCCACTTCAATCTTTATTCTCTACAACTACCATTGGTTATGGTTATGCAGCCTTAACTTTCTCTATCTTTGGTTTCATTTTTATTATGCTATGTTATAAAGGAACCAAAGAACATTACATTGAGCCCCCATCGCCGGGACATAAGGCAAGCATCATCAAATCATTTTGTGCAATTTTTCACAACCCACCACTATTAGTTCTATGCATTGCAAATTTGTGTACACTAGCAGCATTTAATATCAAGCTCGCTATTCAAGTTTATTATACCCAATATGTACTAAATGACATTAACCTATTATCCTGGATGGGTTTTTTTAGTATGGGCTGTGTAATTATTGGTGTTTTGTTAGTTCCCTGGACCGTAAAATGCTTTGGCAAGAAACGCGTGTATTTAGCAGGTATGCTTTTATGGGCCGCGGGCGATGTTTTAAATTATTTTTGGGGTTATAACTCCTTTTATTTTGTCATTTTCTCTTGTATCGCCTTCTTCGGTACCGCTTTCGTCAACAGCCTGAACTGGGCACTGGTTCCGGATACGGTTGACTACGGTGAATGGAAAACGGGTATTCGCGCTGAAGGCTCGGTGTACACGGGTTATACCTTTTCCCGCAAAATTTCCGCTGCGCTTGCTGGCTTTTTGCCAGGTATTATGCTGACGCAAATCGGTTATATCCCCAACATAGCTCAAAGTGACACCACGTTGCTTGGTTTGCGTCAGCTCATTTTTTTATGGCCTTGCGGTCTTGCCATTATCGCAGCACTAACGATGGGCTTTTTTTATAAGCTCAATGAACAACGTTTCGCTTTTATTATCGAGGAAATTGCCCAACGAAAGAAAACAGGTAATAAAATTGTCGCGACTAATAATAAACAAAGTATTTCTACTGTAAATAATTAAACGACGCTTGCCGCTTTATCCATCCCGATGGATGGCGGCTTCCCTATATTTGAAAAATGGATTTATTATGAAATCTCTGAATACTCTAGTGATATTAACTTCAATAATATCCACCTCTGTTTTTGCTGGCGCTTATGTAGAAAACCGTGAGGCCTATAACCTGGCGTCTGACCAAATGGAGTTTATGCTGCGCGTCGGCTATAACTCCGATATGGGTGCCGGAATTATGTTGACCAATACCTATACGCTACAGCGTGATGATGAATTAAAGCACGGTTATAATGAGATTGAGGGCTGGTATCCGTTATTTAAACCTACAGATAAATTAACCATCCAGCCTGGTGGGTTAATAAACGACAAAAGCATTGGTTCCGGCGGCGCCGTCTATCTGGATGTTAACTATAAATTTACCCCGTGGTTTAATCTTACGGTACGTAACCGATATAATCACAATAATTATAGTTCAACCGATTTGAATGGCGAACTGGATAATAATGACAGCTATGAAATCGGTAACTATTGGAATTTTATCATTACCGATAAATTTTCTTATACCTTTGAACCACACTATTTTTATAACGTTAATGATTTTAATAGTAGTAATGGTACGAAGCATCATTGGGAAATCACTAATACCTTCCGTTATCGTATCAATGAACACTGGTTGCCCTATTTTGAATTACGCTGGTTAGATCGTAACGTGGGCCCCTACCATAGAGAGCAAAACCAGATTCGTATCGGGGCGAAGTATTTCTTCTGATATTATCGCCTCTATTTTCCGAATCTGCATCACAGCGGGTAGTTGTTCTGCCCGCTCATTCATCCTGAATCAGACTCCCGATATCCCGCCCCTAAGCGCCATGATAATATTCGTAAAGCGTTTTACCATATTCATGCTTATAGAGAAGGGAAACAAATGAATAAGCGATTTAATATTGATTGGGACAATGAATTAACCCAGGAACAGCTCATTAATTTGATGTTAACCGATGAAGATCTGCCAAAGCTTCGCTCGCTGACCATTGTCATTGGTCGGCATAATACGCCAGCGATTGCTGATTTTTTGGCAACCTTATCCCTTTATCAATGTGAATAAAAAAACCCCGCCGAGTTTTCATTTCGGCAGGGTTTTTATCCGTAAGAGCGTTAATTACTCTTCTTTCTGACCACGGTTCGCACGGCGGCGATCGTTTTCCGTCAGGTGACGTTTACGGATACGGATAGAGGTAGGGGTGACTTCTACCAGTTCGTCGTCATCAATGAACTCCAGCGCTTGCTCAAGGCTCATTTTAATTGGCGGAACCAGAATCACCGCTTCATCCGTACCGGACGCACGCATGTTGGTCAGTTTCTTACCGGTCAGGCAGTTTACCGTCAGGTCGTTGGAGCGACTGTGAATACCAATAATCTGGCCTTCGTAAACTTCCGCGCCGTGACCCAGGAACAGCTTACCGCGATCCTGCAAACCGAACAGCGCAAACGCCACCGCTTTACCCTGACCGTTGGAGATCAGTACGCCGTTCTGACGCTGGCCCACTTCACCCGGACGAATATCGTCGTAATGGCTGAAGGTGGAGTACAGCAGACCCGTACCGGAAGTCATGGTCATAAATTCTGAACGGAAACCAATCAGCCCACGGCTTGGGATCACGTAGTCGAGACGTACGCGGCCTTTACCGTCCGGATTCATGTTTTTCAGGTCGCCTTTACGCTCGCCCAGCGCCTGCATGACAGACCCCTGGTGCTGCTCTTCGACGTCCAGCGTCACGTTTTCGTACGGCTCTTGTTTACGACCGTCGATTTCACGGAAGATAACTTTCGGACGGGAAACCGCCAGTTCGAAACCTTCACGACGCATATTTTCAATCAGCACGGACAGGTGCAGTTCGCCACGACCGGATACACGGAACGCATCCGCATCTTCGGTTTCTTCAACGCGCAGCGCCACGTTATGCACCAGCTCTTTGTTCAGACGGTCAAGAATCTGACGAGAAGTCACAAACTTACCTTCTTTACCGCAGAACGGCGAGGTGTTAACGCAGAAGAACATAGACACGGTCGGCTCATCAACGGACAGCGCCGGCAGCGCTTCAACGTTCTGCGGGTCGCAGATGGTGTCGGAAATGTTCAGCTCGCCCAGACCGGTGATCGCAATGATATCGCCCGCTTCGGCGATATCGCTGTCGATACGCTCCAGACCCAGATGCGTCAGCACTTTACCTACTTTCGCGTTACGGGTTTTCCCTTCACTATCGATGATAGTGACCTGCTGGTTCGGCTTCACTTTGCCGCGTTTGATACGGCCGATGCCGATAACGCCAACGTAGTTGTTGTAGTCCAGCTGGGAGATCTGCATCTGCAACGGACCATCGAGGTCAACGTCCGGCGCCGGAACATGATCAATGATCGCCTGATACAGCGGGGTCATGTCTTCCGCCATATCTTCGTGGTCCAGACCCGCGATACCGTTCAGCGCCGAAGCGTAGATGATCGGGAAGTCCAGCTGTTCGTCGGTCGCGTCGAGGTTAACAAACAGGTCGAATACCTGGTCAACAACCCAGTCAGGGCGCGCGCCAGGACGGTCAACCTTGTTGATAACCACAATAGGTTTCAGGCCATGAGCAAAGGCTTTTTTGGTCACGAAGCGCGTTTGCGGCATCGGGCCGTCAAATGCGTCAACCACCAGCAGCACAGAGTCAACCATGGACATGACGCGCTCTACTTCACCACCGAAGTCAGCGTGCCCGGGAGTATCAACGATGTTGATACGGTAATCATTCCATTTAATAGCGGTGTTTTTAGCGAGGATAGTAATACCACGCTCTTTCTCCAAATCGTTGGAGTCCATCACTCGCTCTTGAGTTTCGGCACGCGCGTCGAACGTACCGGATTGCTGGAGCAGCTTATCAACCAGGGTAGTTTTACCATGGTCAACGTGCGCGATGATGGCGATGTTACGCAAATTTTCGATCACAACTTTGCCTCAGGCATTAGAAATAGCGCGTTATTGTACACGGATTAATCGCACTACAAAACAGGATCACAAACATCCTCCGCAAACAAGTATTGCAGAGTCTCTTTGTGATCGCTTTCACGGAGCGTTAAAAGGGTGGCTTGCGTTCTATTGCACCAATGTGGTGCTTAATGTTCACATTGAAGCACTATTTTGGTGCAACATAGTCACCGTGGTGCAGCCCTTTTGCACGATGGTGCGCATGATAACGCCTTTTGGGGGCAATGTGAAAGTTGGCACAGATTTCGCTTTATATTTTTACGGCGACACGGCCAGCAGAATTGAAGATCTCGTTACCACGACGACCGACCATGACCAATCCGGGAGAGTACAAGTATGTCCGCTGAACACGTTTTGACGATGCTGAACGAGCACGAAGTGAAGTTTGTCGATCTGCGCTTCACCGATACCAAAGGCAAAGAACAGCACGTCACGATTCCTGCTCATCAGGTAAATGCCGAATTCTTTGAAGAAGGCAAAATGTTTGACGGCTCCTCTATCGGCGGCTGGAAAGGCATTAACGAATCCGACATGGTGCTGATGCCCGATGCGTCCACTGCGGTTATCGACCCGTTCTTCGCCGACTCCACCCTGATTATCCGTTGCGACATCCTGGAGCCCGGCACTCTGCAAGGTTATGACCGTGACCCACGTTCCATCGCAAAACGTGCGGAAGACTACCTGCGCGCGACCGGTATCGCCGATACCGTCCTGTTTGGGCCGGAACCTGAATTCTTCCTGTTCGACGACATCCGCTTCGGCGCATCTATCTCCGGCTCACATGTGGCGATTGACGATATTGAAGGCGCCTGGAACTCCTCTACCAAGTACGAAGGCGGCAACAAAGGCCATCGTCCGGGCGTGAAAGGCGGTTATTTCCCGGTTCCGCCAGTTGACTCCGCGCAGGATATCCGTTCTGAAATGTGTCTGGTCATGGAGCAGATGGGCCTGGTCGTTGAAGCGCACCACCACGAAGTAGCGACCGCAGGTCAGAACGAAGTGGCGACCCGCTTTAACACCATGACCAAAAAAGCCGACGAAATTCAGATTTACAAATATGTCGTGCATAACGTGGCTCACCGCTTCGGTAAGACCGCGACCTTTATGCCAAAACCGATGTTCGGCGATAACGGTTCCGGTATGCACTGCCACATGTCGCTGGCGAAGAACGGTACCAACCTGTTCTCTGGCGACAAATATGCCGGTCTGTCTGAGCAGGCGCTGTACTACATCGGCGGCGTCATCAAACACGCCAAAGCCATCAACGCCCTGGCGAACCCGACCACCAACTCCTACAAGCGTCTGGTCCCGGGTTACGAAGCGCCGGTGATGCTGGCCTACTCCGCCCGTAACCGTTCCGCCTCCATCCGTATTCCGGTGGTGGCGTCTCCGAAAGCGCGCCGTATCGAAGTTCGCTTCCCGGACCCGGCGGCTAACCCATATCTGTGCTTTGCCGCCCTGCTGATGGCCGGTCTGGACGGGATTAAGAATAAGATTCACCCGGGCGAAGCCATGGACAAAAACCTGTATGACCTGCCGCCGGAAGAAGCGAAAGAGATCCCACAGGTAGCGGGTTCTCTGGAAGAAGCGCTGAACGCGCTGGACCTGGACCGCGAGTTCCTGAAAGCAGGCGGCGTGTTCACGGATGAAGCGATCGATGCGTATATTGCGCTGCGTCGCGAAGAAGATGACCGCGTGCGTATGACCCCGCACCCGGTAGAGTTTGAGCTGTACTACAGCGTTTAATCGTATATTAAAAATCCGACGAATTTCGCGTTGCTGCAAGGCGGCAACTGAGCACATCCCCAGGAGCATAGATAGCGATGAGACTGGGGTAAGCGAAGGCAGCCAACGCAGCAGCAGCGTGAAAGGCGTCAGGAGTTTTTGAGTTGCCGTGGAAACTTTCAGCCCATCCCAGGATGGGCTTTTTTCTCCACCAACAATCTGATCTCACGCGCTTTTTAGTGGTAAAAAGCTATAATGCACTAAAATGGTGCAACCTTTTCCAGGAGACTGCTGAATGGCAAGCGGCATACAGCCCGATGCTGGGCAGATCCTCAATTCGTTAATCAACAGCGTGCTGGTGGTCGACGACGCGCTGGCAATCCATTACGCCAACCCTGCCGCGCAGCAGTTGCTCGCGCAAAGCTCACGCAAACTGTTCGGGACGCCGTTACCTGAACTGTTGAGCTATTTTTCGTTAAACATTGACCTGATGCGCGAAAGTTTAGCGGCAGGGCAAGGCTTTACCGATAACGAAGTGACGCTGGTGATTGATAGTCGCTCGCATATTCTCTCTTTGACCGCCCAACGTCTGCCCGACGATTTTATACTGCTCGAAATGGCGCCGATGGATAACCAGCGTCGTCTGAGTCAGGAGCAGTTGCAGCACGCGCAGCAAATCGCCGCCCGCGATCTGGTGCGCGGTCTGGCGCACGAAATCAAAAATCCGCTCGGCGGCCTGCGCGGCGCGGCGCAGCTACTCAGCAAGGCGCTGCCCGACCCGGCGCTAACGGAATATACCAAAGTCATCATTGAACAGGCCGACAGGCTACGCAACCTTGTCGATCGTTTGCTGGGGCCGCAGCACCCGGGAATGCACATTACCGAGAGCATACATAAAGTCGCGGAGCGCGTGGTGGCGCTGGTGTCGATGGAACTGCCGGATAATGTCCGGCTTATCCGCGATTACGACCCCAGTCTGCCAGAACTGCCGCATGACCCGGAACAAATTGAGCAAGTACTGCTGAATATTGTCCGCAATGCCTTGCAGGCGCTGGGGCCGGAAGGCGGCGAAATTACGCTGCGTACCCGTACCGCCTTCCAGTTAACGCTGCATGGCGAACGCTATCGCCTGGCGGCGCGTATAGACGTTGAAGACAATGGGCCGGGCATTCCTCCCCATTTACAGGATACGCTGTTCTACCCGATGGTCAGCGGTCGCGAAGGCGGCACCGGGCTTGGGTTATCTATCGCCCGCAATCTTATCGATCAACACGCCGGCAAAATTGAATTTACCAGTTGGCCGGGGCATACCGAGTTTTCGGTTTACCTGCCGATTCGGAAATAGAGGTGTTTATGCAACGAGGAATAGTCTGGGTCGTCGATGATGATAGTTCCATCCGTTGGGTGCTTGAACGTGCTCTCGCCGGGGCAGGGTTGACCTGTACCACCTTTGAGAATGGTAATGAAGTACTGGCTGCGCTGGCCAGTAAAACGCCGGACGTCTTGCTGTCGGATATCCGAATGCCGGGAATGGACGGGCTGGCGCTATTAAAGCAGATTAAACAGCGTCACCCGATGCTTCCGGTCATCATTATGACCGCGCATTCCGATTTAGATGCCGCCGTGAGCGCCTATCAGCAGGGGGCGTTTGATTATCTGCCTAAACCGTTTGATATTGATGAAGCCGTCGCTCTGGTCGAGCGCGCGATTAGCCACTATCAGGAGCAGCAGCAACCGCGTAATATCGAGGTTAACGGCCCGACAACAGACATGATAGGCGAAGCGCCCGCCATGCAGGATGTGTTTCGCATTATTGGTCGGCTGTCGCGTTCTTCGATTAGCGTGTTGATTAACGGCGAATCAGGAACTGGTAAAGAACTGGTCGCCCATGCGCTTCACCGCCATAGCCCACGCGCCAAAGCGCCGTTTATCGCGCTCAATATGGCGGCCATCCCGAAAGATTTGATTGAATCCGAACTGTTTGGCCATGAGAAAGGCGCTTTTACCGGGGCGAATACCATCCGGCAGGGCCGTTTCGAGCAGGCTGACGGCGGCACGCTGTTTCTGGACGAAATTGGCGATATGCCGCTGGATGTCCAGACTCGTCTGTTACGCGTGCTGGCTGACGGACAGTTCTACCGCGTGGGCGGGTACGCGCCGGTAAAAGTGGATGTGCGCATTATCGCCGCCACCCACCAGAACCTCGAACGACGCGTTCAGGAAGGGAAATTCCGCGAAGACCTGTTCCACCGCCTGAACGTGATTCGTATCCATCTTCCGCCGTTGCGCGAGCGCCGTGAGGATATTCCGCGCCTGGCGCACCATTTTTTGCAGGTCGCCGCCCGTGAATTAGGCGTGGAAGCCAAATTATTACATCCGGAAACCGAAACGGCGTTAACGCGCCTGGCATGGCCTGGTAACGTGCGTCAGTTAGAAAATACCTGCCGCTGGCTCACCGTCATGGCCGCCGGACAGGAGGTATTGATCCAGGATTTACCTGGCGACCTGTTTGAAGCCTCGGCGCCGGATAGCCCGTCCCACCTGCCACCGGATAGCTGGGCTACATTACTGGCACAATGGGCGGACCGCGCCTTGCGATCCGGTCATCAAAACCTGCTTTCTGAAGCGCAGCCAGAACTGGAGAGAACGCTACTGACCACGGCGTTACGCCATACGCAGGGTCATAAACAGGAAGCCGCCAGGCTGCTCGGTTGGGGGCGAAACACCCTAACGCGGAAGTTGAAAGAGCTGGGAATGGAGTAAACATTACCCGCGAGTGTAAAGATTAATAATTGAGCGCAAAACGCTGCTATTTTGCGCTTTACTGTTCCGATGAGTTCAGTATGATCATGCCCGGCAAACGGGGGGATTCATTATGTTAGAATCTATTATTAATCTGGTATCGAGTGGAGCGGTCGACAGCCACACGCCACAAACTGCGCTAGCCGCCGTATTGTGTGCCGCGCTGGTGGGACTGTTCAGCTGACAATGTGCCGGATGGCGCTAATGCTTATCCGGCCTACAGGTTGTCGCAACGTGTAGGCCCGGTAAGCGCAGCGCCACCGGGCAACCCGGCTAAATGACGCGCGAGAACTGCTGCATCCGCGCTTTCTGGCGCAGATACGCGTCAAAGCACATGCAGATATTGCGGATCAGCAAACGACCTTTCGCCGTCACCTGAATTCCCTTCTCGCTAATATCCACCAGCCCATCTTTTGCCAGCGGCGACAGTAACTGCAAATCTTCGGCAAAATACTCAGCGAAATGCAAACCCCACTGTTGTTCGACAGCGTTAAAATCCAGGCGGAAGTTACAAATCAGCGCTTTGATAACATCGCGACGAATGCAATCATCACGGGTCAGCGTAATACCACGCCATAGCGCATTGCCCCGCTCATCCACTTGCTGGTAATAACGCTTCAGCTCTTTCTGGTTCTGCATGTAGCCATCGCCAATCATGCTGATAGCAGAAACCCCCATCCCCAGCAGATCGGTATCGCCCTGGGTCGTATAGCCCTGAAAATTACGGTGCAGCACGCCTTCGCGCTGCGCGACGGCCAGTTCGTCGTCCGGACGGGCAAAATGGTCCATCCCGATAAACTGATAACCGGCCTGAGTAAGCGATACGATCGTCTCCTGCAAAATATCCAGTTTCTGCTGCGCGCTGGGTAAATCGGCATCTTTAATTTTACGCTGGGCGGCAAAAAGCGTTGGCAGATGCGCATAGTTAAAGACGCTCAAACGATCGGGGTTCAGTTCCGTCACACGCTTCAGCGTGAAAGCGAAGCTTTCCGGCGTCTGTTTCGGTAGACCGTAGATCAAATCGATATTGGTCGAGGTAAAGCCGATATCGCGGGCGTGATTAAGCAACGCAAAGATGAATTCTTCATCCTGCTCGCGGTTAACCAAGCGCTGCACCTCTTTATTAAAGTCCTGCACCCCCATACTCAGGCGGTTAAAACCTTCCGCACGTAAATGATCGAGCACATCCAGCCCAATTTCACGGGGATCGACTTCGATCGAGATTTCCGCGTCGGTATTAAAGTGGAAATTTTCACGCAACAGCGTCATTAAGCGGCTGATTTGCGCTTTATTCAGGTAAGTAGGCGTACCGCCGCCCCAGTGAAGCTGGCTGACATGACGGTCTGCAAACAGCGGCGCGCGATGACGAATTTCCTGCTCAAGCGCGTCAAGGTACTGGTCAGCTTTATGCTGTTGGCGGGTGACAATCTTGTTGCAGCCGCAGAAATAACACAACTTGTGACAAAACGGGATATGCACATACAGCGAGAGCGGACGTTCAGGATAACGCGCTACAGCCTGCAAGAATGCGGCGTCCTCGAAGTCTTCAGAAAACTCCAGCGCGGTTGGGTACGAGGTATATCGTGGCCCGGAATAGTTATATTTCTGGATCAGGGCCAGATCCCAGTCTATTTGCTGTTCAGACATGCTCACTCCTTCCGATGGCGTCTCTGGCGGGTACGGCGTACCGGCTTCACGCCATAACGGGCGGCAAGCCGGCTGCGCAGCCATTTCTGTCGCCGCGACAATCGCTGTAGTTTAACGAATAACCACACCAGATAACATATAACCGGAAGGGTTATAAGCAGGACGGGCAAGCCCACGGTGTAAACCCGTTAGTTGCCGCCTCTTAGCAGGCGCATCATATCTTCCTGCTTCTCGTCCTCTTCGTCGTCTTCTTCGTCGTCATCGTAAGACAGACCAAGCTTCTGCATCAGTTCATCAATACGATCCAGTTTGGCATCTACCCAGGCTTGATCTTCCGCACTCAGGGTTTCGCCCGCTTCCAAACGTTCTAACAGCGCATCCAGGCGCTCATCCGTTTCCAGTAAATCCAACTCCGCCTGCGGTGAAAGCATAGGTTTCTCACTTTTCGGTTTATGCTGTTGGGTCACTTTTTCAGTCACGCCCAATGGAACAGGTGTTTTACTGCCAATGCGTGGATCTTTTTGTTGATTCTGATTGCCGCCGCCCGAAACGGAATTGCCGCCCGCCGCGCGACTTCCCGGCGCATGACCGCGATGTTTTTTCAGGCGTTTACGGTCGCGCGCCTCCTGGTTTAACTCTTCACGCGTTTTACGACGCTGTTTGCCAAAGGCTTTACTGCGCGGTGCAGAGGTTGGTTTTTTCATGATGTCAGATCTTTAAGCCGTTTTATTCAGTATAGAATTGAGGCGGAATCTAGCAGAAAGCAAGCAAAGAAAAAAGGCGACAGAGTAATCTGCCGCCTTTTTTCTTGACTCACGACCCTTAACGGGTTCCACCATCCCTGTTGGCTATCAACACGCCCTGTTTTTCCCTTAGCCTGGAACATTCCATGTTGTTTCCATTTCCTTTTACTAACGTCTCCGGACGTTTGTCTTCCTGACAATCCTGTGTCTTCGCCTCCTGGCGCTCCTGACCCTCATCCTGAGTCGTTGATCCTGTTAGCGTCCTCGCTATGTGCATTACTTTACTCTTTTGGGGTAAACTCACAAGATACCGACACGGCAAATCCCTTTTTTTCAGACAATTACCTTTCTATAAATTCATGATTTAACTATATTAACTGGCTTTGAGCCTGACAACGACTCTGTCATGTCGCATAAGTGCAATGGACAATGTCTCACAAAGCGTATGGCTTTTACTTACAGCACCGCCGCGCCGAAAAATCCGTCTTTTGCTGGCGTTCAGGTATAATCGCCACAATGCTTTGACTGACGGAGACGACCGCTTTGACTAACCTGAATTATCAACAGACGCATTTTGTGATGAGTGCGCCTGATATTCGCCATTTACCTTCCGATTGCGGAATTGAAGTGGCTTTTGCTGGCCGTTCCAATGCAGGCAAATCCAGCGCCCTGAACACGTTGACCAACCAAAAAAGCCTTGCGCGCACCTCTAAAACGCCGGGCCGTACCCAATTGATTAACCTGTTTGAAGTCGTAGATGGCAAACGGTTGGTCGACCTGCCGGGCTATGGCTACGCGGAAGTCCCGGAAGAGATGAAACGCAAGTGGCAACGCGCGCTGGGGGAATATCTGGAGAAACGTCAAAGCCTACAGGGCTTAGTCGTTTTAATGGATATCCGCCATCCGTTGAAAGACCTCGACCAGCAGATGATCCAGTGGGCTGTAGAGAGCAATATCCAGGTTCTGGTTCTGCTGACCAAAGCGGACAAACTGGCCAGCGGCGCGCGCAAGGCGCAGTTGAATATGGTACGTGAAGCCGTGCTGGCTTTTAATGGCGATGTGCAGGTAGAAGCGTTTTCCTCGCTGAAAAAGCAGGGCGTGGATAAGTTACGTCAGAAGCTGGATAGCTGGTTTAGCGAACTGGCACCGGTCGAAGAGATTCAGGACGGGGAATAATCATCCGCTATGCCGGATGGCGCCGCTGCGCGTCTTATCCGGCCTACGGTGCGAGCGAAACTTTTCTTACGCCCAATAAAAAACGCCCCAGTCATAACTGACTGGGGCGGCTAAAATATTCAGCCAAATCCGATTACGTGAAGTAAAAGGTCTGAAAGATAGAACATCTTACCTCTGTACCCTACGTGAATAACTTTACTCTTTTTTGAGCAACACAGAAAGACCTTTTCGTAATTTTTTTTCATTCTTTACATAGGGAATTCTAATACCCATCACAAAACCCCCGTGCTTATGTTGCTTAATTACGAAAAAAGCGCGTTATTCCTTAAATGCTTAGTGCGCTTGATCCCAATTTTCTCCGCTACCGACTTCCACCAGCAACGGCACATCAATACGCGTGCAGTTTTCCATCAACTGATGGATACGTTTTGATACCGCATCTAAGTCGTCTTTATGCACCTCGAACACTAATTCATCGTGTACCTGCATAATCATCCGCACGCGCGGCTGCTCGGCCTGTAGCCAGGCATCGACGGCAATCATGGCGCGCTTGATGATATCGGCAGCCGTTCCTTGCATGGGAGCATTGATCGCCGCGCGTTCCGCCCCCGCGCGCCGCGCCGCGTTGCTGGATTTAATATCCGGCAGGTAAAGGCGGCGTCCCTCCAGCGTTTCCACATAACCTTGTTCTTTTGCCTGAGCGCGTGTGCGCTCCATATATTCCAGCACGCCAGGGTAGCGTTCGAAGTAGAGATCCATATACTTCTGCGCCTCTTTACGCGGAATATTAAGCTGGCGAGAAAGACCGAAGGCGCTCATCCCGTAAATCAGGCCAAAGTTAATGGCTTTCGCACTTCGGCGCTGTTCCCCGGTCACGCTATCCAGCGGCAAGCCAAAGACTTCCGCCGCCGTTGCGCGGTGAATATCCTTCCCTTCGGCGAACGCCGTAAGCAGTCCTTTATCACGGGAAAGATGCGCCATAATACGCAGCTCAATCTGTGAATAGTCCGCAGATACGATGAGATAATCCTCAGGCGCAATAAATGCCTGACGAATGCGGCGGCCTTCCTCATTGCGCACCGGAATATTTTGCAGGTTCGGATCGGTGGACGATAAACGTCCCGTCGCCGTTACCGCCTGATGATAGGAGGTGTGGACGCGCCCGGTTTTCGGGTTAATCATCAGCGGCAGCTTATCGGTATAGGTGGATTTTAGCTTCGCCAGACCACGATACTCCAGAATCACTTTCGGCAGCGGATAGTCCAGCGCTAGCTCCTCCAGCACCTCTTCCGACGTTGACGGCGCGCCGCCAGGCGTTTTCTTCAGCGGCTTAATACCCTGCTTTTCAAACAGGATGGTCTGCAACTGCTTCGTTGAGGACAGGTTGAACGCCTCGCCCGCAATGTCATGCGCTTTCTTTTCCAGTTCCGCCAGACGTAGTGTGATTTCTTCCGAATGTTTGTGCAGGACGGCAGGATCGATTTTTACGCCATTGCGCTCAACGCGTGACAGCACCGGCACCAGCGGCATTTCGATGTTTTCGAAAACATTCAGCGGGCCTTTGTGCTGCTGGAGCTCTGGCCACATTTTGAGATGCAACTGTAACGTGACATCCGCATCTTCTGCCGCATAGCGCCCCGCTTCCTCCAGTGCGATCTGGTTAAAGGTGAGCTGGTTTTTACCTTTACCGGCAATGTCTTCAAAGGTGATAGTTTTGTGCTTCAGCCAACGATCGGACAAGCTGTCCATATCATGGCGTCCGGCGACGCTGTTCAGAATGTAAGACTCAAGCATGGTATCGAAGGCGATACCGCGCAGCTCAATACCGTAATTTTGCAAGACGCCGCGATCGTACTTGAGGTTTTGCCCCACTTTGCGCACTTTTTCATCTTCCAGCAGCGGCTTCAGCAGTTCCAGAGCACGCTGGCGGGAAATTTGATCCGGAGCGTCCAGATAATCATGCGCGACAGGTACATACGCGGCAACGCCAGGTTCGATGGCAAACGAGAGGCCCACCAGGTTGGCGGCGATATTATCCAGGCTGTCGGTCTCCGTGTCGAAAGCAAAAACTGGCGCTTTTTTCAGCTTTTCAATCCAGCTTTCCAGCGTAACGTCGTCCAGAATAGTGACATAATTTTCATAAGAGAGCGCCGCTGCCGGTTCGCTGGGCGATTCATCAATAACGACCGTTTCCTGCGGTTTGGCCGCCGGTTTCGCGCCCTTTGCCTGTAGCCATTTGCCGGACTCAACGTCCGCCGTCCAGCGCTTAAACTCATATTTTTTAAACAGGCCCAGCAGTTCATCCGCAATCGGCTGCTGTACTTCAAGCTGTTCGCAGGTCAGCTCCAGTTCAACATCCGTTTTAATGGTGGCGAGTTTATAAGACAGGTACGCTACGTCTTTATTCTGCGCTAATTTAGCGGCCATCGTTTTGGCGCCGCGGAAAGTGAGACCGGCAATTTTTTCCGGCTCGGCGTACAGCGTATCCAGGCCGCCCAATCCCTGAAGCAAAGCTTGCGCCGTCTTCTCACCCACGCCAGGTACGCCTGGAATATTATCCGAGGAGTCCCCCATCAGCGCCAGAAAGTCGATAATCAGCTCAGGCGGCACGCCGTACTTATTAACGACTTCATCCGGGCCGAGGATGGTGTTAGTCATGGTGTTGATCAGCGTAATATTCGGCGTCACCAACTGTGCCATATCTTTATCGCCGGTGCTGATTAATACCGGACGCCCCACCTTCTCCGCCTCTCGCGCCAGTGTACCGATAACGTCATCCGCTTCTACGCCAGAGACCGCCAGCAGAGGTAACCCCATGGCTTTAACCATGGCATGTAACGGCTCTATTTGCGCACGCAGATCATCCGGCATCGGAGGGCGATGCGATTTGTAATGTTCAAAGAGCTCATCACGGAAGGTTTTTCCTTTGGCGTCAAACACCACCGCAGCATGCGTCGGCTGATACTGCATGATCAGGCTGCGCAACATGTTGAGGACACCATACATTGCGCCCGTAGGTTCTCCCGCGCTGTTGGTTAACGGCGGAAACGCATGATAGGCGCGATAGAGATAGGATGAGCCATCTACGAGAATAAGTGGGTTTTCTGGGATCTGAACCATAATGTCCGTGCCTGTTTAACAGATTATGGTTAAAGGATGCCACATACAGGAGGAAAACTTGAGTTTTTCGCCGCATTTGCGGAAAAGTTTTGTCGATCTTCAGGATCGCTCGCAAAAAAACCTGTGGATAACTTTGTGTGTAAATTCTTACCATTACTTTAAAATCAGCGCGATAGCCTTCTCCTCTTAATAATTACCCATTATTTTCAATGAGTTGTTAACATCACGTTTTTCTGATTATCTGATTCATGCCGTTATCATAATGTGGATAGTTGTTACGAGTGTTTCTATTTCACTCAGCGCCATCATTAGCATCGTTTTCTGATAGAATCAGCCTCTTGCGCCCTTTTCGCGCACCGTTTATGGCTAACTTTTGAATAATTTATTATGACGAGAATACTCGCGGCTATCACGCTCCCATTGAGTATCGTATTGACCATCCTGGTCACTATTGTTTGCTCAGTACCGATCATCGTTGCCGGTATGGTAAAGCTCCTTTTGCCTGTTCCCGGTATCTGGCGCAAGGTCTCCATTTTCTGCAATTTCATGATGTATTGCTGGTGTGCTGGTCTTGCAGCGCTGTTACGCCTTAATCCGCACTTGCAATGGGATGTAGAAGGGTTAGAAGGGCTGAGCAAGAAAAATTGGTATTTACTGATTTGTAATCATCGCAGCTGGGCCGATATCGTTGTGCTTTGCGTTCTGTTCCGCAAGCATATCCCAATGAATAAGTACTTTCTTAAACAGCAATTGGCCTGGGTGCCGTTCATCGGCCTGGCGTGCTGGGCATTAGATATGCCGTTTATGAAGCGCTACTCCCGTAGCTACCTGCTCCGACACCCCGATCGACGCGGCAAAGATGTTGAAACAACTCGTCGCTCTTGCGAAAAGTTTCGTCGGTATCCCACCACTATCGTTAACTTTGTTGAAGGCTCGCGATTTACGCATGAGAAACGTCAGCAAACGCATTCACCTTATCAACATCTGTTGCCGCCAAAAGCAGCCGGTATTGCAATGGCGATTAATGTTTTAGGCTCACAGTTCGATAAGCTGCTTAATATTACGTTGTGTTACCCAAACAACGATCGTCACCCCTTCTACGATATGCTAAGCGGTAGGCTGACGCGTATTATTGTTCGGGTGCAACTGGAACCCATAAATGAAGAACTGCACGGCGATTACGTGAACGACAAAACATTCAAACGCCGTTTTCAACGTTGGCTTAATACGCTGTGGGATAAGAAAGATATACAGATAGAAGAGATTAAAACATCTTATAAAAACGCCGGTCAGTGACCGGCGTTCTTTTTATTTTTTATCAACCAAATATTTAACGGTATCAGCATACTGCTGAACAAAAACATCCATGCTGCTGGTATCCATGCCTTGTGGGTTAATCTGGTATTTGCCATTGACGAACATCGCCGGAACGCCCTGCAGTTGCAGGTCAGCCGCGGCTTTCTCCTGTTGCGCAACCAGTGATTTCACCACGAAGCTGTTCCATGCCGCATCGTAATCTTCGCCTTTGACGCCCGCATCAACGAACACTTTACGGATATCCGCGGCAGATTGTACTGTCTGGGTTTTCTGTACGGCTTCAAACAGCGGGACCGTGACTTTATCTTCTACACCCAACGCCATCGCCACCGCCCATGCCTGGGTGAGCTCCTTGCCCAACGGCCCCAGGAACTCAACGTGGTACTTGGTCATTTTGGTGCCTTCCGGCAGCTTTTTCTTCACATTGTCAGACACATGAAGCACTTCTTCAAACTGATAACAATGTGGGCAGTAGAAGGAGAAAAACTCCAGTACCTGGGGTTCGCCAGCGACCGGTTTATCCAGCGTGATATACTGTTTACCGTCGCTGATCTGTGCTGCCGAGGCGCTAAAAGCTAAAACCATACCAGCCAGCGCCAGCCAAATCTTTTTCATGATCAACTCTCTCCGATTAATACATTGGCGTTAATTGTAAAGGGGGTTCGTGCAAAATTTTAGTCTGCTCAATAAAAGTCGTTGTCTGTCGCTGCCAGTAATCTTCCCCTGTTAACCAGGGAAAGTTTTTTGGAAACGCAGGATCGCCCCAACGACGAATCAACCAGGCAAGATAATAAACTAAACGCATGGCGCGTAAAGGTTCAATGAGACCAATTTCAGCCGTATCGAACTCACTAACTTCTTCATAAGCTTCAATAATGGTTTCAAGCTGCATTCGCTGTTCGGCTTTGTCGCCGTTCAGCAGCATCCATAAATCCTGTATCGCCGGGCCGTTACGGGCATCATCTAAATCGACAAACAGCGGTCCATCACGCCATAGAATGTTGCCGGCATGACAATCGCCGTGCAATCGCAGCGTGGCGAAATCGGGGCGCCAGCATTCGGTAACTGCAGACAGTAGAGTATCAGTGGCTTTCAGGAAAGCCGCTTTTTGCCCGGAGGGAATCAGTGCGGCATCTTCGAATACCTGGCGAGGTTCAAAAAGATACTCTGCAAGCCCAATGTCAGGCCGGAAAGTGAAAGGACGTTTTCGCCCCGTCTGATGCAATCGACCAAGATAACGCCCTACCGCCTCCATCTGATCAATATTGTCTGCTTCAAACTGACGACCGCCTACGCTGGGGAAAATGGCATAATGATAGCCCTGATGCGCTAACAGCGTCTGGCCATTAAACGCGAGCGGAGCAGCAACCGGAACCTCATCCTTCACCAGTTCAAGCGCGAATTGGTGTTCTTCCCGAATTTGATCAACAGACCAGCGTTCAGGACGATAAAACTTAACGACAAAACGTCGACGGTCTTCATCCTGAAACTGATAGACGCGGTTTTCATAACTGTTTAGTGGAGTCAGCCCGGAATCCACCCTGATCCCCTGTTCAAACAGCGCATCCATGATGGTTTCCGGGTGTAGCGTCTGGAAAGTAAAAGCGTTGTCGTTCATCCCATCATCCGGAAAATACTACGAATGATTCAGGATATCATTTCGTGACGATTTCGGTGGCGCCGCTTACAAGGTTTTACTCTTTAATAACGCCGCGGGCGCGTAAAAGCGCCGTTTTAAAGTCCTCTTCATAGTCTTTTTGAATCCCTGGAATGGCGGCGTCTTTGGCGGAATCGCGCATTTTCAGATGGTAGATCAGGATATCATCAGTTAAATCTTCCAGTTTGCCGTCAAAACCTGACTCTTTCGCCAGTTTCTGCAAAAATTGCGTCAGATTAAGATCAGGCTCTTTCTGCCAGGCTGGCTGGAGGAGTTCAATGACTTCATTCAGGCGTTTACATTTCATAGCTGTGCTCCTTATTCTTGATACAGACACGGTAGCAGGGTCAATCCCACAATAAAAGAGGCGATATCGGTGAATCTGGATGAAGTAATAACCGGCGTGGTGCTGGCAGGCGGTAAAGCCCGGCGGATGGGAGGTGCGGATAAAGGTCTGCTTGAACTGGACGGGAAACCGCTCTGGCGACACGTTGCCGACGCGCTCGCGCCACAACTTGCTACGGTCGTCATTAGTGCTAATCGCCATCTGGATATCTACCAGGCCAGCGGCCTGAAAGTCATTCCGGATTCAATCGCTGACTTTCCCGGTCCGCTGGCGGGTATGCTTTCCGTTTTTCAGCAGGTAGCAGGCGACTGGTTTCTGTTTTGTCCCTGTGACAATCCCTGTATCCCCCACAACCTGGTCGATCGTTTAGCAGCGCAGCGTCATGGCGCACCCGTGGTTTGGGTTTATGATGGAGAACGCGATCATCCAACGATCGCGTTGATTAATCGTGCCGTTGAGCCCCAGTTGACAGCTTATTTGCAAGCAGGCGAACGGCGAGTAATGATTTTTATGCGCCAGGTAGGAGGACACGCCGTTGATTTCAGCGATTGTAAGGAGGCATTTGTGAACGTCAACACGCCGGAGGAACTCGCGCAATGGCAAAAGAGACCATGATACCGCTACTCGCCATTGCCGCGTGGAGCGGCACGGGAAAAACAACACTGCTGAAAAAACTGATCCCAGCACTTTGTGCGCACGGTATTCGGCCAGGGCTGATTAAGCATACCCATCATGATATGGATGTCGATAAGCCGGGTAAAGATAGCTACGAGCTGCGTAAAGCCGGGGCGGCACAGACGCTGGTTGCCAGTCAGCAGCGCTGGGCGTTAATGACGGAAACGCCGGAGCAAGAAGAGTTGGATCTGGCATGGCTGGTGAGCCGGATGGATGCATCAAAACTGGATCTGGTGCTGGTAGAAGGGTTTAAACACGAAGCAGTTGCGAAGATCTTACTTTTTCGTCAGGGATGTGGGAACAGCGAGGAAGAATTAATTCTTGATGAGCATGTTATTGCGGTTGCCAGTGATATTCCACTTGCCGTAGCGGTACCCGTTTTGGATCTTAATGATGTATCGCAGATTTCTGCCTTCATTTTGCGGTGGTTAGAGAAAGCACGCACCTTGTAGGCCGGATAAGGCGAAGCTGCCATCCGGCGGTGCAGATTGCCTGATGGCGCTGTGCTTATCAGGCCTGCATTTTTACAGTTACCACACACGCAAAGAAGCCCGTCCTGACGGACGGGCTTCTTCACTTGTCTGATGCCTGGCAGTTTATGGCGGGCGTCCTGCCCGCCACCCTCCGGGCCGTTGCTGCGCAACGTTCAAATCCGCTCCCGGCGGATTTGTCCTCCTCAGGAGAGTGCTCAACGACGGCTATTTTAAAGGATAGAGGATAATCACGTTGGGTGCGTTTGAACTCAGTCATCATCACGTTCTCCGGATTTAAGTCTGGAACGTGTCAACGCTATTCAGGACG
>NZ_JAMMTO010000013.1:0-146027 GCF_051807745.1 Salmonella sp. NW38 | reverse complement strand
ATTTTGATGATAACGGCCTGCTGAAGGCTCCGGTGCTTTTCTGGGTCGGACTGGTTGTGATGGCGCGGGCCTGGTGGTTATCGGGGCTGATGGTCATGATGGCACCCGCCGGCGATACACAGGTCGGTTTTCTCTGGCCGGATATCGGGTTACGGCTTGCCGCGCTGGCGGCCGGCGTCCCGGGCATGGTGATGCTGTTTATTTATCCGCTGCGCGAACGCTATCCAGGTCTGGCTCGTGCGAGCTATGTCGTGATACTGGCGGCTCTTTTAGTGATGGTGATGGTTGACATTGCAGGCGTGATAGCAGCGGCTCAGCCGTTGTGGGATATGGGATGGCTACTTTTTTGTCTAGATTTGTCCTGCATGGTGATGCTGTGGCCTGACCGGCGGTTGCGAGCGGTATTTTTTGGTGATGGTTCTAGCGACCAGACAATGACAAAAAGCGACGTTCAATAGTGGAGGAATGTAAATGAATAGGCTGGACAGTCAATTTATGCGGGAAGTCCATCATCGAGCCAACTTGTTGATAGAAGGTTTTAATCCGGGAAAGGCCCTTAATTGGGTTCGGAATATGGATAACCGGTATCGATTATTTTGTCTCCAGAATGAGACGAGGAAATACCTGTCAGGAGAATTATCACCACAAGAGGTGAGTGAATTCTGGTATCGGCTGGATGACTTAGCGATAAAGGATTTTATTTACTGTCTGGAAACGGGGGCATGAGTGCTATGGCAGAGGGGAAGGAGAGGTGACATTTATAGCGTGCCGGTACTTCACTGTGTTGTGAGCCATTTTATTGAGCATTACCTATGCGGTATGCAGGAAAAAAACACCTGAGATTGATGGCTAACTGCGGCTGTATTTCTGTCGTTATTTGTTTTTATTTTCCCTTCCAAATGACGTCCAGTATCGAAGGGATAGCTGATAAAAGGAGGGGCAATGGCTGGGAAACTTCATCACAGCGATAAGCCGTCTATATCCAGCGACTCAGCGTTCACTGGAAAAAAGAAAGTGAAACAGAGTAATCATGAGACTTATACCCTTCCAGTTTGCATGGCGCAGTGGGCAGACGAGCCTTTGTATCTTGTCGTGGCTCGTTGGGGGATGCAGCAGAAACGGTGGATAGACCGTAATGACATCTCGGCAGCTTTTCAGATACCAGATAGGCGGGCAACATTTCAGCTTTCTTATATCTCACGCAAAAAAGAGCGGGTTGCCTGTCGGATACGTTCGGTTCCAGTAGAGAGTGGTCGAGGACGGCGAGTGGAGATTTTTATCGACGACATTTTGCCTGCCTCTAAGCATCACCAGACTCATGCCCCACCACCACGTCGAAAACAGGCAGGCCCCACTTCACGTCGGGTGGGGAACGGTATGGTAGGTAACATAGGCCTATTGGACCGACTGCTTAAGGGCTGCAGGGAGGGAAAAGACGATGAGTAAACCCATGATTATTTGTTGCAAGGAATGGAGCGTGACGGTGGCATTAGCCGCGTTATTGGAGTCGAGTACTATTCAGGCCGTGTATAGCAGAAAACAGCTTATTCGTGTACTCCAAGATAACCCCGGAGTGCCAGTGGTTCTGGGACTGAACCCGCATGAACATGTTGTTGATTTGTATCAGTTGAAGCCATTGTTAATGGGACGAGAAGGGGTATTTATTGCTCGTTGTTTTTACTGGACTGATTACAGTTTGACAAAATGGTTAGGATTAGACCGTTACAGTTTTTGTTCATGGGATACGCTGCAGGCGCCATTCTCTCGGCTAGAGAAACTGCAGAGTTTTAAGCGGCTGACTATAACCGAACAATGTCATTATACCGCCGAGATGGGTACTCATGCTTTATCCCCGATGCCATTCCCCAAGACAGAGGTGAAGGTACTTGAATGGGCCAACCAGTGGCTTTCTTGGAAGCTGGCAGAGGCCGGTCTAAATACCAATGAAATTCGGGTTCTATCACTGATGGCCGAAGGACGGAAAGTGGGGCTCCCGTGCCGGGTAAGAAGTACGCATAAGGTCAATGGTCTCTATAAGCTCGGTATGAATAAACATGTGATGAATGTTTATCGTGGTGTGAGGGTGCGACAAGAGTTACAAAGTCGGTGGCTGACATTTGGAGTAGAAATATCTACGCAGAGTGTCAGTCCATACTGTCAGGAGACAGGCTAATGAGGGCTGGACTTTCGGCAAATAGCCGTATAATTCCTCTTGGGACAGATGTACTGACTGCCGCTCGGCAACGTATCGCCGATACCTATGACCAGTTCGAACGTATTTGTCTGTCGTTTTCCGGCGGAAAGGATTCAGCAGTCATGCTGCATTTGACGGCAGAGGAGGCGATTAAGCGAGGACGTCAATTCAGTATTTTGTTTATTGACTGGGAGGTGCAGTACCGTGCAACACTCCAGCATGTCACGGCTATGCGGGAGCGTTATGCTGATTGTACAGAACAATTCTTTCATGTCTGCCTCCCGATGACTACGGTGAACGGTGTTTCGTGCATTCAGCCGGAATGGACGGCCTGGGAGCCGGGCGTGGCGTGGGTTCGGCCGCCGCCGGAGGGAGCCATCACCGACCCGGCATATTTCCCGTTTTATCGCAGTGGAATGACCTTTGAGAGTTTTGTCCCCGCGTTTAATGCTTGGTTTTCTCAGGACGGGAGAGCGGCAACCCTAGTGGGAATACGGGCAGATGAATCTCTCAACCGTTTCCTTGCCATCAGCTCCCGGCGTAAGCTGAGGTTGTCGTCGGACAGGCCGTGGACAACCCAGCAGCCGGATGGGGACTGCTGGAGCATCTATCCGTTGTATGACTGGCGTGTCACGGATATCTGGCGTTTTCATGGTGTGAGCGGTCTGCCATATAACCCGGTGTATGACCTGATGTTCCGAGCGGGCGTCAGCCTCCCGGCCATGCGTATCTGTGAGCCGTTCGGCCCAGAGCAACTCAAGGGGCTGTGGCTGTATCATATTCTGGAACCGGGGACTTGGGCTCGCGCCTGTGAGCGAGTGAGTGGTGCCGTCAGCGGCGCTCGGTATGTCCGTAGCGGACGGCAGTATTTTGGTCGACAGCAGTTGGAAAAGCCTTCGCATCATAGTTGGCAGAGCTATGCCCATTTTCTGCTGGCGAGCCTACCGCCACCGGTAGCAAAACACTACCGGACCAAAATTGCGGTGTACCTGCGCTGGTTCCAGCAGCGGGAGTGGCCACAAGGGATACCGGATGAGCAAGAGGGTGATATAGGTGGGCGTGATATCCCGTCATGGCGGCGTATTTGTAAGATTATTCTGCGCAATGATTACTGGTGTCGAGGGCTGTCATTCAGCCCGACTAAAACTCACAACTACCGCAGCTATATGGCGCGACTGAAGCGTCAGCGGGAGGAATGGGGACTGATATGAACGATATGATGGAGAAAAGCATGCAGCAATCGGAGGCGTCGCTCAGTGAGATGGATGATGCTCAACGGACGCAGACGTTGAACACTATTCGTTTGCGACTGCATGCTCTAAGTCCGTTTAGCAATGAGCCGGTGGACTGCGTACTGTGGCTGCCGGCCGGGAAGGTACATGCGAACGATTACAACCCGAACGTCAATGGCGCCGACAGAGTTGCGTCTTCTTCATACGTCGCTGCAGACGGAAGGATATACCCAACCGGTAGTGGTGGCTCGGGCCCGTCGGGGATACTGCGTGGTGGACGGTTACCACCGTATGCAATTAGGCAAACACAAACCACGGCTGCGGGAGCGGCTAAAGGGGTATCTGCCGGTCGTGCGGGTTCATGAGACTGGCGACGGCGAGCGCCGGGCCGCTACCGTCCGGCATAATCGGGCGAGAGGACAACATGCAGTAACAGCCATGTCAGACCTGGTGCGTGACCTGGCCCGTCTGGGCTGGGAGGATGCGCGGATAGCAAAAGAGCTGGGGATGGATGCGGACGAAGTGCTGCGTCTGAAACAAATTAGCGGTCTGGCGGAAATGTTCGGGGACGGGATGTTTTCAGAAGCCTGGACCGTAGAATAATTCACGGAAACCTGAGGATGATATGAAAGAAGGTATTTATACGGTGGTGTTTGAGAGCAGCCAGCAGTCGGTAGGTGAAGGCGTAGTGGTGGTTAATAACGGGAAAATATACGGCGGGGATATTGCCTTCACTATCCGGGGAATAATGAAGCGGCCGGTGATGGAGCTGGAAGTGCATTATTACAACCGGGAAATCCCATCAGTACTGGGTATGGAGGAGGACTACTGGCTTGAGATGAGTTATTGTGAGATAGGAGAGGGGCGCTACGATTTTAGCGGTCACGTGAAAGGACATCCGGAACGGATGCTGAAGGCCTATGCGGTATTTCTGACACCTTTACTATAATAACGCCCGGGTGTATAAAAGAGATGAAAATGAAAAAATGGCGTTTTTTACTGGCCGTCATAGTTTGTGTTCTACTGGCCGGGTGTACGGTGTATTATCGGTAAGTTGAGTTAAGAAGTCAATGTTATCCCCGACAGCCTCAATACTCTGGCTGTCGGGGAAAAGAAGAATCAGGGTAATAACGCCTTCTGTGCTTCCAGAAGTTCTTCGCGAGAGCGATCTAGTTTTGTCTGTTTCCGCGCCATCTTTTTGAGATTTCCGGTTTCTTTAGCTTGCGCCAGTTCAACTTCAGCCCCAGCCACTTTTTGTTGTTTTTCCGCAATTTTTATCTGACGTTGTTTTAGTAATTTTGGATCGGTGCAGTGCGTTTCTATTTCGCTGAGTGCTTTCTGAAGTCCGGCAATCTGGTGAGTATTATGATGCTTCTGGGCATACGCGATCTGGCTTTCGATTTCCTGTTTTTTAGCTGTGCAGTCGGCGGAAACAGCGGCATGTGACTGCATCGATAATAACAATATAAAAGTTGTGGTGAACAATATTTTTATGTATTTCACAGGTTATTCCTTGTACAAAAAAAGAATTATAACGTTATGGCATGCAGCTCAATAATGGCAAGTCAATTCCACTAAATGTAATTAATGAAATATAATACATAGTAAACAGCCTGAGATAATGTGTTTAAAAAACTTTTTTAAGGTATATCCTTTTAGGATTTAGTGATGGTTGGTGTGAGGTGTATAGTTTACATAAACTATATTCTCTATATGGATATGAGTTCGGAGGAACAGTGGTGGCTAATTACATTTAATAAAGATAAAAGCTGGTTCATTGAACATGACAAGGGATTATAAACACACAACTTCAAATCTTCGGGTTTAAATGTAATTCTGTCAGAAGAAAATGACTATAACTGAAAACCTCACTATTGTGCGAGTTTGTTTTTAGGAAATTCCCGACAGGAGACTCCTGTCGGGGAAGATGATTTAATTACCTGTTGTTCTTCATCCTTCTAGTCAGCAACGTTGCACAAACGAAGCCGAGCAGGCTGAAAACGACCATGACATAGAAGATGTAGTTGTATCCCCTGATGCCAGCGAAGTTATCCAGTAAGGAGCCATAGAGTGTGTAGGCAAACATCGATGGCATATACCCGATGATACAACCAAAGGCCATGGCAGAACCGGCGAATTCCCTTGGTGTTCCTATTTCATCCATCGGGGCGAAGAAGATGGCCCGTTGTGAAAATATGATAGCCCCAAAACCAAGGGTTGCAGCCATACCAAGGTAGACGTTCATTGAGTCATGGGGCAACTGGATGAACAGCAGCATGGCAACGGCGGAGATAAGAAAGGTCCATTTCAAATAGACCACGGGGGAATGGGCTATTTTATCCGCAAGGTATCCCCCCACAGGCCCCCCCACCATTTTCAACCCATACTGGTTGATTATCCCGTATGCACCAACCAGTGCTACCGGCAATGCGTAGATATCTTTCAGGAACGGAATGAAGTATGTGAGCCCGCAATAGGCGGAATAAACAAAGAAAATACAGAATGAAGCCAGCCACAGGTTGGGAGATTTAATCACTCTCTTAATTCCCATAAATACCTGCCTGTTGGCATCTACCGCATTATCAGTGCTGACTTTGTCATCACCATCGACGATAAAATAGGTAATCACACCGACAAGGATCGTTACCAGCGTGTAATAGACAAGACCGGCCTGCATTCCTGCTTTTCCTTCGCCAAACTGCACGAAAACAAAGAGTGCACCTGAGGCGATCACCACATCAACGACCCCTCTGCCTGCCTCCAGAAAACCAAACATACGCCCCTGTTCCTCTTTGGTACCAAGAAGGCGAACCGCTTTCAGAAGCACAGGCCAGTAAACCACTTCACCAAAAAAGGCCATGGCCCCAAACGCTATCAGATAGCCAGTGAACGGTGGCAGCGTTGTCAGATAAGCGCCACATAACCCAACACCAATCAAACCTACAGGAAGGAGTATCTTTTTGGAAAATCGGTCAGCAATATACAGGGAGCTGAATAACCCGATGGTCTGGATAATGGCGTATACAGTAAAACCAAATCCAATCTGAGTATTAGTCAGACCCCAGTCAGCCTGCATCGGGACATAAAATACGTCCTTCATGCTGGACAGTTTGAATATTGTTCCCCCACCCAGAATGAGGAAGCAAAGCTTTATCCATTTATTCATAATGTATGTCCTGTTATTTGACGAGGGCAATGGCTTCAACTTCTATCAGCACATCCTTAGGTAATCTGGCCACTTCAACACAAGACCGAGCAGGGAACTTTCCAGTTGAGAAAAATTCGCTATAGACGGAATTAAAAGTCTGAAAGTTATTTAGATCGCTGATAAAACAGGTGGTCTTAACGACAGAATCCATATCAGTCCCGGCTGACTCGACAATAGCTTTCAGGTTACTCATGGCCTGTCTGGCCTGTTCTTCAATGCTGCTACCATTGACAGAGCCATCAGCAGCACGGAATGGACAGCAGCCGGATATAAATACAAGATTTCCGGAAATAACAGCCTGAGAGTAAGGACCAATAGCCTCTGGTGCATGCGGTGTGCAAATAATCATGTGAATGTCCTTTTTTATAATTAACAATATTTATTACGCAGGTTTTTAAGGGTCTGAACAGAAACCTGTACGCATCTTTCCTGAGCTTCCATTAACTCATCCAACCGTTCTTCAGAAATTTTCCCTGGGTAGTAGTATTCAAGAGGTTTTATTTTCTTTTCGTCAAAAGGCGAGGGTTTTACTGTGAAAGTTCCCTTAAACTCATTAACGCCCCCCGTACCTTTTGGCCGGGCGAAACGTGAGGCATAGGGAAAACAGGTTTCGATATTGATGCGGGTCACCGCTGAGTCGTCCACCAACGTTTTAAAGCAGGTATCTATATCTATGCTGCCTTCCCCGGCAGGAACACCGCAGACAACAGGTTCGTCTCCGTTCATGGTGACGATATGATCTTTAAAGTGGGTACTGAATGTGAAAGGTGCCAGTTTCCTGACGGTATCCACCGGTTCCTCCCATGCCATCATGCCATTGCCAATATCACAGTGCGCCCCTACCCATACTGAATTAACTGCTTCAATGACATCAATAATTTCGTCAGCCGTTTCGTCTTCATGATTTTCTACAGCCAGACGAATGCGATGTTTTTTGAGTAATGGAACGATGGACTTCAGTTGTTCAATAATTTGAGGGTATGCCTGCGGGTCATATTCACCCCGACGGAACATATAGGTTCTGATGATATCTGCGTTCAATGCTGAAGCAATATTCACGGCTTTTTTAATCGCGTCAGGGGTTGTGAAACGAGTGTCAATCTCACAGTAAAGGCCGTGAGTTTCTATCGCGTCTCTCACTTTTGCCAGGTATTCAGGATTGTCGCCGTTCAGTACTCCGAATTCCGGATGTAACCCTTCATCCGGAATGATATTAATTTCTACGCCATCAAGCCCCAGTTCGCTTGCTTTAGCAATAAAGCCAAAAATGTCCATGGCTCCCTGTTGGAAGAAAAGATGATATGACTCAGTTTCAAGGCCCAGTTTCATAGACTACCTCCGTGATGTTCTTTTCGGATTGTAGGGTGAGCAGATTGTGATTGAATGTGATCTGAGTATAAAAAACGATCACTAAGTAAAATAAAATATCACTTAGTGTTTTTTGAGGGTACTGATGTGGACGAATTTTGACAGGTGGTATAGCATTACCCCTTATTTCAAATCAGGAATAGACTTATGGAATCCATTATTAATCAGCAATTTAGTGATGATGACCGGAAGTTGCTGGCTTCGTTTGTTCCCTTCATTGACTGTCTTGGTACGTTTTTGGGAGAGTACTGTGAGATTGTCCTGCACAGTTTTGAGGATTTGCACCATTCAGTCATTCACATTGTGAATGGACACGTGACGGGAAGAGAGCGAGGGGCTCCTGTGACCAACGTGGCACTGGAGAAACTCGCCGAGTTTAACTCGACCAATGACATGTGGGACGTTTACTTTAGCAATAAGGGTGCCAGGCCTTTTAAATCGTCGTCATCACTCATTGTTAACAAAAATAAATCCCCGGTGGGGATGATATGCATGAACTTTGCACTTGATATGCCTCTGAATGCTTTTATAGATAATTTCGCAAAATCAAATAATTGCAGGAATGAAAGTTTTACTCAGGATATCAATAATCTGGTTCTGAGCCACCTTGAACCTGTTAAGAATATGGTTTATGCCAATACAGGCATTCCCAGTAAAAATAAAAACTACGAAATTATCAGAGAGTTGAACTCTATTGGATTGTTTGAGTTTCCTGTTACTAACAAAATTGTGTCATCCAGCCTGGGGATCAGTCCGAATACCGTTTACAAGCACTTAAGGTCGTTGAACAGTAAAGATTAGGAAGTATTCAGGTGCCTGCGGTTACAGGTACCTGCACGATTATCATTCTGGTATCGGTGATTTACTTTATCCCAGTCTTGCAACGGGTAACTCAGCCCAGCGGGTGGTATAAGCCGGGGAGAGTAACTCTCTTTTCATCTGCCACTCAGGAGCGATCCCTCGTCCCGCAAACCACACTTTCCCCAGCCCTGAATGGTTAATTCCGTCCAGAACCTTCATCAGTTGATTGCTGTTACTTCTGGGCTGAATATCGTCGAACAGGTTCAACTGCGAAACCCCCGTAGGAGTGAAATCATTGAGCATGCAACCCGCTTTTGCATATCTATGCCCATTCACCCAGATCCGATCCAGTGCTTTCACCGCTGCAGCTATAATGTCCCGGGTATCCTGCGTGGGTGTCATCAGCTTTTCACTGGCCACATTCCCGTAATACGGCTCTTTCACAGCGAACGGTGACGTTTTCACAAATACAGCAATTTGCCTGCAGAACTGCCGCTCGCCGCGCAGCTTTTCAGCTGCACGCTCAGCGTACTGACAGACTGCCTGCCTCATGGCTTCATAAGTGGTCACGCGCTCCCCAAATGACCTGCTGCAGACAATCTGCTGTTTCGGCGGGGGCGCCTCTTCCAGCGAAATACAGCTTTCTCCGTTGAGCTCCCGGACGGTTCTCTCCAGCACAACGTTGAAATTTTTTCTGATAAATGTTGGGTTCGCGCGCGCCAGCTGCAGTGCAGTGGTGATACCCAGAGTGCCCAGTTTCCTGGATATCCTGCGGCCAACCCCCCATATTTCTTCCACCGGCTGCAGTGAGAGCAGTTTTTCCGTGCGGCGGGGATTGCCCGGTGTTAACGCCAGTGTTTTGGTCGGTCCCATTCCCACGCCGATGGTCAGACCCGTACCGGAACGAACGCGCTCACGCAGTTGCCGGCCGAAGTCCTCAAAATCGATACAGCATTCTATGCCACAAATATCCAGAAACATCTCGTCAATAGAGTATTGCTCAACACGTGGTGCCAGCTCTTCCAGATGAGCCATCACGCGGTTCGACATCGACGCGTAGAGCTCGTAATTGCTCGAGAACGCGATGACTGGCTCCGTGAATTCAGCCGACTTCAGTTGAAACCACGGTACCCCCATTTTTATGCCCAGTTGCTTCGCTTCTTTTGAGCGTGCGATAACGCATCCATCGTTGTTACTGAGCACTACAACTGGTTTGTTACGTAAGTCAGGGCGAAACACCTTCTCGCAGCTTGCATAAAATGAGTTCACGTCAGCGAGCGCAAACATCAGTCTGCACTCCGGGTTTTGTGTACGAAAGCGGTCACAACGCCGAAAATCTGCAGATCTTCAGGATAGAGGACAGGATATGCTGGATTCATGGGGAGCAGGGCGACGCGAGGTTTCAACTGCAGACGTTTAACCGTAAACTCGCCATCCGTTTCTGCAATGACGATGTCGCCCTGTAGCGGTTTTTCTGCTTTATCGACTACCAGCAGATCGCCTGAGTGTAAACCCCTATCCCGCATCGAATCACCAATAGCCCGTACAAAGAAGGTTGAACTGGGGCGACGTATGCAATACGCATTCAGGTCTAGTTCTTCCTCGGTATAATCTGCAGCCGGAGAAGGAAAACCTGCTGCACATCGCTCTGTAAACAAAGGGATTCTCAGCGTTTCTGGAATGGATGAGACAGGAATAAGTTGCAGCATGTTATACCTCAAAAGTAACTGTACGCATATACAGTATGCAGGTATAGGATGTCACGTTCAAATCAACAAACGTATTTTTCTGATAATTGTCTGAAATAACGAGAATTAAAGTTTTTCCTGAATTCGCCTGATGTTTCAGAGACTGAATTTTGCTTTCCCACCGGGTATATGACGGTTAACGGGCCACATTTCGGGGCTGAGTTTTCAAATTGTTTTTTTTGATTTATAAAAATCGCTGGATAACGTTCTGTGGGGTTCTCAGGATGGGCAAAACGCTTTTATCCGGAGCCGCATTATGTCCTACCCCGATACCCCAGAGCAGGCCGCCATTATCGCCTGGAAGGGCACACGTCTGGTTGTCAGTGCCTGTGCAGGAAGTGGCAAAACCACCACACTCAGACGTTTTGCAGAGGAAAATCCAACCGAGCGAATGCTATATGTTGCCTATAACCGGGCCATTCGGGATGAGGCTGAGCAGAAATTCCCCTTCAACGTTATTTGTAAAACATCTCATCAACTGGCCTGGCCAACGGTCGGGAAGCATTACAGCAAGCGTCTGGTGAATACGCTCCGTCTTACGGACGTTGCCCGGGCGCTGAACTCCCGCAACTGGTTGCTGGCCAGACTGACTCTCGATGTGCTGAACCGCTTTATGTGTAGTGCGTCAGCTAACATTTCTGAAGAACTTCTCCCGGACCAGGACGATTGCAAAGGACTCCAGCCAGAGAGAATCCTGCTTTCCGCACAGAATATTTGGGCGATGATGTCATCCCGTCAGGAAACTTTTCCGGTCACACATGATACCTATCTCAAGATTTACCAGCTAAGCAAGCCTGACCTCTCTGCCCGCTATACCACGGTGCTGTTTGATGAGGCTCAGGATGCTAACCCGGTCACCAGTGCCATTATTCTTGAGCAGCCGTGCCGGGTTGTTCTGGTCGGTGATACTCACCAACAGATCTACCGTTTTCGGGGGGCGGATAATGCCCTCTGTGCTCCACAACTGGAGTGTGCAGATCGTCTGTGGCTGACTCACAGCTTCCGCTTCGGCCCGGAAATAGCAGAAGTAGCCAACAGGCTGCTGTCACTGAAGGGGGAGACGCATAAGATTACTGGAAAAGGCGATTCCGACCGCGTTCTCACAATAGTGCCACGTACGTTTGGTCATCATGCCATCCTTCACCGTTCTGTTTGCGGAGTGATCCGCACGGCACTTCACTGGTCTCTGGCCGGAAAAAAGGTGTTCTGGGTGGGGGGGATGGAAAGTTACAAAATAGAGGACCTGCTTGATTTGTACTGGTTTTCGATTGATATGACGGAAAGGATGCAGCACGACAGGCTGACACGTGAATACCGTGACTATGATGAGTATTTGCAGATAGCTGAAGATACGGATGATGTGGAAATGAAGCAGGCGATTTTCATACTGGATCAATTCTTTCCGTTACCGGACAGGCTAAACACATTGCGGGAGCAACGCGTGACCACTGAATCGGATGCAGATGTGACCGTATGCACTGCGCACAGAAGCAAGGGGCTGGAATGGGACAGGGTAAAATTACATGATGATTTTGCAGATATTCTCGATCCTGAGATGCCGGACAGCAAACGTCACGATGAAATTAACCTGATGTACGTAGCCGCGACCCGGGCGCGTAACATATTGATCCCCGGCCCTATATTGTCCGAAATTCTGGTCCAGCCTTCGATCGGAGAGCTGCCTCCATTCCCATCTGATGATGACAGCTTATCCTCAGAAACAGGAGGGGAGAAAAGCGATGTGGCGTAAATTCCGTAAAATGCTAAAGGGAGTCAGGGCAGACAGGCCTCCATCTTCTGTTTCATGCCCAACCAAAGACTCGCTTCGACAACGAGGATATCTGGATCCACTATCAGCTGTATCATTACTGGATACTGAGAGTCGACAACATTTGCTCAGGCAACTGTGGGACAACAGTCTGTTGCCTCAGACACACTATGAGCAGTATTTTCTGGCGCCACTGAAGCTATGTGTTTCACTGATGCAACAACTTCCTGCCACTGCAAACGGGCATCATGCCGTACCGGGCGGGATGGTCGATTACACGTTGAAAACAGTAGCCTATGCGGTTCGCCTATCCCGGGGGTACATGTTGCCCCCAGGTGCCAGTGCGGAAGAACAGTCCGCCCAGAGTGCGGTATGGGGGGCAGTGGTATTTTATGCTGCCTTATTTCATTCTCTGTCTTCTCTACGCCAGATTGAAGGTGAGTTGTTAAATGGGGAGATCTGGTATCCGGGGATTAGCATACCGGGACAGCCTTATCGTTTCCGTTTTTGTTCTGATGTACCGGACGGAGCCGCGGAGGGGCTGTGTACGATGCTTGGGATGCGTTTACTTCCTGGTGAGGTGATCCTTTGGATGAGTAAAACACCACAGGCTCTGGATACGCTGCTGTCATTTATTCGTGGCGACTTCGGACATGCCTGTGTTATTTCTCAAATCGTGGAGGATGCAATACAGCATGCGGAGGGAGATCCCCTAAGCATTCTGAATAAACCTTCGGTATCAGTGGAACTCTCCCTCCCTACAGCTACAGACGGCGCGATGGCTCTGACTACATCAGTGCAGCCGCTGAGCGAAGGTGTTTTACCTTCTGAAGAGCATTTGCAGGTACAACCGGATGCACCGTTGGATGTACCGTCTTTAACATCGGCCCTTGATGAAAAGTTATCTCCACCGAGCCCTACGCTTCAGGCTAGCCAGAAAGTGGATGATCAGGCGATTCAGGATGTGATATCGCTGATGGGGTTTGATCCCGGATCTTCCGTCGCAGAGGCAGCTCCTGAGCAGGTGACTCCCGTGAGTCTGGACAGGGATGAATTAGCGCCTGTTGGGTCTGCCGACGCGGTAAGTTCCGACGAACAGCCTTCGCTGTCGACAACGCAACTCCCTCCTGAAACCGAAGCCAGCCATCCTGACGAAAATGAGGATTATGGGCAGCAGTTTATATCGTGGCTGAGTAAGAAAATTATATCGGGGAGCTTAAGTGTCAATACCAAAGAGGCACAGATACATATCGTGGGAGGGCTGATATTCCTGCCAACGCCGAGTATTTTTTTCTCTTTCATGAAAGACAATGCTTACGCCCCCTCGCTAAAAGGTGATGTTCAGCGCGGATTTGAACGCCTGGGGCTGCACTTTATACAAAAAGGTAAGGGCGTTTTTTCCTGTGTGAAGTATGAGTCTGAAAACAGACAGGGACGATACGAAAAATTTTCGGGTTATCTCATCAAGTCAAAAATAGTCTATACCTCTCATCCCATCCCCGCTGATTCAGCCTATCTGTTTGTGTCAAATCGAAATTACAGTGAAAGAGCGACATAGCAGAAAGATTATCTGTCTCTTTGATTTTGTAACAGTTTCTGGTGTTGAGATTTTTCTTAAATTCTTACATTTTGCAAAATGAAGCCATAAGGTTTCGTTTGCATAAGGAAGTAATAATGAGAAAGCTGACATTTGATCTTCTTTTAGAGGATTATTTTTTTAATAAATTACTGCGCCCGGCATCTGTGTGGAGTTACCGCAAAGTGACTCAGACGTTCATCCGTTTTTTGGATGCTGATGTGAGTCCGGAAGATGTCTCTCACAGGGATGTATTGCTTTGGCGAGAATTTGTTTTACACGAAAAGGGGTTGTCGAGTCGAACTTGGAACAACAAGGTCACACACTTACGGGCTTTGTTTACTTACGGGATGAAAAAAGGGTTATTGCCACAGCAAGAAAACCCTTTCTATGAGGCCGTTGTCCGGCCAGACCAGAAGCTGAAAAAGGTACTGACTGATAACCAGATTGAGCAGGTCTATATTGTGATGGCGCGTTTCGCCATCATGGAACATCGTGGAAATGCTCCGCATCCTCGTCGCTGTGCCTTGTTGCCAACCCGGTTCTGGCTGGTTGTGCTCGATGTTCTCAGATACACCGGTATGCGTCAGAACCAGCTTATCCAGTTGCGGCTGGGTGATATTTCATTTGATGATGATGTTATTACCCTGAGGGCAGAAAGTGCCAAAAACCATAAGGAAAACCGCGTGCCGATTATTTCTGTGCTGAAGCCGGGTCTGCAGCAGCTTTGCGCGGAATTAAGGCTCAGGGGGATGAAACCACATGATCAGTTTTTTAATGTGGGATTTCTATTGGGACAAGTCAGCTCTGGGGGGGAGGAGATGTCGGTTCAGACACTGCGTGCATTTTTTCGACGTCTTTCTAAAGAATGTGGATTTAACGTGAGTCCACATCGCTTTCGCCACACGATTGCGACGGAGATGATGAAACAGCCGGACAGCAATTTACAAACGGTTAAGACTCTGCTGGGGCATTCGAGTATCAACACCACGCTGGAGTATGTAGATGGCAATGTGGATACAGTGAGAGAGGCATTGGAGGTGAAGTTTGCCTTGAAGAAAAAGAATTCTTCACCGGGTTCAGGGACACCGCCTGTGTTAAAGCTGATTTAGTAGAGGCAAAGCGATTTACACGCTATTGACATAAGCATGTGAAATTGTAAATACTAATAGTGTAGACATAGGAATGCCCGGAGCTTGTTCGCGCAAGCTCCGGGCTTTCAGGTAAATCAACTATCAGGCAGTACAGAATTGCAGAACCTGCGTGACTCGATGATCTACCTTTTTTCACGTCGGCTTTACTTCGAGGGAAGATAAGCCGACGGGACTTGAAGGTGGTGGTGCCCGGACTCGGAATCGAACCAAGGACACGGGGATTTTCAATCCCCTGCTCTACCGACTGAGCTATCCGGGCAACGAGGCGCATTAAACCGTAATCGCCTCGCTTCGTCAACGAAATTTCTTCAAATCAACGTAGACTGCACAATCTATCACCACTTTGTTGCTATTGCACGCAGAATCAGGCAAAAAACATCGCCCATGCGGCGGAAATCGGCATCGCCAGCAACAGCGCCGGGAGCATATTCACTACCGGAAACATTTTGATTCCACATACACGCAAGCCGGTTGCCACCAGCAGCAGTCCGCCCACAGCGCTAAAGTCGCCCATCATTGCCGGCGTGGTCAGCGGAAGAATGAGAGTGGCGCAGGCGGCAAGCGTTAACTGGATAATCAACATCGGTGCGCAAATCGCCGAAACGGCGATGCCAAGCGAACAGGCGAAAATAATGGCAGTGAAAAAATCCAGAAAAGATTTAGCGATCAAAATGTTTGGATCGCCGGTCATCCCTTCATGCATCGCGCCGAAAATACCGGTGCCACTGGCGCAAAAAAGTACAATGATAGCGACGTAACTTTGAATAAATGAGTCGTGTGTTGGCTTCTTACCCGATGCCATAAATAATTGTTGGATTTTCGCGACTGCGCCATTAATGCCTTTTTCCAGCAAACAAAACTCGCCGATAAGCGCGCCGACCAGCGTCGCCAGCACCATCACCGGAAGATTAGCGCACTTCATCACCAGCAGAATGCCAATTCCCAGAGAGCACAGACCAAAAATAGACGTCATTGAGACGCGAATCCGTTCTGGCAGACGCTGACTTAACAGCGCGCCAATAACGCCGCCGAATAAAATTGCGCCAGCGTTAATAAAAGGTCCAATTACCACAATGACTCCTGTTATTTGTCTTTCAAATTGCCTTATTATCACGCGATTAAGCTGTTAATAGCTTGATTATCTGTGACGTATAGAGCGCTGATTTTACCTTGCGCCGTCTGGTGAAAGGTGCCATGATTGCGCGAAATTTCTCCTGCCAGCATGGGGCTCGCCGGGATGAACATAGCGCCTTTATATTGTCTTCACTGTCGCCTGACTGCGCGAGGTTTGCCCCTTTCTTTCCTTTTTTTTGTCGTCCCCGCTATGCGGTGAGGGCAGCGCACGCTCACTGCAGGACAACAGTAAAATCAGAAACAGTCTGTTTTTACTGATGTCTGGCGGTCGGAGCTGGTATCCAGTTTGACCCGGCATCTCGTTGGGCAAGGCATCGGGCTTTGTCCGGGGTTACTCTACTCCCGAAACGGGTATTTGCGCTTATGAAATCAATGAATATTGCCGCCAGCGGTGAACTCATCCCCCGTCTCTCCACCCACCGAAACGTAGTGGCGCTGGACAGTACCGACTTTACCGATGTGGCCGCAGTCGTCATTACCACTGCTGACAGCCGTAGCGGTATTCTGGCGTTGCTTAAACGCACCGGTTTTCACCTGCCGGTGTTTATGCTTGTGGATGAACCCGTCAGCGCGCCTGCCGGCGTTACGGCGGTAATAGGTGGGAACGCGCAGGAATGGCTGGAGCTGGAAAACGCAGCCTGTCGCTACGAAGCGGAACTTCTGCCGCCCTTTTATGGCACCCTGACCCAGTATGTCGACATGGGGAATAGTACCTTTGCTTGCCCGGGGCACCAGCATGGCGAGTTTTTTAGAAAACATCCCGCAGGCCGTCATTTTTATGACTTTTTTGGTGAAAATCTGTTTCGTGCGGATATGTGTAACGCCGATGTGAAACTTGGCGATCTGCTCATACATGAAGGTTCTGCCAAACACGCGCAGAAATTTGCGGCAAAAGTGTTTAATGCGGATAAAACCTACTTTGTGCTGAATGGGACTTCGGCGGCGAATAAAGTGGTCACTAACGCCCTGCTGACGCGCGGCGATCTGGTGCTGTTTGATCGTAATAATCACAAATCCAACCACCACGGCGCCCTGATTCAGGCCGGGGCGACGCCAGTCTATCTTGAAGCAGCGCGTAACCCGTTTGGTTTTATCGGTGGTATTGATGCGCACTGTTTTGATGAAACGTACCTGCGCGACCAGATTCGTGACGTGATGCCGGAAAGCGCCGATGCATCGCGTCCGTTCCGCCTGGCGATCATTCAGCTGGGTACCTATGACGGCACTATTTACAACGCCCGTCAGGTGGTGGATAAAATCGGGCATCTCTGCGATTACATTCTGTTTGACTCCGCGTGGGTAGGCTATGAGCAGTTTATCAATATGATGGCGGATACCTCGCCGTTGCGGCTGGAGCTTAATGAAAACGACCCTGGGATCTTTGTGACCCAATCGGTACATAAGCAACAGGCGGGGTTCTCACAAACCTCGCAGATCCACAAAAAAGATAACCATATTCGCGGCCAGGCGCGTTTTTGCCCGCACAAACGCCTGAACAACGCCTTCATGTTGCACGCCTCGACCAGTCCGTTCTACCCGCTGTTTGCGGCGCTGGATATCAATGCCAAAATCCACGAAGGGGAGAGCGGTCGCCGCCTGTGGGCGGAGTGCGTTGCGCTGGGCATTGATGCGCGTAAAGCCATTCTCGCCCGTTGCAAACTGCTTCAGCCCTTTATCCCACTGGTTGTTGACGGCAAGCCGTGGCAGGCATATCCGACGGAGACCATTGCCAGCAATCGTCGTTTCTTCAGTTTTGAGCCCGGGGCGAAATGGCATGGCTTTGAGGGTTATGCGGATGACCAGTATTTTGTCGACCCCTGTAAACTGTTACTGACCACGCCAGGTATTGATGCCGATAGTGGGCAGTACACCGAATTCGGCATCCCGGCGACCATTCTCGCCCACTATCTGCGTGAGAACGGTATTGTGCCTGAGAAGTGCGATCTCAACTCGATTCTGTTCTTGCTGACACCCGCTGAGAGCGAAGAGAAACTGGCGCGGCTGGTCGCGATGCTGGCGCAATTTGAACGGCACATTGAAGACGATACGCCGCTTGCGGATGTATTGCCGACGGTTTTTCAGAAATACCCGGTGCGCTACCGCGATTACACCCTGCGTGAGCTATGTCAGGAGATGCACAACCTGTACGTTAGCTTTGACGTTAAGGATCTGCAAAAAGCGATGTTCCGCAAAGAAAGCCTGCCGCATGTGGCGATGAACCCACAGGACGCCAACAGCGCCTTTATTCGCGGCGATGTAGAGCTGGTGCGTATCAGCGAGGCGGACGGGCGTATTGCTGCCGAGGGGGCATTGCCATACCCGCCGGGCGTACTGTGCGTGGTGCCGGGGGAGATTTGGGGCGGCGCGGCGCAGCGTTATTTTTTGGCGCTGGAAGAGGGCATCAATCTGTTGCCCGGTTTTTCGCCGGAATTGCAGGGGGTATATAGCGAGACCGATGCCGATGGAATTCAACGCTTGTACGGATATGTTTTAAAGTAACGTTGCCTGCAGGCCGGATAAGGCATTTACGCCTTATCCGGCCTGCGAAACAGGGCAAGGATTAATGTGCAACGGGTTGCGAAACCGCCGGAACGCGAACGTGTTTGTATTTGAACAAGGCTACGAACGCGAAGGCCAGCACCAGCGAGTAGCCTGCGAAGATGAGCCACACGGTCTGCCAGTCGGTAATGCCGTTTTGAGTGTAATACTCCACCACTTTACCGCTCACAATGCCGCCCAGGATACAGCCGAAGCCGTTGGTCATCATCAGGAACATCCCCTGCGCGCTGGCGCGGATTTCCGGGCGTACTTCTTTTTCGACAAACACCGAGCCAGAAATGTTGAAGAAATCGAAGGCGCAGCCGTACACAATCATCGACAGTACCAGCAGAACGGTACCGAACGGCGTCGGGTCGCCATAAGCGAACAGGCCGAAACGCAGCATCCACGCCACAATACTGATAAGCATAACGTTCTTAATACCATAACGGCTCAGGAAGAACGGAATGGTCAGGATGAATAACGTTTCAGAAATCTGCGAAATCGACATCATCACCGAGGCGTGCTGCACGATAAAGCTACTGGCGAATAGCGGATCTTTATCAAAGCTATGCAGGAAGGTGTTGCCAAACATGTTGGTGATCTGCAGTTCCGCGCCCAGCATCATGGAGAAGATGAAGAAAATCGCCATCCGCTTATTTTTAAACAGCGCAAAAGCGTCAAGGCCCAGCATTGATGTCCAGCTCTGGTTTTTCTGTTGGTTCGCCACCGGAATGTGCGGCAGGGTAAAGGTAAACAGTACCAGCAGAACAGAAAGCGTCGCGCCGATATAAAGCTGCATATGGCTCAGCTCGAAACCGGAGAAACTCACGCCCCACATCGCCAGAATAAAGCCAATGGTACCCCAGATACGGATAGGTGGGAAGTCAGTCACAATATCCATGCCGGCAGACTGCAGGCGGTAATACGATATGGTATTGATCAAGCCCAACGTCGGCATATAGGCCAACGAGTTAAGCAGGATCACAAAGAACATCGCCCCAGGCGTAGTGACTTCCGCGGCCATGAATAGCGTGATGGCGCCGACAACATGACACAGGGCATAGACCCATTTCGCGCTCAGCCATTTGTCAGCCACAATGCCTAGCAAGGTCGGCATAAAGACGGCGGCAATCCCCAGTGAACTATAAACTGCGCCAATAGATGCGCCGTCAAATTTTAAGGTGACGAACATATACGAGCCCAGGGTAGTGAGCCAGCTTCCCCACAGACAGAACTGCAGAAAAGAAAGTATTTTAAGCTGCAGCTTAAGATTCATGTTAATTTCCTCACACCTGAGAGCGGATGAATGTTTTAAAAGGCACATTTGCCGTTGTGATTTGGTGTGATTCTATCAATGAGAGGCGGGCTTTTTTTGTTACCTGTGACAAATATTTGCAAACAATTTCTGATTGCAAGGTAAAATGGTGACGGAGTTAACACTTTTGCCTTTCCCGCCGCTGTCCTGTGCCAGCCAGAGGCGGGATGCGATGGTTTATCGGCGGCGATACGATCGCTGGGCGGAATTCACCTTATACAGATAGCGGCGCGACTCCGCAGATGGATGTCGGGTGGTTAATATCTGGTACACATCCCCCGGCGACATGCGGTTAATCATATTCGCGGCCTGAATTTTATCGTTCGAGAATACGCGTAATACGCTGCCTGCGCCGCCATTGTAGGCGGTAATGACCGCATAGCGCCGCGACGTCGGATTCTCAATACCGCTCAGATAGACATTATTCAACATCGCCAGATACGCTGTGCCGGTATCGATATTGCTGGCGGGGTCGAACAGGAAGTTACGGCTTGGCGTGCCGGACTTACCCTGAGAACGGAAAACATCTTTCCCGGCGCTGTGTTGCACCACCTGCATCAGGCCCAGCGCATCCGCGTGGCTGACCGCATACGGGTTGAACGAGGACTCCGTTTGCATAATCGCCAGAATCAGCGACTCGTCAACGCCGTATTTACGGGAGGCCTGGCGTACCATGCCAATGTATTTATGCGCGCGTTTATCAAGGTGGTTCGGCACCAGATTAATGGTGACGCTGTAAATAATACGCAGGCCGTTACTGCGGCTTTTGAGCCGCGTTTTCAGCAAGTAATCCGCGAATGTCGTGGCGCGGCCTTCCCAGCGAATAGGCTGGCCGGTATTGTCGAGGACCTGACCATACAGGAAGGGTTCTTTAGAAATTTTTATGTCATCGACATCGGAGTAAAGATCGACGGAGGTTGGGTCGTCACCCATGAGCAACGTTTTAATAATGGCCCGGCGCAGATGTGCGGTAGGTTCCGTCCCGGCGATGGTTTCAACGGTAATGGTCCCATCATCAAAGTTGATGTGGCTACGGGTCTGGAACTGATCGGTATATTTGACGTAGTCTTTCGGCCCGGCGATCAGGACTTCCTTATATCCCCACAGATTTTCAATATTGTTGGCAAATTGCCCCATCAAAATATCAAAGCCGTTGGTATCCTTGACCCAGGCTTCATTATACGTCTCGCCTTTTTTGGTCGAACTGGAGCAGGAGATGAGCAACGGCGCAATAACAGCAAGCGCGAGTAATTTTTTCATCATTCCGGGAGTGCATGTTGTGTTGTCGTTATGCCATGTTGCCGGGCAGCGGCGCTAAGAGCTTATCCGGCATAACTCACAGGCCGAATAAGCGCAGCCTCATTCAGCAACGGGCCTATTTTTTATCTTCCGGCGTATAACCTTCGATATGAACGTCTTTGCCTTCGAACAGGAAGCTCACCATCTCCTGTTCCAGCAGCTTACGGTGCTCGGCGTTCATCATGTTGAGCTTTTTCTCGTTAATCAACATGGTCTGCTTATGCTGCCACTGCGCCCACGCGTCCTTAGAGATCTCGTTATAGATACGTTTTCCCAGTTCGCCAGGGTAGAGCTGAAAATCTTGCCCTTCAGCATCGCGTTGCAGGTAAGTACAAAAAATCGTTCTGCTCATAAGTGATCCTCTTCATCGACCGGGGCGTTAAACTGGCGCTCCGGTACGTAACTGCTGTAACAAGCGCTCCACGGGGGCCGCCAGTCCGACTGACGGCGGTTGCGCTAAGTTATACCAGAGCGCGCTGCCTTCATCCATGCAGGCGTCCAGTGACGACACGGGAAGCCACATAGGCACAATATCCAGGTGGAAATGGCTAAATGTGTGGCGAAACGCGTTAAGCTGGGTCAAATTATCAGCGTTAACATGCCGTTGCGCCAGCCATTCACGTAATTCATCTTCGCTGGCGAACTGCGGGAAGCAGTAGAGTCCGCCCCATAAACCGCTGGGAGGGCGCTGCGCCAGGAAAATCTCCTGATTATGCTGTAACAATAAAAAGTAACCCGTCCGCTCCGGTAACGTCTGTTTCGGTTTCTTGCCCGGATAGCGTGACCAGCTTTCATGCGCAGCGGCGATACAACTGTTTTGCAGCGGACACAGGGTGCACTTTGGCTTTGAACGCGTACAAACCATCGCGCCCAGATCCATCATCGCCTGATTAAAACGCTCCACGCCGCGTGCGGGCGTCACTTGCTCGCTCAACGTCCACAGCGTATTCTCCACCTCTTTTTTTCCAGGCCAGCCGCTAACAGCATAACAGCGAGCCAGCACACGTTTAACGTTTCCATCAAGAATCGGATAATGTTTACCTAACGCGAGGGAGAGAATCGCGCCGGCGGTTGAACGCCCGACGCCGGGTAGCGCGGCGATTTCGGCAAAAGTTTGCGGGAATTCTCCACCGTGAAGCGTCGCCACCTGTTGCGCCGCTTTATGCAAATTACGCGCGCGGGCGTAATAGCCGAGCCCGGTCCATAAATGGAGCACTTCATCCAGCGGCGCATTCGCTAAATCCGTCACCGTGGGAAAGCGCGCCATAAATCGCTCAAAGTAAGGAATCACCGTCGTCACCTGCGTTTGTTGCAACATGACTTCCGAGAGCCATACTTTGTAAGGCGTCTTGTTAATTTGCCAGGGCAGCGTTTTCCGCCCGTATTTGTCGTACCAGTCCAGAACCTGGGCTGAAAATTGAGACGCTTGCATGGAAACTCATTCATTATTGCCGGGGGCAAGATTGCAGCACAGAGGCCGCAGGGTGTAAACCGGAACTTTCCGCAGTGCGCTTCATGCTTGCATCCGGCAACTAACTTTGGATAATGCCCGTTTTCAGAACTCAAACACAGCAGACTACACTTTTATGAAAAACGACGTCATTTCACCGGAATTTGATGAAAACGGTCGCCCGCTGCGCCGTATTCGTAGTTTTGTTCGTCGCCAGGGGCGACTGACAAAGGGGCAAGAACACGCGCTGGAAAACTACTGGCCGGTGATGGGCGTCGAGTTCAGCGAAGCGCCGGTAGATTTCGCCACGCTGTTTGGTCGCGAAGCGCCGGTGACGCTGGAGATTGGTTTTGGCATGGGGGCGTCTCTCGTGGCGATGGCGAAAGCGCGCCCGGAGCAGAATTTCCTCGGTATTGAAGTGCATTCGCCCGGCGTCGGCGCGTGTCTGGCGTCCGCTCATGAAGAGGGCGTTGAAAACCTGCGCGTCATGTGCCACGACGCGGTAGAAGTGTTGCATAAAATGATTCCTGACAATTCTTTATCGATGGTTCAGCTCTTTTTCCCTGACCCGTGGCATAAAGCGCGTCATAATAAACGCCGTATCGTTCAGGTGCCGTTTGCTGAACTGGTATTGAGCAAGCTGAAATTGGGCGGCGTTTTCCATATGGCGACCGACTGGGAAGCGTATGCGGAACACATGCTTGAAGTCATGTCTTCTATCGACGGGTACAAAAATCTGTCAGAGAGCAATGATTATGTACCGCGCCCGGAATCGCGCCCGGTAACGAAATTTGAACAACGTGGCCATCGTCTTGGTCATGGCGTATGGGACTTAATGTTCGAGAGGGTGAAATAATGGCAAAGAACCGTAGTCGTCGTCTGCGTAAAAAAATGCACATTGACGAATTCCAGGAATTAGGATTTTCGGTGGCATGGCGTTTTCCGGAAGGTACATCTGAAGAGCAGATCGATAAGACTGTCGATGACTTTATTAATGACGTTATTGAGCCTAATAAACTGGCGTTTGACGGCAGCGGCTACCTGGCCTGGGAAGGGCTGATTTGTATGCAGGAAATCGGTAAATGTACCGAAGAACATCAGGGGATTGTGCGTAAGTGGCTGGAAGCGTGCAACCTTGAAGAAGTCCGAACCAGCGAACTTTTCGACGTTTGGTGGGACTAATAAGTACAGGGTCGGCAAATGCCGGCCCGCTTTGTCTTGAGGGAAAGTTATGATGCGCAAAACGCTGCTGGCGGCAGTGCTAACGTTGACGGCGATGGCCGCTCATGCAGATTACAAATGCAGTGTCACGCCGCGTGACGATGTGATCCTGAGTCCACAAACGGTGCAGGTGAAAGGTGAAAACGGCAACCTGGTGATCACGCCGGACGGCAATGTGATGTACAACGGTAAGCAGTACACCCTTAGCGCCGCGCAGCGCGAGCAGGCGAAAGATTACCAGGCGGAGCTGCGAAGCGCGCTGCCGTGGATTGATGAGGGCGCCCGATCGCGCGTAGAAAAAGGCCGCGTGGAGCTGGATAAAATCATCGCTAAAGAGGTGGGCGAAAGCAGCAACATGCGTAGCCGTCTGACGAAGCTTGATGCGCAATTAAAAGCGCAAATGAACCGCATTATTGAACATCGTACGGACGGCCTGACGTTCCACTATAAGGCTATCGACCAGGTGCGTGCCGACGGTCAGCAGTTGGTGAATCAGGCGATGGGCGGTATTTTGCAGGACAGTATTAACGAAATGGGCGCCAAAGCGGTGCTTAAAGGCGGCGGCAATCCTTTACAGGGCGTGATGGGCAGCCTCGGTGGTTTGCAAACCGCTATCCAGAACGAATGGAAAAATCAGGAGAAAGATTTCCAGCAGTTTGGCAAAGATGTCTGTAGCCGCGTAGTAACCTTAGAAGATAGCCGCAAAGCGCTGGTTGGCAGCCTGAAGTAATCTTTCCTTTTTAAACAATGGCGTAGATCGTATCTGCGCCTTTTTATTCTGTTTTTTCCTGCATTTTGTTATCCATCTCTAAAAAATACTCTCTGTTGGATATATATCGCTGGTTAATCGTATGGCGTCACATTATTCGTCTGCAATATAGAGATAATGCGACCAGTTGACATAACTGGAGATATAACATGGAGTTTTTCAGGAAAACGGCATTAGCTGCTCTGGTAATGGGTTTCAGCGGCGCAGCGTTCGCTTTACCGAATATCACCATCTTAGCGACCGGCGGAACGATCGCTGGCGGTGGTGATTCAGCAACAAAATCAAATTATACGGCAGGTAAAGTCGGCGTCGAAAATCTGGTGGATGCCGTTCCTCAATTGAAGGACATTGCGGTAGTGAAAGGCGAGCAGGTCGTTAACATTGGCTCGCAGGATATGAACGATGAAGTCTGGCTCACGCTGGCGAAAAAAATCAATACCGAGTGCGACAGCACCGACGGTTTCGTGATCACCCACGGTACTGATACGATGGAAGAGACCGCTTATTTCCTCGATCTGACCGTGAAATGCAATAAACCGGTGGTACTGGTCGGCGCGATGCGCCCTTCCACGTCAATGAGCGCAGATGGCCCGTTCAACCTCTATAATGCGGTAGTAACAGCGGCTGATAAACAGTCTGCCAATCGCGGCGTGCTGGTGGTAATGAATGATACCGTGATGGACGGACGCGACGTCACTAAGACCAATACGACTGACGTGGCGACGTTTAAAGCGGTTAACTATGGCCCGCTGGGTTATATCCACAACGGTAAAATTGACTACCAGCGTACACCAGAGCGTAAACATACCACCTCCACCCCGTTCGACGTGTCGAAGCTGACCGCGTTGCCGAAAGTCGGTATCGTTTATAACTATGCGAATGCGTCCGATCTGCCGGCAAAAGCGCTGGTAGACGCGGGTTATGACGGGATCGTGAGCGCAGGCGTGGGTAACGGCAACCTGTATAAAACGGTCTTTGATACCCTGGCGACCGCTGCGCACAACGGTACGGTAGTGGTGCGTTCTTCACGTGTGCCGACTGGCGCAACCACGCAGGATGCGGAAGTTGACGATGCAAAATACGGCTTTGTCGCTTCCGGCACGCTGAACCCGCAAAAAGCGCGTGTCTTACTGCAACTGGCATTAACCCAGACTAAAGATCCAAAACAGATCCAGACGATGTTCAATCAGTATTAAAGATAATGCCCCGGTCGGAAGGCCGGGGCCATCTTTGGAAGACCTCTCGCACAACCAACACTATTATCTTGCTAATTATCATCCTGGTTATGATAATTGTGGGCGTCATGTCTCTGGACGGGAGGTCCACAAGTGGTTCGACAATGGATTGCTGGCGCAGCGCTGTTTGCCCTGATTTCAGACTATAGTTGGGCAGAGGTTGCTCAACCCTCCGATAACATCTTAAAAGAACAGTTTAGTAAGCAGTACCACGGCATACTTAAACTGGATTCCATTACCTTAAAAAATCTTGATTCGAGGGGCAATCAGGCCACCTGGTCTGCCGAAGGGGATATTTCTTCCCGTGAAGATATGTATACCGGCGTTGGTATGGCGGCGGATTATTATTTTGTTGAAAAAACCTGGACCAAAGATCGTCCCGTTAAATTTTCTGCCATGTTGACCAGCAAAGGGACGCCAGCCTCTGGCTGGACGGTGAGCTATTACTCATTACAAATGGCAGCCAGCGATCAGGGCCGGGCTATTGACGACATTAAAACGAATGATAAATACCTGATCGTCAACAGTGATGACTTTAACTATCGGTTTGGCAACATTGAAGCCTCCTGGCGTGCGCAGAAAGCGTCGATCCCCGGTCTTGAAAAACAACTCTCTGCCCTGGATAAGAAAATAGCGGTAGCTAAAAAAGAAGCGGACGCATATTGGGGAAAAGGCGCTGATGGGAAACCGTTGACCCGCGCCGAGGCGTTTAAAAAGACGTTAAAAGAGCGCGATGATTATGTAAAAGCCAACGATAGCAGCGTATATGCCGAGAAATACGAAAAAGAGGTCTATCAACCGGCATTAGACGCGTGCCGTAAGCAGAGTGAGCCGTGCAATGAAGCGGCTATTCAGCAGAAAAGAGATTTAGACATACACGAGCAACGGCGGCAGGTATTTTTGAAATCAGAAGAGCTGCGTCGAAAAGCGCAGAATGACTGGATAACGTTAGAGAAAGGACAATATCCGCTGAATATAGCGGTACAGAAACTTCAGATGCAACAGAGTGATATCCGCATGAAAATCATGGATATTAATGACGGTTACGAGCGCTGGAAAAAAGATACGGACGATTTGCGTCGTAAAGGCGTTATTAAATAATGCGCTTGCCGGCGGCGCATTAACCGCCACAGATCGGTAAGCGTCGCGCCATCAGGTATTTTACCCGCTGGCGCGACAGGCTTATTCCTTGTTATTCCGCGAGAAACAACTCAAGAAGAGAGTTTAAAAACAGTTTACCGTGCCGGGTAATCTGCCAGTATTGCTCGCATTCGGTCAGGTAGCCCTGGGCAATAGCCTCGTCGATTGGCTGACGAATAACCGCTTCCGTAAGCCCGGTGTAGTCGACAAATTCGGCGCGAGGCGCGCGCTCCAGCAACCGAAAACGGTTCATAAAGAACTCAAAGGGTTTATCGTCATCACTCACGTCACGCTGGCTTTCCAGGTAACGTCCCTGCATATAACCGCGTGGGTGACGGGTTTTGGTGGTGCGCAGGATCCTGCCGCCCGGGAAGGTGACTTTACCGTGGGCGCCGCAGCCAATACCCAGATAGTCGCCAAAGCGCCAGTAGTTCAGATTATGCTGGCACTGATAACCGGGTTTGGCATAGGCCGACGTTTCGTATTGCTGATAGCCCGCGGCGGTTAGTAACTGGTGGCCCTGCTCAAAGATATCCCACAGAGCGTCATCGTCCGGTAAAACCGGCGGACGCGAACCGAACAGAGTGTTGGGTTCAATCGTCAATTGATACCATGAGAGATGCGGCGGATTAAGCGCAATTGCCTGTCGCAAATCGTTCAGCGCCTCTTCCAGCGTTTGGTCCGGCAATCCATGCATCAAGTCGAGGTTAAAGCTGCGTAGCCCAAGCCCATTTGCCAGTCTTGCTGCCCGCATCGCCTCTTGTGGACCGTGAATACGGCCAAGACGTTTCAGCTTAGGCTCACTAAAGCTCTGCACGCCAATGGAGATCCGGTTTACGCCGGCGCGCTGATAGTCGATGAAGCGGTCGGCTTCGACCGTGCCGGGGTTCGCTTCCATGGTAATTTCCGCATCCGCCGCCAGATTCAGGCGCGCACGCACGCCGTCCAGCAGCGTTTGCATCGCCGGCCCGGAAAGCAGGCTTGGCGTACCGCCGCCAATAAAAATGGTCTTTACTTCACGCCCTTGCGCCCAGGCGACGTCGGCATCCAGATCGCTTAACAGATGCTGGACGTAGTCGTCATGCGGCACCTCGCCCTTCAACGCATGGGAATTGAAGTCGCAATATGGACATTTTTGTACACACCAGGGAATATGAATATAAAGACTGAGCGGCGGTAGTTTAGCCATTGCGTAACGCATCCAGCAGCAGCTTGAGCGCTTGTCCACGGTGGGAAATCGCGCTTTTTTCTTCACGGGTCAGTTCTGCGGCGGTTTTGCCTTCAGACGGTACGAAGAAAATGGGATCATAGCCAAATCCGCCATTTCCGGCCGCCTGGCGAGTAATAACGCCAGGCCAGCTACCGTGACAGACTATCGGTGTGGGATCTTCGGCATGACGCAAATAAACCAGTACACAATGGAATCGCGCCTGGCGTTTGTCGTCCGGAACATCCCGTAGAGTATGCAGCAGTTTTTCCAAGTTTTGCTGATCTGTCGCGTTTTCGCCAGAATAGCGCGCGGAATAGATACCCGGCGCGCCGCCTAAAACGTCAACGGCCAGACCGGAGTCATCGGCAATGGCGGGCAGACCGGTCATTTTAGCGGCATGGCGCGCTTTGAGAATCGCGTTTTCAATAAACGTCAGGCCGGTTTCTTCCGCGGAATCGACGCCCAGTTCCGTTTGCGCTACCACATCAAGCCCAAAATCGCTTAACAGCGACGCGAGCTCGCGCACTTTACCGGCGTTGCCGGTTGCGAGAACAACTTTTTGCATGGGATACCTACTCAGTTAACGCCGCAATTTCCGGCGGGATCTGTTGCGGGTGAATAATTTTTACCTGTTTGTGACGGCCCAGCTCGCCTTTTTCGATGACGATCTGACTTTTCGCCACGCGAAACTGTTTACCGAGAAACTTGATCAGATGGCTGTTTGCCTGACCGTCAACCGGCGGGGCAGTAATGGCGACTTTCACCTCGTCGCCATGTAAGCCCACAATACTGTCGCGGCTGGCTTTCGGCTGAATATAAAGCCGTAACACCAGACCGTCTTCGCAGCGAGTCACAGCACTCATAGCGCCATCCACAGCCCCGGCAGCAACATGTTGCCTGTCGCTTGTAAGACTTCAGCGATCCCCATATTAACGACATACAGCAGCAGCACCAGAACCATCGGCGAGAAGTCGATGCCGCCCATCGCAGGCAGTATACGGCGAATCGGGCTGAGCAGCGGCTCGGCAAGCTGAATCAATACATATTCAATCGGGCTACGACCCTGGCTCACCCAGCTCATGATAGCCATGACCAGCAGCACCCAGAAGATCAGCAGGCCGATTGTTTTAAGCAAGATAAGCACCGCGGCAATCCAGATAATCGCCTGAAACGTAATTACCTTAAACAGCACTATCGCCTTAATAACGCTAAGAATAAACGCCACCAGCAGGGAAGCGCTGTCAATCGGCCCCATTGGCGGGATAATACGACGCAGCGGTCCGATGATGGGCTGCGTAATTTTCACCACGAACTGGGAGAAAGGGTTGTAAAAGTCACAGCGGGCCCACTGCATCCACACGCGCAATAATAGCACCATGGTATACAGCTCAATTACCGTTGAGAGCAGGAAGGTCAACGTATTCATGGCGTTCCTCAGTTTTCCTTAATTTTTTGTGTAATCACGAGCACCAAAGATAGCGGTGCCGATGCGCACCATTGTGCTACCTGCCGCAATCGCGGCTTCCATATCGTCGCTCATACCCAGAGATAGGGTATCAACGTCAGGGTAGCGCGCTTTCAGCCCGGCAAATGCTACAGCCATTTGACGTGCGACTTCAAACTGCCTTACATAATCTGACTCTGGCGCCGGGATCGCCATCAGTCCGCGAAGCCGCAGACGCGGCAGTGTAGCCACCGCCGCGGCCAGCTCATCCAGTTCCGCCAGCGGAATGCCTGATTTGCTGTTTTCATCGCTGATATTAATTTGGATCAGAACATTTAGCGCCGGCAGATTATCCGGACGCTGTTCGCTCAGCCGCGAGGCGATACGCAGGCGATCGATGGTATGACACCAGTCAAAATGCTCGGCCACCAGCCGACTTTTGTTGGACTGTAAAGGGCCAATAAAGTGCCAGTGCAGGCCTTCCACTTTCGCTTCCTGAAAGTGGCGGATTTTTTCCACCCCCTCTTGTACATAATTTTCACCAAATGCCCGTTGTCCGGCGGCAATGGCTTCTGCGATGTCGCTCGCAGGTTTGGTTTTACTCACTGCAAGCAACGTAACTTCTTCTGAAGAGCGGCCGCAACGCGTCGCCGCGGCGGAGATTTTGTCCCGGATGTGTGCCAGGTTATGCGCGATATCGTTCATTTTCCGAGGATGTTTATATGAATATGGAAGAAATTGTGACGCTTAGTGTAAAGCATAACGTCTCGGATCTACACCTGTGTAACGCCTGGCCTGCGCGATGGCGCAAACAAGGACGCATGGAGATCGCGCCTTTTACCGCGCCAGATGTCGACAAGCTTCTGCTTGATTGGCTTAATGACGCGCAACAATATCAGTGGCGAACGCACGGCCAGCTTGATTTCGCCGTCTCGCTGTCTGGCACGCGGCGCCTACGCGCCAGTGCGTTCACACATCAACAGGGAACGTCGCTGGCGCTACGGCTATTGCCCGAGCGTTGTCCTGATCTGGCGGAAATCCAGATGCCGCCGATAGTACCCGCACTGCTTGCCAGCGAGAACGGACTGATTCTGGTCACTGGCGCTACTGGCTGCGGGAAGTCCACCACGCTGGCGGCGATGGTGGGACATCTTAATCAACATGCCGATAAACACATCCTGACGCTGGAAGATCCTATTGAGTACCGTTACACCAGCAAGCGTTGCCTGATACAGCAGCGGGAAATCGGCCAGCATTGCGCCACTTTTGCCGCCGGGCTGCGCGCGGCGTTGCGTGAAGATCCCGATGTCATTTTGCTGGGAGAGCTGCGTGACAGCGAGACCATTCGCCTGGCGCTGACGGCGGCGGAAACGGGGCATCTGGTACTGGCAACCCTGCATACTCGCGGTGCGGCGCAGGCGGTGGAAAGATTAGTGGATAGTTTTCCGGCGCAGGAAAAAGAACCGGTACGCAGTCAACTGGCGGGTAGTCTGCGCGCTGTACTATCGCAAAAACTGGAGGTCGACAGACAGGATGGGCGCGTGGCGTTGTTTGAATTACTGATTAATACGTCAGCCACAGGGAATTTGATCCGTGAAGGCAAACTCCATCAGTTGGCCCACGTGATACAAACCGGGCAGCAGCAGGGGATGATGACATTCGCCCAGAGCGCGCAATGGCGTCAGGCGCAGGGACGGCTGTAGCGAAGATGGCGGCGTAGGGGGGTTGTAAAGTGTTGACTGGCGCGGTGGATTGAATGGCATGCAGGCTTGTATCCTGGCGAACCGGCGTTAAAATCGCAGCTTTGTTAAAACCACAGCGAAGCCATTTAACGATGTCATCACAACCGAATCAAAGCCTGATAGATGGCATTCGCTGTCTGCAATATCTGGTCTCCAGCGACCGTGCTATCGGATGTCGCGAGCTTGCCCGGCTGATGGATATTAATACCACGCGCGTTAATCGCCTGTTAATGACGATGGCCTCTATTGGACTCACGATGCAGGATGAGCACCGACGCTATTTACCCGGGCCAGGCATTCATGCTTTGGCGGCGCAGGCGATTCGTGGTTCAGCGCTGTTCTCCCATGCGTTGCCTATCCTTGAACGCCATGCGCCCAAAGACATCGTGGTGGCATTAGGCGTGCTATGGGAAGACCAGATTATCTATATTTATCACTCTACGCCGGGTTCGCAGGGAAGTCAGGCGTTGGCGGGGTTTCGCATGTGCCCGGTCTGGCAGTCGGTAACAGGAGTGGCGTTACTGGCGGCAGAAAGCGATGAGGCGCTAATGCAGCGTTTTACTCCGGAGCAGTGGCGTAATCTGGCGCCGCATGTGGCGCAGCAGCGCCAGCGGGGATACGTGCTGTGGCATCACGCTGATGGTGAAGTTTCTATGGCGCAACCGCTAGGCAAGCACGCCGCAGCGCTGGCCTTTGCGGGAATGTGGCGGATTGATGAGGCGGAGGCGGCTGCGCGTTTACAGGCGTTGAAGGCATTAAACCAGCGTATTGCCCAGCAAGCCTGGCAACCGTGACCGCGTTATCCGCCGGCTGACAAAAACGGCTTTAATACCCCTGTTCAAAATAGCTTTCGAGGATAATCACGGCGGAGGCCGAGTCCACTTTGCCTTTGTTCAGTGCGCGATACCCACCTCGTTCAAACAGACCGGAGCGTGCTTCAACGGTGCTGAGTCGTTCATCGTGCAGCGTGACAGTTACCCCGAAACGCCCATGAATACGGTTGGCGAATTTACGTGCGCGCGCCGTCAGCGGTTGTTCAGTGCCATCCATATTGAGCGGTAGCCCGACAATAATTTCGTCCGGCTGCCACTCTTTCAGCAAACGTTCAATGAGCGTCCAGTCGGGCGTGCCGTCCTGTGCTTTGATTGCCGGAAGCGGACGGGCGGTGCCGGTAATACGTTGTCCTATTGCAACGCCGATGCTTTTTGTGCCGAAGTCAAAGGCCAGTAAGGTGTCGCTCATCAGGCGTGCCCCGCAACGCCAGGCATGGTCAGAATATCAATGCCAATAAGTTTTGCCGCTTCGCGCCAGCGCTCGGCAATGGGCGTTTTGAACAAAATATTGAGATCGGCGGGCGCGGTAAGCCAGGCGTTATCAAGCAACTCTTGTTCAAGCTGGCCTTTATCCCAGGAGGCGTAGCCCAGCGCGACCAGCACATCGGAAGGCTGTTGTTGGGTACCTAACGTTTCCAGCACATCGCGGGAGGTGGTAATCACGGTATTGTCTGAGATACGAATGCTGGAGGCGAAACGTGACGGCGGAGTATGGAGAATAAATCCGCGATCTTCCGCCAGCGGGCCGCCGAGCATCACGGCTTTATCAAGACGAATTGCCGAATCGCGCGGTTCCGGCGTAATTTTTAGTTTTTCCAGAATCCCTTCAATTTGCAGATTTTCCAAAGGCTTATTAATAATAATCCCCATAGCGCCGTCCTGGTTGTGCTCGCAAATATACACCACGGAACGGCGGAAAATCGGGTCCTGGAGCGCAGGCATGGCAATAAGAAAGTGATGCTGTAAATTCATTGTCAGAGGTTCTGTTTCCTGGTTCAAAAAAACGACAGCGTTCAGTATGTGGGGAAAGCGGACGGTTGTCACTCATATAAGCCGTCTTTTGCCAAAGGACGGCTGCCTTATCGGGCAATTGATTGCCGGATGGCGATGCTGATGCGCCGCCTTATCCGACCGGGGCGGCGTGATTGCTCAGGCCCGGTAAGCGCACGCCACCGGGCAATAAACGTTTACTTCGCCAGACGCGCTTCGATGGCGTCCATCAACATCCCGGTGATAGAGATCGGATATTCCGCTTCAATTTCACGCACGCAGGTTGGGCTGGTCACGTTAATTTCCGTTAAGCGGTCGCCGATAATATCCAGACCGACGAAAATAAGCCCTTTGGCTTTAAGCGTCGGCCCAACGCGGCGGGCGATTTCCCAGTCGCTTTCGCTCAACGGACGGGGTTCGCCGCGACCACCAGCCGCCAGGTTGCCGCGGGTTTCGCCGCCCTGCGGAATACGCGCCAGGCAGTAAGGCACCGGCTCGCCGTCGACGACCAGGACGCGCTTATCGCCATCTTTGATAGCGGGCAAATAGTTCTGCGCCATGCAGTAGCGGTTGCCCAGCTCGGTCAGCGTTTCGGCAATAACGCCTATGTTAGGATCGCCTTCCTTAACGCGGAAAATGGACGCGCCGCCCATACCGTCCAGCGGTTTCATAATGATATCGCCATGCTTTTCCCAAAACGCTTTGAGCTGCGCTTTATTGCGCGTTACCAGCGTTTCCGGGGTCAGGTCGGCAAACCAGGCAGTATACAGTTTTTCATTACAGTCGCGCAGGCTTTGCGGTTTGTTGACGATAAGCGTCCCTTCCTCTTCAGCGCGTTCCAGAATATAGGTCGCATAAATAAACTCGGTATCAAACGGCGGATCTTTACGCATCAGGATAACGTCGAGGTCGGCAAGTTTAATCTCCTGCTCGCTGCCGAACTCGTACCATTTATCGTAATTTTGCTCCACGCTCAACGTTCGCGTGCGGGCGCGGGCTTCGCCGTTAATCAGATAAAGGTCGGCCATCTCCATATAATGAAGTTCATAACCACGACGTTGGGCTTCCAGCAGCATAGCGAAACTGGTGTCTTTCTTGATGTTGATGTGTGCGATGGGGTCCATCACGATGCCGAGCTTGATCATTATTTTCTCCGTTAACGCTTCATCCTAAGTCGCCAAAACGCACCTGTAGCGCGGTAATGGCGGTGAGCGCGGTTGTCTCAGTACGCAGAACGCGAGGTCCTAACAGAATATCAGTAAACTGATAGCGCGCGGTCATCGCGATTTCGTCCGCCGACAGCCCGCCTTCCGGGCCGATCAGCAGTCGGACGCGTTCAACCGGCAGCGGCAGAGTGTTGATGCTGGCATGGGCGCGCGGATGAAGATTGAGCTTCAGCCCGGAATCTTGCTCGGCGCACCAGGCCTCCAGCGCCATCGGCGGGCGAATTTCCGGCACCCGGTTACGCCCGCATTGTTCGCAGGCGGCGATGGCGATCTTTTGCCACTGCTGGCGCTTTTTGTTCAGACGTTCATTATCCAGTTTAACGCCACAGCGCTCAGAGAACAGTGGCGTAATGAGGTTTACACCCAGTTCGATCGATTTCTGGATAGTAAATTCCATTTTTTCACCGCGCGACATCACCTGGCCCAGATGGATATGCAGCGGCGATTCACGATCGTCGATTTCGCCTTTCATCACTTGCACTTCAACGCTTTTCTTACTGGCGCTAATGATTTCAGCATCGAATACCTGATTACTGCCGTCAAACAGCTGTAACGCTTGTCCCGGTCCCATGCGCAGTACACGACCAATATGGTTGGCCGCATCTTCGCATAACGAAATCTGCGTACCGGACGTCAACAATTCAGGGTGATAAATGCGGGGAATACGCATAATAAAAAAATCCGCGTCATGGCCCCGGCGTTTGGCTATCCAGGGCATGGGTTAACAAGAATCCCGCTAGTGTAGGTTAGCTCTTTCGCGCCTGGCAAGCGCGTTGCACATAGGGATTATGATTACCCTGGACCTTCGCGATACGCGCATCGCGCTCGCATTCCCAGGCGGTAACGGGGTACTGCTTATCCCAGACGTTAAAAAGCTGCGTTTGTTGGCGGGAAAGTTTCAGTTGGTATTGGTCGCGCATATAAAAATAAGTGCGGGCGATTGCGCCACGGGCGCGGGCGGGCGGCTCGGCGATTTTCGCTTTAAAATCCACTTTCATGGCGCATTGCCCGTACTGACCTTCGCCGCCGTTCCACTGGCTATACATAAAGTTGCCGCGATCGCCATTCACTTCGCCAATGGCGGGCTGCAGGTTATGCATATCGCTTTCCATTTTGCGGTAGACCGGATCTTTAGCGCAGTTTTTTCGCCCGCCGTCCTGCCAGCACTGACGCTGATGACCGAATTGCCAGGCGGGGACAACGTGCTCCCACTCAATGCGTCTGGCGCGATTCTCGTTTTTACGCACCTTATAGCCGCAGGACTCCAGGTCTACGACGCCTTTTTTACCCTGCCAGCGGATTTGGCACCCGCAGTAAAAGCTGCCGGGCGCGTCGGCATTGACTTTGACGCTCGCCGCTTTGGCCTGAGAAAAATTGTTAATGCCGTCGGCCAATGCCTGGCCTGAAAACGCTGCGGCCAGCAACGCAGCGGCAAAAGAAAAATTACGGTACATTGCACACTCCATAGCAAAACGAGCCCGCAACGTAACGAAAGTTGTGTCTGTATGCAATCAGTCCGCTCAGGAAAGTTCCCGGACGTTTCGGGAACTACCCGGCGACCAGTGGTTCGCCGCAGTGAACGCAACGATAAACCGCTTCGCCGCGTACTACCCGATTATGACGGCGGACGGTGAGTTGATGTTGCTGGCATTGGCAATGGTAGGGAAAGGTATTGCGCCGTACGGATTGCAGCGCAAATTGATGAGTACGTCTGGCCGGAACGCCCAGCACGCTTTCCATCATCCACTTCCATTCCTTGCCATGCGGAGCCTTGCGTCCGAAGTGCTTCCACACCAACAGATGCGCCAGTTCATGCGGCACGACCTCTGCAATAAAGGTGTCGATGTTTTCCAGCAGTAACACCGGGTTGAGGCGGATTTCGTAGCTCTCCAGCCAGGCGGTGCCCGCCGAGGTGCCGCGTTGCGTATACACCAGTTTCGGCTCCGGATAATGTCTATCGAGCTTGAGGTTCGCCTGGGCGAGATTTTCCCGCAGACGACGCATCACGGCCTGCTGGATAGCGATAGGGAGACGAGGGGTTTTCATAGCGGCAGAGAATAGTGCGACGGAAGAGGGACTGCAAGAAAAACGCTTCCCCCTGTGGCAGGAGGAAGCGTGGAGGGATTAGTCGTGGGCGCCGATTTCGCGCAGTTTACGACCTTTCATCAGGTTACGTTCAATGTGTTCCAGCGAAACGTGTTTGGTTTCCGGCACCAGCCACAGGGTCAGCAGGATAAACAGCACGTTCAGGCCAGCGTAGACCCAGAAGGTGTTGGCGTTACCCAGATTGTTCAGCATGGTCAGGAACGTTGCGCCGACGATCATATTGGCGATCCAGTTGGTCGCGGTGGAGCAGGTGATGCCGAAATCGCGGCCTTTCAGCGGTTGGATTTCGGAGCACAGTACCCAAATCAGCGGACCAGCGCTCATCGCAAATCCAATGATGAACATCAGCAGCATAGCGATAGCGAAGTATTGCGCAGACGGCGAATGGATGCCGATGTGCATCATCGTACCCAGAATCCCCATACCAATCGCCATGACCAGGAAGCCCAGCGTCAGGGTCGGCTTGCGGCCCCAGCGGTCAACCAGGCCGATAGCGATGAAGGTTGCCAGCACGTTAGTCAGACCAACAATAACGGTGCCCCACATCTGCTCCGTGGTATTCGTGTACCCCGCCAGTTCGAAGATTTTCGGCGCGTAATACATGATGACGTTCATCCCGGTAAATTGCTGCATGACCTGCAACAAAATGCCAAGAAACACGGCGCGGCGGAAGTTGCTGTTCTCTTTGAACAGCGCCCAACCGCTCTGTTTAACCTGCAAACTTTCGCGAATTTCATCGAGCTCACGTTTTGCTTCCGCACTGGTGTCACGCAGGCGCAACAGGACGCGTTCAGCATCATGGAAGCGGCGTTTTGCCGCAAACCAGCGCGGGCTGTCCGGCAGGAAGAAGACGCCGATCAGCAGCAGAATGGCCGGGATGATGATCACGCCGAGCATCCAGCGCCATGCGCCGCTGTAGCTGAACGCGGTATCGGACAGATAAGCGCCCAGAATCCCGATGGTGATCATGAGTTGGTACATTGAGATCATACTGCCGCGAATTTTTTCCGGCGCGATCTCGGACAGGTACAACGGTGCAGTGTAGGAAGCGACGCCGACGGCCAGACCCAGCAGCACGCGAGAAATAATCAGGACTTCAACGTTAGGCGCCGCAGCGGAGAACAGCGAACCGGCGACGAAAAGGATAGCGCCGATCATCAGGCTTTTTTTACGACCCAGCTTAAAGGAGAGCCAGCCGCTGCCGACAGCGCCGACGGCCGCGCCAAACATCATGGAGCTGACCACCCATTCCTGAGTGTGTGCGGTAATCTGAAACTCGTCGGTAATGAAGGGTAAAGCACCGGCGATAACGCCGATATCCAGGCCAAAAAGTAATCCTGCCAGGGCTGCAAGAAAGCAGACAAAAAATGTCATGGCCTTGTTGGAACGCCCTTGTTTTTTATTGTCAGGCATTATGCCCTCCGGTTGGGTTAGCAATTTTATCGATGTTAAGAGTAGGTGAGTACGCCGTAAAAAGATGTGAGGCTAATCACAATGGTGTAATCGTTTACACTACTATTTATCTCGGTGATTATTTAATTATCTGAAAAATAATAGTTTTAATAATCTTATAACCATATCAATCGCCTGGTATTCAGACAAAGTTGAAAAATTATGTAATATTTTCATCGCAGAATTAGCATACCGATAGTGATGCGGTCAGTTCTTAATGAAAATGAATGTAACCGCTTTCATGATGACTGAAACTGAATGATAAAAAGTGTAGTCGAAGAAACGAAAGGGGAGAGTGGATTGTGCTGCGCATCACAAAAAGGTCAGTATAAATACACGCTGGAACATCTGATAACGTTGTGTGTATCAGCAATGATAAAGGCCAGCAGGGCGCTGGCCTTGATAAGTACGGTATGGTTTACCTGACTGAAAAACAGCGTCAGGCGCGGGCGATTATTTCAGACCGGCAGCATCGCGCAGCAGTTGCGCTTTGTCGGTTTTTTCCCATGGGAAGTTTTCGCGACCGAAGTGGCCGTAAGCCGCAGTTTCTTTGTAGATCGGGTGCAGCAGATCCAGCATCTGAATCAAGCCGTACGGGCGCAGGTCGAAGAATTCGCGCACCAGCAGAATCAACTGTTCAGCAGGCACTTTTTCAGTACCGAACGTTTCCACCATGATGGACGTCGGCTCCGCTACGCCGATAGCGTAGGAGACCTGGATTTCACAGCGATCCGCCAGACCTGCCGCCACGATGTTTTTCGCGACATAACGCGCAGCGTAAGCTGCAGAACGGTCAACTTTAGACGGATCTTTACCGGAGAAGGCGCCGCCGCCGTGACGCGCCATACCGCCGTAGGTATCAACGATGATCTTACGACCGGTCAGACCACAATCGCCCATCGGGCCGCCGATAACAAAACGCCCGGTTGGGTTGATAAAAAACTTAGTGGACGTATTTAACCATTCAGACGGCAGAATGGGTTTGATGATCTCTTCCATCACCGCTTCTTGCAGCGATTTTTGGTCGATATCTTCTGCGTGCTGCGTAGAGAGAACCACGGCGTCGATACCGACGATTTTGCCGTCGTCATACTGGAAAGTGACCTGGCTTTTTGCATCCGGACGCAACCATGGCAGGGTGCCATTTTTACGCACTTCAGCCTGACGCTGTACCAGACGGTGCGCGTAGGTGATTGGCGCAGGCATCAGTACGTCGGTCTCATTTGTCGCGTAGCCAAACATCAGGCCCTGGTCGCCCGCGCCTTGTTCCAGCGGGTCTGCGCGGTCAACGCCCTGGTTGATATCCGGAGACTGTTTGCCAATTGCGCTCAGTACTGCGCAAGAGTTGGCGTCAAAGCCCATGTCGGAATGCACATAGCCAATTTCGCGCACCGTATTACGGGTAATCTCTTCGATATCGACCCAGGCGCTGGTGGTGATCTCACCGCCAACTAAAACCATGCCGGTTTTAACGTAGGTTTCACAGGCGACGCGTGCTTTCGGATCCTGTTGCAGGATAGCATCCAACACGGCATCAGAGATTTGGTCTGCGATTTTGTCAGGATGCCCTTCTGATACGGACTCAGACGTAAAAAGGTGTTTTGCCATATTTAATTTCACCTAAGGAGAATTTAGTTAGCTCAAACTGTTGTGCGGAATAGTCATGACAGAAGATTCTACCATGAGTCTGAAGGTTACTGACACTGGCAGTCTGAGTGTTAATCAGTATGGATGGATTAACATCTGGACGGCTATTTTAGGTCACTTCTTCGCCCAATTTCCAGCTTTTTTTGAAGGCCGTCGCAATGTCGGTCAAAATCAGGCGGTAAACGTTTCTGATAATGCTGACATTATGCGCATTTATGCTTTGCTTTTTTTCTGCGTTCTGGGTATAAAACGCGACGCGCGGCTCATACAAAAGCACACGACGTTTTCTTCGTGTCGCCACTTCCAGCCGGGTTAAAACGTTGCTTTGGCTTGTGGGTTCGTCTTACGAGGCGGCCGTGGAGGTGATACGAGATAATGAACCGTTGTATTCTGCTGAATCTGTCGCATCGTTCTGGTGCGCGCATGTCCCCCGCAATCTGCATCTCTGCTTTGCATACCTGCCGATGTTATACCCATCTCGGCGCTTCTCAGGATTCCAGAGCCGGCAATGGTGCTGAAGACTGAACAAGGGCGCTCTTGTTAACGCAAGAGTTTTCTCGTGGTTTCGCCGAACCGTTATCTGTGAGTTCGGTTACGTGTTTACAATGATATGAAAAAGAAACCGGTCGCGCAGGCGGAGCATCAGCGCTATCTGCTGGAAAATCCGCTTGTCTATGGGTTGTTATCGCGTCTTCGGATTGCGATAGTAGTCAACTGTTTTACACTTGCTAATAAAAATTGAGGTTCGCTATGTCTGACGACATGTCTATGGGTTCGCCTTCGTCAGCAGGCGAACAGGGTGTACTACGCTCCATGCAGGAGGTTGCAATGAGCTCCCAGGAAGCCAGCAAGATGCTGCGCACTTACAATATTGCCTGGTGGGGCAATAACTACTACGACGTCAACGAGCTGGGCCATATTAGCGTATGCCCCGATCCCGACGTACCGGAAGCGCGTGTCGATCTTGCCAAACTGGTGAAAGCGCGCGAAGCGCAAGGTCAGCGTCTGCCGGCGCTGTTTTGCTTCCCGCAGATCCTGCAACACCGTTTGCGTTCAATTAACGCGGCGTTTAAGCGTGCGCGTGAATCTTACGGTTATAACGGCGACTACTTCCTCGTTTACCCGATTAAGGTCAATCAGCATCGCCGCGTGATCGAGTCCCTTATCCATTCCGGTGAACCGTTGGGGCTGGAAGCGGGGTCGAAAGCGGAATTGATGGCGGTGCTGGCACATGCCGGCATGACCCGTAGCGTGATCGTCTGTAATGGTTATAAAGACCGTGAATACATTCGGCTGGCGCTGATTGGCGAGAAGATGGGCCATAAGGTTTATCTGGTCATCGAAAAGATGTCTGAAATCGCGATTGTGCTGGAAGAAGCCGAGCGCCTGAACGTGGTTCCTCGCCTGGGCGTGCGTGCGCGTCTGGCCTCTCAGGGATCCGGTAAGTGGCAATCCTCCGGCGGCGAAAAATCAAAATTCGGCCTGGCGGCGACGCAGGTGCTGCAACTGGTGGAGACCCTGCGTGACGCCGGGCGCCTGGACAGTTTGCAACTGTTGCACTTCCACCTGGGATCGCAGATGGCGAACATTCGCGATATCGCGACCGGCGTGCGCGAGTCCGCGCGTTTCTATGTTGAGCTGCATAAGCTGGGCGTGAATATCCAGTGCTTCGACGTGGGCGGCGGTCTGGGCGTGGATTATGAAGGTACCCGCTCGCAGTCCGACTGTTCGGTGAACTATGGCCTGAACGAATATGCCAATAACATCATCTGGGCGATTGGCGATGCCTGCGAAGAGCATGGTTTACCGCATCCGACGGTGATTACCGAGTCTGGCCGCGCCGTCACTGCGCACCATACGGTACTGGTCTCTAACATTATCGGCGTGGAGCGTAACGAATACACGGATCCGACTGCCCCTGCTGAAGATGCGCCGCGCGCGCTGCAAAATCTGTGGGAAACCTGGCAGGAGATGCATAAACCTGGCACCCGCCGCTCGCTGCGTGAGTGGCTGCATGATAGCCAAATGGATCTGCACGATATTCATATCGGCTACTCTTCCGGCGCGTTTAGTTTGCAGGAGCGCGCCTGGGCGGAACAACTTTATCTCAGCATGTGCCATGAAGTGCAGAAGCAACTGGACCCGCAAAACCGTGCGCATCGTCCGATTATCGACGAACTGCAAGAGCGAATGGCGGACAAAATGTACGTCAACTTCTCGCTGTTCCAGTCAATGCCGGACGCGTGGGGAATCGATCAGCTCTTCCCGGTGCTGCCGCTGGAAGGGTTAGATCAGGTACCGGAACGTCGTGCCGTGCTGCTGGATATTACCTGTGATTCCGATGGCGCTATCGACCACTATATCGATGGCGACGGTATCGCCACGACGATGCCGATGCCGGAATACGATCCAGAGAATCCGCCGATGCTCGGCTTCTTTATGGTCGGCGCCTATCAGGAGATCCTCGGTAACATGCACAACCTGTTTGGCGATACTGAAGCGGTTGACGTGTTTGTCTTCCCGGATGGTAGCGTCGAGGTTGAGCTGTCGGACGAAGGCGATACCGTTGCGGATATGCTGCAATATGTGCAACTGGATCCGAAAACGCTGTTAACGCATTTCCGCGACCAGGTAAAACAGACGGATCTGGACGATGCGTTGCAGCAGCAGTTCCTTGAGGAATTTGAAGCGGGACTGTACGGTTATACTTATCTTGAAGATGAGTAGCCGTTGATGCCCGGTGGCGCTGCGCTTACCGGGCCTACGAATGCAGGCTGGATAAGGTAAAGCCACCACCCGGCAGAATGCTATACTCACTTGAACCCGTATGAATTAACGGCGATAATTCGCCGCAATAGCGATTTACAAATCAATCCCTTCCTCGTCGGGTTTAACGACGCGGAGGGGATTTTTTTTCATCTGTTTTAATGCAACGACTCTAAAAGAGGTCAGGACATGAGCACCTTAGGTCATCAGTACGATAACTCACTGGTTTCTAATGCGTTTGGTTTTTTACGTCTGCCAATGAACTTCCAGCCGTATGACAGCGATGCCGACTGGGTGATCACTGGCGTACCGTTTGATATGGCAACGTCCGGTCGCGCTGGCGGACGTCATGGTCCGGCGGCGATCCGTCAGGTGTCGACCAACCTCGCCTGGGAACATCACCGTTTCCCGTGGAATTTTGACATGCGCGAGCGCCTGAACGTCGTAGACTGCGGCGATTTAGTGTATGCGTTTGGCGATGCCCGTGAAATGAGCGAAAAATTACAGGCGCACGCTGAAAAACTGCTGTCTGCAGGCAAGCGTATGCTCTCTTTCGGCGGCGACCACTTCGTCACGCTGCCGCTGCTGCGCGCCCACGCGAAACATTTTGGCAAAATGGCGCTGGTACATTTTGATGCGCATACCGATACCTACGCTAACGGCTGCGAATTCGATCACGGCACGATGTTCTACACCGCGCCGAAAGAAGGCCTGATCGATCCGCATCATTCGGTACAGATCGGTATTCGCACTGAGTTTGACAAAGACAATGGCTTTACCGTGCTGGATGCCTGCCAGGTCAACGATCGCGGCGTGGATGATATTCTCGCTCAGGTGAAACAGATCGTCGGCGATATGCCGGTCTATCTGACCTTTGATATCGACTGTTTGGACCCGGCGTTTGCGCCTGGCACCGGTACGCCGGTGATCGGCGGTTTGACCTCCGATCGCGCCATTAAACTGGTACGCGGTCTGAAAGATCTGAACATTGTCGGTATGGATGTAGTGGAAGTCGCGCCGGCTTACGATCAGTCAGAGATCACCGCTCTGGCGGCCGCGACGCTGGCATTAGAAATGCTCTATATCCAGGCGGCGAAGAAGGGCGAGTAAGTTGTTTTGCCGGATGGCACTGCGCTTATCCGGCCTACAGCTGATTGATGCTTGTAGGCCGGATAAGGCGTTCACGCCGCCATCCGGCACTGTTCGGGGGTTATTTGATCCCGTCCGCGCTCATACGATCGCGCACATGCTGTGCGCGTGCGGCGGACGCCGGGTGATCGTCGAACATTGAGCTTTGACGACCCGCTTCCAGTTTTGCCAGTTTCTCAAAGCTGGTAGCGAGTCCTGCCGGACTGATACCGCGTTTGCGCAACAGGTCGTAAGAATAATCATCCGCTTCGGACTCCTGACGCTGAGAGAACTGCGAGTTCACCAGTTTTTCGCCAAGATCGCCAAGCTGTGATTGCGACAGGCTGCCGACAACGCCTCCTGCCGATGCCGCCGCGACGCGCACGGCGTTAGTGCCCAGCGCGACCTGCATCCCTTTCTTTACATGACCCAGCGCGACATGGCCCATTTCATGGCCGATCACGGCTTCAACTTCGTTGTCGGTCATCATATCCATCAGTCCGCTGTAGACGCGGATACAACCGTTCGCCATGGCAAACGCGTTGACGTCTTTCGTCTCGTAAACCTTATAGTTCACCGGCTGGCCGTTAATGTTATCCCCCAGCGCGGCGGCAATTTTTGTCAGTCGTTTAGCGTATTCGCTGCTCGCCGGCGCGATTTTCGCTTTGCTGTCGAGCTCTTGACAGGATTGATCGCTCAGCGCTTTTACCTGCGCATCGCTTAACGTATAGGCCTGAAAAGCTTCAGCGCCCGAAGAAAGCAGTCCATTAGAGTCCATATTCTGGCAACCGGTCAGCACCGTCGCCATGCCCAAAGCAAGCAGTAAAGCGCGAATTTTCATTTTTCTCTTCCATACGAATTAATATTATTTTGAAATGCGCCCGTTGCAGATGAATTAGCGCCTGGGTTAAGTATAAAGAAAAGCATGGCAGGCAAGTTAGCTAATTGCGCAACATGCGAGCATGATCCGGAGATTTCTGAAGCGGTAAAAGGATGTTCCATGTACATGACGCGCGGCTTGGGGTAAATTGTTGGCAAATTTTCCGGCGTAGCCCAAAACGCGCTGTCGTCAAGTCGTTACGGGCATGGCCTTTCAACATCCGATCTGGAGTCAAAATGTCCTCACGTAAAGAGCTTGCCAATGCTATTCGTGCGCTGAGCATGGACGCAGTACAGAAAGCCAAATCCGGTCACCCGGGTGCCCCGATGGGTATGGCTGACATTGCCGAAGTCCTGTGGCGTGATTTCCTGAACCACAACCCGACCAACCCGTCCTGGGCCGACCGCGACCGCTTTGTGCTGTCCAATGGCCACGGCTCAATGCTGATTTACAGCCTGCTGCACCTCACCGGCTATGACCTGCCGATGTCCGAACTGCAGAATTTCCGTCAGCTACATTCAAAAACCCCTGGTCACCCGGAAGTGGGCTACACCGCTGGTGTTGAAACCACTACTGGCCCGCTGGGTCAGGGTATTGCCAACGCCGTCGGGATGGCGATTGCCGAGAAAACTCTGGCGGCGCAGTTTAACCGTCCTGGCCACGACATCGTTGACCACTTCACCTACGTCTTTATGGGCGACGGCTGCATGATGGAAGGCATTTCTCACGAAGTGTGCTCTCTGGCTGGTACTCTGAAACTGGGCAAACTGATCGCGTTCTATGATGACAACGGTATCTCTATCGACGGTCATGTTGAAGGCTGGTTCACCGATGACACCGCGAAACGTTTTGAAGCCTACGGCTGGCACGTTATCCGTGGCATTGACGGTCACGATGCCGACGCCATTAAACGCGCCACGGAAGAAGCTCGCGCCGTGACTGACAAACCGTCCCTGCTGATGTGCAAAACCATCATCGGTTTCGGTTCGCCGAACAAACAGGGGACCCACGATTCCCACGGCGCGCCGCTGGGCGACGCGGAAATCGCGCTGACCCGCGAACAGTTGGGCTGGAAATACGCGCCGTTCGAAATCCCGTCTGAAATCTACGCCCAGTGGGATGCGAAAGAAGCCGGCCAGGCGAAAGAATCCGCATGGAACGAGAAATTCGCGGCTTATGAGAAAGCCTTCCCGCAGGAAGCTGCTGAATTCACCCGTCGTATGAAAGGCGACATGCCGGCTGACTTCGATGCGAAAGCGAATGAATTCATCGCTAAACTGCAGGCTAACCCGGCGAAAATCGCCAGCCGCAAAGCGTCCCAGAATGCCATCGAAGCCTTCGGTCCGCTGTTGCCGGAATTCCTCGGCGGCTCTGCAGACCTGGCACCGTCTAACCTGACCCTGTGGTCCGGTTCTAAGGCTATCAACGAAGACGCGGCGGGTAACTACATTCACTACGGTGTGCGCGAATTCGGTATGACCGCTATCGCCAACGGTATCGCCCTGCACGGCGGTTTCCTGCCGTACACCTCCACCTTCCTGATGTTCGTCGAATATGCCCGTAACGCAGTGCGTATGGCAGCGTTGATGAAACAGCGTCAGGTGATGGTGTACACCCACGACTCCATCGGTCTGGGCGAAGATGGCCCGACGCACCAGCCGGTCGAGCAGGTGGCAAGCCTGCGCGTAACGCCGAACATGTCCACATGGCGTCCGTGCGACCAGGTGGAATCCGCGGTGGCGTGGAAATATGGCGTAGAGCGCCAGGATGGCCCAACCGCGCTGATCCTCTCCCGTCAGAACCTGGCGCAGCAGGAACGTACTGAAGAGCAACTGGCGAATATCGCCCGCGGTGGTTACGTACTGAAAGATTGTGCGGGCCAGCCGCAGATTATCTTCATTGCGACCGGTTCAGAAGTTGAGCTGGCGGTTGCCGCTTACGAAAAACTGACTGCCGAAGGCGTGAAGGCGCGCGTGGTTTCCATGCCGTCCACCGACGCGTTCGACAAACAGGATGCGGCTTACCGTGAATCCGTGCTGCCGAAGGCGGTCTCTGCGCGTGTGGCGATTGAAGCGGGTATCGCTGACTACTGGTTCAAATACGTCGGCCTGAACGGCGCTATTGTCGGGATGACCACCTTCGGTGAATCCGCCCCGGCAGAGCTGCTGTTTGAAGAGTTTGGCTTCACGGTGGACAACGTGATCGCCAAAGCGAAAGCGCTGCTGTAATCCTTAATACGGCATAAAACGGGTCGCTTCGGCGACCCGTTTTTTTAGATACATTTATTTTATCGCTAACAAGGCTTTATTTGTGATTTTTATCACAATTTTGATATTTTGTTATTTGTTGAATTTGCAATTAACATCACAAAATGAAGCTTGCTTTTTATTTTTATAAATATAACAGGTTGTTTTATAGATAAATTATAATCATGTCATTTTAAGCGCTCGCTTTTTCGCCTGGATTGATTTCATTTTGCTGCCCGCGTATTTTATTTTTAACGACAAGTTGTACCCTAAAAATAAAATAAGGATAGTTTATGCGGTTAATAGATTATTTTCCTGAAGCATCTATTACAATAAGACCATTGGCACAAAATTGGCAGGAAGCTGTTGATTTTTCCATGTCATCCCTTTTGGCTAATCGTTATATAAATGAAAATTATATTCAGGCTATCAAAGATTCAACAATCAGTAATGGTCCTTACTATATTCTGGCACCTGGTGTCGCGATGCCTCATGCTCGCCCCGAATGCGGCGCGTTAAAAACCGGGATGTCATTAACATTGCTCAGGCAGGATGTGCAGTTTACCGACGAGGATGACGGCATAAAATTATTAATCGGCCTGTCAGCAGCAGATTCAGATTCACATATTGGCGCTATCCAGGCGTTAAGCGAACTATTATGTGAAGAGGATGTTTTAGCGGCGTTATTAGCTGCGAAATCAGAAAAAGAGCTGGCGGATATTATAGCTCGCGCATAATTATTCTCTCCTTTACAGGATATTAATATGGAACACAAGTCTGCTCGTGCAAAGGTCCAGGCTTTTGGGGGATTTTTGACCGCGATGGTCATTCCCAATATCGGCGCTTTTATTGCCTGGGGTTTTATCACTGCATTATTTATTCCAACCGGGTGGATGCCAAACGAGCATTTCGCCAAAATTGTCGGCCCGATGATTACCTATTTACTGCCGGTAATGATTGGTTCTACCGGTGGACATCTGGTCGGTGGAAAGCGTGGCGCCGTGATGGGGGGAATTGGCACCATTGGCGTTATCATCGGCGCTGATATCCCCATGTTTCTTGGCTCAATGATTATGGGGCCTCTCGGCGGTCTGGTCATTAAATATATTGATCGGTTGCTGGAAAAGCGGATTCCCGCCGGTTTTGAGATGGTGATTAATAACTTCTCGCTGGGTATCGCCGGGATGATTTTGTGCCTGCTGGGTTTTGAAGTGATTGGTCCGGCGGTACTTATTGCCAATAACTTTGTGAAGGAGTGTATTGAATCATTGGTACATGCGGGCTATCTGCCGCTGCTGTCTTTAATCAATGAACCGGCAAAAATCCTCTTTTTGAACAATGCCATCGATCAGGGCGTTTATTATCCGTTGGGAATGCAACAGGCGTCGGAAACCGGAAAGTCCATTTTCTTTATGGTGGCCTCTAACCCGGGGCCTGGCTTAGGTTTGCTGCTTGCCTTTACGCTATTCGGCAAAGGAATGGCAAAGAAATCTGCGCCTGGCGCCATGATTATCCATTTCCTCGGGGGGATTCATGAGCTCTATTTCCCCTATGTGCTGATGAAGCCATTAACACTCATCGCCATGATTGCCGGCGGGATGAGCGGAACATGGGTGTTTAACCTGCTGGATGGCGGCCTGGTTGCAGGGCCAAGCCCGGGGTCAATTTTCGCTTACCTGGCGCTGACGCCGAAAGGTTCTTTCCTTGCTACGATTGCTGGCGTAACGGCGGGAACGGCAGTGACCTTTATTATCACCGCTTTCATTTTGAAAATGGAAAAAAGTAGCGAAGCCGACAGCGAAGATACTTTTAGTGATTCCGCTAAAGCGGTGAAAGCCATGAAGCAAGAAGGCAAATTTTCATATCGCGACGTGAAACGTATCGCCTTTGTCTGCGATGCGGGGATGGGCTCCAGCGCAATGGGCGCCACAACGTTCCGCCGACGTCTGGAAAAGGCGGGCCTGACTATCGACGTTAAACATTACGCTATCGAAAATGTACCGGATGATGCCGATATTATCGTTACCCACGCCAGCCTTGAAGGACGGGTTAAGCGAGTCAGCGATAAGCCCTTAATACTTATTAAAAACTATATTGGCGATCCGTGCCTTGATGATTTATTTAACCATTTGACATCGAATTAATATTTCAGGTTTCTGGAGTAAATATGAAAACGAAAGTAGCTGCTATATATGGCAAGCGGGATGTCCGTATCCGTGAGTTTGAATTACCCGACATTACGGAGAATGAGCTGCTCGTAAGCGTAATTTCCGACAGCGTATGTCTCTCTACCTGGAAAGCCGCTTTATTAGGCAGTGAACATAAACGAGTGCCAGATGATCTGGAAAATCATCCAGTCATTACGGGGCATGAATGTGCTGGAATTATCGTCGAAGTAGGAAAAAATCTGACTGATAAATATAAAAAAGGACAGCGTTTTGTTTTACAACCGGCGATGGGCCTGCCGAGCGGTTATTCTGCTGGCTACAGTTACGAATATTTTGGCGGTAACGCCACGTACATGATAATCCCGGAAGTAGCGATTAATCTGGGCTGTGTTTTACCGTATCACGGCTCATATTTTGCCGCGGCATCGCTGGCGGAACCGATGTGCTGCATTATTGGCGCTTATAACGCCAATTACCATACAACACCTTATGTTTATGAACATCGGATGGGAGTCAAACCCGGCGGTAATATCGCGCTCCTGGCCTGTGCCGGACCGATGGGCATTGGTGCGATTGATTATGCCATTAACGGCGGGATCCAGCCGGCGCGAGTTGTGGTGGTCGATATCGATGAAGCCCGCCTGGCGCAGGCTAAAAAACTGCTGCCGGTCAAACAGGCCGCTGAGAAGGGCATTGAGCTTATCTATGTGAATACCGCGGGCATGGCTGATCCTGCTGCGCAACTTCGGACATTAACCGATGGCGCAGGATTTGATGATGTCTTTGTTTATGCCGCCGTTCCGTCCGTCGTTGAAATGGCTGACGATCTTCTCGCCGAAGACGGTTGCCTGAATTTCTTTGCCGGGCCGACAGATAGCCAGTTCAAGGTACCGTTTAATTTCTACAATGTGCATTACAACAGTACCCATGTCGTAGGGACATCCGGCGGCTCCACGGAGGATATGAAAGAGGCTATTACGTTAAGCGCAACAGCACAGCTTCAGCCTTCATTCATGGTGACGCATATTGGTGGGCTGGATGCAGTACCGGACACCGTACTCAACCTGCCGGATATTCCCGGCGGTAAGAAGCTTATCTATAACGGCGTCACCATGCCGCTGACGGCGATTACTGATTTCGCCGAAAAAGGAAAAACGGATCCGTTGTTCAGGGAGCTGGCGCGTCTGGTTGAAGAGACGCACGGCATCTGGAACGAAAAAGCGGAAAGATACCTGCTGGCGCAATTTGGCGTGGATATCGGGGAGGCGGCATGATGTCTCTGGCATGGCCGCTATTTCGCATTACGGAGCAGGCAGCACTGGCTGCCTGGCCGCAAACGGGATGCGGCGATAAGAACAGAATTGATGGGCTGGCTGTTACCGCGATGCGACAGGCATTGAATGATATCGCCATCCGTGGGCGGATCGTCATCGGCGAGGGGGAGCTCGATCATGCGCCCATGTTATGGATTGGCGAGGAGGTGGGTAACGGCGAGGGGCCGGAGGTGGATATCGCCGTCGATCCTATAGAAGGCACCCGAATGGTCGCCATGGGACAAAGTAATGCGCTGGCCGTCATGGCGTTTGCGCCCCGGGGCAGCTTGTTACATGCGCCCGATATGTATATGAAAAAGCTGGTTGTAAATCGGCAGGCGAAAGGCGTGATCAATCTGGCGTTATCGTTAACCGATAATCTGCGAAATGTCGCCAGGGCGCTAAATAAGCCGCTGGAGGATCTGCGTATGGTCACGTTAGATAAACCGCGGCTGAAACCGGCCATTACACAGGCGACGCAACTTGGGGTTAAGGTATTCGCTCTCCCCGATGGTGATGTAGCGGCCAGCGTCCTGACCTGTTTGCAGGATAACCCTTATGATCTGATGTATACCATTGGCGGCGCGCCTGAAGGCGTAATTTCCGCCTGTGCGGTAAAAGCGCTGGGCGGTGATATGCAGGCGGAGCTACTCGACTTTTGTGAAGCGAAAGGGGACAACGCTGACAACCGCCTGGTGGCGCAACAGGAGCGTCAACGCTGCGAAGAAATGGGCGTTGCGGTTAACCGTGTCTACTCCCTTGATGAGCTGGCTGCCGGTAACGACATTCTCTTTAGCGCGACGGGCGTTACGGGCGGCGATCTGGTTAACGGGATCCAACGGGTTGCGAACGGTGTGCGCACGCAAACTTTACTGATTGGTAGCGCAGATCGAACGTGTAATATTATAGACTCTCTGCATTCATGGTGACTTATCCCCGTCATTCTTCACGTTGCAAGTACGTTGGCGACGCGCGTTCACACCAGTCACTTACTTATGTAAGCTCCTGGTGGTTCTCTCTCTTGCCGCTTGTCTGCAACTCGAATTATTTAGGGTATATACTCTGGGCTTTTCAGGATGAAGGACGGTGGCAAGTCCACGCCCACCTGTAGCTTGAAAGACGATGAGTATATCGGGACACAAATGACGACGCTGACAGAAGACGATGTGCTTGAGCAACTGGATGCTCAAAATAATTTACTTTCGTTTATGACGACGGCACATAACATTTTGCTCCAGGGCATTAAGCGCTTTCTGCCGTCGCTGTTTGTCGATAATGATGAAGAAATTGTGGAATATGCAGTGAAGCCGTTACTCGCTCAAAGCGGGCCGCTTGACGATATCGACGTTGCATTACGTCTGATTTATGCGCTGGGGAAAATGGATAAATGGCTCTACGCTGACATCACCCATTTTTCTCAGTTTTATCAGTACCTGCATGAACAGGACGCGATTCCCGGTTTTGCCGACGACATTACCTGGGACTTCATCAGTAACGTTAACTGTATTACCCGTAATGCGCCCTTATATGGCGCGCTGGAGTCGATGAAGTTTGCCGACTTCGCCGCGTGGTCTGAAGTGCGTTTTACCGGTATGGTCAAAACGGCGATGGCGCTGGCGGTAACGACAATTTTAAAGGAATTAACGCCGTGAAAATCGCATTAACGGTTAATGGGCTGCACGTTGAAGCACATTATCATGATGATGAAATAGAGAAGGTTCACAAGCCCTTACTGCAACAACTGGCTAAAATACATGCCGCTAAACCTGAGCGCCGTACCATCGTTTTTCTTAGCGCGCCGCCCGGCACAGGCAAATCCACGCTGACCACCTTCTGGGAATATCTCTCTCGTCAGGATGCTGGCCTGCCGGAAATTCAAACGCTTCCCATGGATGGCTTTCATTACTATAACCGCTGGCTGGAGGCGCATCATTTACGTGCCTGTAAAGGCGCGCCGGAAACCTTTGACGTTGATAAGCTGGCGGAAAATCTGCGTCTGGTGCGGGCTGGCGAAGCGACCTGGCCGCAGTACGACCGACAGCGGCACGACCCGGTGGAACACGCTGTTGTGGTCACGGCGCCGATCGTGATTGTGGAAGGAAACTGGCTCCTGCGTGATGACGACAGATGGCGCGCGTTAGCGGAGTTTTGCGATTTCTCATTATTTATTCGCGCCCCGGCGGAAACCTTACGCGCCCGGTTGATTGGACGTAAACTGGCGGGAGGATTATCACAGGCGGAGGCGGAAACCTTTTATGAACGCACCGACGGCCCAAATGTGCGCCGGGTGCTGGAAAGTAGCCTGCCAGCCGATCTCATGCTGGAAATGACCTCTACGGGCGAATATCGGATGGCGTGTCCTTAATGATGTTACGCGGCGTTATCGCGCCATTATGCAGCCGTACCACCCGTGAAAAATGACGCCGGGTAAACGCAGCGTCATGGCTAATCGCCACGACGCTGGTTCCCCGTGCCCGGCATGTCGCCAGCCAGTGTTCAAATACGGTTAGCCAGTGGGCGTCAAAATCCCGGCTGGGTTCATCCAGCAATAACACAGGCGGCGCCATCGCCTCCAGACTGGCGACCGCCACCATCCGGCGCTGCGCGGCGTGCAGATCAAGCGGGTGTGCCTCGGCGACGTCCGTTAGCTGGCATAACCGCAGCGCGGCCTGCGTGCGCCGTGAAATTTCCTCCGCCGATAAGCGTTGTAGTTTCAGCCCAAAAGCGACCTCTTGCGCGACATTGCTGTGGAAAATCTGGTTTTCTGCTTCCTGAAAGAGTACGCCGATAGCGGCGGCGCGTTGACGATTTTTAAGCTGCGCAATCGGCTCTCCATTAAGCGTTACCGAGCCGGAAGTGGGGGAAAGCAGGCCGGCCATAATCCGTAACAGTGTTGATTTTCCCGCGCCGTTATCGCCGGTCAACGCCAGCCATTCGCCGTCACGAAGTTCAAGCGAGATAGCGTGCAAACAGTCGGCTGCGGCATCCGGCCAGCGATAAGCGACCTGATTTAACGTCAACATAATGGGGTTAGCGCTCCGTCGCGCAATTGCCATACCCGCTGGCATCGCGTCAGAAAAGGAAAATGGTTACGCTCAAAAAGCACAATGAGAGAATGACGTTCCAGCGCCCACTGTTGTAACCGTTCCAGCAGCATCCCGGTGGCCGCTGACGTCAGCCGACTGAAGGCTTCATCAAGAATTAACAGTCTGGGCTGCATGGCAAGCGCGCTGGCAATTACTACCCGCTGCGTTTCGCCGCCGGAGAGCGTGCCGGGATGGCGATGGCGTAACGACTGGCAGTTTGTCAGAGTCAGCGCCTCGTCAATGCGCCGTAAAATTTCCGCTTCATGGAGGCCGAGATTCTCCGGGCCAAACGCCACCTCTTCCTCTACGCTAAAGGTACAGCCGGAAAGCTGTAAATATGGCGATTGCTGCACCAACTGGATGGTGGGCGACTGTTCTACCAGCGGGAGCCGCCCGATAGGGACGCCAAGCAGTAAGCCTGTGCCGTCAATATCGCCGGGAAGATAATCCGGATACCAGCCAGCCATCAGTTGCGCCAGCGTACTTTTTCCGCTGCCGTTATCGCCGACTATTGCCACTATTCCGGGTGTTGAATAGTGGAAATCAAAACATGCCGGCGGGCGTGTCGCATCGGACGGAAGATAACGAAACTGCTCTAACGTAACCATATCCATACTCCCGCTTCCGCTAGTATTAGCAGTACCATGCCATACCGCGCAACCCGTTGTAACATGCTATCTTTCGGCGCCCACAGCGTGGTTCGGGCTCGATGCAGCCGAAACCCCCGCATATCCAACGCCGCGCCGCGTATTGTCAGATCGTTAAGCGCATTTTGCGTAAGCGGCACGATCAGCGCAGGCATAGCCCGTAGCCGCTGATACCAGCCTTCATCCAGCGGTACGCCGCGCGCGCGCTGGGCTTCATGAACGATCGTCAGTTGTCGTTTGAGTTGTTCGACGACCAGCAGCGGGCCAGCGAACAGGTAAGCGATGCCGGGTGGCAGACGTGAAGCGAACAGGGCGCGAATAAACCGCTGAACCGGCACATACTGCATCCATAGCTGCGACGTCGACACGATCGCCAGCAGACGTAGCCATAGCGTAACGGCATATACCCAGCGCTGCGGATCGCGAGGCTGCCCGCTTATCCATTCCGTTAGCCAACCGCCATGTACCAGCCATAGCCCAAACCCTAAAGACAGCATCAGCCAGGCGACATACTTCGCCCGCCGCCGCGTTGATTTCAGCGCCAGCAGACAGAGGAAGGCCGCCGCGCTATAAATCGGGAGCACGGTCTGCGCAGAGAGCAGCAGCGTGGTGCAGGCCGCCAGCGCCCATAAGGTTAACGAGGTAAACGGATGCATTTAGCGTACGGCTGACATCGCAGGAAAATGCCGTGTCGTACGTAACGGTAGCTGACGCAGCAGCACCCAAACGATGATCGCCGTCAGAATTTTATCGACCAGATTAGCACCTATGACGGTAATCGCGACCGACTCCACCAGGTTTTGGCCCATTGAATGCATCCAGGCGACGAATAAATCAGCGCCGCTACCGGTAACGCCGCCAAAAAGCGCGGTACGAAGCGGTACGGCGACCAGCGTCACCGCTAACGTAATGACGACGCCGCTGACGATCACTTTGGGCAGGGTACGAAACCAGCCTGCGCGCGCCAGCCACCCGGCGACCAGACCGATAACCATCGCTACCGGGGCAAACGCGGCAGCGATAGGGTCGGTAAGTAGCCCCCACAGCAAGTTGGTCAGAAGCCCAGTCAACATGCCGATGAACGGCCCTAACAGCACCGCACTAATTAAGGTGCCGATCGAGTCGAGAAAAATAGGCAGCTTCAACATGCTAATAAGCTGTCCGCCAATCATATTGATGGCAATAGCGATGACAATCAGCACCAGAGACTGGCTGGAAAACGGGCGACGCGCCATAAAGTACCTCTTAAAGAGTCGTCAATTAACGGGAAGAAATATGCAGTTCGTCATAACCGGAAATGGCGCACGGTTGACGGCTGAACGTCAGTGCTGGCAGCTCGCCGATAACCAGTTCCAGCGTGGTACGCACGGTACACCCTGGCATCATATGGCCGCCGAGCATAGCCCCGTAGGGATCTGATACCGCGAGATGCAGATGCTCGCCGGTCAATTCAAGCGTGCCGTTTAGCGAGATAACTTCAAACGTGCCGGTGAGCGATGTGGTCGCCTCTTGCCCGGCATAACGCAGCGCAACATCGGCCAGACTGCCGGTACACCCTGCAATCCAGGCGGCATGTAATTGGTTCTGTTGCACAAAGGCGTGTAATTGGGAAAACACTTCCTGGCCGGGAAGCAGACGAAGCGCGTAAAAGCGCGCTGTAGAGGCATTGTGGTGAGATACAGTCATCGTTACAGGACTCCGAGACTCGGACGTGGCGCTGATAATATAGACGCTGGCGGCAGCGCTTTCTGATATAAATCAGTATTTGTGACGCGGCGATGAAAAGATCTGACGGATGTACTGGTGATTCTTAAATATGGAATAAATTGCAGCGTAAGCGGCCATGAAATGTGATGCAGGTCAGATAACTGTCTTCTTCGACTGGACAAACATTCCTTTTATTCCCCGTTTCGCTTATTCTAGCTGAAGCGTTTCAGTTAATTAAATGTTCGACAATTAACCAATCAGTCGCAGTTTGCGACAGGTGAGGTTTTACTCGACGATGAGCTGCATTACTCTGTCAGCCTCATCTGAATCGGGATAGCCTTGCAGGAGACCTATGACCGTACGCATAGCGATTAATGGCTTTGGTCGCATCGGGCGTAACGTGGTTCGTGCTTTGTATGAATCCGGACGTCGGGCGGAAATTACCGTGGTGGCCATCAACGAGCTGGCGGATGCCGCAGGCATGGCGCATTTGTTGAAATACGATACCAGCCACGGGCGTTTTGCATGGGAGGTTCGCCACGAGCGCGAGCAGCTTTTTGTCGGCGACGATGTCATTCGTATTCTGCATGAACGAACGCTGGCGGATCTGCCGTGGCGCGAACTGGGCGTGGATATCGTGTTGGATTGTACGGGCGTATATGGCAACCGGGAGCATGGCGAGGCGCATATTGTCGCTGGCGCGAAGAAAGTGCTCTTTTCTCATCCGGGCAGCAACGATCTTGACGCCACCGTCGTTTTTGGCGTGAACCAGAATCAACTGCGTGCGGAACATCGTATTGTCTCAAACGCGTCCTGTACCACGAATTGCATAATCCCCGTCATTAAATTGTTGGATGATGCTTACGGCATCGAGTCTGGTACCGTCACGACGATCCACTCCGCGATGAACGATCAGCAGGTGATCGACGCGTATCACTCCGATCTACGGCGCACGCGCGCGGCCAGCCAGTCGATTATCCCGGTAGATACAAAACTGGCGGCAGGCATTACGCGTATATTCCCGCAGTTTAACGACCGTTTTGAGGCGATTGCCGTGCGCGTTCCAACCATTAATGTGACGGCGATCGATTTAAGCGTAACGGTGAAAAAACCAGTAAAAGCCAGTGAAGTCAACCAGTTGCTGCAAAAAGCAGCACAAGGTGCATTTCATGGTATAGTTGACTATACGGAATCACCGTTGGTCTCGATAGATTTTAACCACGACCCGCACAGCGCCATTGTTGATGGCACGCAAACCCGGGTCAGTGGCGCCCACCTGATCAAGACGCTGGTCTGGTGCGATAATGAATGGGGCTTTGCTAACCGGATGCTCGACACCACGTTAGCGATGGCCGCAGTTGGTTTCAGGCTCGACGCGTCAGCGTCGACAAAACTTTAAGCATCATTGAGAGGATTCACCATGTCTGTAATTAAGATGACCGATCTGGATCTGGCCGGGAAACGCGTTTTTATCCGTGCGGATCTGAACGTACCTGTTAAAGAAGGGAAAGTGACCAGCGACGCGCGTATCCGCGCCTCTCTGCCGACCATCGAACTGGCTCTGAAACAGGGCGCGAAAGTGATGGTAACTTCCCACCTGGGTCGTCCTACCGAAGGCGAGTACAACGAAGAATTCTCTCTGCTGCCGGTTGTTAACTACCTGAAAGACAAACTGTCTAACCCGGTTCGCCTGGTCAAAGATTACCTGGACGGCGTTGACGTGGCCGAAGGTGAGCTGGTGGTTCTGGAAAACGTTCGCTTTAACAAAGGCGAAAAGAAAGACGACGAAGCGCTGTCTAAAAAATATGCCGCCCTGTGTGACGTATTCGTGATGGACGCCTTTGGTACTGCGCACCGCGCGCAGGCTTCTACCCACGGTATCGGCAAATTTGCTGACGTCGCGTGCGCAGGCCCGCTGCTGGCCGCTGAACTGGATGCGCTGGGTAAAGCGCTGAAAGAACCGGCTCGTCCGATGGTGGCTATCGTTGGTGGTTCTAAAGTATCTACCAAACTGACCGTTCTGGATTCCCTGTCTAAAATCGCTGACCAGCTGATTGTCGGCGGCGGTATTGCCAACACCTTCGTTGCCGCTCAGGGCCACAGTGTCGGTAAATCCCTGTACGAAGCTGACCTGGTTGACGAAGCAAAACGTCTGCTGACCACTTGCGATATCCCGGTTCCGACCGATGTTCGCGTTGCCACCGAGTTCTCCGAAACCGCACCGGCGACTCTGAAATCCGTTAACGACGTGAAAGAAGACGAGCAGATCCTGGATATCGGCGATGCTTCCGCTCAGCAGCTGGCTGAAATCCTCAAGAATGCCAAAACCATTCTGTGGAACGGCCCGGTTGGCGTGTTTGAGTTCCCGAACTTCCGTAAAGGGACTGAAATCGTGGCGAATGCCATCGCTGATAGCGAAGCGTTTTCCATCGCTGGCGGCGGCGACACCCTGGCGGCAATCGACCTGTTCGGCATTGCTGACAAAATTTCCTACATTTCTACTGGCGGCGGCGCATTCCTCGAATTCGTGGAAGGTAAAGTTCTGCCAGCCGTAGCGATGCTCGAAGAGCGCGCTAAGAAGTAATCGTTACGGGCAGGGATTCCTGCCCGTTGATTTATCGCCGATCTGACATTCAGGGCGGCCCGTGTTTTTTCCCAAAGCCCGACGATACAGGACAACGAAACATGTCTAAAATTTTTGATTTCGTAAAACCAGGCGTGATCACTGGTGATGACGTACAGAAAGTGTTCCAGGTAGCAAAAGAAAACAATTTTGCTCTGCCGGCAGTTAACTGCGTGGGCACTGATTCCATCAACGCTGTTCTGGAAACCGCTGCAAAAGTTAAAGCACCGGTCATCGTTCAGTTCTCCAACGGCGGCGCGTCCTTCATCGCGGGTAAAGGCGTGAAAACTGACGTACCTCAGGGCGCGGCAATCCTGGGCGCTATCTCTGGCGCGCATCACGTTCATCAGATGGCTGAACATTATGGCGTTCCGGTTATCCTGCACACTGACCACTGCGCCAAGAAACTGCTGCCGTGGATCGACGGTCTGCTGGACGCGGGTGAAAAACACTTCGCGGCTACCGGTAAACCGCTGTTTTCTTCTCACATGATTGACCTGTCTGAAGAGTCTCTGCACGAAAACATCGAAATCTGCTCCAAATACCTGGCACGCATGTCCAAAATTGGCATGACTCTGGAAATCGAACTGGGTTGCACCGGTGGCGAAGAAGACGGCGTGGACAACAGCCACATGGACGCTTCTGCCCTGTACACCCAGCCGGAAGATGTTGATTACGCGTACACTGAGCTGAGCAAAATCAGCCCGCGTTTCACCATTGCCGCTTCCTTCGGTAACGTACACGGCGTTTACAAGCCGGGTAACGTGGTTCTGACCCCGACCATTCTGCGTGATTCTCAGGAGTATGTTTCTAAGAAACACAACCTGCCGCACAACAGCCTGAACTTCGTTTTCCACGGCGGTTCCGGTTCTACTGCTCAGGAAATCAAAGACTCCGTAAGCTACGGCGTAGTGAAAATGAACATCGATACCGATACCCAATGGGCAACCTGGGAAGGTGTTCTGAACTACTACAAAGAAAACGAAGCGTATCTGCAAGGCCAGCTGGGCAACCCGAAAGGCGAAGATCAGCCGAACAAGAAATACTATGACCCGCGCGTATGGCTGCGTGCTGGCCAGACTTCGATGATCGCTCGTCTGGAAAAAGCATTTAAAGAACTGAACGCGATTGACGTTCTGTAATGTAGTCTGTTGATTAAAATGGCTTCCCTCGGGAAGCCATTTTTTTATCGTTATTTCCGGAGAGCGGCGTTAACGCTTTCATCCGGCCAACTCACAGTGTGCCTGCCTTTTTGGGGATGATGCCGAAAAATGGCATATTCTTCTGTTTTTGTTTACCTTTAAAAAGTTCTTTTCGTGAGAATGATCTCATTTGCTTGTTTTGCTATGACCAAGGAATATTGAATGGAAGATTTGAATGTTGTCGACAGCATAAATGGTGCGGGCACCTGGCTGGTACGCAACCAGGCGTTATTGCTCAGCTATGCTGTGAATATTGTTGCGGCTATCGCTATTATCATCATCGGCTTGATTGTAGCGCGCGTGATCTCCAATACGGTAAATCGTCTGATGCGTGCGCGTCATATTGATGCGACAGTGGCCGACTTTCTTTCTGCGCTGGTGCGCTATGGGGTTATCGCTTTTACGCTGATTGCGGCTCTGGGTCGCGTGGGGGTTCAAACCGCCTCGGTTATTGCCGTACTGGGCGCCGCCGGTTTAGCCGTTGGCCTGGCATTACAGGGATCACTCTCTAACCTTGCGGCTGGGGTATTGCTGGTTATGTTCCGTCCGTTTCGCGCCGGTGAGTATGTCGATTTGGGCGGCGTTGCCGGTACGGTACTGAATGTGCAAATCTTTTCCACAACAATGCGCGCGGTAGACGGCAAAATTATTGTGATTCCGAATGGCAAAATTATCGCGGGTAATATCATCAACTATTCTCGTGAGCCGGTTCGCCGTAACGAATTCATTATTGGGGTGGCCTACGATTCGGATATCGATCAGGTGAAACAGCTGCTAACGACGATTATCGAGTCCGACGATCGTATTTTAAAAGATCGCGAAATGACGGTACGTTTGAATGAGCTGGGCGCCTCATCAATTAATTTTGTGGTGCGTGTCTGGAGTAAAAGCAGCGACCTGCAAAATGTCTACTGGGACGTGCTGGAACGTATTAAACGTGAATTCGACGCCGCTGGTATTAGCTTCCCGTACCCGCAGATGGACGTCAATTTTAAACGTGTGAAAGATAACGCCGCGGAGTAATTTTTCTCCCGCGCTGCCTGCCGGCGCTGCGCTTATCCGCCTCCAGTATTCTCTGGTTATTGAGCGGATAAGCGTAGCCGCCATCCGTTATTCAGTCTCTTCATTAGCTTTTCTTATTAGTGATTAAAATTATCAATTTCCGCTAATAATATTCCCGCGCTATAGTCTGCCTTTAAGAAAAACAGCTCAGGGTAGTTAACGTGATATCTTATTATTTTCAAGGGCTTGCCCTTGGCGCCGCCATGATCCTTCCGCTTGGCCCGCAAAATGCGTTTGTGATGAATCAGGGAATTCGTCGCCAGTACCACCTCATGATAGCGCTGCTTTGCGCGTTAAGTGATTTAGTCCTGATCAGCGCCGGTATTTTTGGCGGCAGCGCGTTGCTGATGCAGTCGCCGTGGCTGCTGGCGCTGGTCACATGGGGCGGGGTCGCGTTCTTGTTATGGTACGGTTTTGGCGCGCTGAAAACGGCAATGAGCAGTAATCTGGAGCTGGCCAGCGCCGAGGTTATGAAGCAGGGGCGCTGGAAAATTATTGCTACGATGCTGGCGGTAACGTGGCTGAATCCGCACGTTTATCTGGATACGTTTGTCGTGTTGGGCAGTCTCGGCGGGCAACTGGCTATGGAGCCAAAGCGCTGGTTTGCTCTCGGCACGATTAGCGCGTCGTTCTTATGGTTTTTTGGGTTAGCGCTACTGGCGGCCTGGCTTGCGCCTCGACTGCGTACGGCGAAAGCTCAACGCATTATCAACATTCTGGTTGGGGTGGTGATGTGGCTTATCGCCTTCCAACTGGCGCGGGAAGGCGTCGCGCATATGCACGCGCTTTTCAACTAAGCGTTGTCTGATGGACAACAGGCCGATATCCGCTAAGCTTGCCTGCATGCGCCCTGTATATCAGGGCAATGACTGCAATATGGAGGAGAGACTGTGAAGTTCAAAGTGATGGCCCTGGCGGCATTAGTGGGTTTAAGTGCAATGTCGGCGCAGGCAAGCGAATTGCCGGAAGGCCCGCACATCGTGACTTCCGGTACGGCAAGCGTCGATGCTGTGCCTGATATCGCCACCTTAGCGATTGAAGTGAACGTCGCGGCGAAGGATGCGGCGACGGCGAAGAAGCAGGCCGATGAGCGCGTGGCGCAATATCTTTCCTTCCTTGAGCAAAATCAGATTGCGAAAAAAGACATTAGCGCGGCGAATCTGCGCACGCAGCCGGATTATGATTACCAAAACGGTAAAAGCATTCTGAAAGGGTATCGCGCGGTGCGAACCGTTGAAGTGACGCTGCGTCAGTTAGATAAACTCAATTCGCTGCTGGACGGCGCGCTGAAGGCGGATCTGAACGAGATTCGTTCGGTATCGCTGGGCGTGGCGCAACCGGACGCCTATAAAGACAAGGCCCGCAAAGCCGCCATTGATGACGCGATTCATCAGGCGCAAGCGCTGGCAGCCGGTTTTAACAGCAAATTGGGGCCGGTTTACAGCGTTCGTTACCATGTCTCTAATTATCAGCCGAGTCCGGTGGTGCGAATGATGAAAGCCGCAGATGCTGCGCCGGTATCCGCGCAGGAAACTTACGAGCAGCCGACCATTCAGTTCGACGATCAGGTCGATGTGGTATTCCAGCTTGAACCTGGAACAGGGCAGACGTCGACAACGGCCGCCAGCACGCAGTAATCTCGCCCGGCCTGGGCGCTTCCAGGCCGCGTTTTCTCCCGGTGTTCTCGGTTTTTGCCGCCTGAACGCAATGATTTTGTGATGAATTTCAAAGAAGTGGCGGGAGAATAATGGGTTATGCAGGCCGGATAAGACGTTCACGCCGCCATCCGGCATTCATAGAGAGGCTAATCCTGACGCAGCACCTTGTGCCCGTACTCCAGTAGCGCGTCGGTCACTTTGCGCATCATCCGGCTTTCCGGGGCAAAGCGGTGCCAGTAAAGCATCCGGCGCTGTAGCAAACCAGGCGTTAAGTTGATCAACTCGCCGCTTTCCAGCTCTTTCTCAATCTGCAGGTGAGGGATCATGCAGCAGGTCGTGCCCTGGCGCGCAAGCTGTACAAACGCTTCGGATGAATTAACGATATGGCACGGCACGCTGCCGGGCGGTAGATCGAAATTCTGTTGCAAAAAGGCCTGATGCATATCATCCAGATGGTCGAACGCGACGGCGGGCGCTTTCAGCAGCGACGACCGGGTAACGCCATTGGGGAAATAGCGCTCGGCAAACGGCTTTGACGCGACAAACAGATAGTCGAGCGCGCCCAGTTTGTCTACCAGGCAACTGGGCAGCGCCTGATGCTGAATACTCACCGCGCCCACCACCTCGCCGCGACGCAGACGTTCTTGCGTGCGCGTTTCATCTTCCACCTGTAAATTGAGACGGATAGGGGAGTCCGCCAGCACCGGCGCCAGCGCCGGAAGCAGCCAGGTCGCCAGACTGTCGGCGTTAACCGCCAGCGACAGCAGCAGCGGCGTAGAGCCGGTTTGTTCATCGCCCAGCCACTCTTCTTCCAGCAGTTCAACCTGACGCAGCAGAGCCAGTAATTTTTGCCCTTGCTCCGTGGGGCGAGGAGGAACGGTACGCACCAACAACGGTTGTCCGAACATATTCTCAAGCTGTTTTATGCGCTGTGAGACGGCGGATTGCGTGATGCACAGCTTCTGGGCGGCGCGCTCGAATCCTCGTTCACGTATAACGGCATCCAGCGCCTGTAGTGTTCTGTAGTCCGGACGTTTCATTGTTGTGTCATGCTCCTGTTATTTTTTTCCGCACTATGACATAAATTTGCCGTCGGTACAGATGAAATCCGTAGCCTGTGTACGGACACGGAGATTTTTCCCGACAATGTTCTATAATGCGGCTGTATTTTCACACCACAGGCGAAACGATCTATGACGCAGGATGAACTGAAAAAAGCGGTAGGATGGGCGGCACTTCAGTATGTACAGCCCGGCACCATTGTGGGCGTTGGTACAGGCTCAACGGCCGCACACTTTATTGATGCGCTGGGCACAATGAAAGGCCAGATTGAAGGCGCGGTCTCCAGCTCGGACGCCTCGACTGAAAAACTCAAAGGCCTCGGTATTCATGTGTTTGATCTCAACGAAGTGGATAGCCTGGGTATCTATGTCGATGGCGCGGACGAAATCAACGGTCATATGCAGATGATCAAAGGCGGCGGCGCGGCATTAACCCGTGAGAAAATTATTGCTTCCGTGGCGGAGAAATTTATCTGCATTGCGGATGCCTCTAAGCAGGTAGATATTCTTGGCAAATTCCCGTTGCCGGTCGAAGTGATTCCGATGGCGCGCAGCGCGGTCGCTCGTCAACTGGTGAAGCTGGGCGGGCGTCCGGAGTACCGTCAGAACGTGGTCACGGATAACGGCAACGTGATTCTGGATGTTTATGGTATGGAAATCCTTGATCCCATCGCGCTGGAAAACGCCATTAACGCGATTCCGGGCGTCGTGACCGTAGGGTTGTTCGCCAACCGTGGCGCCGATGTCGCACTGATCGGCACGCCGGACGGGGTGAAAACCATCGTAAAATGATCCCGCCAGGCGTATTTCCTGCCGCGTAAAAAATTCGGTCAGGGCAAATTTGGTGACATGTATCACGTTTAATCGTTTGCCCTGCCGATCCCTCCAAAGAAAAAGTTATTCCCGGTATTTTCATCTGCTATTTCCCGCTGTATGCGATTCCTTCACGACGCTGGCGCAAACGTTCATATTGCCGTGATAATTTTTTTTGATATGTTGAAGGACGGATGCAAATCCACACACAACATCAGATGGCAAAAAAAGACAGGATCGGGGAAATGGCAAAGGTATCGCTGGAGAAAGATAAAATTAAATTTCTGCTGGTTGAAGGGGTGCATCAAAAGGCGCTGGAAAGCCTTCGTGCGGCAGGTTACACCAACATTGAATATCACAAGGGCGCGCTGGACGCTGAACAGTTGAAAGCGTCCATCCGCGATGCCCACTTCATCGGTCTGCGATCCCGTACTCATCTGACAGAAGAAGTGATTAACGCCGCAGAGAAGCTGGTGGCGATTGGCTGTTTTTGCATCGGCACCAACCAGGTGGATTTAAATGCGGCGGCAAAACGCGGCATTCCGGTCTTTAACGCGCCATTCTCGAATACCCGTTCTGTGGCGGAGCTGGTGATTGGCGAGCTATTGCTGCTGCTGCGCGGCGTGCCGGAAGCGAACGCCAAAGCGCACCGCGGCGTATGGAATAAACTGGCGGCGGGATCGTTCGAAGCGCGCGGTAAAAAGCTTGGTATTATCGGTTACGGCCATATCGGAACGCAGTTGGGCATTCTGGCGGAATCGCTGGGGATGCATGTCTATTTCTATGATATTGAAAATAAACTGCCGCTTGGTAACGCAACTCAGGTGCAGCACCTGTCTGAATTGCTGAATATGAGCGATGTGGTCAGTCTGCACGTACCTGAAAACGCCTCCACCAAAAACATGATGGGTGCTAAAGAGATTGCCCTGATGAAGCCGGGTTCGCTGCTGATTAACGCCGCGCGCGGTACGGTAGTGGATATCCCGGCTTTGTGCGACGCGCTGGCGACGAAACATCTGGCGGGGGCGGCTATCGACGTCTTCCCGACGGAACCGGCCACTAATAGCGATCCGTTTACCTCTCCGCTGTGCGAATTCGATAACGTGATCCTGACGCCGCATATCGGCGGCTCGACGCAGGAGGCGCAAGAAAACATCGGTCTGGAAGTTGCAGGAAAACTGATTAAGTATTCGGATAACGGCTCGACGCTTTCCGCCGTGAACTTCCCGGAAGTGTCGCTGCCGCTGCACGGTGGTCGTCGCCTGATGCACATCCACGAAAACCGCCCAGGTGTATTGACCGCGCTTAACCAGATCTTTGCCGAGCAGGGCGTTAACATTGCCGCGCAGTATCTGCAAACCTCCGCCCGAATGGGGTATGTGGTAATTGATATAGAAGCCGATGGCGATGTGGCGGAGAAAGCGCTGCTGGCGATGAAGGCGATTCCGGGCACCATTCGCGCCCGTCTGCTGTACTAATTTCCTCTAAATGGGCAGGAGATGACCTGCCCATCCTTTCTCTGGTTTCCCTGCCTCAACATCTCTTCGTGTAACGCATACATTCTGTTTTCGAGCCTTGCCGCAATTGGTAATTAAAGGCAGCGTTGCGTGTTGTACAGCAATAAAAGGAATTTACGATAAGGGCTCAGCATAGCGCTGAAACGGGAAAGCCCCTACCGAGGCAGGGGCTCTAAAAAGGAAAGGGACGATGATGAGATACGTCATCATGCTGCTGATCCTGTTAATCATCGCTTGCCCAGCATATTAACAGTGAGTACGCAGGAGGGAGGTTCGCCTCCCTCACCCTTCACCGAGAAATTTAGGTCAAAAAAGCGACGCTGTCAATCGACAAAACACGGCTACCACTCCCAAATTTTGGACGGCGTCACCACCGCAGGCAGCGGGATATCCCACTCTTCAACCGGCAGCTTTTCCACTAACTGGCAATCATGCGCGTAGCCCACAGGTAGGATCTTATGCTGCTGCCAGTTTTGCAACGTACGGTCATAAAATCCGCCGCCCATCCCCAGGCGCTGCCCGCCTTCGTCAAACGCCACTAACGGCGTTACCAGCACATCCAGCTTTGCCAGCGGCAATACGTCGCGGACATCAAGCCGTGGCTCCCGGATCTTTAAGCGGTTGGTCACCAGTGCACTCTGCGGATGATAGTGCAGGAACAGGAGGTTGCCAGGGCTGAAGGGATGAAGAACCGGAAGGTAGACGCGCTTGCCCGCTTGCCATAGCTGTTCTATCAGCGGCTGGGTGTCGAGTTCGCCATCAAAGGAGAGAAACACGGCGACAGTGTGCGCCATCACGACGGGAGGAAAGCTGAGCATTCGGGCGGCGGCCTGTTGACCAAAGCGGCGTTGCTGCTCTGGCGTTAGCGCACGGCGACGTTGCCGAATCATTCGGCGGATTTCTTGTCGTGATAAAGAGAGTTCGGGAAGTTGCGTCATGGCTGTTGCCAGTCAGAAGGGGAATCTCCGAGATGCCGCCGCAGGCTGTAACCCTTGAACCCTTGGTTCAAGGTGAATGTGTCGTCACAGTTTTAAGGCTTCTCGGACGAACCGAGCATGCTCACCAACCGCGGAGCGCCACATTCTTGTGGTATGAAATATCGGCTCAGGGGACTGGCCCGCTTGCAAACATCTCAGAGAAATTCTGTTTTCACAATCACTTTACCATAGTAAAGCGAAAAGTGTTATTCAAAGTTTTGGCCCGTTTTTTCGGTTATGCGACCTTGATCAAGCAACGCCTGTTCGATGGTCTGTTGTAGCATCCGAATACGTTGTTCCATGCTCGCCGCGTAATCGCGGGTCTTCGCTTTTTCCTGAGTTAACTCATAGCTGATATTCAATGCGGCAATGAAAACCAACTGCTCAGTATTTGTGACTCTAGTGCGAACTTTCAGATCTTGCAACCGCTGATTCAGATCGTCCGCAGCCTGATTCAACGCATCCCTTTGGTCAGGCGGGCAATTCACTCGCAGTGAACGGCCAAATATTTGGATATCGACGGGTTGTGCAGACATGCCACCTTCCTGCTGATTGACTGCGCTGCCTTCGTCTCCAGACCCAAGGTCCGCGAAGGGGCGACACTATAGCTACCCTGGTGTGAAGATACAAGCCCTTTTCTGGTTCACCAGGGTCCAAAGTGGTAGCATATCATGAATATCCTCCCTTTGATGACGAATGCTTATGTCTATACAGAACGAAATGCCTGGTTACAACGAAATGAACCGGTTTTTGAATCAACAAGGGGCCGGTCTGACCCCGGCTGAAATGCATGGTTTAATCAGCGGGATGATTTGCGGCGGCAACAACGACAGCTCATGGCAGCCGCTGTTGCACGACCTGACGAACGAAGGTCTGGCCTTCGGGCATGAGCTTGCTCAGGCGCTGCGCAAAATGCACGCGGCGACCAGCGACGCGCTGGAAGACGACGGCTTTCTTTTTCAGCTTTATCTGCCTGAAGGCGACGATGTCAGCGTATTCGATCGCGCTGATGCATTAGCCGGGTGGGTTAACCACTTTTTGCTTGGCCTCGGCGTAACGCAGCCTAAACTTGATAAAGTCACCGGCGAAACGGGTGAAGCGATTGACGACCTGCGTAATATTGCGCAGCTTGGTTATGATGAGAGCGAAGATCAGGAAGAGCTGGAGATGTCGCTCGAAGAGATCATCGAATATGTCCGTGTTGCGGCGCTGTTATGTCATGACACTTTCACGCGCCAACAGCCGACCGCGCCGGAAGTGCGTAAACCGACGCTACACTAAGAAAAAACGAAATGGAGGCCATGTCATGACTCAGCAGGAATACCAACGCCGTCGCCAGGCATTACTGGCGCAAATGCAGCCCGGCAGCGCCGCGCTGATCTTTGCCGCGCCGGAGGCGACGCGCAGCGCAGACAGTGAATATCCGTATCGCCAGAGTAGCGACTTCTGGTATTTCACCGGTTTTAACGAACCGGAAGCCGTGCTGGTACTGATTAAGAGTGATGACACCCACAACCACAGCGTTTTGTTCAACCGCGTTCGCGACCTGACGGCGGAAATCTGGTTTGGTCGCCGTTTAGGACAGGATGCCGCGCCGGAAAAACTGGGTGTTGACCGGGCGCTGGCGTTTAGCGAAATCAACCAGCAACTCTTTCAGTTGCTTAATGGTCTGGATGTGGTGTACCACGCGCAGGGCGAATATGCGTATGCCGACGAGATTGTTCTGGCTGCGCTGGAGAAGCTGCGTAAAGGCTCCCGCCAGAATCTGACCGCGCCGGCCACCATGACTGACTGGCGACCGATCGTCCATGAGATGCGCCTGTTCAAATCGCCGGAAGAGATTGCTGTCCTGCGCCGTGCCGGGGAAATTAGCGCGCTGGCGCATATCCGCGCGATGGAAAAATGCCGTCCGGGGATGTTTGAGTATCAGTTGGAGGGTGAAATTCACCACGAATTTAATCGCCACGGCGCGCGCTATCCCTCCTATAACACCATTGTCGGCAGCGGCGAAAATGGCTGTATCCTGCATTACACTGAAAACGAAAGTGAAATGCGCGACGGCGATTTAGTGCTTATCGACGCGGGCTGTGAATATAAAGGTTACGCGGGCGACATCACGCGTACTTTCCCGGTGAACGGGAAATTCACGCCAGCTCAGCGTGAAATTTATGACATCGTTCTGGAATCGCTGGAGACCAGCCTGCGACTGTTCCGTCCTGGCACCTCTATTCAGGAGGTGACCGGCGAAGTCGTGCGCATCATGATAACCGGGCTGGTGAAGCTGGGGATTTTGCAAGGAGAGGTTGATCAACTGATTGCCGAAAATGCGCATCGTCCTTTCTTTATGCATGGCTTGAGCCACTGGCTGGGGCTGGATGTTCATGATGTCGGCGTTTATGGGCCGGATCGCTCCCGCATCCTGGAGCCGGGCATGGTGCTGACCGTAGAGCCAGGCCTCTATATCGCGCCGGATGCCGACGTGCCGGAAGCGTATCGCGGCATTGGCGTTCGAATTGAAGATGACATTGTCATTACCGAAACCGGTAATGAAAACCTGACCGCTGGCGTTGTGAAGAAGGCGGATGACATTGAGGCATTAATGGCGGCGGCGCGGCAGCAATGAGCGTCATTATCGTTGGCGGCGGCATGGCAGGCGCGACGCTGGCGCTGGCCATCTCTCAGTTCAGTCATGGGACGTTGCCGGTACACCTGATTGAAGCGAAAGCGCCTGAAGCCGACGGCCATCCCGGCTTTGACGCCAGAGCGATTGCGCTGGCGGCGGGCACTTGCCAGCAACTGGCGCGAATTGGCGTCTGGCAGGCGATTTCCGATTGCGCAACGGCAATCAACACCGTACACGTCAGCGATCGCGGCCATGCCGGATTTGTGACTCTCGACGCGCAGGACTACAGTCTGGCAGCGTTGGGTCACGTTGCGGAGCTGCATGATATCGGGCTGCGTCTGTTTGCGCTCTTGCGTAAAGCGCCAGGCGTTACGCTGCACTGCCCGGAGCGCGTAGCCAGCGTGTCGCGTACCCAACAGCAGGTTAACGTCACACTGGAAAATGGCAATGTGATAGCTGGCAGCGTGCTGGTGGCGGCTAACGGTACCCACTCCGCGCTGGCGTCAGCCTGCGGCGTTGACTGGCATCAGGAGCCTTACGAACAGTTAGCGGTGATAGCGAATGTCGCGACCGCGATCCCGCATCAGGGACGCGCCTTTGAACGTTTTACTCCCAATGGCCCGCTGGCGATGTTGCCGATGTCGCATGACCGATGTTCGCTGGTTTGGTGTCACCCGCTCGACCAGCGCGATGAGGTGCTGAGCTGGTCCGACGCGCAGTTCTGTCATGCGTTGCAGGCCGCGTTTGGCTGGCGGCTGGGGCGAATTACTCAGGCCGGTAAGCGCAGCGCGTATCCGCTTGCCCTTACTACGGCGGCAAAAGTGTTTACTCACCGGACTGTCGTGGTCGGCAATGCGGCGCAGACGTTGCATCCTATCGCCGGACAAGGGTTTAATCTCGGTCTGCGTGATGTCATGAGCCTGGCGGAAACGCTGGTCGCGGCACAGGACGCGGGCGAGGATATTGGCGCCTGGCACGTGTTATCGCGCTATCAGCAGCGTCGTCAGGTTGACCGGGATACGACGATTGGCGTAACGAACGGTCTGGTCCATCTGTTTGCAAATCGTTGGGCGCCGCTGGTTATTGGGCGCAATATCGGTTTAATGGCGATGGAGTTATTACCGCCTGCGCGCGATGCGCTGGCACAGCGGACCTTAGGTTGGGTTGCGCGTTAAGCAGATCTGTAGGCCGGATAAGGCATTTATGCCGCCATCCGGCATCGTGTTCGTAAAAATGCCGGATGGCAGCTTCGCCTTATCCGGCCTACGGTTTTGATTGTTCCGGTTTCCAGGAGTAAATAGTGCAAAGTGTTGATGTAGCAATAGTTGGCGGAGGCATGGTGGGACTGGCTGTTGCCTGCGGCTTGCAGGGGAGCGGTTTGCGCGTTGCGGTACTGGATCACGTAGTCCCCCAGCCGTTGGCGAACGATGCGCCGCCTCAGCTTCGGGTGTCGGCGATTAATGCCGCCAGCGAAAAACTGCTTACCCGTCTTGGCGTATGGTCAAACATTGTGGCGCGACGGGCAAGTTGCTACCACGGTATGGAAGTCTGGGATAAAGACAGCTTTGGCCGTATTACGTTTGATGACGCAAGCATGGGATATAGCCATCTGGGGCATATTGTTGAAAACAGCGTCATTCACTATGCACTGTGGCAAAAAGCGCAGCAAGCGGCGGATATCACCTTAATGGCGCCAGCGGAATTACAGCAGGTCGCCTGGGGGGAAAACGACGCCTTCCTGACTTTAAAAGACGGCGCGATGTTAACCGCGCGTCTGGTGATTGCCGCGGATGGCGCCAACTCCTGGCTGCGTAACAAAGCGGATATTCCCTTAACTTTCTGGGACTACCGTCACCATGCGCTGGTAGCGACTATCCGCACCGAAGAGCCGCACGGCGCGGTTGCTCGCCAGGTGTTTCATGGTGAAGGTATTCTGGCGTTTTTGCCGTTAAGCGATCCGCATCTGTGTTCCATTGTCTGGTCGCTTTCTCCGCAGGATGCGGAGCGTATGCAACAGAGCGGCGACGAGGCGTTTAACCAGGCGTTGACTATCGCCTTCGATAATCGGCTGGGCTTATGCCGCCTGGAAAGCGAACGGCAGGTTTTTCCGCTGACGGGCCGCTATGCTCGCCAGTTTGCCGCGCATCGTCTGGCGTTGGTCGGCGATGCCGCGCACACCATCCATCCGCTGGCAGGGCAAGGCGTCAACCTCGGCTTTATGGACGCGGCCGAACTGGTGGACGATCTGCGCCGGCTTCAGCGTCAGGGCAAAGACATTGGTCAACATCTTTATCTTCGTCGTTATGAGCGTAGCCGTAAACATAGCGCGGCGATGATGCTTGCCGGGATGCAAGGTTTTCGTGACCTGTTTGCCGGCGAAAACCCGGCAAAAAAATTGTTGCGCGACATCGGACTGAAACTGGCGGATACGCTCCCCGGCGTCAAACCCCAACTGCTTCGCCAGGCAATGGGGCTAAACGACCTTCCGCAATGGCTTCGTTAAGCGTCTGACTGCACGCCAGCAAGAGTTTGAAACCCGTCACACTTTGCTTTCCCGGCTATCGCGCCGGGGGGCTTTCCTCGTTTGAAATAATCTAATTTCACCGCTTATTTCGCATTATATTTTCTAATGCCACTATTTTTGGCGAACGCGATTTTCGACATTTTTTCCGCATTTAATATTAATTTATGTTGTGGTAAATCGTATCAGCTTCCTTTTTATGACGAGTATTTAGCGTAATAGTGGTTTTTTGTGCTGATGGGATTTTAGCGTTTTTTAGTCATAAGCTAATGTGATGGTAAATTCAGCCTTATGGTTTAGCGCCTGGTTCGGTGGTAAGTTCAGGAGCAAGAGAACGTTTGCGTCGGCGCAGGAAAAAGGGCGTCGATGCCAGGTTTCGTGGCGAAGATTTCCCATGAAAATGGTTGTTAGCCCCCGCTAATTCAACGAGGAAAAGATGGCCCAACAGACGCCTTTGTACGAACAACACACGCTATGCGGCGCCCGCATGGTCGATTTTCATGGCTGGATGATGCCCCTGCATTACGGCTCTCAGCTTGATGAACACCACGCTGTGCGCACCGATGCCGGGATGTTTGATGTATCGCATATGACCATTGTCGATCTTCATGGTAGCCGTACACGAGAGTTTCTACGTTATCTGCTGGCAAACGACGTCGCGAAGCTAACGAAGACGGGTAAAGCCCTCTACTCCGGTATGCTTAACGCATCGGGCGGCGTGATTGATGACCTTATCGTCTACTACTTCACTGAAGATTTCTTCCGTCTCGTTGTTAACTCCGCCACCCGCGAAAAAGACCTCTCCTGGATTACCCAACATGCTGAACCTTATGCCATCGACATCACCGTTCGTGACGACCTGTCGCTGATTGCGGTACAGGGGCCGAATGCGCAGGAAAAAGCGGCGACTCTGTTTACTGACCAACAGCGCCATGCAGTAGAAGGTATGAAGCCGTTCTTCGGCGTACAGGCGGGTGATTTGTTTATCGCCACCACCGGTTATACCGGCGAAGCGGGCTATGAAATCGCCATGCCGAATGAAAAAGCGGCGGATTTCTGGCGTGCGCTGGTGGAGGCGGGCGTGAAGCCGTGCGGTCTTGGCGCGCGCGACACGCTGCGTCTGGAAGCAGGCATGAACCTGTACGGTCAGGAGATGGATGAAGGTATCTCTCCGCTGGCGGCTAATATGGGATGGACTATCGCCTGGGAACCTGCTGACCGCGACTTTATTGGCCGTGAGGCGCTGGAGATGCAGCGTGAAAAAGGCCATGAGCAGCTTGTCGGTCTGGTGATGACCGAGAAAGGTGTATTGCGTAATGAACTGCCGGTGCGTTTTACCGATGCGCAGGGCAATCAGCAAGAAGGCATTATCACCAGCGGGACGTTTTCCCCAACGTTGGGCTACAGCATTGCGCTGGCGCGCGTTCCGGCGGGCATCGGCGAGACGGCGATTGTACAAATTCGTAACCGTGAAATGCCGGTAAAAGTGACTAAACCTGTTTTTGTGCGTAACGGCAAAGCCGTCGCGTGATTCATCCTTTTTTGGAGATTAATTGATGAGCAACGTACCCGCAGAACTGAAATACAGCAAAGAACACGAATGGCTGCGTAAAGAAGCGGATGGCACTTACACCGTTGGCATTACTGAACACGCTCAGGAGCTGTTGGGCGATATGGTTTTTGTTGATCTGCCGGAAGTCGGCGCGACCGTAAGCGCGGGCGACGACTGCGCCGTGGCGGAGTCCGTAAAAGCGGCGTCCGACATTTATGCGCCGGTAAGCGGCGAGATCGTGGCGGTAAACGATGCGCTGAGCGACTCCCCGGAGCTGGTGAACAGCGAACCGTATGCCGGTGGCTGGATCTTTAAAATCAAAGCCAGCGATGAAAGCGAACTTGAATCGCTGCTGGATGCCACCGCGTATGAGGCATTGTTAGAAGACGAATAATGTTGTGCCGGATGGCGCTAATGCTTATCCGGCCTACTCACTGCAACGCGAATGATTTTGCGTATTCGTTTTCGCACGCGTAGGCCCGGTAAGCGTCAGCGCCACCGGGCAATTGAGTTAGAGACACCTACGATTCACTGCACGTTTCAGGAACCATCGCCCATGACACAGACGTTAAGCCAGCTTGAAAACCGCGGCGCTTTCATTGAACGCCACATCGGACCGGACGCCGCGCAGCAGCAAGAGATGCTGAATGCGGTTGGCGCCGAGTCGTTAAACGCGCTGACAGGTCAGATTGTGCCGAAAGACATTCAGCTCGCGACTCCGCCGCAGGTTGGCGAGGCGGCAACCGAATATGCCGCACTGGCGGAATTAAAAGCCATCGCCGGGCGTAACAAGCGCTTCACGTCCTACATTGGCATGGGCTACACAGCCGTGCAGCTACCGCCGGTTATCCTGCGCAACATGCTGGAAAATCCAGGCTGGTATACCGCCTACACCCCTTATCAGCCGGAAGTCTCTCAGGGGCGTCTGGAAGCGCTGCTCAACTTCCAACAGGTGACGCTGGATCTGACCGGACTGGACATGGCTTCCGCCTCGCTGCTGGATGAAGCGACCGCCGCCGCTGAAGCGATGGCGATGGCAAAGCGCGTCAGCAAACTGAAAAATGCCAACCGTTTCTTTGTCGCCTCTGATGTCCATCCGCAAACTCTGGACGTCGTGCGTACGCGTGCCGAAACCTTTGGCTTTGACGTCATTGTAGATGACGCGGCGAAAGCACTGGATCACCAGGATGTGTTTGGCGTGCTGTTACAACAGGTAGGCACCACAGGTGAAATTCACGACTACAGCGCACTGATTACTGAGCTGAAATCCCGTAAAGTTGTGGTCAGCGTCGCCGCCGATTTTATGGCGCTGGTGCTGCTGACGGCTCCGGGCAAACAGGGCGCGGACATTGTTTTCGGCTCTGCGCAACGCTTCGGCGTACCGATGGGGTACGGTGGCCCGCACGCGGCGTTCTTTGCCGCCAAAGACGAATTTAAACGTTCCATGCCAGGCCGTATTATCGGCGTCTCAAAAGATGCGGCGGGCAATACCGCACTGCGCATGGCGATGCAGACTCGCGAGCAGCATATCCGTCGTGAGAAAGCGAACTCCAACATTTGTACCTCGCAGGTACTGCTGGCTAACATCGCCAGCCTGTATGCCGTTTATCATGGTCCGGTCGGTCTGAAGCGCATCGCTAATCGTATCCACCGCCTGACCGATATTCTGGCGGCAGGTCTGCAACAGAAAGGCTTAAAGCTGCGTCATGCGCACTACTTCGACACCCTGTGTGTGGAAGTGGCTGATAAAGCTGCGGTACTGTCGCGTGCGGAAGCGGCAGAGATCAATCTGCGCAGCGATATTCATAACGCGGTGGGTATTACGCTCGATGAAACCACCACCCGTGAGAATGTGGCGCAGTTGTTCAATGTTTTGCTGGGCGACAGCCACGGTCTGAACATTGAAACACTGGATAAAGACGTGGCGCTTGATAGCCGTTCCATTCAGCAAAGTATGCTGCGTGACGATGCGATTCTGACGCATCCGGTATTTAACCGTTACCACAGCGAAACCGAGATGATGCGCTATATGCACTCGCTGGAGCGTAAAGATCTGGCGCTGAACCAGACGATGATCCCGCTGGGTTCCTGTACCATGAAGCTGAACGCCGCCGCCGAGATGATTCCTATCACCTGGCCGGAATTCGCTGAACTGCATCCGTTCTGCCCGCCGGAACAGGCGGAAGGATATCATCAGATGATTAGCCAGCTTTCTGACTGGCTGGTGAAACTCACCGGGTACGACGCCGTCTGTATGCAGCCTAACTCCGGCGCACAGGGGGAATACGCGGGGCTGCTGGCGATTCGTCACTATCACGAAAGCCGCAACGAAGGGCATCGCGATATCTGCCTGATTCCGGCCTCTGCTCACGGCACTAACCCTGCTTCTGCACATATGGCAGGAATGCAGGTGGTGGTTGTGGCGTGTGATAAGAACGGCAACATCGACCTGGACGATCTGCGAGCAAAAGCAGAACAACATGCTGCGAACCTCTCTTGCATCATGGTGACCTATCCGTCCACCCACGGCGTCTATGAAGAAACGATCCGTGAAGTGTGTGAAGTTGTGCACCAGTTCGGCGGTCAGGTTTACCTTGACGGCGCGAACATGAACGCCCAGGTCGGCATCACCTCACCGGGCTTTATTGGCGCGGACGTTTCGCATCTTAACCTGCATAAAACTTTTTGCATTCCGCACGGCGGCGGCGGCCCAGGCATGGGACCGATCGGCGTGAAAGCGCATCTGGCACCGTTTGTACCTGGTCATAGCGTGGTGCAAATCGAAGGGATGCTCACCCGTCAGGGTGCGGTGTCTGCCGCGCCGTTCGGTAGTGCCTCTATCCTGCCAATCAGCTGGATGTACATCCGCATGATGGGCGCAGAAGGCCTGAAGCAGGCAAGCCAGGTCGCGATTCTTAACGCTAACTACATTGCCAGCCGTCTGAAAGACGCGTACCCGGTACTGTATACCGGTCGCGATGGCCGTGTGGCGCACGAATGTATTCTTGATATTCGCCCATTGAAAGAAGAAACCGGCATCAGCGAGCTGGATATTGCCAAGCGTCTGATCGACTACGGTTTCCATGCGCCAACCATGTCGTTCCCGGTGGCGGGCACGCTGATGGTAGAGCCGACGGAATCTGAAGGTAAGGCCGAGCTGGATCGCTTTATCGATGCGATGCTGGCTATCCGCGCAGAGATTGACCAGGTGAAAGCCGGTGTCTGGCCGCTGGAAGATAACCCGCTGGTGAACGCGCCGCACATTCAGAACGAACTGGTCGCCGAGTGGGCGCATCCGTACAGCCGTGAAGTTGCCGTATTCCCGGCAGGCGTGGCAGACAAATACTGGCCGACGGTGAAACGTCTGGATGATGTTTATGGCGACCGTAACCTGTTCTGCTCCTGCGTACCGATTAGCGACTACCAGTAATTTACTGATTCGACTGTCTTCTAAAGGCGCTTCGGCGCCTTTTCAGCTTGTTAATAAAGTGCGCTTTGTTGATGTCGGATGCAGTGTGAGTGCCTTATTCAGGCTACAAAGTGTTACTAATTCAATATATTACAGTAAATCGTTGGCTCCTGTCAGGTAACCTGGCGTTTGTATCAGTGTATTAGCCAGAATTAAATTACCGGTTTTTTAGAGTCTAATGATTCATTGTGCATCATTTTTATCTTGCTGTTATTTAATCAAAATAACACGGTGTATTTACATTTGATTACAAATAGTTTCTCTCCGGAATCGTTATTTACCTCTCAATATAGTTACAAAAATTTCCGTATATTAAATCCATCAAGTTATTAATTTAAATTATAAATTAAAAATAACCATAAATAACGTAAATATTTATTAACTTAGTGCTTTGTTTTTTATACCTGGAGGGAATAATGAAACGATTTATATTTCTGCCATTAATGACATGTTTTATATTAATGAATGCAATGGCAGCTGACGGAGAAAATAATCCCAGTAATCTATTAGGTGCACCTGTTAATACCGCTATTTCTGGTGGTTCAGTATTGCCGGAAGGAAAGTTATTAACCGCCGTGAATAGCTCATTTCGCGATAAAGATCATCAAATCGAGGGGCACGGAAGTCCGGATGTTTACTCCCAGATATGGTTATTGAAGATTCGTTACGGTTTGACCGACAGACTGGAATTATCAACTGTGGGTTCCTATATCAATAACAAACGAGACAATCTGTCTCCTGAGCACATAGAGGGAATGGGCGACCAATCGGTGGGGGTCAATTATGCTTTAATGAGCCAGCGAAGAGGTGATCCGTTTTGGGTTACGGTAGGTGGGGCATTATTACTACCCACCGGGCAAGATGGAGATAATCATTTGCCTGGGAATAGCGCCTGGGGAGGAAGAGTAACACTCACTTTAACAAAATTATTTACTCCTAACATTAAAGGGGATATGGGTTTTGTATATCAGGGACCATTTGAGCGCGGTAACCAGGACGTGAAACGAGGTAACGAATTCCAGTGGAATACCCAGGTGCGGTATATGTTTAGCGATTTACCGCTGGATCTTGGTCTGGAAAGTGCCTACAGCAATAATGCCTCTGGAACGAAAAAACTGTCTAATGGCAGCGTAATTAATAACCATTCTGGAACTACCGAATGGGTTGTTGGTCCGTCATTTAATATTGCCGTCGATTCACTGAAATTATGGTTTGGTGCCGGAGCCTTCTTCCCGGTAATGCAGGAAGCGAAGTCGCCAACCAAAATGGAAGATGTACGCTGGGAATTTAAAATAGGTAAGACCTGGTAAGACTCGTTCAAAGTGTTACCCGCCGACTGGCGGGTAACGTGCAGGAGTTAAAGCTTCTCGCCGTTGCTGGCAATCACCTCTTTGTACCAGTTGAAGCTCTTCTTACGCGAACGCGACATATCGCCCGTACCGTCATCGTGCTTGTTCACGTAGATAAAGCCGTAGCGCTTGCTGTACTGCCCGGTGGTGAACGACACGCAGTCGATGCAGCCCCACGGCGTGTAGCCCATCAGGTCGACACCATCGTAAGTCACCGCTTTTTTCATCTCTTCAATATGGGCGCGCAGGTAGTCAATGCGATAGTCGTCGTTGATGCTGCCATCTTCTTCTACTTTGTCGTAAGCACCAAAACCGTTTTCGACAATAAACAGCGGCTTTTGATAGCGTTCGTACAGTTCACACAATGAATAACGCAGGCCCACCGGGTCAATCTGCCAGCCCCAGTCAGATGCTTTAACATAGGGGTTCGGTACGCTGCCTTCAAAACCGGAAATCGCATCGCCGCTACCGCCTTCGGCTTTGACCGCGTTGGTCATGTAATAACTGAAACCAAGATAATCGCAGGTGCCTTCGCGCAGCACTTCAAGATCGCCATCTTCTATTTTGATGTTAAATCCGCGGCGCTCCCACTCGTTCAACACATAGGACGGGTAATAGCCGCGCAGCTGTACATCGGTAAAGACGTAGCGTTCACGCATCGATTCCTGAGCAAACATCACATCTTCTGGTTTGCAGGAGAAGGGATACAGCGCGACCATCGCCAGCATACAGCCAACTTTCATCTGTGGATTAATACGACGTGCCGCTTTCACCGCCAGGGCGCTGGCGACAAACTGATGATGTAAGACCTGATACATGGTTTCTTCTGGATTCTCATGCTCGGTATACACCACGCCGGAACAGCAGTAGCCAAACAGCGGCGCGCGCCAGTTTCGCTGGTTGTTAATTTCGTTGAAGGTCATCCAGTATTTGACCTTATGCTTGTAGCGTTCAAACACGACTTCAGCAAAACGGACAAAGAAATCAACGACTTTACGATTGGTCCAGCCGCCGTAGTGCTGGACCAGATGTAACGGCATTTCAAAGTGGGAAAGGGTGATGACCGGTTCGATGTTGTATTTGAGCAATTCATCAAACATGTCGTCGTAGAATTTCAGACCGGCCTCGTTTGGCTGGGATTCGTCGCCATTCGGGAAGATACGCGTCCAGGCAATAGAGGTACGGAAGCATTTGAACCCCATTTCGGCGAAAAGACGGATGTCTTCTTTGTAATGTCCGTAAAAATCCACCGCCTCGTGGTTCGGATAGTATTTGCCAGCAACGACATTCTGGGTAATTTCGCGTGGCACGCCGTGTGCGCCGCCGGTTAGCACGTCGCAGATGCTGGGGCCTTTACCGCCTTTATTCCAGCCGCCTTCAACCTGGTGTGCAGCAACCGCGCCGCCCCATAAAAAATCTTTTGGCAGGGTGAGTTTTCTCATTGTTGCATAATCTCAATTTATTTAGTCTGTTATCATTCATTCTGCACCAAATGACATGTAAAGCGTACGCAAAATTCCAGGGTGCTCGCGTGTCGGGGCAAGAACACATTCAGATCGTAACATCCACTTCAAGGGGCCATATTCAGGGGGATAACCACATGCAGCCAAATGACATTACTTTCTTTCAACGTTTCCAGAATGACATTCTGGCAGGGCGTAAAACCATCACTATTCGTGATGCCTCCGAGTCCCACTTTAAAGCAGGCGATGTGCTACGCGTGGGGCGGTTCGAAGATGATGGCTATTTTTGCACAATCGAAGTGACAGGAACGTCAACTGTGACGCTGGATACGCTGAACGAAAAACATGCGCAACAGGAAAATATGTCGCTTGATGAGCTGAAACGGGTCATTGCTGAAATCTATCCCAACCAGACGCAATTTTATGTGATTGATTTTAAATGCCTTTGATAAACATGAACGCGTGTTAGTTGAGTTTTTGTAATTAACTTATTGAATAATAAACAAAATTTAATTTTGCGAATTTATTTTAGCTAACATGTGTTCACTGGAACCATTCTCAGTTACGCTAGAGGCGCAGTTCATCGTTATGAACGTTTCTCCGGAGTAAGTTATGGTGCAAAAACCATTAATGACGCAGGGATATTCGCTGGCTGAGGAAATCGCCAACAGTATTAGCCACGGCATTGGATTGGTATTTGGTATTGTCGGCCTGGTGCTGTTGTTGGTTCAGGCGGTAGAGGCGAATGCGGGTATGACGGCTATCGCCAGCTACAGTTTATATGGCGGGAGCATGATCCTGCTTTTTCTTGCCTCAACGCTTTATCATGCCATTCCTCATCAGCGGGCAAAAATCTGGTTAAAGAAATTTGATCACTGCGCTATCTATCTGCTCATTGCCGGAACCTATACGCCATTTCTGCTGGTAGGTCTGGATTCGCCGCTGGCGCGCGGACTAATGATTGTGATCTGGAGCCTGGCGCTATTCGGTATCCTCTTCAAGTTGACGATTGCGCACCGATTTAAAGTGCTTTCACTGGTTACGTATCTGGCAATGGGCTGGCTGTCGCTGATAGTGGTTTATCAGTTGGCGATTAAGCTGGCGATAGGCGGCGTGACGCTGCTGGCGGTAGGTGGCGTCGTTTACTCGCTGGGCGTAATTTTCTATGTTTGCAAACGCATACCTTATAACCACGCCATCTGGCATGGCTTTGTGCTGGGTGGCAGCGTGTGCCACTTCCTGGCCATCTATTTGTATGTGGGACAGGCGTAATTCCCGGATGCCCGTGCCGGATGGCGGCGCTGTCGCACCTTATCCGGCCTACGAGAATAGCACGTGCGAGCCTGATGGCGTTGCGCTATCAGGCTATCCGGCTTTTAACGTGATATCACTCTTCCAGCGAGTAGGGCAGCGGGACGATATGCAGGGTGTTGGCATCGTCGCGAACGCGGAAGACGCTTTCGGCTTCTAAATCGTTATTCATGACGGCCTGAACCAGTAACTGACCATCGTCCAACTGTGCCGCCGCCAGAATAGCGCCGGTACGACGCCAGTTCTCGCCCATCTGTAGCTCCAGATCTTCTCCTGCTTCCGGTACCCGGCTGGCTTTGCCCGCCAGCAACCAAAGCGCGCGTTTATTGGCGCCGCGGAATTTTGCCCGTGCGACCATCTCTTGCCCGGTGTAGCAGCCTTTCTTGAAGCTGATGCCGCCCAGCGCCTGTAGGTTAGTCGCCTGGGGGATAAACTGACCGCTGTTCGCCGCGTCAATCACCGGAATGCCTGCTTCAATATCCAATGCCAGCCACTGTTGACTATTATTCAGTTCGGCTTCGCCATGCAACTTCTCCGTTAACATGTTGGCCGTCGCGACATCAGTGACAAGCAGGAATCGTTCCGCAGGATGTTCAAACCATAGCAGCGTGGAGGCGCCGTCTCTGACCACCTGATTTTCACTATTGGGCAGTTCGCTAAAGACATTAGCCAGCGCCGCGCGGGCCTGAAAACCTGCCACGCCAAGCAATACGCGTTCGTCATCCGGCGCGATGACCACTTTGGAAAATACGGCGTACTTTTTCAGCTCCGTTAATTGCGCTTCACGCACGCTACGGCGTTCAATCCAGGCGAAACCGTCGCGCTCACGGAACAGGCGCAGAGTGCTCCACATCTTACCTTTAGCATCGCAGTGGGCGGCGAGAAGGTGTTGCTGTTCAGTCATCTGGCTTACGTCAGCGGTGACCTGGCCCTGAATATACTTTTCACTGTCTACGCCGGTAATGGACGACAGCGCCCAGTCGTCAAGCGCGATCAGCGTCAGCGGCAGGCGGGCTGACGATGAAGGATGACGTGGCGGAAAGGAGATAAAAGCCATAAATAATGTCCTGGTTAGCTGCAACAATAATGGTTAATGGTAAAAGAGCCATCGGTCATTGCAAGTGCTTTAAATAGCCCATTGAGAGCGGATTGATCGTTTTGCGAGGCGGTATCCAAAACGGATGAACGTATTGATTCCCAGCCTTTTATTTCGCGATCGCGTTCCAGATTACTTAGATTCCCGTAAAACAACGCCAAAAACACGTTACAATAGCCCGGTACTTCATTTTCGCGAGGCAGGAAGAACATGGATATTCACAATAAAGCACGTATTCACTGGGCATGTCGTCGCGGTATGCGCGAACTTGATATTTCCATCATGCCGTTTTTTGAACATGAGTACGATAGTTTAAGTGATGAAGAAAAGCGTATTTTTGTCCGTTTGTTGCAGAGTGATGACCCGGATTTATTTAACTGGTTGATGAATCACGGTAAACCGGCTGACGCTGAACTGGAACAGATGGTCCGACTCATTCAGACACGGAATCGGGAACGTGGTCCTGTGGCAATCTGATTTACGCGTCTCATGGCGCGCTCAGTGGATCTCATTGCTCATTCATGGGCTGGTTGCCGCGGTGATTTTATTGATGCCCTGGCCGCTGAGTTATACCCCGTTATGGATGATACTACTGTCGCTGGTCGTGTTTGACTGTGTACGTAGCCAGCGCAGGATTAATACCTGCCAGGGAGAGATCAAGCTACTCATGGACGGGCGCTTACGCTGGCAGGGGCAGGACTGGACGCTCTTGCATCCGCCCTGGTTACTGAAGAGCGGGATGGTGTTGCGTTTACGCGCAGAGTCTGGACGTCATCAGCATTTATGGCTGGCGGCGGATAGCATGGAAGAAGCGGAATGGCGTGAGTTGCGTCGGATACTGTTACAGCAGCCGATATCGGGCCAACACTGACGGAACGGCGCAAACGCGGTTCCGTCGAGAGGGAAATACAGCGAGTAAGGCTTCAGGCGTAGTGTTCGGCCATTTCGCCGAGAATTTGTTCACACCAGGTCTGTATACGCTCATCGCTGAGATCGTACTGGTTCGTTTCATCCAACGCCAGGCCGACAAACAGTTGCCCATCCGCAATGACCGGTTTATTGCTGGTAAATTCGTAGCCTTCTGTGGGCCAGTAGCCGACAAATTTAACGCCTTTGAGGGCAAGTTTGTCATGCAACATACCCAGCGCATCCAGGAACCACTCGCCGTAGCCGAGCTGGTCGCCCATACCGTAAAGCGCAACGATTTTGCCTTCCAGATTGAGATCGTCCAGTTGCTCCCAGACGGCTTCCCAGTCCTCCTGAATTTCGCCAAAATCCCAGGTGGGGATGCCTAAAATGAGCACGTCGTACTGCTCCATTAAGGCGGGGGCGTCATCCTTGAGGTTATGTAATGTCACCAGCTCCGGGCCGAGGATATCGCGAATTTTCTCTGCGGCCATCTCGGTGTAGCACGTGCTGGAACCGTAAAAAAGACCCATGTTCATTACGTTACATCTCGATTCTGCTATAGCGTTGCGGGTAGTGTAACAGAATCGCTGCATTCACGGCACAATGAGGCATAATGCACCAAAAGTAAGCGTGAAGTAGGGAGCGCGAATGGAACAGGATTTAGCGCGTATTGAGCAGTTTCTGGATGCCCTGTGGCTGGAACGAAATCTGGCGGAAAATACATTAAGCGCGTATCGTCGCGATTTATCGATGGTCGTTGCGTGGTTGCATCATCGCGGAAAAACGCTTGCGACGGCGCAGGCTGATGATTTACAAACGCTGCTGGCTGAACGGGTGGAGGGCGGATACAAAGCGACCAGCTCCGCACGCCTGTTAAGCGCTATGCGGCGCTTTTTCCAGCATCTGTACCGTGAAAAGTATCGTGAGGATGATCCGAGCGCGCAGTTGGCCTCGCCTAAGCTTCCGCAGCGTTTACCGAAAGATCTTAGCGAGGCGCAGGTTGAGCGGCTCTTGCAGGCGCCGCTTATTGATCAACCTTTGGAGTTGCGCGATAAAGCTATGTTGGAAGTGCTGTATGCCACCGGTTTGCGCGTGTCGGAACTGGTGGGGCTGACAATGAGCGATATCAGTCTGCGGCAGGGCGTGGTGCGGGTTATCGGTAAAGGCAATAAAGAGCGGTTGGTGCCGTTAGGCGAAGAGGCGGTATATTGGCTGGAAACGTATCTGGAGCATGGGCGTCCCTGGTTACTCAATGGCGTATCGATTGACGTATTATTCCCCAGCCAGCGTGCGCAGCAGATGACGCGGCAGACCTTCTGGCACCGTATTAAACATTATGCGGTACTGGCTGGAATCGATAGCGAAAAACTATCGCCGCATGTTTTACGTCACGCTTTCGCCACGCATTTGCTGAATCACGGCGCCGACTTGCGCGTTGTACAAATGCTACTTGGGCATAGCGATCTTTCGACGACACAAATTTATACGCATGTCGCAACGGAGCGTTTGCGTCAACTTCATCAACAGCACCATCCGCGGGCATGAGTGCTGACAGGAAAGGATAGTTTATGAAAAAGCGTTTTATGATGTTCACTTTACTGGCGGCGGCGTTTTCAGGCGTGGCCCATGCGGATGATGCGGCTATCCGTCAGTCGCTGGCTAAGCTGGGCGTTCAGAGTACGGAAATTCAGGCCTCTCCAGTGGCAGGAATGAAAACCGTCCTCACTCACAGCGGCGTACTGTACGTCACTGACGACGGCAAACATATTATTCAAGGGCCGATGTATGACGTGAGCGGCGCGCATCCGGTAAACGTGACGAACAAACTGCTGATGAGCCAGCTAAATGCGCTGGAAAAAGAGATGATCGTCTATAAAGCGCCGGATGAGAAACATGTCATTACTGTTTTTACCGATATCACCTGCGGCTATTGTCATAAGCTACATGAAGAGATGAAAGATTATAACGCGCTGGGGATTACGGTACGTTATCTGGCCTTCCCGCGCCAGGGGCTGGAAAGCCAGGCGGAGCAGGATATGAAATCTATCTGGTGCGCCAAAGACAAAAACAAAGCGTTTGATGACGCCATGGCAGGTAAGGGCGTGAAACCGGCAAGCTGTGACGTGAACATTGCTGATCATTATGCGTTGGGCGTGCAGTTGGGCGTTAGCGGTACGCCAGCCATTGTATTGAGTAACGGCTATGTGGTGCCTGGCTATCAGGGACCGAAAGAGATGAAAGCGTTTCTTGATGAGCATCAAAAACAGACCAGTGGTAAATAATACGCGTGAAACAACAGAGACAACTTCGTCGGCGCGAGGCTGATGAGACGGCGGAACTCCCCGCCGATCTTCCTCCATTACTACGACGTCTATATGCCAGCCGGGGCGTTCGTAGCGCCCGCGAACTGGAGCGCAGCGTGAAAGGAATGCTGCCCTGGCAACAGCTTAACGGCATAGATAACGCGGTGGAGATCCTCTACAACGCCTTTCGCGAAGGTACCCGCATTATTGTTGTTGGCGATTTTGACGCCGACGGCGCGACCAGTACTGCGCTAAGCGTATTGGGAATGCGTGCGTTGGGGTGTGACAACATCAGTTATCTGGTGCCTAATCGCTTTGAGGACGGCTACGGTTTAAGCCCGGAAGTGGTCGATCAGGCGAAGGCGCGCGGCGCACAGCTTATCGTCACCGTAGACAACGGCATTTCATCCCACGCCGGCGTAGCGCATGCAAAGACGTTGGGGATTCCGGTGATCGTGACCGATCACCACCTGCCTGGCGACACGTTGCCGGATGCCGAAGCGATTATTAATCCCAATCTGCGCGACTGCGAATTCCCGTCTAAGTCGCTGGCGGGCGTCGGCGTGGCGTTTTACTTGATGCTGGCGTTGCGAACATTTTTGCGCGACAAAGGATGGTTCGACGAGCGCAACATCGCGCCGCCGAATCTGGCGGAGCTGCTGGATTTAGTGGCGTTGGGAACGGTAGCAGACGTTGTGCCGCTGGACGCTAACAACCGTATTCTGACCTGGCAAGGGCTAAGTCGTATTCGTGCCGGGAAATGCCGTCCGGGAATTAAAGCGTTGCTGGAGATATCGAATCGCGATCCGCAGCAGCTTGCCGCCAGTGATTTAGGCTTCGCGTTGGGGCCTCGCCTGAATGCCGCCGGCAGGCTGGATGATATGTCCGTTGGCGTGGCGTTACTGTTGTGCGACAACCTCGGCGAAGCGCGTGTTCTGGCCAGCGAGCTGGATGCGCTTAACCAGACGCGCAAAGAAATAGAGCAGGGGATGCAGGCGGAAGCGCTTATCCTGTGCGAAAAGCTTGAGCGCAGTAGTGAAACGCTTCCGGGCGGTCTGGCGATGTATCATCCTGAATGGCATCAGGGCGTGGTCGGAATTCTGGCGTCGCGCATTAAAGAGCGTTTTCACCGCCCGGTGATCGCCTTTGCGCCTGCGGGCGACGGCATGCTAAAAGGCTCAGGCCGTTCGATTCAGGGGTTGCATATGCGCGATGCGCTGGAAAGGCTGGATACGCTTTACCCTGATCTGATGATCAAGTTCGGCGGTCATGCGATGGCGGCGGGATTGTCGCTGGAAGAGCATAAATTCGAGCAGTTTCAGCAACGTTTTGGCGAGCTGGTAACGGAATGGCTCGATCCTGCCCTGTTGCAAGGCGAAGTGATCTCCGATGGTCCATTAAGCGCGGCGGAGATGTCTATGGAAGTGGCGCAACTGTTGCGGGATGCCGGACCGTGGGGGCAAATGTTCCCGGAACCGTTATTCGATGGTCGTTTCCGTCTGCTACAACAGCGTCTGGTGGGCGAGCGCCACCTCAAGGTGATGGTGGAGCCCGTCGGCGGCGGCCCGCTGTTGGATGGCATCGCATTTAATATTGATACGACCTGTTGGCCGGATAACGGCGTGCGGGAGGTAGAACTGGCTTATAAACTGGACATTAACGAGTTTCGCGGCAACCGTAGTTTACAGATTATTATCGATGATATTTGGCCGCTATGATCGGGGCGATTTAACAACACTTTCGCTGTAATTAAGGGGCGAAATCCGCTAATATTTCGCCCTTATAACCGCATTTTGACAAGTCAAATAAAAGAAATCAGACCATGTTTGAAATTAACCCGGTGAATAACCGCATTCAGGACCTCACGGAACGCACCAACGTTCTTAGGGGGTATCTTTGACTACGATGCTAAGAAAGAGCGTCTGGAAGAAGTAAACGCCGAGCTGGAACAGCCGGATGTCTGGAACGAACCTGAGCGCGCGCAGGCGCTGGGAAAAGAGCGTTCATCGCTCGAAGCGATCGTCGATACGCTTGATCAAATGACTCAGGGGCTGGACGACGTTTCCGGGCTGCTGGAACTGGCGGTAGAAGCTGACGACGAAGAGACGTTTAACGAAGCCGTCGCGGAGCTGAATACGCTGGAAGAGAAACTGGCGCAGTTGGAATTCCGCCGGATGTTCTCCGGCGAGTACGATAGCGCCGATTGCTATCTCGATATTCAGGCCGGTTCTGGTGGTACTGAAGCGCAGGACTGGGCCAGCATGTTGCTGCGTATGTATCTGCGTTGGGCGGAAGCGCGCGGCTTCAAGACGGAAGTCATTGAAGAGTCGGAAGGGGAAGTCGCCGGCATTAAGTCCGCGACTATCAAAATCTCCGGCGAATATGCCTATGGCTGGCTGCGCACTGAAACCGGCGTACATCGTCTGGTGCGTAAAAGCCCGTTTGACTCCGGCGGTCGCCGTCATACCTCGTTTAGCTCCGCGTTTGTGTACCCGGAAGTGGACGACGATATCGATATCGACATTAACCCGGCGGATCTGCGTATCGACGTCTATCGCGCGTCTGGCGCAGGCGGTCAGCACGTTAACCGTACGGAATCCGCAGTGCGTATCACCCATATTCCCACCGGGATTGTGACGCAGTGCCAGAATGACCGTTCGCAGCACAAAAACAAAGACCAGGCCATGAAGCAGATGAAAGCGAAGCTTTATGAACTGGAGATGCAGAAAAAGAACGCTGAAAAACAGGCGATGGAAGACACTAAGTCCGATATCGGCTGGGGAAGCCAGATTCGTTCCTATGTCCTGGACGATTCCCGCATTAAAGACCTGCGTACTGGGGTGGAAACCCGCAATACACAGGCGGTACTGGACGGTAGTCTGGATCAATTTATCGAAGCAAGTTTGAAAGCAGGGCTATGAGGAATCAACATGTCTGAACAAAACGCACAGGGCGCTGACGAGGTAGTCGATCTTAACAATGAAATGAAGGCACGTCGCGAGAAGCTGGCTGCACTGCGTGAGCAGGGTATCCCGTTCCCGAACGATTTCCGTCGTGACCGTACCTCAGACCAACTGCACGCAGAGTTTGACGCGAAAGAAGCTGAAGAACTGGAAGCGCTGAATATTGAAGTGTCCGTCGCGGGCCGTATGATGACTCGCCGTATTATGGGTAAAGCCTCTTTTGTTACCCTGCAAGACGTAGGCGGCCGCATTCAGCTGTATGTGGCGCGCGATGATCTGCCGGAAGGCGTTTACAACGAGCAGTTCAAGAAGTGGGATCTTGGCGATATCCTCGGCGCGAAAGGTAAGCTGTTCAAAACCAAAACCGGCGAGCTGTCTATCCACTGCACCGAACTGCGCCTGCTGACGAAAGCGCTGCGTCCGTTGCCGGATAAATTCCACGGCCTGCAGGACCAGGAAGCGCGCTATCGCCAGCGTTATCTGGATCTCATCTCTAACGATGAATCCCGTAACACCTTCAAAACCCGTTCGAAGATCCTGGCCGGTATTCGCCAGTTTATGGTTGCTCGCGGCTTTATGGAAGTCGAAACGCCGATGATGCAGGTGATCCCAGGCGGCGCGTCTGCCCGTCCGTTTATCACCCATCACAACGCGCTGGATCTGGACATGTACCTGCGTATCGCGCCGGAACTGTACCTCAAGCGTCTGGTGGTTGGCGGCTTCGAACGCGTATTCGAAATTAACCGTAACTTCCGTAACGAAGGCATCTCCGTGCGCCATAATCCTGAGTTCACCATGATGGAACTCTATATGGCGTATGCGGACTACAAGGACCTGATCGAACTGACGGAGTCTTTGTTCCGTACGCTGGCGCAGGATGTTCTGGGCACCACCCAGGTTCCGTACGGTGATGAAGTGTTTGACTTCGGTAAGCCGTTCGAAAAGCTGACCATGCGTGAAGCGATCAAGAAATATCGTCCGGAAACGGATATGGCTGATCTGGACAACTTCGACTCCGCGAAGGCGATTGCTGAAAGCATCGGCATTCACGTCGAGAAGAGCTGGGGTCTGGGCCGTATCGTCACCGAGATCTTTGACGAAGTCGCTGAAGCGCATCTGATTCAGCCGACCTTCATCACCGAATATCCGGCTGAAGTGTCTCCGCTGGCGCGTCGTAATGATGTGAACCCGGAAATCACTGACCGCTTCGAGTTCTTTATCGGCGGTCGTGAAATCGGTAATGGCTTTAGCGAGTTGAACGATGCGGAAGACCAGGCGCAGCGTTTCCTGGATCAGGTTAATGCAAAAGCGGCGGGCGATGACGAAGCCATGTTCTACGACGAAGACTACGTGACGGCGCTGGAACACGGTTTACCGCCGACAGCGGGTCTGGGAATTGGCATCGACCGTATGGTGATGCTGTTTACTAACAGCCACACGATTCGCGACGTTATTCTGTTCCCGGCGATGCGTCCGGTGAAATAAGATGTAAATTGCCGGATGGGGCATTAGCCGCCATCCGGCATCTCTTCGTTCAGACGTAGCGCCATCAGGCAATCTTTAACACTGGCAGTAATTGAGCAGTCGTTCACGCGCTTGTTCGTCTGACGCTTGCATGACCATCCACGGGCTAAATGCCCACGGCGTAGCGAGAAGGCTTTTCCATACGCTTTTAAATTCGCTCCACTGATAGTCCATCACCTCTTCGCTGTTAACCTGCAACACACTGGTTGCCCGCGCGGCAAATACCGGACAGACTTCATTTTCCACAATACCGTTTGGATCTGTCGCCCGATAGCTGAAGTGCGGATAGACGGGGGTGAGATCGGTAATTTCCACGCCGAGTTCGAACCGACAACGGCGGATGATCGCCTCTTCGGTGGTTTCGCCTTGTTGCGGATGACCGCAAACCGAATTCGTCCACACGCCTGGCCAGGCTTTTTTGCTCAGCGACCGTCGTGTTACCAGCAACTGACCATCTTCGTTAAATAGCCAGCAGGAGAAAGCCAGATGCAAAGGCGTATTAAGCGTATGAGCCGCATACTTTTCCAGTGTGCCGGAAGGCTTATCCTGCTCATCCAATAAAACGACATGTTCCTCAGTCATGAAAGCTCCTGAAAATTAAAATGGCCCGGCAGCATGGCCAGGCCATATACTCAGACGATCAGCGTAGCGCATAACAGAAAGAAAGGCATTACCAAAACAGGCCCTGACAGAACGCAGACGAGCGCCATTGCGCCGTGAGTCGATATTATGCTGGCATATCGGATATTCGCGGCATCATCATCCGCGCGGACCCTTTCCGGCGTCAATGGATTGGGCATACGGCATTTGGCTGCTATCATAAGGCGTCTGTCAATAGAGTGAGGAATGGTTTTGAGCGCAGGACGCCTGAACAAAAATAGCCTGGGTATTGCGGTGCTGTTATGCACAGGGCTGCTGCTGGCGGGGTGTTCCAGTAATTCCGGCTCAGGAACGTATTCCGGCTCAGGAACGTATTCCGGCTCCGTCTATACCGTTAAGCGCGGCGATACGTTGTATCGTATATCGCGCGCCACGGGAACCAGCGTGAAAGAACTGGCCCGACTGAATGGCATTTCTCCGCCTTATACTATTGAGGTGGGGCAGCGAATTAAAGTGCGCGGCAGTGCAAAGAGTAGCAGTTCAACACGCAAAACCAGCAATAAAACAGCAACAAAAACTGCCGCGGTCAGACCGTCATCTTCGGTGCCAAAATCCTCCTGGCCGCCGGTGGGGCAGCGCTGTTGGGTATGGCCTGCCAACGGTAAAGTGATTTTACCTTATTCCACCGCAGAGGGCGGAAATAAGGGCATCGATATTGCGGGCGCGCGCGGAACGCCTGTTTATGCGGCGGGAGCGGGTAAAGTTGTCTATGTCGGGAACCAGCTGCGCGGTTACGGCAATCTCATCATGATTAAGCACAATGAAGATTACATTACGGCTTACGCTCATAATGACACCATGCTGGTTAATAATGGGCAAAGCGTTAAAGCGGGGCAAAAAATCGCTACGATGGGCAGCACGGATGCCGCATCCGTAAGACTACACTTCCAGATTCGCTACCGGGCGACGGCCATCGATCCGCTGCGTTATCTGCCGCCGCAGGGGAGTAAACCGAAGTGCTGACGGTGAATTAATCGCCAGTCAGCCAGTAAGTCTCTTGCCAACCAGAGCGTAAGGTTTATAATGCCTTACGCATCTCAAAGCGGGCGTAGTTCAATGGTAGAACGAGAGCTTCCCAAGCTCTATACGAGGGTTCGATTCCCTTCGCCCGCTCCAGACAAATATCTACTAAATCCACAAATTTACAGCCATTTTTCCTGTACTGCCCCACAGTACACAGGGTTTCAATGCCTATGTCGGACGGCTATTATCCGCTGGCGACTCCGGTAATGACTTTATCATTCAGCCCGCAGCACAACGATGCCCGGTCTGGAATGCATGTATTCCATAAACGGTGTATCCACCACTTTTCTGTTTGCGGCCAATGAGGAGGCGTTCCTGAACCACACCTGTTCATCATGACGAACTACGATACCCACATGTGAAACGTCCAGCCCGTCAAGCGGGGAGTAGACACCGATATAATCCCCGTTTTTTAGGTGGTTCATGACCTGCTGGTTGATGGCTCTTCCGGGAATGTAATTTATTTTACGAGGATGGATGCCCAGACCAGGAATGTACTCGCTGCCATCAGGTTTATGGTTAAGCTGCTTGTCAACAACGACATAATCAGGGCTGATATCCGGCGTTACATCCCGTGCATTACGCGGTGCTGCGGCGAACCAGTCAGAGAAGAAGTGCCGGCGGCTGAGATAAGCAACTTTGCCCGCGGCGTAGCGAGTCCTGGCAAGATTATGCAGAAACGATTTCTGATTATCGCTGCGGGCCAGGGCCTCAACGTAATCAGCCAGGGTAAAGCAGTCCACGCCGTTGAAATTCGCTACAAGGACTTCGGGTGTGCCGGGCCCACCGATGAGCGTATTTGCCTGATAAGGTGTTCCGAGAAAAGCAGACGATACGCGGCTGATAACTTCTCCATGGTTTTCGCCTTTATAAGGAATGACATCCGACTGGATAATCCGGCTTACTTTTTCTGCCGTAACGCTGTCCATGCTGGTCTGATATTTTTCTGTGCCAGGGACGGTACAGGCCGTCAGATGCGCCGACATAAGCAAAATTGTCCATGTATTTACCTTCATTATCATCTCCGGAAAGGTTCAAATCCCTTTTTTACCTTTACCGGAAATGGTTGTGATGGATACAGAAAAACGCCAGAGGTTGATTACAGGTTGAGTAATATGAACGCTGATGATGATAAATGTGAAGATCATCATACGACTTTATTCGCAGTTGTTTTTTGCCTGATCGTCAAAGCCAACATGCCCCTTCAGGCTGGCGATACATACCGGTCAAATCCGTGCCGAACTGGCCCGCAAGGGAACACCTGTCGGGCCTTATGACCAGATGATTGCTGGCCATGCCCGTAGCCGCGGACTGGTCGTCGTCACAAACAATCTCCGCGAGTTTGAACGCATTCCGGGTATCCGAATCGAAGACTGGTGCTAATTTCTGCATCAGATGTTATCCCCGGATTCAAACTCTTTTCCGGATTTAGTGGCACAGTCAGTTTGGTTACCTGCTTAATGGTGGTTTGCATCACATTTTTAGCTGGTGGTATTTTTTTATGTTGACTGGAGATACCTGCCAACAGCATAACTTTTACGGCCAGATAATAAATAAAAGAGTACCAAAATGTCGTATTCTGACATGTTTACGAAGGGAGTACCGCTCCCTTCTTTTTTTGTTTCCTGGATACTCACTGAACAATGCCGTTACTGCCCGATAACTGCCGCATCCCCTCTCCATAGCCTTTTCCTGCAACTAAGTCACAGACGTTGGTTTACCAGGCCGATATGACTTCTTTCCCGTTATATACCCTTCATACTTCAAGTGGCTTATGTGTTGACTACGGATTACTCGGCCCATCATGGGCCTCGCCCTGACGGGCCGTCGCACGCGACGTTCAAATCTGCTCCCGGCAGATTTGTCGCTCACCCCAGTCACAGAGTTATCTATGCTCCTGGGGACTCACTCCCTTGCCGCCTTTAAGCAACTCAAATTATTTTGGGTATATATCAGTGAACTTCTATTTTTGTCAGTTTTTATTTTTCAGTTTATTTATTATTAAATACTGTTTCTGGCCTGGATATATTTTCGTGAATAGCCTCCCGACAGCCGCAGACAAAGATATTTGCTGGCGTAACAGCGCTCATAATTTAGAAGATTTATTTATAGTTTGTTATCACGGAAAGATTTTAACTTAATACATGCCAGTAAGGCATCAGGTAAAAATAACCGGAGAGAAGAAGATGAACAAAATGCTATTAGCCGGAAGTGCCGGTATTGTTCTGCTGTCTGCTGCAGCCAGTCCGGTATGGGCAGACGATAATGCCAGTACATTTTCGCTTGGATACGCCCAGTCCCATACTAATCACGCCGGGACGTTGCGTGGGGTTCGGCTGGCAAACAACTATGAAATGTCACCGGACTGGGGGCTGACAACCTCATTTGCCTGGCTAAATGGAAGCCAGCGCTATTCCGATGAAAGCAGTAATGGTCGTGTAACAACCCGTTATTACTCCCTGCTTGCAGGCCCTTCATGGAAAATAAATAACCAGTTAAGCCTGTATAGTCAAGTGGGCCCCGTATTATTGCATCAGCGTGATCACGGAATAAATGAGTCTGACAGTAAGGTCGGATATGGTTATTCTGCAGGCGTGGCTTATACCCCGGTCAGTAATGTCGCTATAAATCTGGGTTATGAGGGTGCGGATTTTGATGCTACCCATAACAGCGGAAGCCTTAATAGCAACGGCTTTAATCTTGGCGTGGGTTACCGGTTCTGAATAGGATAATTCGATAAAAAATGTTACTTTGTGGAGATGATGGATTATGAAAAGCCATATTATGCCAGGCGTTGCGCTGATGGTTATCCTGTTTTCAGGAAATGTTATGGCCGCAACAAACATGACTGATAATGTTACTCTGAATAATGACAAGATATCCGGACAGGCCTGGCAGGCCATGCGTGATATCGGAATGTCGCGATTCGAGTTGTTTAATGGTCGAACCCAAAAGGCGGAACAACTGGCTGCGCAAGCAGAAAAACTCCTGAACGATGACAGCACTGACTGGAACCTGTATGTCAAATCAGATAAAAAAGCCCCAGTTGAAGGAGACCGCTATATTCGGATAAATTCATCGATTACGGTAGCCGAAGATTATCTCCCTGCGGGGCAGAAAAATGATGCTATTAATAAAGCAAACCAGAAAATGAAAGAAGGAGATAAAAAAGGGACTATAGAGGCCCTGAAACTAGCAGGCGTCAGTATGATTGAAAATCAGGAACTCATTCCTCTTCAGCAAACCCGTAAGGATGTGACCACAGCGCTTTCCTTGATGAACGAAGGAAAATACTATCAGGCAGGTCTGATACTGAAATCAGCTCAGGATGGCATAATTGTGGATTCTCAGTCAGTTCAGGAATTACCCACGGCCCCCGTGCAGCACGATTCCGCGCATTAATATCCCCCAGCCTGCTGTATATATTACAGCAGGCAGCATTATGTCTGACAGCTATTACCAGTTTGTTCTTTGCTGTCGGCATTGCTTTTAAATTTCATCCGTGAAGTTCAGTAATGTCAGGGTACCTGCATTCATATCTATTGTGATGCTCATCACAAATACAGAAGAATATCATTTCATTTATTATTTTTTATCCCTTCCGCTTATGATGGTTCATAATGATTTATTAAGTTAATGTTTTGGAATTAAATGCCTTTTACTTGCGTTATATCTAGTTTTTTATGCTACCAGTAGTTTTATTGTTATATATGGTTAGTATTATGTTTTGTAAATATCCAGTGTGATGGAAAAGCAAAACATACATTCCCGATAACATATTACAAAATATTTCATGTCCGCTGCGAATATCTGTCTGTTAGGTATTCATCCGCTTATAATTACATTAAAAAGTATTTCTTTGATGATTATTCTTAAATTACGATCATAATCATCGATCGTATCGATCTATTTTTATTGTTTTAATTTGAATAAGAATTTTCTTACAACTGATTAGGCATTAGCTGAAATCAATATTTTTCGATGGAAAGTTCAGGTGCTTCGTTTAACACCAGGCGTTTATTATTCATACGAATCTTTTCTGAACGCTTTCATTAATACCCTCAGATTTGTTTTCAGCCTTTGCAAAATAATTCTCATTCACCCAAAGGACATATTATCTATGCGTAATAAAATAATACTTGCCATGGCGGCTGCCGGTATGATGTATGGTGCTTCTGTATTTGCCGCCGATACTACACCCACAGCAGGCCCGTTCGGCTCAGGTAAAATTACCTTCACTGGTACCATCACCAACTCACCCTGTGATATCGCACCGGGCGACGATGCAATCACCGTTCCGTTTGGACAGATTTCTTACCGTAAACTGAATACCGCCAATGCAACCACGGACTCAAAACCGTTCACCATTCATCTGCAGAACTGCGCCTTCGATCCGAATGAAACTACAATAGCCGGCTCCGCAGGGAAAATGTCTAAAGTAACCGTCTCTTTCAGTGGCACAGCTGATACCTCAGGTAAAGCTTACGTCAGCACCGGCAGTGCCCAGCATGTTGGTGTGCAGCTTCTGAAAAGTGACAACACCTCACTGATTACACCCAATACCCCGATGCCGGATGGCGACGCCCAGCAACTGCAGGCCGGGAATAACGAACTCAACTTCTTTGCCCGCCTGATAGCCCTGACAGATGCCGCAACTCCTGGCGATGTTAACGCCTCCGTCACCTACACCCTGAAATACTTGTGATTTTACGCGGTAAATAACGACAGGGAGAAGCCGTCCACGGAGGGGATCGGACGGCTTTTATATCTGACTGTGCCTGCGGGCTGTCTGTTACACGGACGACAACACGAAAGCGCCATGCCATGAAAATTACCCGGCTTGCCATTCTGATTACCCTGACATTTTCCGTCCTGAAGTCGCAGGCCACGGAGTTCAATGCCAGCCTGCTGGACAGCGGGAACCTGTCTAACGTGGACCTCACGGCCTTCAGTCGCGAGGGGTATGTGGCGCCCGGTAACTATATTCTCGATATCTGGCTCAATGACCAGCCGGTACGGGAACAGTATCCGGTCAGGGTTGTACCGGTTGCCGGACTCGACGCGGCCGTCATCTGTGTGACAACAGACATGGTGGCCATGCTGGGTCTTAAGGATAAGATTATTCATGGCCTGAAACCCGTTACCGGTATCCCGGACGGGCAATGCCTTGAGTTGCGCTCCGCTGACAGTCAGGTACGGTACAGCGCTGAAAATCAGCGTCTGACCTTCATTATCCCCCAGGCCTGGATGCGATATCAGGACCCGGACTGGATCCCCCCTTCACGCTGGAGCGACGGCGTCACCGCCGGCCTGCTCGATTACAGCCTGATGGTCAACCGCTATATGCCGCAGCAGGGGGAGACCTCTACCAGCTACAGCCTCTACGGCACCGCCGGGTTTAATCTCGGCGCCTGGCGGTTGCGGAGCGATTACCAGTACAGCCGTTTTGACAGTGGGCAGGGCGCATCACAGTCTGATTTTTATCTGCCGCAGACGTATCTGTTCCGTGCCCTGCCAGCACTGCGTTCAAAACTGACGCTCGGACAGACGTACCTCAGCTCCGCTATTTTTGACTCCTTCCGCTTTGCCGGGCTCACTTTGGCCAGCGATGAGCGCATGCTGCCACCCTCTCTTCAGGGGTATGCCCCGAAAATCAGCGGCATTGCGAACAGTAATGCACAGGTTACCGTCAGCCAGAATGGCCGCATTCTGTACCAGACCCGGGTGTCGCCGGGGCCTTTTGAGCTTCCCGACCTGAGCCAGAATATCAGCGGCAACCTGGATGTCAGCGTCCGGGAAAGCGACGGCAGCGTCCGGACCTGGCAGGTCAACACGGCCAGCGTCCCCTTTATGGCACGCCAGGGACAGGTTCGCTATAAGGTGGCCGCCGGACGTCCGCTGTACGGCGGGACGCATAACAACAGCACGGTCAGCCCTGACTTTCTGCTCGGGGAGGCCACCTGGGGAGCATTTAACAACACGTCGCTGTATGGCGGCCTCATTGCCTCCACCGGCGACTACCAGTCCGCGGCGCTCGGGATCGGCCAGAATATGGGGCTGCTGGGCGCTCTGTCTGCGGACGTCACCCGCTCAGATGCGCGGTTGCCGCATGGGCAGAAGCAGTCCGGTTACAGCTACCGTATCAACTATGCCAAAACGTTTGATAAAACCGGCAGTACCCTGGCGTTCGTCGGATACCGCTTCTCGGACCGCCATTTTCTTTCCATGCCGGAGTACCTGCAGCGTCGGGCCACCGACGGCGGCGATGCATGGCATGAAAAACAAAGCTACACCGTGACTTATAGCCAGTCCGTTCCGGTACTCAATATGAGCGCTGCCCTCTCGGTAAGCCGGCTCAATTACTGGAATGCGCAGTCCAACAATAACTACATGCTCAGCTTCAACAAAGTGTTCAGTCTCGGCGACCTTCAGGGGCTCTCGGCCTCGGTGTCGTTTGCCCGTAACCAGTACACCGGCGGGGGGAGCCAGAACCAGGTCTACGCCACCATCAGTATCCCGTGGGGAGACAGCCGCCAGGTGAGTTACAGCGTACAGAAAGATAACCGGGGCGGCCTGCAGCAGACCGTGAATTACAGCGATTTCCATAACCCGGACACCACATGGAACATCAGCGCCGGTCATAACCGCTATGACACTGGTAGTAACAGCAGCTTTAGCGGCAGCGTGCAGAGCCGTCTACCGTGGGGCCAGGCGGCAGCGGACGCCACCCTGCAGCCCGGACAGTACCGCAGCCTGGGCCTGAGCTGGTACGGCTCGGTGACCGCCACCGCCCACGGCGCCGCTTTCAGCCAGTCGATGGCCGGGAATGAGCCCCGCATGATGATAGATACCGGAGACGTGGCCGGTGTGCCGGTAAACGGCAACAGCGGGGTGACCAACCGCTTCGGGGTGGGCGTGGTGAGCGCCGGCAGCAGCTACCGCCGCAGTGATATTTCGGTTGATGTGGCCGCCCTGCCGGAGGACGTGGACGTCAGCAGCTCCGTCATCAGCCAGGTGCTGACGGAGGGCGCGGTGGGCTACCGGAAGATTGACGCCAGCCAGGGGGAGCAGGTGCTCGGTCATATCCGACTGGCTGATGGCGCCAGTCCGCCGTTTGGCTCCCTGGTGGTGTCCGGGAAAACCGGCAGAACCGCGGGGATGGTCGGAGATGACGGTCTGGCCTACCTGACAGGCCTCAGCGGGGAAGACCGCCGGACCCTGAACGTGTCCTGGGATGGCCGGGTGCAGTGCAGACTCACCCTGCCGGAAACGGTGACACTCAGTCGGGGGCCGCTGTTACTGCCCTGCAGATAAAAATATCCCTGTCACAGAGCAGGACTAACGGAGAAAACAGGTGAAAAACAGCAGAAGAAGCCGTGTGATTTTACTCGCGCTGGCGGCAGCATGGAGCCAGTGCAGCCCGGCGGCCGTCAATGTCGACCGGACCCGTATTATCATGGATGCGCCGCAGAAAACGGTGGCCATCACGCTGAATAACGATGACAAAACCACGCCGTTCCTGGCGCAGTCCTGGGTGACGGATGCTGACGGGGTGAGAACGGATGCGCTGATGGCGCTGCCGCCGCTGCAGCGTATTGATGCCGGACAGAAATCTCAGGTCCGCATTACCCAGGTTCGTGGGCTGACAGATAAGCTCCCTCAGGACAGGGAAACACTGTTCTGGTTTAACGTGCGGGGCGTTCCCCCGAAGCCGGAAGACGACAACGTCCTGCAGCTGGCCATGCAGAGTCAGCTGAAACTGTTTTACCGTCCGAAAGCCATTATCAGAAGCAGCAGTGACCAGCCGGAAAGAAAGCTGACTGCTGAGCGGAATGCGGGACACCTGACCCTCAGAAACCCGACGCCGTACTACATCACTGTGGCGTGGCTGGGAGCAGACCGTAGCCACAGGCTCAGCGGTTTCCGCGAGGGCGTGATGGTGCCGCCCCTGGGGAGCCTGCCTTTAAAGGCTGTTCTGCCAGCAGAAACCCGGACGCTGTGGGTAGGGTATATTGATGATTACGGTGGACTGCAGATGAATCGCTACGCCTGCGATGCCCTGAACTGCGCGTTTAAGGACGCAGGGGCGACATCATGACAGGACGATTATTCAATATGAAATCACTGATACTGTCAGGTGTGTTTCTTTTCTTTGCTGTCTGTGATTCTGCGAGGGCAAACTATGACTGGTCAAAATGTGATGCCAATGGAAATGTAAATATTCAGAATATCAGTCTGAAGGGAGGACAATATTTACAAGGGCAGGAGCTGCAGAAGATTACTGTTCCCATAAGTTATACCTGTACTACAACATGGAGCAGTTTTAATTCACTTGTTTACTCTACAGCAGTTTCGCTTTCCGATATGAGACAGGTAGCCACTGCGCTAAAAGATCGCGGTCTTGGAATGGATATCGTTGTTCAGGAAGGGAGCTTGACTCCCGTGACATTTACGTGGAGGGATATACAGGCAGGGTTTTCAGGCTGGTCCAGTTCAAAAGCATTCGGGCAACGTATGGAAGCGCAAAAAACATATAACCGAAGCGGAACGATTACAGTACATATTTTTGTCGAACAGGTTTTCAATAATAATTTTTTGGACATAAACATTCTGGGAAGTAAAATTAATATATATCCCTATAGCCCGTCACAACCCGGACTGTCTGTTGAACCACCGACTGTTCCATTCAGAGCTTTGCCTGTTTCTGCCTTTAATCTCAGGTTTATTCCTGACAACTCAGGCAAGGTTATTATCTCTCCTTCTAATACTATCAATATGGGGCGTTTTTATACGGAATATAAGGAAACCCTGGTGCCCAGGGAAGTACCTTTCACCGTTACAGCACAACAGAATGTCGGAACGCAGATCCCGTTCGTCGCCCCACTGGCTATAGAGTTCAGGACCAACGGTCTGACACTGGCAGATGCTGACAGCACCGTGATTCTTAAGAATAATAAACAAGAAAACAATGGTTTCAGACTGTCGGTAATGGATGTGGATAATAACACACCAGTTAAATTTAATGTGAAAACAGATATGGGATCTATCCATCTTGATAATGGTGCCGGTGGCAGAATTATAAAACAGTATAAAGCAAAGGTCGAAGCTATACCCGGTGCGGTAATTAAAACAGGTGCTTTTTCAGCCGCAATGACAGTGATTGTTACTTACAATTAGCAGGATTAAATACCATTTCCTGATAGTTAATTAAAAAATAGCTATAAATTTATCTTTATGATTATTTTTTTCTTCTCGGTCTTTTTCACTAAAAAAACGGAGAGTTTGCATGTCTTCTGATAAATCAAAAGGGAAGATAGTTTTTTCAGGTAACGATATTCATTATCCCGGACAGACCAACCATGATGCCTGTTTTATTCCGGTAAGTGTCCGCCAGTATGCCGGCGAGCCCCTGTATATCATCGTGGCACACTGGTGCCTGTTGCAGCAGAACTGGGTTCAGCGTAACCAGATAGCAGAGGCGTTTCACATCACGGCCAGACGGGCCAGCTACCTGATTGCCTATCTGCGAAGCAAAACATCACGGGTGGTCAGCATCTGCCGTCACCAGACCCTGCCCAATAAAGCACGACGCTATGAGATTTATGTTATCCGGGTTCTTGACAGTCCACCCCGTCCACGCGCCGTGAAAAGGCCGGACCGCCGCCGGTATCAAAACGCCGGGTCGGTAATGGTGACAGGTCGATGGCAAATGAACTGTGGAACCGGCTGTGCAGTAACAGAAATGCGGGAAAGATCCTGAAAAAGAAGGAGAATGAGGATGACGGAACATAACCGGATACCGGCCCGGCAGATTATCGTTTACGGTGACTGCTGGCCGGTGACGATCGCCGTGGCACACCTGGTCCGGAGATTTCTGCCGAGCTGCAACTGTGAAACCGCATACAGGCTGCCTGTTCTGTTGCAGCAATTACGTCGGAAACCGGAGGCCATACTGATACTGTGTCTGCGTCCCCGTGAACATCTCTTTTTGTTCTATTCCCTGAGACAGATACTGCCGGACTACCCGGTTATGATTATCAGCGATGAGCTGTTTTTCAGCGACCGGGTGGTACTGAAGGTATACGGCGGCATCCCGGCGCTGCTGGAGCAGGAACTGGCGGAGATACTTATCCGGGGGCGGCGGGGTGAACAGTGGGCCGGGGGCGCACGCCTGCGCAGGACAGGAGAGCTGGACGCCTTTTTGTTATCTCCGGCTCCGGTGACGGGCTTTCTGGAAGTGCCACCGATATTTAACAATCCGAAGCGGTTGATGAACTATATGGACCAGTTGATGCACCGGGAGATACTGGCATGCGGAGTGAGCCTGGCCCAGTTACGCTTGCTTCAGGAAGTTTACCGTGGACGGGGAAGGTTGTCAGCGTTGTGTGGAAGGCTGAATACGCAGGAGAAGCAAATCTGGCAGGACAAATACCGGTTACTGGTGAAGTTGGGAATGCGGAACCGATTACGGGAACTGCTGTTTGGTACCCGGTTTTGTAAATCACTGCAGCGAACTCCGTTTATCGCTCCGCAATAACCCGCCTCCGGCGACTCTATCCAGAAACCCTGAAACGCCGGCTAAACCCGGTGGCGGTGGGGTATGTTTTGCCTGTGGTGTAGTGGAGTAAAATACAGAATTCAGGCGGGACGCTGAATGTATGGCCTTTCATACCGTTTGATAAGTAAAAACGCTTCTGGAATGAAACCCGAAGTGAATGATACGGCCTGAGCAGAAGCGTTACATATTTACTGCATGATCCCGGTATAGCCATGAATTCCCATATACACGCCGACCAGACCAATCAGAATGCTCGAAAAATAGGGCGCCCGCCGGGCAAGCGTCGAAAAACCACTCCAGCGCTTTGCTGCCTGTTGAACGCTTATCGCCGCGCCCACGCCTACCGTCACCAGCGTTAATGCCAGGCCAAGACTAAAGCTCAGCACCATCGTGGCGCCCAGCGTAAACGCTTTAAGCTGGATACAAATCAGTAAAACGGTGATCGCAGCCGGACAGGGGATAAGCCCTCCGGTCAGGCCGAACAGCAGGATCTGTCCATTAGTCACTGTTTGACCATCAAAACGGCGTTGAATATCGGCAGCATGGGCAAGTTCATGGGCATCCTGATACGCTTTTGACGTTGCGCCTTCCGGATGTATGTGACCATGATGGTCGTGGTCGTGGTCGTGGTCGTGGTCGTGGTCGTGGTCGTGGTCGTGGTCGTGGTCGTGGTCGTGATGGTGGTTTCCCGCCAGCCACTGCTGCTCGCCTCGCCATGTCCGCCAGAACATCCAGCACGCGGTGCTCAGAATAATAATCGCAGAAATTAACTGCAGCCATGGTTCCACTGATTGTGCGGTGAATGCCCGGCTAAGATACATCCCACCCAGCGCGATTAACCAGACGATCGCGGTATGAGAAAGCGTTGCTGCCAGACCGAGCATGACGGCCTGTTTAACCGTACCTTTAATGGCAATAATAAAAGCCGCCATCATAGTTTTGGAGTGCCCTGGTTCAAGCCCGTGCAAAATACCTAATAAAATGGCGCTGGGAATGAAGAACCAGCCGTTTCCTTGCTGAAGAAGTGTCGAAAATTCACCCATGAGAATGATTCTTAGTTGTTTTATGTGGGCGTTATTCTACTCCCCCCCAGTATGGAATACTACCCCCCAGTAGCATCGTAATGCTATAATTTGTATTCGTTAATGTAAGTGAGGTGTTGCAATGTCACATACCATCCGGGACAAACAAAAGCTTAAAGCCAGAACCAGCAAGATTCAGGGACAGGTGATAGCGCTAAAAAAAATGCTGGATGAACCGCATGAATGCGCGGCCGTGTTACAACAGATCGCGGCGATTCGCGGCGCGGTAAATGGCTTAATGCGCGAGGTGATTAAAGGGCATCTGACCGAGCATATCGTTCATCAGAGTGATGAAGTCAGACGTGAAGAAGATCTGGACGTAATATTAAAGGTGCTGGATTCTTATATAAAATAGCCGGGAGTTATATCCCGGCTATCTTTTACTTTAGCCGAAAAACATCACCGATACGCAAAGTAAACCGACGACCAACGTAATGAAATTGCCTACTGAACGGTAGGGTTTCAATGCCGGTATCAGGTACGTTGACAACGTGGGCATAATAAACAGAATCATCGCAATGAGCGGGCCGCTAATAGCATAAATCATAGAGATGGCATTCGGATTAATACAGCAAATAATAAACGTAATCCCGGAAACCAGCATGATAGACAGCGCGCGATTGAACGCCCGGCTTTTTTTCACGCCAACCTGCTGTAGGGTGGTTCTTACCATTTCGGTTGCGCCCTCAATGACGCCGAAATAGGTGCCGAGGAAAGATTTCGACATGGCCACGACGGCAACGATAATACCGGAAATAGAGAGCCAGGCCGGCGCATTGGGCATCATCGAGAGCGCGGAAAGGATGGTAACGCCTTCGTTGCGCGCGTCTTCAATGTATGACGGCGGAATGGAGAGCAGGCAGCTAAAGACAAAGAACAGCACGCTCAGGCAGATAATCAGATAGGCGACCTTCATGATCTTTTTGCATTTATCCATGGCCTGATCGCCAAAATTTTCCCGTCTGTCGATGGCAAACGTCGAAATAATGGGCGTATGGCTAAAAGCAAAAACCATCACCGGAATAGAAATCCATACCTGGTGCAACGTGTGACTATCCAAAGACATCTGCCCGGTCAGTAACGAGGGTTGCCAGCTTCCGGTTAAGTAGAGCGAAAGGAACAAGAAGTAAGCGATAAGTGGAAAGACTAAAAAGCCCATTACGCGAAGAGTGGCATGTCTTCCCATTAAGAAAATCATATTCAGGATAAGTACTACGCCGAAGCTAACTGCCATCCGGATGCGAATATCTATCTGAATATGCTTCGCTAATTGCTCTGTCAGGGAATTGGTAATCGCCACAGCATAAATTAATACCACGACAAAAAACGCAATGAAATAAAGCGTGGTAATAATACTGCCGATTTTCTTGCCGTAATAATGAGTAACGGCGCCAGTAATTCCCTCACCTGCAGAAGTCTTTGAGGAAAGAATAAACTGACACAGCGCCTTATGTGGCCAGTATGTCAGAGGCCAGGCGACCAGCGCGGTAATAAATAGCACGATTGCGCCTGCCGATCCCAACTGGATGGGAAGGAAAAGAGTGCCTGCGCCTACAGCCGTTCCGTATAATGCAAAACTCCAGAGAGTCTCATCTTTTGACCAAATTTTAGACATTATTTGAATTTATCAACTATAAAACACACAAAAAGAAGCGCAATTTACCATAAATAGCGTCAGTTGGGGGCGTTTTAAGCAGATGGATGTCGTGGAGGAGGAGGGCCGGGAGCGTTGCGATCCCGGCAAAAAAGAGCAATATCATGCACTAACGCGCTGTTGGCGGCGGGTCACTATTCGCTGGCGTAAAACATCGTACGCCCAGTTGTACAGCATCGTGTACGGCAAAAAGAACAGTAAGAAACCAATTTCCAGGGTGAATGCTTGTAGCAGGCTGACATTCAGTACCCAGGCGACAATACTCACACCAATGACAATAAACCCACTTTCAAATCCTAACGCATGGAGTGCGCGCACTTTGGCGGTTCGTCTCACCTGATGCGCGGGCCACAGTCGATCAAACAGAGCGTTATAAATGATATTCCAGATCATGGCCGTCGTTGCCAGCAATATCGTCAGGCCGCCCATCTCCAGCACCGAGCGCTGCATTAGCCAGGCGGTCGTTGGCGCCAGTATCGCAGTCGCAATACCTTCAAAACAGACAGCATGGAAAATACGCTCCGGCAGCGAGCGACGTTGTATGGCGTCATGTTGCATAAACGAAAAAACCTTACTCTTAATCAAACTAAAGAAATTTCCGCTATTTTATCGTTTAATGTGATACCTAAAAGATAACATCCATCGATAAAATAGATATGTTATGCGTTACTCACCTGAAGCGTTAATGGCATTTGTTGAGACCGTCTCTTGCGGTTCGTTTTCTGCGGCGGCGCGCCGCCTGCGTAAAAGCCAGTCCACCATTAGTACCGCCATTGCGCATCTGGAGGCGGATCTGGGATTTTCATTATTTGATCGATCTTCGCGCCAGCCCGTTCTGACCGAAGAAGGAAAACGGGTGCTTAGCTATGTTCAGGCTATTTTATCGGCGAGCGACCGTCTGGATGAGGTGGCGCTGACGTTATCCGGCGAGACGGAGGCAAGGCTCACGTTCGTCCTCTCTGATACCCTGCACCCTGACAGTCTGGAAGAGTTAATGGCGCAGTTTGATCGTCAATTTCCGCATACCGAGTTTGAATGCTTGATCGGAGAAAATGATGATGTCATCGACCTGCTGCAAAAAGGGCGCGCCCAGATAGGCCTGATTGAAGCGCGTGATGACTACCCCACAAACATTGGCGCGACGCGTCTGCCTGTTCAAAGCTGGATGGGGGTTTATGTGGCGACCACGCATCCGTTGGCGTCGCAGACGAACCTGCAATGGGAGCAACTGCATACCTGGCGCGAGCTGCGTCTGAATACCTACCTTGAATCTAACGCCAACATTACGCGCGGCCCGGCTTGGTCAGCGCCAAACTATTTATTGCTGTTGAGCATGGCGGTTCAGGGATTTGGCTGGTGCGTATTGCCCTGCGCGCTGGTGGAAGAGTTTGCGGCGGAAAAACCGCTGGCGCAGCTGGATGTTCCTGGCTGGCCGAGGGCGATTGCTATTGATTTGCTGTGGAACAAGAAAACGCCGCCCGGAACGGCGGGGAACTGGCTTCGCTACCATTTGCAGCAGAAATAAGCTGCGTCACCGTCAAATCAGCGTCATTTCCTTTGTGATAAAACTCACTTTTTTTAAACAATCAAGATAACTAATTTTAACAATGCTCTACTATGGCGGTGTCATTTTGTGCTGAGGTGGTAATGAAAGAGGTTGTGATAGTGGGGGCTTTACGGACACCCATCGGCTGTTTTCAGGGAACGCTGGCCCGTCATTCCGCCGTCGAGCTGGGGAGCATGGTCGTAAAAGCGTTAATTGAGCGCACCGGCGTGGACGCTAACGCTATCGATGAGGTCATCCTCGGTCAGGTACTGACGGCTGGCGCCGGGCAGAATCCGGCGCGCCAGTCAGCCATCAAAGGAGGGCTGCCGACAACCGTTTCCGCCATTACCATTAATGACGTTTGTGGTTCCGGTTTAAAAGCGTTGCACCTGGCGACGCAGGCTATTCAGTGCGGCGAAGCGGACATTGTTATCGCGGGCGGGCAGGAGAATATGAGCCGTGCGCCGCATGTCCTCAATGATAGCCGTACCGGCGCGTTGCCTGATGCCGACAATCTGGTGGATAGTCTGGTACATGATGGCTTATGGGATGCCTTCAACGATTATCACATTGGCGTGACGGCAGAAAACCTGGCGCGGGAATATGGCATCAGCCGCGAGTTACAGGATGCTTATGCGCTCAGTTCGCAGCAAAAAGCCAGGGCCGCGATTGATACCGGGCGTTTTAAAGATGAGATTGTCCCCATCGTCACGCAACGTAATGGGCAGACCGCAATTGTCGATACGGATGAACAACCGCGGGCCGACGCCAGTGCGGAGGGGTTAGCTCTGCTGCACCCGGCGTTTGATAGTTTAGGTTCGGTGACGGCGGGTAATGCCTCCTCAATCAACGATGGCGCCGCCGCGGTGATGATGATGAGCGAGGCGAAAGCCCAGGCGCTGGGGCTGCCGGTGCTGGCGCGCATCCGCGCGTTTGCCAGCGTCGGCGTCGATCCTGCGCTAATGGGGATTGCGCCGGTATATGCTACCCGGCGCTGTCTGGAGCGTGCCGGCTGGCAACTGGCGGAGGTCGACCTTATCGAAGCCAACGAAGCGTTTGCCGCCCAGGCGTTGTCGGTAGGAAAAATGCTGGAATGGGATGAGCGACGGGTAAACGTTAATGGCGGCGCGATTGCGCTGGGGCATCCTATTGGCGCTTCCGGCTGTCGAATTCTGGTTTCACTGGTGCACGAAATGGTTAAACGCGACGCGCGAAAAGGCCTGGCGACGCTGTGTATTGGTGGCGGCCAGGGCGTTGCTTTAACCATTGAACGCGATTGATCCTGCGCCAGCCATCCTTTTTCTGCTTCATTATTCCGTCATAAAAAGCCCTCTATCACGAGGGCAAAGCCAGTGACAGACCCCCCTTTTTCGTTATAGCGCAGAACGTCTTGCCGCGTCGGGCATTGCAGACGCATACCGCTTTTAATTCAATTCGCACATCAGACCTCGTTCTAAAACAAGCTTCAATTTTTATCTGAGTAACCGCATACAGCACCTGGCGCACATGTCTGAAAATCATACAAGTGTATAAGTTTTAGCGCCGATCGTGATCGCTACAGCAGTTTTAAAAATAACCAACCATATAAATGAAACGTTGTTTTATTTATTGTTGAAAACCTTCATCCAGGCGACTATGATGCCGTTAAATAAATCAAAACAGTGTTTTGATTTTATGCCATTGCGATCGATTTATCATTGGAGGGAAAAGTGGACGTAAGGCAAAGCATCCATAGCGAGCACGCTAAAATGCTGGACACCCAGGCGCTGCGACGCGAGTTTTTAATAGAAAATATTTTTGTCGCTGATGAATATACGATGGTCTACAGCCATATCGACCGTATTATTGTCGGCGGCATTATGCCCGTCAGCCATTCTGTTGAAATCGGCGGAGAGGTGGGTAAACAGCTTGGCGTTTCCCGGTTACTGGACCGCCGCGAGCTGGGCGTCATTAATATTGGCGGCGCGGGCGCCATTATCGTTGACGGGCAGCGCCATGACATTGGTCATCGTGATGCTCTGTATATTGGTAAAGGGGCGAAAGAGTTGGTCTTCGTCAGCAATGAGGCGAGCAGACCGGCGAAGTTTTATTACAACTGCGCGCCAGCGCATACCGCTTATCCGACGAAAAAAGTGTCGCCTGCCGACGTTGCGCCCGTCACCTTAGGCGATAACCTCACCAGTAACCGTCGCACCATCAATAAATACTTCGTACCGGATGTACTGGAAACCTGTCAGCTCAGTATGGGACTCACCGAACTGGCGCCCGGCAATCTATGGAACACCATGCCATGCCATACCCATGAGCGCCGTATGGAAGTTTACCTCTATTTCAATATGGAAGAAGACAGTTGCGTTTTCCATATGATGGGGCAGCCTCAGGAAACCCGTCATATTGTGATGCGTAATGAACAGGCGGTTATTTCCCCAAGCTGGTCAATACATTCCGGCGTTGGCACCAAAGCCTATACGTTTATTTGGGGCATGGTGGGAGAAAATCAGGTCTTCGATGACATGGATCACGTTGCGGTACAAGATCTGCGCTAGTCGCGACCGGTGATAACGCCTGTGCGTGACAGGCATGACAAAAATAAGGATTAACAATGATTTTGAATGCATTTTCTCTTGAAGGTAAAGTCGCGGTTGTGACGGGGTGCGATACCGGATTGGGGCAGGGGATGGCGTTAGGGCTGGCGGAAGCGGGCTGTGACATTGTCGGTATTAACATTGTTGAACCGACGGACACTATTGCGCGCGTCACCGCTCTGGGACGTCGTTTTTTAAGCCTGACAGCCGATCTGCGTCAAATCGATGGTATTCCGGCATTACTGGAACGGGCGGTGGCGGAATACGGTCATATTGATATTCTGGTGAATAACGCGGGTTTGATCCGTCGTGAAGATGCGATTGATTTCACGGAAAAAGACTGGGATGACGTCATGAACCTGAACATCAAGAGCGTGTTCTTTATGTCTCAGGCGGCGGCAAAATATTTTATTGCCCAGGGCAACGGCGGCAAAATTATTAATATCGCGTCTATGCTCTCCTTCCAGGGCGGCATTCGCGTTCCGTCTTATACCGCGTCGAAAAGCGGCGTAATGGGAATAACACGTCTGATGGCGAACGAGTGGGCGAAACACAATATCAATGTGAACGCCATCGCACCGGGCTATATGTCCACGAATAATACCCAGCAATTGCGCGCTGATGCACAACGTAGCGCCGAAATTCTCGACCGTATTCCGGCTGGACGTTGGGGGCTACCGGGCGATTTAATGGGCCCGGTAGTCTTCCTGGCATCCAGCGCCGCTGATTATATTAACGGCTATACCATAGCGGTAGATGGCGGTTGGCTGGCGCGTTAATCCGCTACTGACAAATGCGTTTCTGGGAAAATCGACTCTTTGGCCGAAAAACTGATAAAGCCCTGTCCTGGTACAGGGTTTTTTATGATCTCATTAGCATAGTCCATATTGTGGGTTTAACTTAATCCATATATTGTTAAATAATAGCTATGATCAATGCTTTAATTCATTGAAATATTGGTAGTTTAAAAGAATACCCGGCAACGGCGTTAAATTTAAAAAGTGTAATATCCATCACATATCGCTATAGCGTAGCCATTTAATCCATATTTATGCCGTTTCCAGCCTGACACTTGAGGAAGAGTATCCCGTACTTTCAGGCTATGTCTTACTCTGTTGTGGCAGGAAAATATGGTCTCTATTAATCATGACTCTGCTTTAACGCCGCGTTCGCTTCGCGACACACGACGTATGAATATGTTTGTTTCGGTTTCTGCAGCGGTAGCGGGACTGTTATTTGGTCTGGATATCGGCGTTATCGCCGGGGCGCTGCCTTTTATTACCGACCATTTCGTACTGACCAGCCGGCTGCAGGAATGGGTCGTCAGCAGTATGATGCTTGGCGCGGCAATTGGCGCATTATTTAACGGCTGGCTTTCATTCCGGCTGGGGCGTAAGTATAGCCTGATGGCTGGCGCGATTTTGTTTGTGCTCGGCTCGCTGGGGTCGGCGTTTGCTTCCAGCGTGGAAGTATTGATTGGTGCCCGCGTGATACTGGGCGTAGCAGTAGGGATTGCCTCCTATACCGCGCCGCTTTATCTATCTGAAATGGCAAGTGAAAATGTTCGCGGCAAAATGATCAGTATGTATCAACTGATGGTGACGTTAGGCATTGTGCTGGCTTTTTTATCCGATACGGCATTCAGCTACAGCGGCAACTGGCGCGCGATGTTGGGCGTACTGGCGCTGCCTGCGGTGTTGCTCATTATTCTGGTGGTATTCCTGCCGAATAGTCCGCGCTGGCTGGCGCAAAAAGGTCGCCATATTGAAGCGGAAGAGGTGCTGCGTATGCTGCGCGATACCTCGGAAAAAGCCCGTGATGAACTGAATGAGATTCGGGAAAGCCTCAAACTCAAGCAGGGCGGGTGGGCATTATTTAAAGCTAACCGCAATGTTCGCCGCGCCGTGTTCCTCGGTATGCTGCTACAGGCAATGCAGCAGTTCACCGGCATGAACATCATTATGTACTATGCGCCGCGCATTTTTAAAATGGCCGGCTTTACCACCACGGAACAGCAAATGATCGCTACGCTGGTGGTCGGACTGACTTTTATGTTCGCGACGTTTATCGCCGTCTTTACGGTCGATAAGGCCGGGCGTAAACCGGCGTTAAAAATCGGTTTCAGCGTAATGGCGTTAGGGACATTGGTGTTGGGCTACTGCCTGATGCAGTTTGATAACGGTACGGCATCAAGCGGTCTCTCCTGGCTTTCCGTTGGGATGACGATGATGTGTATCGCCGGTTACGCGATGAGCGCCGCTCCGGTGGTGTGGATACTGTGTTCGGAAATCCAGCCGCTGAAATGCCGTGATTTTGGCATTACCTGTTCAACCACGACAAACTGGGTATCGAACATGATCATCGGCGCGACATTCCTGACACTGTTGGACAGCATTGGCGCGGCAGGTACATTCTGGCTTTACACCGCGCTGAATATCGCTTTTATCGGCATCACTTTCTGGCTGATTCCGGAAACCAAAAATGTCACCCTGGAGCACATCGAACGCAAGCTGATGGCGGGCGAGAAGCTAAGAAATATTGGCGTGTAATCACCCCTCCCATGCCGGATGACGCCTGTTATCCGGCATGATGAAAAATAGACTGGAAACGGATGTGTAAGTTTGCTTCACTGCCATAATGCTTTAAAAAAGGAGAGCGCAGTGAAAACGATCGGGCTGTTGGGGGGGATGAGCTGGGAATCGACTATCCCTTATTACCGTTTAATCAATGAAGGCATTAAACAGCAGCTGGGAGGCCTGCACTCGGCGAGCTTACTGCTGCATAGCGTAGATTTCCACGATATTGAAGTATGTCAATGCCGCGGCGAGTGGGATAAAGCGGGCGATATCCTGGCGCAGGCCGCGCAGGGGTTACAGCAGGCGGGCGCAGAAGGCATTGTGCTGTGTACCAACACCATGCATAAAATCGCGCACATTATTGAATCTCGTTGTTCTCTGCCTTTCCTACACATCGCGGATGCTACCGGGCGAGCTATCGCCCGTCAGGGGTTGCATCGCGTGGCGCTATTAGGGACTCGCTATACGATGGAGCAGGATTTTTATCGCGGGCGGCTGGAACAGCAATTTGCGATTGAGACCATCGTGCCGGAGGCGGACGATCGGGCGCGTATCAATCAGGTCATTTTTGACGAGCTCTGCCAGGGGACATTCACTGACGCGTCGCGCCACTATTATTTACAGGTTATCGAACAACTGGCTGCGCAAGGCGCGCAGGGCGTTATTTTTGGCTGCACTGAAATAGGTTTGCTTGTTCCCCAGACGCAAAGCGCGCTACCGGTTTTCGATACCACGGCAATTCATGCCGCAGATGCCGTGAGCTTTATGCTTTCGTCATCGGCCCCAGAATAACCTCCAGCGGTTCGACCAGGCGCGAAAGGTGCGTTTGTAAATGCTTACTGAAGGCGTCAACCAGCGCGGAGGCGGGGCGGTGTAGCGGGCGAATCAGGCTGACGGTAAAGGGCACGTCAATGCTGAAGCGGCGAACGGCGACGCCGCTGGCGGCATAGTCCAGCGCGGTTAGCGGGTTAACGATCGAAACACCCGCCCCGGCGCGCACCATCGCGCAGACGGAGGCCGCGCTATGCGTTTCCACCACCATTCTGCGCTTCACCTGATGTTCGGCAAATAACGTATCCAACAACTGTCGATAGCTGTCCAGGCGGGAGAGGCTGATAAAGTTTTCCCCCTGAAAATCGTCTGGCGTCAGTACCGTTTTGGCGGCAAGCGGATGGTCGCAGGGCAGTACGCACACTTCATTTAGCGTTAGTAACTCGGTACGGGTTGTTCCTGCCGGGGCATGAAGCGTCTCCGTCAGCCCTAAATCGTGGCGCTGAGCGGAGAGCCACTCTTCCAGCAACGGCGACTCCTGCGGCACAATATTCAGGCTGACATCCGGATAACGCGCCAGAAAAGGCGGTAGTAGCGGCGGCAAAAAGGATTGTGAAAAGACCGGCAGGCAGGCGATAGAGAGTTCGCCCTGACGGAACTCGCGCAGACTTTCCGCCGCGCTGACGATACGATCCAACCCATACCAGGAGCGTTGTACCTCTTCGAACAGGCGTAGCCCTTGCACCGTCGGATGTAAGCGCCCGCGTGTGCGCTCAAACAGCGTTAATCCCAGCACTTTCTCAAAACGCGCCAGCTCGCGACTGACGGTAGGCTGCGAGGTATGCAGCAGCCGCGCCGCTTCGGTGAGATTTCCGGCGGTCATTACGGCATGAAAAATTTCAATGTGACGTAAATTAACGGCAGCCATACGTTTCCCTGAATCATTTATCCCATATCATTTTTGCATAGACTGACAATAAAACGATATTTTTTATTCTTTCTAAGGTATGGCGTAATCGTTAAAAAGCCTGTTCCGGAGTTTGTTATGTCATTGCCGCATTATCACGCTGAAACTGACCTTAACGCTGAAAATTTGCTCAGATTGCCTGCTGAATTCGGCTGTCCGGTCTGGGTCTATGACGCGCACATTATTCGCCGTCAGATAGCCGCCCTGCAGCAGTTTGACGTCGTGCGTTTTGCGCAAAAAGCCTGTTCGAACATTCATATCCTGCGCTTAATGCGCGCGCAGGGCGTCAAGGTGGATTCTGTTTCATTGGGGGAGATCGAACGTGCGCTGGCGGCGGGCTACGATCCGCAAACGTGCCCTGATGATATCGTTTTTACCGCCGATGTGATTGATGCCGCCACGCTGGCGCGCGTCAGTGAACTGCATATTCCGGTCAATGCCGGCTCGGTAGATATGCTGACGCAGCTTGGTCAGGTTTCGCCTGGGCATCGCGTCTGGTTGCGCGTGAATCCTGGCTTTGGTCACGGCCACAGCCAGAAAACCAACACCGGGGGCGAAAACAGCAAACACGGCATCTGGCATAGCGATCTTCCGGCGGCGCTGGCGGTAATGCAGAAATACCGACTGAAACTTGTCGGTATCCATATGCACATTGGTTCCGGCGTCGATTATGGCCATCTGGAGCAGGTTTGCGGCGCGATGGTACGCCAGGTGCTGGAATGTGGTCAGGATGTGGAGGCGATTTCGGCAGGCGGCGGACTCTCGATACCTTATCGTGAGGGAGAAGAGCCCGTTGATACGCGCCATTACTATGGCCTGTGGAACGCAGCGCGCGAGCAAATCGCCCGCCATCTGGGACATGCGGTCAAACTTGAGATCGAACCCGGACGTTTTCTGGTGGCGCAATCGGGCGTGCTGGTAACGCAGGTGCGTAGCGTAAAACAGATGGGAAGCCGCCATTTCGTGCTGGTAGATGCGGGTTTTAACGATCTGATGCGCCCGGCGATGTACGGTAGCTATCACCGTATTTCGGCGCTGGCGGCGGATGGTCGCGCGCTTGAAAATGGCCCGTGGGTCGAGACGGTGGTCGCCGGGCCGCTATGCGAATCAGGCGATGTTTTTACGCAGCAGGAAGGGGGAATGGTTGAAACACGCGCCTTACCTGCGGTCATCCCCGGCGATTACCTCGTATTGCACGATACCGGCGCGTACGGCGCGTCTATGTCATCGAATTACAATAGCCGCCCGCTCCTGCCGGAAGTGCTGTTTGACAATGGACAGGCGCGGCTGATCCGCCGTCGTCAGACCATTGAAGAGCTGTTAGTGCTGGAGATGTTCTGAAGCGCATCATTAGGCCGGACGTTGAAAAAACGGGCCCGCGGCGACGGACTCGCGCAGAATCAGCGTGCCGGTAAAGGGCGGGATCGGGGCGACCGGCTCGCTGTTCGCCAGACGAACGGCCTGATCGATTGCGGTGGCTATCATATCCTCGATGGGTAAATAGACTGTTGAAAGCCCCGGTTCAAGCCAGGTTGCGCCCGGCGCATCGTCAAAACCAAACAGCGACACATCCTGCGGGATGCGTAATCCGGCCTGGCGCAGCGCTTTTGCCGCGCCCAGCGCCGTGTCATCATTACAGGCGAATAGCGCGCTAAACGTGACGCCTTCCTCCAGTAATTCCCGGCAGGCGTCATAGCCGCGCGTCAGCGTGTAATCGCCGTATTTCACTTTTGCCGGTTGCCAGGGAATGCCATATTTTTCCAGCGCCTTGCGATAACCCGCTACGCGTGATGTGCCGGTGGGAGTATGAACAGGCAGCGTAATACAGGCGATATCGCGATGGCCCTGCGTAATCAGATATTCCACCGCCTGGAATGCCGCCGTCTCCTGCTCGAAGAAAATAGCGCGATCGCGGGCCTGAGTGACGTTGCGATTAATAATCACCAGCGGCATTTCCGTGGCGTCAATCAACGACAAAATCGCCGGCTCATCCATATAGCGAGTGTAAAGAATAATAGCGTCGCACTGTCTGTCGGCCAACATTTGTACGGCTTTCTGCTCTCGTTCCGGCGTATCGTGACCATCGGTGACGATCAACTGCTTGTTATGAAACTCCGCCTGGCGCGACGCCCGGCGCAACAAACTGCCAAAATAGAAGCCGTCAAACGTAGAGACGACCAGACCGATGCTGTTGCTGGTGCGATTCGCCAGCGAGCGTGCCAGCAGGTTGGGGCGATAGTCCAGAGCCTGCATCGCCGTAAACACTTTCTGGCGCGTGCTTTCTTTTACCTGCCCCGTCCCATTCAGCACTCGTGAGACGGTGGCCTTTGATACGCCCGCATGGCGGGAAACATCCAGCATTGTCGCCATCATGCTACCCTGATTAATCGGTTGTCGACAGGTGTCCGGTATCCGTCGGCGTGGATACCGAATGTCGGCGTACCAGTGTCGGACTAAATACATGAGTTACTTCTGGCGTAGGGCATTTCCCCGCCAACGCTAACGCCAGCTCCGCCGCCTGTGTCGCCATGGTGACGATCGGATACCGAATGGTGGTCAGTCGGGGACGCACATAGCGTGAGACCAGTACATCATCAAAACCGATGAGCGATACTTCGCCCGGCACCCCCACGCCATTATCATTTAATACTCCCATCGCGCCAGCCGCCATCGAGTCGTTATAGCAGGCCACCGCGGTAAAATTTCTGCCGCGGCCTAATAATTCAGTCATCGCCTGCTCGCCGCCGCTTTCATCCGGTTCGCCGAACGTCACCAGCCGATCGTTAGCCGGAATATGGCTTTCCGCCAGCGCATCGTAATAGCCCCTCAGGCGATCTTCGGCATCAGAGATGGTGTGGTTGGAACAGATATACCCAATACGCGTATGACCTTGCTGGATCAGATGTCGGGTCGCCAGCCATGCCCCGTAACGGTCATCCAGCGCGACACAGCGGTGTTCTAACCCCGGTAAAATGCGGTTAATCAGCACCATGCCGGGGATTTGCTTCATTAATGAGGCCAGGTCCGCATCCGGAATCATTTTGGCGTGTACCACTAACGCTGCGCAACGATGACGAATCAACTGTTCAATAGCCTGACGCTCTTTTTGTTCGTTATGATACCCGTTGCCAATCAGTAAAAAATTTCCGGTGTGATACGCCACCTGTTCAACGGCTTTCACCATCGCGCCGAAAAAAGGATCGGAAACGTCGCCGACCACCAGACCGAGGGTTTCCGTTGCCTGCTGTGCCAGCGCGCGCGCGTTGGCGTTAGGGTGATAGCTCAGGGACTCCATTGCGCTGGTCACCGCCAGCCGGGACGCTTCGCTGGCTTTTGGCGAATCGTTAATAACGCGAGAAACGGTGGCGACTGAAACACCGGCCAGTCGGGCTACATCTTTTATGGTCGCCATGATAATACCTATAGTGGGTAAACGCTTACATTACGCCAGTTTTACGGAAAATGAACGTCTGTTCAAGCCTCTTGCCCCGCCGTGTCGGGCAAATGTGACCTGCACGGGAGAAATGCGTCTGTAAAGTGACAATACAAATCTTTCGTTACAGTTTGCGAAGCGCTGTTGCGATTGTCTGCTGGCAGGCCAGCGAGTCAGGTTGATAGAGTGGTGATCCCAGAGGTATTGATAGGTGGAATCAACGTCATTGTTGATCACACGAATTACACCAACCTGCGTAGAGATGCGCAGGTTTTTTTTTGTTTCGCCTGAACCTGTAACAGTAACGGATAATTTACACAACTCGTTGCATTTCCGTTTATTCCTTTGCGTTTTCGGACTGGCGATGCAGACGCGCGAAGCCCACAATCAAGATCCCAGAGGTATTGATTGGTGAGATTATTCGGTACGCTCTTCGTACCTGTCTCTTGCACCAACCTGCGCGGATGCGCAGGTTTTTTTTCGAACCTATTTTGCTATCGCTCCTGTTACGCAACTCGTGTAATCTGCCACAATTCATGTTTTAGCGAATTGTCGGCCAAAGGGAGTTGAAATGCTGTTTGGATTTTTCCGTAACCTGTTTCGCGTGCTTTATCGTGTGCGCGTCACTGGCGATGTCCGGGCGCTACAGGGGAACCGGGTCTTAATTACCCCCAATCACGTTTCATTTATCGATGGTATGCTACTGGCGCTGTTTTTGCCGGTACGGCCTGTCTTTGCGGTATATACCTCCATCAGCCAGCAATGGTATATGCGCTGGTTAACGCCGCTGATCGATTTTGTGCCGCTCGATCCCACTAAACCCATGTCCATTAAACACCTGGTGCGTCTGGTGGAGCAGGGGCGTCCAGTGGTGATTTTCCCGGAAGGGCGGATTTCCGTGACCGGCTCGCTGATGAAAATTTATGACGGCGCAGGCTTTGTGGCGGCAAAATCGGGCGCAACCGTCATTCCGCTCCGTATTGACGGCGCGGAGCTTACGCCTTTCAGTCGCCTTAAAGGTCTGGTTAAACGGCGCTTATTCCCCCGCATTCAGCTTCATATTTTACCGCCGACGCAAATACCGATGCCGGAAGCGCCGCGCGCGCGCGACAGACGTAAGATAGCGGGTGAGATGCTGCACCAGATCATGATGGAAGCGCGTATGGCGGTGCGCCCGCGCGAGACGTTATACGAATCGTTGCTGGCGGCGCAATATCGTTACGGCGCAGGTAAAAACTGTATTGAGGACATTAACTTTACGCCGGATACGTATCGTAAGTTACTGACCAAGACGCTTTTTGTTGGCCGGATTCTGGAAAAGTACAGCGTTGAGGGCGAGAAAATCGGTTTAATGCTGCCGAATGCCGCCATCAGCGCGGCGGTGATTTTCGGCGCGGTTTCTCGTCGCCGCATTCCGGCCATGATGAACTACACAGCGGGGGTAAAAGGGCTGACCAGCGCGATTACCGCGGCGGAAATTAAAACGATTTTTACCTCCCGCCAGTTCCTCGATAAAGGTAAATTATGGCACCTGCCGGAACAGCTAACGCAGGTTCGCTGGGTTTACCTGGAAGATTTAAAAGCGGACGTCACACCCGCCGACAAGCTGTGGATTTTTGCCCACCTCCTGGCGCCGCGACTGGCACAGGTAAAACAGCAGCCGGAAGACGCGGCGATCATTCTTTTTACCTCCGGCTCGGAAGGGCACCCGAAAGGGGTGGTGCACAGCCATAAAAGCATTCTGGCGAACGTCGAGCAGATAAAAACGATTGCGGATTTCACCGCCAATGACCGTTTTATGTCGGCGCTGCCGCTCTTTCACTCGTTCGGTTTGACGGTGGGCCTGTTTACGCCGTTGTTGACCGGCGCGGAAGTGTTTCTTTATCCAAGTCCGCTGCACTATCGCATTGTGCCGGAACTGGTCTATGACCGTAACTGTACCGTGCTGTTTGGTACATCAACCTTCCTCGGCAACTATGCGCGCTTTGCCAATCCGTATGATTTTTATCGCCTGCGCTATGTGGTGGCCGGTGCGGAAAAACTTCAGGAGAGCACTAAACAACTGTGGCAGGATAAATTCGGTCTGCGCATTCTTGAGGGCTACGGGGTAACGGAATGCGCGCCAGTAGTCTCGATTAACGTGCCGATGGCGGCTAAGCCGGGCACTGTTGGCCGCATTCTGCCTGGCATGGACGCGCGTCTGCTGGCGGTGCCCGGTATTGAAAACGGCGGTCGGCTACAGCTGAAAGGGCCGAATATCATGAATGGCTATCTGCGCGTGGAAAAACCGGGCGTGCTGGAGGTGCCGTCAGCGGAAAACGCCAGAGGCGAAACCGAGCGCGGGTGGTACGACACGGGCGATATTGTACGCTTCGATGAAAATGGTTTTGTGCAGATTCAGGGGCGCGCGAAACGCTTTGCGAAAATTGCTGGCGAAATGGTCTCGCTGGAGATGGTCGAGCAACTGGCGCTTGGCGTTTCGGCGGACAAAATGCACGCTACCGCCATTAAAAGCGATGCCAGCAAAGGTGAAGCGCTGGTACTGTTTACGACTGACAGCGAACTCACCCGAGAAAAGTTACAGCACTATGCCCGTGAACACGGTATTCCGGAACTTGCCGTCCCGCGTGATATCCGTTATCTGAAACAGCTTCCCTTGCTTGGCAGCGGGAAACCCGATTTTGTGACGCTGAAAAGTTGGGTGGATGCGCCGGAACAACATCATGAGTGAGTCAGTACGTACTAACACCTCCATCTGGTCGAAAGGGATGCTGTCGGTGATTGTCGCGCAGTTTCTCTCGGCTTTTGGCGATAATGCGCTGCTGTTCGCGACGCTGGCGCTGCTGAAAGCTCAGTTTTACCCGGACTGGAGCCAGCCTGTTTTGCAAATGGTGTTTGTGGGCGCTTACATTCTTTTTGCGCCGTTTGTCGGCCAGATAGCGGACAGCTTTGCCAAAGGCCGGGTGATGATGGTCGCCAATGGTCTTAAACTGGCGGGAGCGGCAGGTATCTGCCTCGGCGTGAATCCTTTTGTCGGTTATACATTGGTCGGGATCGGCGCGGCGGCTTATTCTCCGGCGAAATACGGTATTCTGGGCGAATTGACGACGGGCGATAAGCTGGTGAAAGCCAATGGCCTGATGGAAGCCTCTACGATTGCGGCGATTTTGCTCGGTTCCGTCGCGGGCGGCGTATTGGCCGACTGGCATGTCATCGCCGCGCTGGTTGCCTGCGCGTTGGCCTACGCTGGCGCAGTGGCGGCGAACCTGTTTATCCCGAAGCTTGTGGCGGCGCGTCCAGGACAATCCTGGCGGTTGTCGGCGATGACGCGTAGCTTCTTCTGCGCTTGCGTTGTCCTTTGGCGTAACGGTGAAACGCGTTTTTCGCTGGTGGGGACCGGGCTATTCTGGGGCGCAGGCGTGACGCTGCGTTTTCTGCTGGTGCTGTGGGTGCCGGTGGCGCTGGGTATTACGGATAACGCCACGCCGACTTACCTGAACGCCATGGTGGCGGTAGGCATTGTGGTCGGCGCGGGCGCGGCAGCAAAACTGGTGACGCTGGAGACCGTATCGCGCTGTATGCCCGCCGGGATTTTGATTGGCGTTGTGGTTGCGATCTTCTCATTACAGCACGCATTGCTGCCTGCTTATGCCTTGTTGCTGTTGATAGGTATGCTGGGCGGCTTTTTTGTGGTGCCGCTCAACGCTTTGCTCCAGGAGCGCGGTAAGAAGAGCGTTGGCGCCGGGAATGCCATTGCCGTACAAAATCTGGGCGAGAATAGCGCCATGCTATTAATGCTGGGACTGTACTCGCTGGCGGTGCTGGTTGGCGTTCCGGCTGTGGCGATAGGTATCGGCTTTGGCGTGCTGTTCGCGCTGGCGATCGCGGCGCTGTGGATCTGGCAGCGCCGGCAGGCATCATACTGAGTGAATATGCCGGGCGGCGAGTGCGCGTTATCCGGCTTACATTGTCTCTGTAAGCCCGGAAGCGTAGCGCCACCGGGCACTGACTATCACGGCGCCGGGTAGGTATAAACCTGATGCGCCGCCTCAATCTCCGCCAGGACCTCTTCGCTTAACGTCAGATGCAGACTTTCCACATTCGTCTTGAGCTGCGCCATCGTGGTTGCGCCCAGTAACGTACTGGCGACAAACGGCTGGCGGCGAACAAAGGCCAGCGCCATCTGCGCCGGATCAAGATTGTGACGCTTCGCGATATCGACGTAGGCGGCAACGGCTTTTTGCGCCTGTTCGCCGCTGTAACGTGTGAAGCGGCTGAACAAGGTATTCCGCGCGCCTGCGGGTTTGGCCCCGTTCAGGTATTTACCGGTTAATGTGCCAAACGCCAGACAGGAGTAGGCGAGCAATTCAACACCTTCATACTGGCTGACTTCCGCCAGCCCGACCTCGTAGCTGCGGTTTAACAGGCTATAGGGGTTCTGGATCGTGACAATACGCGGCAGGTCATGTTTTTCCGCCAGATGCAGATAGCGCATAACGCCAAACGCTGTCTCATTTGAAACGCCAATATAACGAATCTTACCCGCTCGCTGAAACTCACTTAGCGCGTCTAACGTCTCCAGCAGACTTACTACTGGCGTGGAGTCCGTCCAGTTATAGCCGAGTTTACCGAAGCAGTTAGTGGGGCGCTGCGGCCAGTGCACCTGATACAAATCCAGATAGTCGGTCTGCAACCGGGTCAAACTGTCGTGTAGCGCTTCGCGAATATTTTTACGATCCAGCGCCTGATGAGGCCGGATGCCTTGATCATTATTACGTGCCGGTCCGCTAACTTTGCTGGCGATGATCAGTTTTTCACGGTTGCCGCGTTTGGCGAGCCAGTTACCGATATAGGATTCCGTCAGCCCTTGTGTTTCCGGGCGCGGCGGTACCGGATACATCTCGGCGGCGTCGATAAGGTTAATGCCATTTGCGATGGCATAGTCGAGCTGTGCGTGAGCGTCGGCTTCGCTGTTTTGTTCACCAAATGTCATTGTGCCCAGCCCTAGCGTACTTACTTCGAGCGAGCTGTGGGGTATACGGTGATAGTGCATAGCCGTTTCCTTTTTATTATGAAGTCAGAAATTCCCGACAAAGGACAATAAAAATGGCAGAGGGAAGGCAAAAGGGAAAGTAAAATTGCAGGCTGCACGGCGTAATTGTTACCGGGCGTGGTCGCCACGCACCGTTACGGGACGCAGCCTGAAGGCTTGCAGAACGCTGACCTCAATCACAGGCCACCGCTTAACGTTCGATGATTTGAGACACTTCGTCACGGTTGATTTGCATCTCGTTTCCCTGTGCATCGGTATAGCTGACCAGACCGGTATCATCGTCAACTTGCGGTTTTCCATCGGTCAGGATCATACGACCATCTTTCGTCGCCATTACATAATCGCTGCTGCATCCGGATACCGCAAAAGCCAACCCTACTGCGGAAATTACAACTGCCCACTTTTTCATCCGTTTGTCCTCACGTAGCCTGTATCTGATAATAGTCTGTTAATCATATGTCTGATAATAGTCTAGTAATAACGCGCAGCTCTGCATGTCGGAAGCAGCAAAATCTTAATCTGTGAGAAGAAAGGAAATAAAGTGAGTATTCGCTCCCCGGCGGGGGAGCGAAACAGGATTACAGCGGATTCTTTTTATTACGCAACAGGTTCAGGCTCTCTACTGCGATAGAGAAGAACATGGCGAAATAGATATACCCTTTCGGAACGTGAACGTCGAAACTTTCCAGAATCAGGGTAAAGCCAACCAGGATCAGAAAGGAGAGCGCCAGCATTTTTACCGACGGATGGCGATCGACAAACTCGCCGATGGGCCGTGCCGCAAACATCATGACGCCCACGGCAATAACGACTGCCGCCATCATAATAAACAGATGATCGGAGAGGCCAACCGCTGTGATAACTGAATCAAGGCTGAAAATAATATCCAGCAGCATAATCTGTACAATTGCGCCCAGGAAAGAAGAAACCCGGGTTTTTAACCCTTCTTCTTCGCCTTCGATGGACTCATGGATCTCCTTGCTGGCTTTCCAGATTAAAAATAACCCACCCAGTAGAAGAATGAGATCGCGGGCGGAAATCGCTTCGCCGAAAAGCTCAAACAGCGGATTAGTCAGACGAGTGACCCAGGCGATTGACGCCAGCAGCGCCAGGCGCATGATCATCGCCGCCGCCAACCCAAGCCGCCGTGCGTGGTTCCGTTGCGCCGTAGGAAGTTTTGCTACCACCAGAGAAAGAAAAATAATGTTGTCGATCCCAAGTACAATCTCCAGCAGCGTCAGCGTACCGAGCGCCAGCCAGGCATTGGGATCGGTTATCCATGCAAATAACATCGAACAAAGTCCTGCCAAAAAAAGAAGCGGTAATTATAGGCCCGTCGAGTGACGGGCGAAAGCCCAGGCTGAATTTGCGCAACCAGGAACGGTGTAAAATAGCGGCGACAATACGCTTACGTTTATCCGGCATCGGCCCGATGCGTAGCCATAGCGGAGGCGCATTTGCGTGTAATGGACGTTACGGATTCTGCAATAAAAAATGGCGAGCCAGCAGCGCCTGCGTAAAATTTTTTTTCAGATAAAATCCACGCGGTAGCGTCAAAATAGGTTCCCCGCGCGCGCCGATAGCCTCGGTGAGCGCCCTGGCATTGGCGGCTTTGGGTCGCAGTTGCAAGACTTCGCCATGGCGGGCGGTAATGCGTTCCACCTGGCCCAGCACTATCATGTCCATCAGCTCTTCCCAGTCGAGGCGTAGCTGCCTGTCCTCTTCTTCACTCGGACTCCAGAGTAGCGGCGAACCTACGCGGCGTTCGGCTAACGGTATGCTGCGATCGCCTTCGACCGGTACCCATAGCACGCGCTTCAATTTATGCCGTACGTGACTTGTCTCCCAGGTCACGCCGCTGTTACCGGTTAACGGCGCCACGCAAACAAAGGTTGTTTCCAGAGGACGACCCAGACTATCCACCGGGATGGTTTTCAGTTCTACGCCTAACGCGGCGAAATCCTGCTCCGGCTTGCTCCCGGCGCTGGCGCCGAGCCAGATCTCCAGCAAGACGCCGATCCAGCCTTTGTCTCGCTTCAAATCTTTAGGCGTGGTAATGCCGGCCATCGCCGCCAGCTCGCCTAACGTATAGCCGGAAAGCTGCCGCGCCTGGGCTAACAGCAATGCTTCCGAAGCAGGCGGAGTCAGTAGCGGACAAAGAGCGGACATGACAATTACCTTAGGTCAAAAAGTGAGCAGTGATTTTATACCGTATGGGCAGAGTTTATCTTTTTCTGTGTCTTATATTCAATAGACTGATTTTTATTGCCTTTTTTGTGTTGTTTCTTCGTGTTGCGCAACGCTGAAGCGGGTTTTCCAATTCTGGTCACTGACAATAAACAGGATCTTACACTATGTTATCCACAGAAAGTTGGGATAACTGTGTAAAACCACCACTACTGTTTCCATTTACAGCCTTGACGTGCGACGAAAATCGAAAATTCAGACAAATAGTGCGTAAGTTATTGGCACAATCTGTGGATAAAACCGACGCTGGTTGATCTTTCATCAGCATAAGGATCTTAGATGTGATGCTGGTCACGCTTTATGAAGGTGGCATGTAAGATTTGTCTATAACACAATGAATATAAGGAACTATTTTTACTGCCTCCAGTATGAGGAATTCAGACTGTTCTGGGTTTTCCCGTGGTAATTCCATACTTCTTCACAACTATATCCACAGAAAAGGTGAATAAAATGGCGCAAGGGCGTCATCATCTGTTTATAACTCGGCTATTTACTGTGAGTTATTCAATTGTTATTAGGCTGTGTCACTATTACAGAGTGGTTTACCGCCTCACTGGAGTATGAAACAATCGTTCATATATAAGGTTTATGTTGAGGTAGTCCGGTGATTGATGACGATGGCTACCGCCCAAATGTAGGTATCGTAATTTGTAATCGTCAGGGGCAGGTGATGTGGGCCCGGCGATTTGGTCAGCACTCCTGGCAGTTCCCGCAGGGCGGGATAAATCCAGGGGAGTCGGCAGAACAGGCGATGTACCGGGAACTGTTTGAAGAAGTTGGGTTAAGCCGTAAAGATGTGCGGATCCTTGCTTCTACTCGCAACTGGTTGCGTTACAAGTTACCAAAACGTTTGGTGCGTTGGGACACAAAGCCGGTATGTATCGGCCAGAAACAAAAGTGGTTTCTTTTGCAGTTAATGAGCGCCGACGCCGAAATCAATATGCAAACCAGCAGTACGCCGGAGTTTGACGGCTGGCGCTGGGTAAGTTACTGGTATCCGGTTCGACAAGTGGTGTCATTTAAACGCGATGTCTACCGCAGGGTAATGAAAGAGTTTGCAAGTGTTGTCATGGCGCTTCAGGATAATCCCCCTAAGCTACAAAGCGCGCCTGCTTATCGACGTAAAAGAGGTTAAGCCACGCAAATTATGCTCACTCGCCTGCGCGAAATAGTCGAAAAAGTGGCCAGTGCGCCGCGTCTGAACGAGGCGCTGAATATTCTGGTCACGGATATCTGTCTTGCGATGGATACAGAGGTTTGCTCGGTTTACCTGGCCGATCATGACCGACGCTGTTATTACCTGATGGCGACGCGGGGGTTGAAAAAACCGCGTGGTCGAACCGTTGCGCTTGCGTTTGATGAGGGGATCGTCGGTCTGGTGGGCAGGCTGGCGGAACCCATTAACCTTGCCGATGCGCAAAAACATCCCAGCTTTAAATACATTCCTTCGGTAAAAGAGGAACGTTTTCGCGCGTTTCTCGGCGTGCCGATCATTCAGCGTCGCCAACTTCTCGGCGTGCTGGTCGTACAGCAGCGCGAATTGCGCCAGTACGATGAAAGCGAAGAGTCTTTCCTCGTCACGCTCGCTACGCAGATGGCGGCTATCCTGTCACAGTCGCAGGTCACAGCGCTGTTCGGGCAATACCGGCAGACGCGAATCCGCGCGCTTCCTGCGGCGCCGGGCGTGGCTATCGCAACGGGCTGGCAAGACGCGACCATGCCGCTGATGGAACAGGTTTACGAAGCGTCTACGCTGGATACCTCTCTTGAACGCGAACGACTGACCGGCGCGCTGGAAGAGGCGGCGAACGAATTCCGACGATACAGCAAACGCTTTGCCGCCGGCGCGCAAAAAGAGACGGCGGCCATTTTCGATCTGTACTCACACCTGCTTTCAGATGCCAGACTGCGTCGCGAACTCTTCGCCGAGGTCGACAAAGGCGCTGTTGCGGAGTGGGCCGTTAAAAAAATCATCGAAAAATTTGCCGAGCAATTTGCGGCGCTAACCGATAACTACCTCAAAGAACGTGCGGGAGACTTACGCACGCTGGGGCAGCGGCTGTTATTCCACCTTGATGATTCAGTTCAGGGGCCAAACGCTTGGCCGGAACGTTTTATTCTGGTCGCGGATGAGCTGTCGGCGACCACCCTGGCGGAGCTGCCGCAGGACAGGCTGGCGGGCGTTGTAGTGCGCGACGGCGCGGCAAACTCGCATGCGGCGATTATGGTGCGCGCGCTCGGTATCCCGACCGTCATGGGCGCGGATATCCAGCCTTCGGTGCTACATCGCCGTACGTTGGTGGTGGATGGCTATCGCGGTGAATTACTGGTCGATCCTGAACCCGTGCTTATTCAGGAATATCAGCGGCTCATTAGTGAAGAGATAGAACTCAGTCGTCTGGCGGAGGACGACGTCAATCTTCCCGCCCAACTGAAAAGCGGCGAGCGAGTCAAAGTGATGCTGAATGCCGGGCTCAGTCCCGAGCATGAGGAAAAGTTAGGCAGTCGGATCGACGGTATCGGCCTGTACCGTACTGAAATTCCCTTTATGCTGCAAAGCGGGTTTCCCTCGGAAGAAGAGCAGGTGGCGCAGTATCAAGGGATGCTGCAAATGTTTAACGATAAACCGGTGACGCTGCGGACCCTGGATGTGGGAGCGGATAAGCAACTGCCCTATATGCCGATCAGCGAGGAGAACCCGTGTCTGGGCTGGCGCGGGATCCGCATTACGCTGGATCAGCCGGAGATATTTTTGATCCAGGTCCGCGCGATGCTGCGTGCCAATGCGGCGACTGGCAACCTCAGTATTTTGTTGCCGATGGTCACCAGTATTGATGAAGTCGATGAAGCGCGGCGTCTGATCGAACGCGCCGGGCGCGAGGTCGAGGAGATGATCGGCTATGCGATCCCGAAACCGCGTATCGGCATTATGCTGGAAGTACCGTCAATGGTATTTATGCTGCCGCATCTGGCTAACCGGATCGACTTTATCTCGGTCGGTACCAACGATTTAACACAATATATCCTGGCGGTAGATCGCAACAACACTCGCGTGGCCAGTATTTATGACAGTCTGCATCCGGCTATGCTGCGCGCGCTGTCCATGATTGCACAGGAAGCCGAAAAACATGGTCTCGATCTTCGCTTGTGCGGCGAGATGGCGGGCGATCCGATGTGCGTGGCGATTCTTATCGGTCTGGGATATCGCCATCTTTCGATGAATGGCCGTTCGGTAGCGCGTGTGAAATATCTGCTGCGGCATATCGATTTTGAAGACGCGCAAACCCTTGCCAGACGCAGCCTTGAGGCGCAGATGGCGACCGAGGTGCGTCATCAGGTGGCGGCGTTTATGGAGCGCCGCGGGATGGGGGGATTGATTCGCGGAGGGTTGTAACGACTGGAGCGGGAAAAGAGAGTGACTGTGGATTCACGGCGCAGACAACACGCCTGCAAGATGAAAGACAATGCGTATACATATCTTTTAACGGTAATCGGCATCTCGCTTTTAACCCTTGTGCTATTATTCGCACCTTTGGAGCGTCTGCAACGCGCAGGCGCGCTTATCAATCGCTATCTCTTCAGCGAAATAACAAGAAATTGTGGTGACAGATGACCAGTAGCTATCTGCATTTTCCGGACTTTGATCCGGTCATTTTCTCAATTGGGCCCGTCGCGCTTCACTGGTATGGCTTGATGTATCTGGTGGGGTTCGTTTTCGCGATGTGGTTGGCGGTGCGTCGCGCTAACCGTCCGGGAAGCGGTTGGACCAAAAACGAAGTTGAAAATTTACTCTATGCAGGTTTCCTGGGGGTCTTCCTGGGGGGGCGAATTGGCTATGTCCTGTTTTATAACTTCCCTCTGTTTCTGGATAACCCGCTCTATTTATTCCGTGTCTGGGACGGCGGCATGTCCTTCCACGGCGGGCTTATCGGCGTGATACTGGTGATGATTATTTTCGCCAGGCGCACGAAGCGCTCGTTCTTTCAGGTGTCTGATTTTATTGCGCCGTTAATTCCGTTCGGCCTGGGCGCCGGGCGTCTGGGCAACTTTATCAACGGTGAATTGTGGGGGCGCGTCGATCCTAACTTCCGGTTTGCCATGCTCTTTCCTGGCTCACGCGCGGAAGATATTGCGCTGCTGCCGTCACATCCGCAATGGCAGCCTATTTTTGATACCTACGGCGTATTGCCGCGCCACCCTTCCCAGTTGTATGAGCTGGCATTAGAAGGCGTGGTGCTGTTTATCATCCTTAATCTCTTTATTCGCAAACCGCGTCCGATGGGCGCAGTCTCCGGATTATTCCTGATTGGCTATGGCGCGTTTCGTATCATTGTTGAATTCTTCCGCCAGCCGGACGCGCAATTTACCGGCGCGTGGGTACAGTACATCAGCATGGGGCAGATTCTCTCTATCCCGATGATTATCGCTGGCGCGATCATGATGGTTTGGGCATATCGCCGCCGCCCGCAGCAACACGTTTCCTGAGGAACCATGAAACAGTATTTAGAACTGATGCAAAAAGTGCTGGATGAAGGCACACAGAAAAACGACCGTACCGGCACCGGCACGCTTTCCATTTTTGGCCATCAGATGCGTTTTAACCTGCAGGAAGGCTTTCCTCTGGTGACGACAAAACGCTGCCATTTACGTTCAATTATTCACGAACTGCTATGGTTTTTGCAGGGCGATACCAACATCGCTTACCTGCACGAAAATAATGTCACCATCTGGGACGAATGGGCCGATGAGAACGGCGATTTAGGCCCGGTTTATGGTAAGCAGTGGCGGGCATGGCCAACACCGGATGGCCGCCATATCGATCAGATCGCCACGGTTTTAAGCCAGCTTAAAAACGACCCGGACTCTCGTCGTATTATCGTTTCTGCGTGGAACGTCGGCGAGCTGGATAAGATGGCGCTGGCGCCGTGTCACGCCTTTTTCCAGTTTTATGTCGCAGATGGAAAACTCTCCTGTCAGCTTTATCAGCGCTCCTGCGATGTGTTCCTCGGTCTGCCGTTCAACATTGCCAGCTACGCGTTACTGGTGCATATGATGGCGCAACAGTGCGACCTGGACGTCGGCGATTTTGTCTGGACCGGCGGCGACACGCACCTGTACAGCAACCATATGGAGCAGACGCACCTGCAATTAAGCCGTGAACCGCGCGCGCTGCCGAAGTTGGTCATTAAGCGTAAACCCGATTCGCTTTTTGACTACCGGTTCGATGATTTCGAAATTGAAGGCTATGATCCGCACCCCGGTATTAAAGCGCCGGTCGCTATCTAAGCGCTGACGATCCTGCCATAACCGACGTCATCGCGCGTCGGTTTTTTTTACCCTTTGTCTCAATCTTCGGCGCGGATTCCTGAAATTTTGCAACGCGCTGCAAAACATGAACTTTTTTCCGTAACGCGCCGAACAATCTGTATTTGGCGCTCGTTATTTTTCTTCCGCCCGCCATACTGCCGACATGAAAAAACAACAAGGCTATACGCTCATTGAAACGGTGGTCGCGATGTCGCTCATTATCATTCTCAGCGCCACAGGACTTTATGGCTGGCAACGTTGGCAGCAGCAACAGCGCCTGTGGCAAACCGCATGTCAGGTGCGGGATTATCTGCTGCAACTTCGTGAGGACGCTCACTGGCATAACCGCGATCACATTCTTCGCGTGGTCAGCGAAGGCGGTTCATGGTGCTTTGTCAGCTCTGTTGCTACGCAAACATCGTGTACGCCATCTTCCCCCTTTGTGTTTACGCCCGACTGGCGTGATGTCGTCCTTGCCGATATCACGCCATCGTTAGCCTTCTTTGGCTTGCGCAATACGGCATGGGCAGGGCACATCGTACTGAAAAACGCTGCCGGAGAGTGGCGTCTGGTCGTCTCCTCCTGGGGGCGAATCAGGCTATGCGAGCGTAACGAGGCCGCCACGTGTCAATAACCACGCGGGGGTTCTCGCTACTGGAGGTTGTGCTGGCGATGGCGATAGGTTCCATTTTACTGCTTGGATCCGCACGATTTTTACCGGCGCTACAGCGTGAGATCTGGCACAACACGCGACAGTTATCGCTGGAAGATGAAATCTGGCAGCGAACCTATACCGTAGCGAAGCATCTTCAACGTGCGGGTTACTGTCATGGCCACTGTACTGGCGAAGGGTTACATCTTGCTGAACAGGGGCAATGCGTCATCGTTCAGTGGGACGGAAATAATAACGGTGTCTGGGATACCATACCGGCGAAAGAGGCCGACCAGACCGGGTTCCGTATGAAGGATAACGTTCTGGAAACATTACGCGGAGCAACATCTTGCCAGGGGAAGGGATGGGAAAAAATGACCGATCCCAATACGGTACTCATCACGGCTTTTACCGTTGAGCGACGGGATATAACGGGATTCTCGCCAGTGCTCATGCTGCATCTGCGCGGCGCCAGCAAAGCCGAGCCTCAGACGGTTATTGACGCGCAATACAGCGTAACGGGATTTAATCTGTGAATCGGGAACGTGGCGCTTCTTCGCTAATACTGGCGCTTTTAATACTGATTCTGGGTAGCCTGCTACTGCAAGGCGTAAATCAGCAGCAGGCCAGCTATGCCGCCCGCGTGACGACGCAGAGCCTGGCGATACAACGCCAGGCGCTCGTACAGTCGGCGCTGGAATGGGGGCGGGGGCAGCTATGGTCAGGCGTAACCGAAATGGAATGTCGGCGCTATTCCTCTTCAGGGGCAAGAGTCTGTTTGCGGAGATTATCGGGGGATGAGGTGGTGATGGCGGCGCAAGATGACGGCATGACGTTATGGCGTTTGGGCAACGTCATTCAGGGAAGTATTGTCTTTTCTCCCCACGGCTGGAGCGATTTTTGTCCGTTAAAAGAGGTGGCGTTATGTCGCATCCCCTGAATTTACAACGCGGGTTTAGCCTCCCGGAAGTTTTAGTGGCGATGGTTCTAATAGTAATGATCGTCACCGCGCTGTCAGGCTATCAGCGGGTATTAATGCACAGTTTTGCATTACGACACCAGTATCTCCAGATCTGGCGGCAGGCGTGGCAGCAAACGGCGCTGTATCCATTTTCGCCTGCTGAAGGGTGGAAGGCCAACCGGATGCAGACAATGCAATCGGGATGTGTCAGCATCAGCGTCACGATGGTTTCACCCTCTGGCAAGCAGGGGCAGATGACGCGCTTGCATTGTCCAAATCGTTAATCGTCAGGAGTAATTATGTTAAGGGTCTACCACTCCAATCGTCTGGATGTGCTGGAAGCGTTGATGGAGTTCATCGTCGAACGCGAGCGGCTGGATGATCCCTTTGAACCAGAAATGATTCTGGTACAAAGCACGGGTATGGCGCAGTGGCTGCAGATGACCCTTTCACAAAAGTTTGGTATTGCGGCGAATATCGCTTTTCCGTTACCGGCGAGTTTTATCTGGGAGATGTTTGTCCGCGTGTTGCCGGATATCCCCAAAGAAAGCGCTTTCAGCAAACAAAGCATGAGCTGGAAACTGATGACCTTGCTGCCGCAGTTGCTGGATAAGGATGAGTTTGTACTGCTGCGCCATTATCTGACCGACGACACTGATAAACGCAAACTCTTTCAGCTTTCCGCGCGCGCCGCCGACCTGTTCGATCAGTATCTGGTTTATCGGCCTGACTGGCTTACGCAGTGGGAGGCGGGAGAAACCGTGGAAGGTCTGGGGGAGGCGCAAAACTGGCAGGCGCCGCTGTGGAAAGCATTGGTGGAATATACCGCCGCGCTGGGGCAGCCGCGCTGGCATCGCGCCAATCTCTACCAACGCTTTATTCAAACGCTGGAAAGCGCGACCGCCTGCCCGCCAGGGTTGCCGTCCCGCGTTTTTATTTGCGGCATTTCCGCGTTACCGCCAGTGTATCTCAGAGCGTTGCAGGCGCTGGGCAAACATATTGAAATTCATCTCCTTTTTACTAATCCGTGTCGGTATTACTGGGGGGACATTAAAGACCCAGCCTGGCTGGCAAAACTCATGGCTCGCCAGCGTCGTCACAGTTTTGAAGACCGTCATTTACCGTTGTTCCGTGAAAACCAGAATCCGGAAGCCTTATTTAACAGCGACGGTGAACAGGATATCGGTAATCCGCTACTGGCCTCATGGGGAAAACTGGGGCGGGATTATATCTACCTGCTATCTGAACTGGAAAACAGCCAGGAGCTGGATGCGTTTGTTGATATTACGCCAGATAATCTTTTGCATCGGATTCAGGCGGATATTCTTGAACTGGAAAGCCATGCGGTGGCGGGCGTAAACCTTGAGGAGTATTCGCGCAGCGACAATAAGCGTCTGCTCGATCCCGAAGATAACAGCCTCTCTTTTCACGTTTGTCACAGCCCGCAGCGCGAGGTGGAGATACTGCACGATCGCCTTCTGGCGATGCTGGAAGCCGATCCGACGCTAACGCCGCGCGACATTATCGTTATGGTGGCTGATATTGACAGCTATAGCCCGTTTATCCAGGCGGTATTTGGTAGCGCGCCAACGGAGCGCTATCTGCCTTATGCCATTTCCGATCGGCGGGCACGTCAGTCACATCCGGTGTTACAGGCATTTATCAGCCTACTTTCGTTACCGGACAGCCGCTTCGTCTCCGAGGATGTTCTGGCGTTGTTAGACGTACCGGTATTGGCTGCCCGCTTTACGATCAACGAAGAAGGGCTGCGTTATTTGCGCTTGTGGGTCAATGAGTCAGGCATTCGCTGGGGAATTGACGATGACAACGTACGCGAGCTGGAACTTCCTGCCACGGGACAGCATACATGGCAATTTGGCCTGACGCGTATGCTGCTGGGGTATGCCATGGAAAGCGCCCAGGGCGAGTGGCAGTCGGTTCTGCCTTATGACGAATCCAGCGGTCTGATTGCTGAGCTGGTCGGGCATCTGGCTTCGCTGCTGATGCAGCTTAATATCTGGCGGCGCGGTCTGGCGCAGGAGCGACCGCTGGAAGAGTGGTTGCCCGTTTGTCGCGACATGCTCAATGATTTCTTCCTGCCCGATGCGGACACGGAAGCGGCAATGACATTGATTGAACAGCAGTGGCAGGCCATTATCGCCGAAGGCGTCGCGGCGGAATATGGCGACGCGGTACCGATTTCGCTACTGCGGGATGAACTGGCGCAGCGTCTGGATCAGGAACGTATTAGCCAGCGCTTCCTGGCGGGCCCCATCAATATTTGTACGCTGATGCCGATGCGTTCCATTCCGTTCAGAGTCGTTTGCCTGCTGGGAATGAACGACGGCGTATACCCGCGCCAGCTTGCGCCGTTGGGCTTTGACCTGATGAGCCAAAAACCCATGCGCGGGGATCGAAGCCGTCGCGACGATGACCGCTATCTGTTTCTGGAAGCGTTAATCTCGGCGCAGCAGACGCTGTATATCAGCTACATCGGTCGCTCCATCCAGGATAATAGCGAACGCTTTCCCTCTGTACTGGTGCAAGAATTGGTGGATTACATCGGACAAAGCCACTATTTGCCGGGCGACGAAACGCTGACCTGTGATGAGAGCGAAGCACGAGTCAAAGCGCATATTACGCGTCTGCATACCCGTATGCCTTTTGATGCGCAAAATTACCAACCCGGCGAACAGCAAAGCTATGCCAGAGAGTGGTTGCCTGCGGCGAGTCAGTCGGGAAAAGCGCATTCTGACTTTGTGCAGCCGCTTCCTTTTACGATGCCGGAAACATTGACTCTGGAAAGTCTGCAGCGTTTTTGGGCCCATCCGGTACGCGCATTTTTTCAGATGCGGCTTCAGGTTAATTTCCGCTCGGAAGAGAGTGAGATTCCTGATGCGGAACCGTTTGAATTAGAGGGATTGACGCGATATCAACTTAACCAACAGTTGCTCAATACGCTGGTTGAAGAGGACGACGTCGAACGCTTGTTCCGCCGTTTCCGGGCAGCGGGAGAGCTGCCTTACGGCGCGTTTGGCGAAATATTCTGGGATGCGCAATGTCAGGAGATGCAGCAACTGGCAAGCCGGGTCATCGCCTGCCGTAAGCCGAGCCAAAGCCTGGAAGTGGATCTGCTTTGCAATGGCGTTCAGCTAACCGGCTGGCTACCGCAGGTACAGGAGGATGGATTATTGCGCTGGCGTCCCGCTTTAATCAGCGTTGCGCAAGGTGTGCAACTTTGGCTGGAACACCTTGTCTATTGTGCCAGCGGCGGGAGTGGCGAAAGTCGCCTGTTTTTGCGCAAAGAGGGAGAATGGCGATTTCCGCCTCTTGATAAAACGCAGGCAATGGCTTACCTGGCGCAACTGATTGAAGGCTACCGGGAAGGCATGTCTTCTCCGCTATTGGTACTGCCGGAAAGCGGCGGCGCATGGATAAAAGCCTGTTATGACGCTGAAAATGATGTCATGTTAGACGACGATGATACCTTACAGAAGGCCAGGACAAAGTTTTTACAGGCTTATGAAGGCAACATGATGGTGAGCGGCGAAGGCGAAGATATCTGGTATCAACGTCTTTGGCGTCAGCTGGAATCTGAAACGTTGCAGGCTATCATTGCGCAGTCCCGGCATTACCTGTTACCGCTGTTTCGTTTTAATCAGTCTCGTTGATTGTATGAAAATCGCGCCATTAAAAGGCTTCGACTATGATGCGCTCTTCGTCACGGACTGATTACTGATAAAAAGATGCTGCCTGGTTCAGCACAATAATATCCCGTTCTGCTCAGGTCGATGGTTTACGTGACCATACAGATGAGTGGGAATGAAAGTTAATGATGAGGTCCGTGAATGCCCCGCAGCACCTGGTTCAAAGCGTTATTGTTATTGGTCGCCCTCTGGGGGCCTGCAGTTCAGGCGGATATCGGTTGGCAACCGCTGCAAGAAACTATCCGTAAAAGCGATAAAGATACCCGGCAGTATCAGGCGATACGTCTTGATAATGACATGGTGGTGTTGCTGGTATCCGATCCGCAGGCTGTAAAGTCTCTTTCAGCGTTAGTGGTGCCCGTTGGATCGCTTGAAGATCCTGAGGCTCATCAGGGGCTTGCTCATTATCTTGAGCATATGTGCCTGATGGGGTCAAAAAAATATCCGCAGGCGGATAGCCTTGCCGAATACCTTAAAAGACATGGCGGTAGCCATAACGCCAGCACTGCGCCTTATCGAACAGCCTTCTACCTGGAGGTTGAAAACGATGCGCTTCCAGGCGCCGTAGATCGCCTGGCCGACGCCATTGCCGCGCCATTGCTCGATAAAAAATACGCCGAACGCGAACGAAACGCGGTGAATGCCGAGCTGACGATGGCGCGCACCCGCGACGGTATGCGTATGGCGCAGGTAAGCGCCGAAACCATTAACCCGGCGCATCCAGGCTCGCACTTTTCTGGCGGCAATCTGGAAACGTTAAGCGATAAGCCGGGAAATCCGGTGCAACAGGCGTTGATCGCTTTTCATGAAAAATACTATTCATCTAATCTGATGAAGGCGGTGATTTACAGTAATAAACCCTTGCCGGAACTGGCGAGTATTGCCGCCGCAACCTATGGTCGCGTGCCGAATAAACAGATTAAAAAACCGGAAATTACCGTACCTGTCATCACCGAGGCGCAGAAGGGCATCATTATTCATTACGTGCCGGCGCTACCGCGTAAAGTGCTGCGCGTGGAGTTTCGTATTGATAACAATAGCGCGCAGTTCCGTAGCAAGACCGATGAACTGGTCTCTTATCTGATTGGCAATCGTAGCCCGGGGACGCTCTCTGACTGGCTGCAAAAACAAGGACTGGTCGAAGGTATTAGCGCGGATTCCGATCCGATTGTTAATGGTAACAGCGGCGTATTTGCCATTTCGGCAACGCTGACCGATAAAGGTTTGGCCAATCGTGATGAAGTCGTCGCAGCTATCTTTAGCTATCTCAATACGTTACGTGAAAAAGGGATAGATAAACGTTACTTTGACGAGCTGGCGCATGTGCTGGATCTCGACTTCCGCTATCCGTCGATTACCCGCGATATGGACTATGTCGAATGGCTGGCGGACACTATGATCCGCGTCCCGGTAGCGCATACGCTGGATGCGGCGAATATCGCCGATCGTTACGATCCTGCCGCTATCAAAAATCGCCTGGCGATGATGACGCCGCAGAATGCGCGCATCTGGTACATCAGTCCCCAGGAACCCCATAATAAGATTGCGTATTTTGTGGATGCGCCTTATCAGGTCGATAAGATTAGCGAACAGACGTTTAAAAACTGGCAGCAAAAAGCACAGGGCATTGCGTTGTCGCTGCCGGAGTTAAACCCCTATATTCCTGATGATTTTACGCTTGTTAAGAATGACAAAAACTACGTGCGGCCAGAACTGATTGTCGATAAAGCGGATTTGCGCGTGGTTTATGCGCCGAGTCGTTATTTCGCCAGCGAGCCAAAAGCTGACGTGAGCGTGGTATTGCGTAATCCGCAGGCGATGGACAGCGCCCGCAATCAGGTACTGTTCGCCCTTAATGATTATCTGGCGGGAATGGCGCTCGATCAGCTCAGCAACCAGGCGGCAGTGGGCGGCATTAGCTTTTCTACTAACGCCAACAATGGTCTGATGGTCACTGCGAACGGTTATACCCAGCGTTTGCCGCAGCTTTTCCTGGCGTTGCTGGAAGGATATTTTAGCTACGACGCCACGGAAGAACAGCTGGCGCAGGCGAAATCCTGGTATACGCAGATGATGGATTCTGCGGAGAAGGGAAAAGCCTACGAGCAGGCGATTATGCCGGTGCAGATGATTTCGCAGGTGCCTTATTTTTCCCGTGATGAACGTCGCGCTTTGCTGCCGTCCATTACGTTGAAAGAGGTAATGGCCTATCGTAATGCGTTAAAAACGGGCGCTCGTCCGGAATTTCTGGTTATAGGGAATATGAGCGAAGCCCAGGCGACCTCTCTGGCGCAAGATGTTCAAAAACAGCTCGCGGCGAACGGATCGGCGTGGTGTCGCAACAAAGACGTGGTGGTTGAGAAAAAGCAGTCCGTAATATTTGAAAAAGCGGGCAGTAGCACCGACTCCGCGTTAGCAGCGGTCTTTGTCCCGGTCGGCTACGACGAGTACGTCAGCGCCGCCTACAGCGCGATGTTAGGTCAGATTGTTCAACCGTGGTTTTACAATCAGCTACGAACCGAAGAGCAACTGGGATACGCCGTTTTCGCCTTTCCGATGAGCGTTGGCCGTCAGTGGGGAATGGGATTCCTGCTACAGAGCAACGATAAACAGCCCTCTTACCTGTGGCAACGCTATCAGGCATTTTTCCCTGACGCCGAGGCGAAGCTGAGGGCGATGAAGCCGGAAGAGTTCGCCCAAATTCAGCAGGCGATCATTACGCAAATGCGCCAGGCGCCGCAAACGTTGGGCGAAGAAGCATCCCGTTTAAGCAAGGATTTCGATCGGGGTAATATGCGCTTTGACTCGCGTGATAAAATCATCGCTCAGATAAAATTGCTGACGCCACAAAAGCTTGCCGACTTCTTCCACCAGGCGGTGGTGGAACCACAAGGTATGGCAATATTGTCACAGATTGCCGGTAGCCAGAATGGAAAAGCAGAATACGTGCATCCGACAGGCTGGAAAGTGTGGGATAACGTCAGCGCATTGCAGCAAACGTTACCTCTAATGAGCGAAAAGAATGAATGATGTCGCCGAGACTCTTGATCCTCTGCGCTTGCCCCTGACAGGCGAGCGTCTGATTGAAGCATCAGCGGGCACAGGCAAAACGTTTACTATCGCGGCGCTGTATCTGCGGTTATTGCTCGGTCTGGGCGGCAGTGCCGCATTTCCCCGTCCGTTGACCGTTGAAGAACTGCTGGTGGTAACCTTTACGGAGGCCGCCACTGAAGAGCTGCGTGGGCGAATTCGCAGTAATATCCATGAGTTGCGCATCGCCTGTCTGCGAGAAAGCACGGATAATCCGCTGTATGCCCGCTTGCTGGAAGAAATTAGCGACAAAAAGCAGGCCGCGCAGTGGTTATTACTGGCGGAACGACAAATGGATGAGGCCGCGGTTTTTACCATCCACGGTTTTTGCCAGCGTATGCTCAGCCTGAACGCTTTCGAATCCGGTATGTTGTTTGAGCAACAGCTTATTGAAGACGAATCTTTGTTGCGTTATCAGGCCTGCGCCGATTTCTGGCGGCGTCATTGCTATCCGCTGCCGCGCGACATCGCGCAGGTGGTGTTTGACGTATGGAAGGGGCCGAAGGCGCTCTTAAAGGATATCGATCGTTATCTGCAGGGCGAAGCGCCGGTCATTAAAGCGCCGCCATCGCAGGAGGAGACGCTGGCATCGCGTCATGAACAGATCCTGGCGCGCATCAACCAGGTGAAGCAGCAGTGGTGTGAGGCGGTTAGCGAGCTGGACGCGCTAATCGAATCATCCGGCATCGATCGCAGAAAATTCAACCGCGGCAATCAGGCGAAATGGATCGAAAAGATCACCGCGTGGGCGCAAGAAGAGACCAAAAATTATCAATTACCCGAGGCGTTGGGAAAATTTTCACAGCGTTTTTTAGCTGAGCGCACCAAAGCTGGCGGCGTGACGCCCCAGCACCCATTGTTTGTCGCCATTGATAACCTGTTGGGCGAACCGCTATCGATTAAAGATCTGGTTCTTACCCGAGCGCTCTCAGAGATCCGTGAAACGGTGGCTCAGGAAAAACGACGGCGCGGCGAGCTGGGGTTTGACGATATGCTCAGCCGTTTAGATACCGCGCTGCGTAGTGAAAGCGGCGAGGCGCTGGCTACGGCGATTCGTACCCGTTTTCCGGTGGCGATGATCGATGAATTTCAGGATACCGACCCACAACAGTACCGTATTTTTCGCCGTATCTGGCGACATCAACCCGATACGGCGCTATTGCTGATTGGCGATCCTAAGCAGGCGATTTATGCGTTTCGTGGCGCGGATATCTTTACCTACATGAAGGCTCGCAGCGAAGTGAGCGCGCACTATACGCTTGACACTAACTGGCGCTCCGCGCCGGGGATGGTGAATAGCGTTAACAAGCTGTTCAGTCAGATGAACGACGCCTTTATGTTCCGCGATATTCCCTTCAGTCCGGTAAAGTTTGCGCCCAGAAACCAGTCGCTGCAATTTAAAGTGAATGACGCGCCTCAACCGGCGATGACCCTGTGGCTAATGGAGGGGGAAAGCTGCGGTTCGGGCGATTATCAAAGTTATATGGCGCAGGTGTGCGCCACGCAAATTCGCGACTGGCTGCGCGCCGGACAAACGGGCGACGCGCTGCTGACGAATGGCGATTCGTCGCGGCCCGTTCGCGCCTCGGATATCAGCGTGCTGGTGCGCAGCAGGCGTGAGGCCGCGCTGATACGGGATGCGCTGACCTTACTGGCGATCCCCTCCGTCTATCTTTCTAACCGCGACAGCGTATTCGAAACGCTCGAAGCGCAGGAAATGCTGTGGGTGTTGCAGGCGGTGATGGCGCCCGAACGTGAGAATACGCTACGTAGCGCTCTGGCGACATCAATGATGGGCCTTACCGCGCTGGATATCGAAACGCTTAACAATGATGAAAATGCGTGGGATGCGGTTGTCGAAGAGTTTGATGGCTACCGGCAGATTTGGCATAAACGCGGCGTGATGCCTATGCTGCGCGCGTTAATGTCGGCGCGCAATATTGCTGAAAACCTGTTGGCGACAGCGGGAGGCGAACGTCGGCTGACGGATATTCTGCATATTAGCGAACTGTTACAGGAAGCCGGTTCGCAGCTGGAAAGCGAACATGCGCTGGTGCGTTGGCTGGCGCAACATATCCTTGAACCCGATAGCAATGCTTCCAGCCAGCAACTACGTCTGGAAAGCGATAAGCATCTGGTGCAAATCGTCACCATTCATAAATCGAAAGGTCTGGAATACCCGCTGGTCTGGTTACCTTTTATCACCCATTTCCGCGTGCAGGACCAGGCTTTTTATCACGACAGGCACTCCTACGAGGCGGTGCTGGACCTTAGTCACGCCGAAGAGAGCATAGCACTGGCGGAAGCCGAACGCCTGGCGGAAGACCTGCGCCTACTTTATGTCGCGCTGACCCGTGCAGTGTGGCATTGCAGCCTAGGCGTCGCGCCGCTGGTGCGGCGTCGCAGCGATAAGAAAGGCGAGACGGATGTGCACCAAAGCGCGCTTGGGCGACTCCTGCAAAAAGGCGAACCGATGGATGCCGCAGGCCTTCGCGCCTGTATTGAGGCGCTATGCGACGAGGATATCGTGTGTCGAACGCCAGGCAGTACGGATAACGACCGCTGGCAAATTGCCGCTGCATCGCACGCGGAACTCAGCGCCAGAACGCTGCAACGTCTGCTTTATGATAGCTGGCGCGTTACCAGTTATTCCGGTTTGCAGCAGCGGGGACATAGCGTGGCGCAAGATCTTATTCCTCGTCTCGACATTGACGCCGCAGGCGTTGGCGAAGCGGCGGAAGCGCCGGCAATGACGCCGCATCACTTTCCTCGCGGGGCATCGCCGGGAACATTTTTGCACAGCCTGTTTGAAGAGCTTGATTTTACTCAACCGATAGACCCCCAATGGGTACAGGAAAAACTGGAGCTGAGTGGTTTTGAAACGCGATGGGAGCCCGTACTTACCCGCTGGCTGGACACCGTGTTACACGTTCCCCTTAACGAGACGGGCGTTAGTCTGAGCGTGCTGACCGAGCGTGAAAAACAGGTCGAAATGGAGTTTTATCTGCCGATTGCCCAGCCGCTTACCGCCGGAGAGCTGGATGCGTTGATTCGTCGATACGACCCGCTTTCAGCAGGTTGCCCTGCTCTGGATTTCATGCAGGTTCGCGGCATGTTAAAGGGCTTTATCGACCTGGTGTTCCGTTATGAGGGGCGCTATTACCTGCTCGACTATAAATCTAACTGGCTGGGCGAGGATAGCGCCGCTTATACCCAGACGGCGATGGCTGCGGCGATGCAGGCGCATCGCTATGATTTGCAGTACCAGCTTTATACGCTGGCATTGCATCGTTACCTTCGTCATCGAATGGCGAATTACGACTATGAACGCCATTTCGGCGGCGTCATCTATCTCTTTTTACGCGGGGTGGATAGCGAACGTCCGCAGCAGGGTATTTTTACCACTCGTCCTGCGGCGGCGTTAATTAACCAACTGGATGATATGTTTGCAGGTGAAATGAGTGAGGAGGCGCAATGACAATCCAGGAGCGGTTGCTGGAGGCCGTTGAACAAAAACTCTTACGGCCCATTGATGCCCAGTTTGCTTTAACCGTCGCCGGTAACGACGATCCCGCCGTGACGCTGGCGGCAGCGCTGCTTAGTCATGACGCAGGTGAAGGTCACGTGTGTCTGCCATTGTCGCGTTTAACGTTAACGGAGGAGGCGCATCCCTTACTGGTCGCCTGGATAAGCGAAACGGCTACGCCAATTGACTGGAAAAAGCGGTTACTGGCGTCTGCGGCGGTTAGCTGCGGCGATAGCCCCGCGCCGTTAATTCTGTGCGGCGATCGCCTCTACCTGAATCGCATGTGGTGCAACGAGCGTACGGTTGCGCGCTTTTTTAACGAGGTTAACCAGGCCATCGCCGTAGATGAAGATCAGTTATCCCGTATTCTGGACGCGCTATTCCCTCCGACAGACGAGGTGAACTGGCAAAAGGTGGCCGCCGCCGTAGCGCTAACTCGCCGTATCTCCGTGATTTCAGGCGGTCCCGGCACCGGTAAAACCACCACCGTCGCGAAGCTGCTGGCGGCATTAATTCAAATGGCGGATGGCGAACGTTGCCGTATCCGGCTGGCGGCGCCGACCGGGAAAGCGGCCGCACGCCTGACGGAGTCGCTCGGCGCGGCGTTGCGTCAGCTTCCTCTTACCGATGCGCAGAAAAAGCGTATACCGGAGGACGCCAGTACGCTGCACCGACTGCTGGGCGCACAGCCCGGCAGCCAGCGATTACGCCATCATGCGGGCAACCCGCTGCATCTGGACGTGCTGGTGGTCGATGAAGCATCAATGATTGATTTGCCGATGATGTCACGTTTGATTGACGCTCTGCCGCCGCACGGGCGGGTCATTTTTCTTGGCGATCGCGATCAGTTGGCATCCGTGGAGGCGGGCGCTGTGTTGGGCGATATTTGCGCCTATGTCAACGCAGGGTTTACGGCGGAACGCGCCCGACAGCTAAGTCGACTAACAGGGAGCGCCATTCCGGCGGGGGCCGGAACGCAAGCCGCGTCTTTACGCGATAGCCTCTGTTTGTTGCAAAAGAGCTACCGTTTCGGCAGCGATTCTGGCATCGGCAAGCTGGCGGCGGCGATTAACTGCGGCGACAGGTCGGCAATCCAGGCTGTTTTTCAGCAGGGGTTTAGCGATATAGAGAAGCGTACATTGCAAAGCAGCGACGATTATGCCGGGATGCTGGATGAAGCGCTGGCGGGCTATGGTCGCTACCTGCGGTTGCTGCATGAGAAAGCGACGCCGGAGGCAATCCTTCAGGCTTTCAATGAGTATCAACTGCTTTGCGCGCTGCGCGAAGGCCCATTTGGCGTGAGGGGACTGAATGACCGCATTGAGCAGGCGATGGTGCAGCAACGAAAAATTCAGCGGCATCCGCATTCTCGCTGGTATGAAGGGCGTCCAGTAATGATTGCGCGCAACGACAGCGCGTTGGGGCTATTTAACGGCGATATTGGTATTGCGCTCGATCGCGGGCAGGGGTTACGCGTCTGGTTTGTGATGCCGGACGGCACGATCAAGTCCGTTCAGCCCAGCCGTCTGCCGGAACATGATACAACCTGGGCGATGACGGTACATAAATCTCAGGGGTCTGAATTTGATCACGCCGCGCTGATTTTACCCAGCCAGCGTTCGCCGGTCGTGACGCGGGAGCTGGTGTATACCGCTGTTACTCGGGCGCGGCGGCGGTTATCTCTGTATGCCGATGAACGGATCCTGGCAAGCGCGATTGTGACACGTACGGAGCGGCGCAGCGGATTAGCCACCTTATTTGATGAAGTCAGTCGTACCGGATAAGACGAGTTCTCGCCGGATGGCGACGCGTAGCGTCTTATCCGGCCTCCAAATGATGCTTTCGAGCGTAGGCCTGATAAGCGCAGCGCCATCAGGCCCCTCTTGTTATCCTAAATCCGCCATCAGCACCTTTGAACGTCGCTGATAGTTATACATTTTTTTCTTGCTCTCAGGCAGTAACTCAATATCGACAGGCGTGAAACCGCGCTCCTGGAACCAGTGAATACTGCGCGTCGTCAGCACAAACAATTTACTCAGCCCCATTTGCCGCGCCTGGGCGGCAACCCGCTCCAGAAGCACTTCTCCACGCGATGAGCTGCGATAATCCGGATGCACCGCAACGCAGGCCATTTCGCCTATTTTCTCTTCCACAAAAGGATACAGCGCCGCGCAGGCGATAGTCATATTATCGCGCTGAATAATGGTAAATTTATCGATCTCCATCTCCAGTTGTTCACGGGAACGGCGTACCAGAATGCCCTGCTGTTCCAGTGGGCGGATAAGCTCCAGAATACCGCCAATATCGTTGATGGTGGCGCGGCGGATCTGCTCGGCGCTCTCCATGACGATCTGCGTACCGATACCATCACGCGAGAACAGTTCCTGTAATAGCGAGCCATCTTCCTGATAGCTGATCAGATGGCAACGACGAACGCCGCTACGACAGGCTTTTACCGCGCCGCGCAAAAAACGTACGGTTCCGGAGTTGTAATCGCCCTGCGCTTCCAACTCTTCCACCCGCGCCTGCGCTTCATTCGGGAAGAGTTCAGAAATGATGCCGCCCTCGCTATTGGTAACGCCCTGAGAAGAACAGAAACCGATCATTTTTTCCGCTTTCAGTTTAACGGCGAGTTGAGTGGCAATCTCTTCTGAGGTCAGATTAAAACTTTCGCCGGTCACTGAGACGGCGACCGGCCCCATCAGAACGATCGCGCCGTTATCCAGCTGGCGGTTGATCGCATCTTCATCAATGCGCCGGATACGGCCGCTATGACAGTAGTCCACGCCATCATCAACGCCCAGCGGCTGCGCAATGGTGAAATTGCCGCTGACGACATTAATGTGCGCGCCCTGCAGCGGCGTATTGTTCAGACTCATCGACAGACGGGCGGTAATATCAAGCTGGAGTAAACCGGCGGCCTGTTTCACCAGCTCCAGTGCTTTGGCGTCCGTCACCCGCGTGTTTTTGTGGTAAATCGGTTCATGATGATGCGCGGCCAGATTGGCGTCGATTTGCGGTCGCGCGCCATACACCACGACAAGGCGAATACCGAGGCTATGCAGTAGCCCGATATCGCTAACGATGCTGGAAAAATTGTCATGCTCAATGGCTTCGCCGCCGAGCATAATGACAAAGGTTTTTCCGCGATGGGTGTTGATATAGGGAACTGAATGGCGAAACCCTTCTACCAGTTCGGTTTTACGTTCCTTTATCATTGCGCGTCCTACTAGTGAATTATTATTCGAAATTAGCGTATTTTTATTCTGTTTTTGCCCTCTGTGCAAGCGTAAATTTTATGCGGTCCGATCGCTTTTCTTAGTAATGCCGTGAATATAAAAAGAATGTTTACCCTTTTATAGATGACAGATTATGCGTCATTCGCTAAAGTTTCCGGTCAATTTGGATGAACTTTGTATGATCTCTATTTAGTTTTTGCTCGGGAGAAGCATGTCGGGAGCCAATTCAGCAATCAGCCGTCGCCGTTTACTACAAGGCGCGGGCGCCATGTGGCTATTAAGCGTGAGCCAGGTCGGGCTGGCTGCCGTAAGCCAGGTCGTTGCGGTGCGTATCTGGCCTGCGTCCAGCTATACCCGCGTCACGGTAGAGTCGAATCGTCTGCTGAAATATAAACAATTTGCCTTAAGTAACCCGGACCGCGTGGTAGTAGATATTGAGGATGTGAATCTGAACTCGGTGCTTAAAGGCATTGGCGCGCAGATTCGCAGCGACGATCCGTATATCAAATCCGCAAGGGTAGGGCAGTTTGATCCTAAGACTGTGCGTATGGTCTTTGAGCTAAAACAAAACGTGAAGCCGCAGCTATTTGCGCTGGCGCCTGTGGCAGGCTTTAAAGAACGTCTGGTGATGGATCTTTATCCTGCCAATGCGCAGGATATGCAGGATCCGCTGCTGGCGCTGCTGGAAGACTACAATAAAGGCGATCTGGATAAACAGGTGCCGCCTTCGCAAAGCGGGCCGCAGCCCGGTAAAGCGGGGCGCGATCGTCCTATTGTCATTATGCTTGATCCGGGACACGGCGGCGAAGACCCCGGTGCGATAGGCAAATACAAAACGCGTGAAAAAGACGTGGTGCTCCAGATAGCCCGCCGCCTGCGCGCGTTGATCGAAAAAGAAGGCAACATGAAGGTCTATATGACGCGCAATGAAGACATCTTCATTCCGTTAAAAGTCCGGGTGGCGAAAGCGCAGAAACAGCGCGCCGACCTGTTTGTCTCTATTCATGCGGATGCCTTCACCAGCCGGCAGCCTAGCGGTTCATCCGTATTCGCGCTATCGACCAAAGGCGCCACCAGTACCGCGGCGAAATATCTGGCGCAAACGCAGAACGCCTCGGACTTAATTGGCGGCGTGAGCAAAAGCGGTGACCGTTATGTCGACCATACGATGTTCGATATGGTGCAATCGCTGACCATTGCCGATAGTTTGAAATTCGGTAAAGCGGTGTTGAAGCAGCTTGGTAAAATTAATGACCTGCATAAAAACAAGGTCGAGCAGGCGGGGTTTGCGGTGTTAAAGGCGCCCGATATTCCGTCTATTCTGGTCGAGACGGCGTTTATCAGTAACATTGAAGAAGAACGCAAGCTCAAGACCGCGACGTTCCAGCAACAGGTCGCAGAGTCGATTCTGGCGGGCATTAAAGCGTATTTTGCCGATGGGGCGACGCTGGCGAGAAGAAGTTAACCTGAGATGACGGCGAGTTTATTGCGCGGGTAAGTAGGATGCTGCCCGCACTGTCGTTGCGGACCAGACGACAGATACAAAAAAACACCCGTAAGGGTGTTCATTAAGTTGGTTGCGGGGGCCGGATTTGAACCGACGACCTTCGGGTTATGAGCCCGACGAGCTACCAGGCTGCTCCACCCCGC